>NZ_CP060714.1:4318125-4935000 GCF_014395975.1 Diaphorobacter ruginosibacter | reverse complement strand
AAGGGAAGCGCCAGGCTCATGACCGCTGCCACCGAGAAGGTGGGCATGGTGAATACCGGCATGGCGAGATCCCAGTGGATGGCAGACCAGTCCATCTTGCCCTGCGCCGCCGCGCACAGGACACCGACCAGCAGGGTAAGCATCACTGCGTAGCGCGGCAGGATGCGCCGCGCGAGCAGATAGGTCAGTAGCATGGCAACGATCAGCACCGGGGCGGTCTCGGCCGCATTGAACGCCTGCATGCCGAACTTGGCTAGCACGCCCGCCAGCAGTGCCGCGGCGATCTCCTGCGGAATCTTGCTCATCACGCGCTCGAACCATCCCGTCACGCCCGCCAGGAAGATGAGCGCCGCGCTCACCATGAATGCGCCGACCGCATCGCCCATGGTGAAGGCCCCCGTCGCGCCCGCCGTGGCCAGCACGGCCGCACCTGGCGTGGACCAGGCCACCATGACCGGCTGCTTCAGGATCAGCGAGGGAACGAGCGTGCACAGCCCCATGCCGATGCCCACCGCCCACATCCACGAGGCGATCTCCGCCGGCGACGCCCCGAAGGCCTGCGCCGCCTGGAACACGATGGCAACCGAGCTTGTCAGCCCCACCAGTACCGAGACGAATCCGGCAACGAAGGCCGAGAGGGTCAGATCCTTGAAAAATTGCATCGTCGAGAGTCTTTCACCAACTGCGGCGCCGCGCCTTCCCGGAGTCCGGAAGAAAGCCCGCCGGAGAGGATGATGCGCGACGCAGGAAAAATGACGGGATCACACCGGCGGGCAAGGCCCGCCCGGAAGCCTTCAGACTTCCACCTTCGATCCCAGCTCCACCAGGCTGTTGCTGGGCAGCAGCAGGAAGTCCGCCACACCTGCGGCGTTGTGGTGCATCTGCCCAAACAGTTTCTGGCGCCAGAGCGCCATGCCGATGTTCTTGTCCCCCGGCACGAACACGTCGCGCGACAGGAAATAGCTGGTGCTCATGCTTTCCACCTCGCAGCCGCGGCCACGCAGTTGCTGCAGCGCCGCCGGCACGTCGGGGTCGTTCTTGAAGCCGTAGTTGATCTTCACGCTCCAGCAGTCGCTGCCCAGCGATTCGATCTGCACGCGCTTGTCCAGTCCGATCCAGGGCACCTCGTGGTTCACGATGGTCACGAAGATGTTCTGCTCGTGCAGCACCTTGTTGTGCTTGAGGTTGTGCAGCAGCGCCGTGGGCGTCACCTTGGAATCGGACGTGAGGAACACGGCCGTGCCCGCGACACGCGTGATCGGCGGCTGCTGCAGCAGCACCATCTGCAGGAAGTCGCGCAGGTCGATACCGTCCGCATGCAGCTTGTCGTAGACGAGATCCCGGCCACGCTTCCAGGTCATCATCACCGTGAACACCGCAAAGCCGATCGTCAGCGGGAACCAGCCGCCCTCGAACAGCTTGAGCAGGTTGGAGGCGAAGAACGTCACGTCGATGCAGAAGAAGAACAGCGTGGGAGCGAGCGCCATCCACAGCGGGTACTTCCAGCCGAAGCGCAGCACGAAGAAGGTGAGCACGGTCGTGATCGTCATGTCCAGAGTCACCGCGATGCCGTAGGCGGCCGCCAGGTTGCCGCTCGAGCGGAACATCATCACGGCCAGCGCGATCGCCACGCACAGGCTCCAGTTGACGAACGGTATGTAGATCTGGCCCATGTCGCGCACGCTGGTGTGCTCGATCTGCAGGCGCGGCAGGTAGCCGAGCTGGATGACCTGCTTGGTCACGCTGAACGCGCCCGTGATCAGCGCCTGCGATGCGATCACCGTCGCCATGGTGGCCAGCACCACCAGCGGCAGCACGGCCCAGCTGGGGGCCAGCATGAAGAACGGGTTCTTGATCGCGTCGGGATTCTCGAGTATCAATGCGCCCTGTCCGAAGTAGCACAGCGTGAGTGCCGGCATGGCGATGCTGAACCAGGCCAGGCGAATCGGCTTGCGGCCGAAGTGGCCCATGTCGGCATAGAGCGCCTCGGCCCCGGTCACGCAGAGCACCACGGCCCCGAGAATCACGAAGCTCACGCCCGGGTTGCTGGCGATGAAGCTCAGCGCATAGTGCGGGCTCAGGCCGCGCAGCACCGTCGGGTGCTGTGAAATGTTCCAAATGCCCAGGACCGCGATGCTTGCGAACCAGATCAGCATGATCGGCCCGAAGAACTTGCCGATGCCGCCGGTGCCGTGCTTCTGGAACCAGAACAGCAGGATCAGCACCACCAGCGTGAGCGGCACGACGCCCTTCGTGAAGTGCGGCGAGACGATCTCCAGACCCTCGACCGCCGACAGCACGGAGATTGCCGGCGTGATGACCCCGTCGCCATAGAACAGGCAGGTGCCGAAGATGCCGATCATCATCAGCACCGACCGCAGTCGTGGCTTGTCCTTCACCGCCTGCGACGCCAGCGCCAGCATGGCGATCAGGCCGCCTTCGCCGTTGTTGTCGGCACGCAGCACCAGCACCACGTACTTGAGCGAGACGATCAGCGTCAGCGTCCAGAACAGGATGGACAGGATGCCGTAGACGTTGTCATGGGTGAACGGCACGTATCCCGAGCCGAAGACCTCCTTCAACGTGTACAGGACACTGGTGCCGATGTCACCATAGACGACACCGATCGCGCCCAGTGTGAGCGATGTGAGGGAGGATTTGGCGTTTTGCACGGGAATCTGGCTGTTTGCCGTAGTGTTGGCGCGAGCGCCTCAAAAGCGGGTCAAAAGCCGATCAAAAGTAGGTCAATGGTCGCTATTTTGCTCTGCCCTTGATTGGACGCAAGCAATGAATGAATGTCGGGGGTCCACCGCACAGCCCACTTGACATTCATCCACGCTTCACACGATTTCCAGCGATATCAGTCGTAGACCTCGGCATTCGGGTCGGTCGCCTCGAGTTCATAGCTGGATGCCAGCATGGCCAGGCGTGCGATCACGCCGTACATGTAGAACCGGTTGGGAGCGCTGGCTCCGGGACGCGCACCCGGCTGCGGCAGGTGCGTGCTGTGCTCGAACGCCAGCGGCACGAAGCTTGCGCCCGGCGCGTTCAGGTTCTCGTCCGTTCCACGCTCGGCATGCATGCGGTAGAAGCCGCCGACCACATAGCGATCCATCATGTAGACCACCGGTTCGGCCACGGCTTCGTGCACGCGCTCGCGGGTGAGCACGCCTTCCTGGACGATCACGTCGTGCACGACCTGGCCATCCTTGATGACGGCCATCTTGTTGCGCGTCTTGCGGTTCAGGTCCTCGAGCTCCTTGGCATCGCGCACCGTCATGATGCCCATGCCATAGGTGCCGTTGTCGGCCTTCACCACCACCCACGGCTTCTCGTTGATGCCATATTCCTTGTACTTGCGGCGCACCTTGGTGAGCGTGGCGTCCACGGCGGTCTGCAACGCATCGAGGCCGATGCCTTCGTTGAAATCGACGCCTTCCACCTTGGTGAACAACGGATTGATCAGCCACGGGTCGATGCCCAGCATCTTGCCGAATCGCTTGGAGACCTCTTCATAGCTCTGGAAGTGGCGGCTCTTGCGGCGCACGCTCCAGCCCGCATGCAGGGGCGGCAGCAGGTACTGCTCATAGAGCTCCTCCAGGATGCCCGGCGGGCCCGCGGAGAGGTCGTTGTTCAGCAGGATGGTGCAGGGGTCGAAGTTCTTCAATCCCAATCGGCGCTTGGTGCGGATCACCGGCTCGAGCGTGATGGACTCGCCGTGAGGCAGCGTCACCGTCGTCGCCTTCTTGATCTCCGGGCTGATCGAGCCCACGCGCACATTCAGTCCGGCCATGTTGAAGATGCGCTGCAGCTGCATCACGTTGGCCAGATAGAAGGTGTTGCGCGAATGATTCTCGGGAATGATCAGCAGGTTGCGCGCCTCGGGGCAGATCTTCTCGATCGCGGCCATGGCCGCCTGCACCGCCAGCGGCAGCATCTGGTCCGTCAGGTTGTTCCAGCCGCCCGGATACAGGTTGGTGTCGACCGGTGCAAGCTTGAAACCGGCATTCCGGATGTCCACGGAGGAATAGAAGGGCGGCGTGTGCTCCATCCATTCCAGGCGGAACCAGCGCTCGATCGCCGGCATCGAATCCAGAATGCGTTGTTCCAGTTCGTTGATTGGCCCGGTCAGGGCGGTAATGAGATGGGGAACCATCAATGTCCTCGCAAAAGACTTCAGGCGGGTTGGCGAAACATTTTAGGCGACTCGTTTATTCAAGCTCAATGAGAACAGGCGCCGGTCGCGACACATGCATCACGGACGGCCTCTGCACGCCGTGGCTAGCGCCGCCAGAAAGTCGGTGTCAGCAGCGCGATGAAGCTCAGGATCTCCAGGCGCCCGAGCAGCATGCCCAGGGTGCAGACCCACAGCTGGAAATCGGTGAGCACCGCGTAGTTCGAGCTCGGGCCCAGCCGTCCCATTGCCGACCCCGAGCAGTGCACGCTCGCCAGCACGGCGGAAAAGGCCGTCAGCGGATCGAGGTCGGTCAGCAGCAGCGCCATGCTCAGCAGGATCACCGTGGCGCCGTACATCAGCATGAAGGCCAGCACCGAGAAGATCATGTGGTTGTCCACCACCGCCTGCCCCAGCCGCACCGGCTGCACTGCCGCCGGGTGGATGATGCGGGTCATCTCGCGCTTGGCCTGCTTCAGCAGGATCAGCATCCGCGCCATCTTGATGCCGCCACCCGTCGAGCCGGCGCCGGTCGCCACGCCCGACAGCATCAGCATGAACACCGGCACGAACACGGGCCAGCCCAGGTAGTCGGCGGTCGTGTAGCCGGTGGTGGTGGCCACGGAGATCAGCTGGAACATGCCCATCCGCAGGGCGTCGGACGGCTCGTACACGCCCTTGGACCAGAGCAGCAGCGCGACCAGCAGGCCACCGCCGATCAGCGTGGCCATCGTCGCCCGCATCTCGATGTCGCGCCAGAAGCCGCGCCAGTTGCCCTTGCGCAACGCAATGAAGTACAGCGCGAAGTTGCAGCTGGCCGCCATCATGAAGAAGATGGCGATGCATTCCATCAGCGGCGACTTGAAGTACGCGAAGCTCGCATCGTGAGGCGTCAGCCCCCCCAGGCTCACGGTTGTGAACATGTGCATGATCGCGTCCTCCGGCGTCATGCCCGCCCACCAGTAGCCCAGCGCGCAGAACAGCGAGAACAGCACGTACACGCCCCACAGCCCCTTGGCGGTCTCCGTCATGCGCGGGGTGAGCTTGGTGTCCTTGACGGGGCCCGCGGCCTCCGCCTTGAACAGCTGGCTCGCTCCCACGCCGAGCAGCGGCAGCACGGCCACCGCCAGGATCAGAATGCCCATGCCGCCGATCCACTGCATGAAGGTGCGCCACATGTTGATCGACAGCGGCAGCTGATCGAGGTTGGACATGACCGTCGAGCCCGTCGTGGTCAGCCCCGACACCGCTTCGAAATAGGCGTGTGTGAACGACATGGGCTGGTGGATCTGCCAGGACACCAGCAGCAGCGGCACCGCGGCGAACAGCGGCAGCACGACCCACACCATCGACACCAGCAGCACGCCGTGGCGCGGCAGGAGTTCACGCTGGTACTTGCGCGTGCCGAACCACAGCACGGCGGACACCAGAAAGGTCAGCAGCATCGAGATCACGTAGCTCTGCCAGAGCCCGTCGTCGGCATACAGCGAGGCCGACAGCGGCACGAGCAGCGCGCCGGCGAACATCGCCAGCAGGGCGCAGAGCAATCGCAGGACGGGCAGGATGTCGGACATGGTGGTCGGATGGGTGGCGGGCGTTTCGGCAGTGCCTGCGGGTCAGAAGTAGGTGGCACTCACGCGGAAGAGCTTTTCCACGTCCTTGACCAGGCGCTTGTTGGGCAGGAAGAACACCACATGGTCGTTGCTTTCGATCACCGTGTGGCTGCGCGGAACGATCACCTGCACCTCCCGCTGCTTCGGCTCGCTGCCCTCCTCCTGTGGTTCCGTCGGATCGGGAAGCCCGCGCACGATCAGCCCCATCGTGACCTCGGGCGGGAGGTGGATGTCGCTGATCTTGCGCCCCACCACGCGAGAGCTCTTGGCATCGCCGCGCGCAACGATCTCCAGCGCCTCGGCCACGCCGCGGCGCAGGCTGTGCACCGCCTGCACGTCGCCCTGCCGCACATAGGCCAGCAGCTCACCGAGCATGGCCTGCGCCGGGGACAGCGCGATGTCGATCTGCGTGCCGTGCATCAGGTCCGCGTAGCTGCGCCGGTTGATGAGCGCCAGCACCCGGCTCGCTCCCATGCGCTTGGCGAGCAGGCTCGCCATGATGTTGTCCTCATCGTCCCCGGTGATGGCCAGGAAAAGGTCGACGTCCTCGATGCTTTCGTTGCCGAGCAATTCCTCATCGGTCGCGTCGCCCTGCAGGACCAGCACATCCGACGGCAGCTCGGACGCGAGCGCCACGCAGCGCTCGGGACTCATCTCGATGATCTTGATGTGATGGCTGCCCTGCCGGGTCAGCTGCCGCGCCAGTCGCAGCGCCACGCGCCCGCCGCCGGCCATCATGATGCGGCGCACCGGCCGGGCATTCTGCCCGCTCGGGCGGTGAAAGGACGACAGCACCTCGGAGATCTGCTCGCGCCCGGACAGCACGAACACTTCGTCCCCCGGCTCCACCATGGTCGAGCCGTCGCAGGAGATGAAGCGGTCGGGCTCCTCCGCGAACCGACGGTAGATGCCCACGATGCGCATGGCCACGTCGGGTGCCATCAGCCGCAGCGCTCCGATGCGATGCCCCACCATCGGAGCGCCGCCGCGCGCGCGCACGGACACCAGGCATGCGCGCCCACCGGCGAATTCGCGCACCTGCATGGCCTCCGGGAACTCGATCAGCTTGCCGATGTAGCGCGTGAGCGACTCCTCAGGGCAGATGATCCGGTCGACGCCGAAGCCGTCCTTGCCCAGCAGCTTGTCGCTCTTGTCCAGGCCCGACGATCGCACGCGCGCCACGAGCTTGGGAACGTTGAACATCACCTGCGCCACCTTGCAGCAGACCAGGTTGGTCTCATCCTGCGCGGCACAGGCGATCAAGAGATCGGTGTCGTTGGCGCCCGCCTCGGCAAGCACCCGGGGATCGATGCCGTTGCCCACCACGCCGCGCAGGTCATAGCGCGACTCGAGCTCGCGCAGGCGTGCCGGATCCTGGTCGATGACCGTGATGTCGTTGCGCTCGGAAACCAGGCTGTCCGCCACGCTCGCGCCGACCCGGCCCGCTCCCAGAATGATGATTTTCATGAGCTCAGCTGCGGATTTCGCCTTCGCCCAGCACCACCCATTTGAGCGAGGTCAGGCCCTCGATGCCCACCGGCCCGCGCGCATGGAACTTGTCCGTGCTGATGCCGATCTCCGCACCCAGGCCGTACTCGAAGCCGTCGGCAAAGCGCGTGCTGGCATTCACCATCACACTGGCCGAGTCCACTTCGCGCAGGAAGGTCTGTGCATGCATGTGGTTGGTGGTGATGATGGCGTCCGTGTGATGGCTCGAATACTTGTTGATGTGGGCGATCGCCTCGTCCACGCCCTCCACGATCTTCACGCTGATGATCGGGGCCAGGTATTCCTCGCTCCAGTCGGCCTCGGTGGCCAGCGCCAGCGTGGCTCCGGCCACCGGCTTGAGGATGTCCAGCACTTCGGGCGTGCCGCGCATCTCCACGCCCTTGGCGGCAAAGACGGCGCCGATCCTTGGCAGGAATTCCGCCGCGACGCCGCGCGCCACCAGCAGGCTTTCGCTGGCATTGCAGGGGCTGTACTTCTGTGTCTTGGCGTTTTCGGTCACCCTCACCGCCATGGCGATGTCACAGGGGTCGTCCACATAGGTGTGGCAGTTGCCATCCAGGTGCTTGATGACCGGCACGCGCGCGTCGCGGCTGATGCGCTCGATCAAACCCTTGCCGCCGCGTGGAATGATCACGTCCACATAGTCGGGCATGGCGATGATCTGGCCCACCACTTCGCGGTCGGTGGTCTGCACCAGCTGCACGCCGTGCTCGGGCAGGCCCGCTTCAGCCAGCGCCCTTGAGACCAGCAGCGCCAGCGCCTTGTTGGAATCGATGGCTTCCGAGCCGCCGCGCAGGATGCAGGCATTGCCGCTCTTGATCGACAGGCTCGCGGCCTCGATGGTCACGTTCGGGCGGCTCTCGTAGATCATGCCGAACACGCCGATCGGCACGCGCATCTGTCCCACGCGGATGCCGCTGGGCTGCTGCTTCATGCCTAGGATCTCGCCGATGATGTCCGGCATCGCCGCCAGTTGCTCGCAGCCCTCGGCGCAGGTCTCCAGCACCTTGGGGGTCAGCTTGAGCCGGTCGACCATGGGCTCGGGCAGGCCCGCGGCGCGCGCGCGCTCGAGGTCGCGGGCGTTGTCGACCTGCAGCGCGTCCACGCTTTCGCGCAGCAGACGGGCCAAGGCCTTGAGCGCTTTGTTTTTAATAGCAGCTGGAGCCTTGGCCATCAGCGCAGAGGCTGCCTTGGCCTGTACTCCGAGAGCGTGGGAATATTCAGCGATGTTGAGCGCGTTCATAGCCATGATTCTCTCCGAAACCGTCCGGCCCGCGTGCACATGGGCCTGTTCCGGTTACGCTTGTTGGCTTTTCCACCCCGCAACCGCCATGTCCGACACCGCACACTACGAACTCCAGAGCCTTCGCGAACGTCTCCAGCAACTGGCCGACGGCAGCCTCAGTCCGCATGGCTTCAGCGACAGCGCCCGCTCGCTGGAGGCTCTGCTGGCGGCCCTGCCCGCCCGCTACGCGGAGGTGCTGTTCGGACTGCTCGATCGGCTCGAGTCGGGCGCCCTGTTCACCGAGGAGAGCTGCTCGTTCAGCCTGAAGGACCTGACCGACAACCTGCGGCTCTGGGCCGACAAGGCCGAGGCGCAGTTGCAGCGCTCATGACGCGCCCGCAACCGGCGGCCGTGGCATAGGCGGCAGCGGCGGCAGCAGCAGCGCGGCCTTCACACCCGTCGGCCCGCCGCCCTGCGCGCTCCGCGCTCCCTCCGCCCGGTTACACACGCTGAGCTGCGCGCCCAGCGCCAGCGCCAGGTCGCGGCAGATGGCCAAACCCAGGCCCGCGCCCTTGCCGCCACCGGTGACGAAGGGCTCGAACAGCCGCTGCGCCACGTTGGCGGCCAGCCCCGGGCCGCTGTCCCAGACCTCGAGTTCGCACCCCTTCCCTTCCAGGCTCCGCAACCGCATGCCCAGCTCCGAGCCTGCCGGCGCGTGCTGGATGGCATTGGTCAGCAGGTTCTTGAGGATTTCCTCCACCATCCACCGCTCGCCCGTCCAGAGCAGCGGAGCCTCGGGGGCATCGAGTGAGAAATCCAGCTGCTGGCGCGCCAGCAGCGGCGAGAGCTCCACCGCCACGTCCTGCATCAAGCCGCGCAGCTCGACCTGTTCGCGCGATGGATCCGGGTCATGCCGGTCGCCCTGGGCACGATTCCACATCAGCAGCTGATGCACCACGCGGCTGGTCCGCCCGGTGGTGTCGGCAATGTGGCCCAGGGCCTCGTGCGCCGGCACATCGCCCTTGAGGCCGGATTCCGCATGCAGCTGCAGCACGGCCAGCGGCGTGCGCAGCTGGTGGGAGGCATCGGCAATGAAGCGCTGCTGCCGCTGCCGGGAGCCATCGACGCGCGCGAGCAGCCCGTTGAACGCGCACAGCAGCGGCCCGACCTCCTCCGGCGTCGATGCGGCGGACAGCGGCTTGAGGTCATCCGGACTGCGCTGGTCGACCGAGCGCGCCAGCACCCGCAGGGGCCGCAGCGCCACGGTGGCGACGACCCACATCGCCACCAGCAGGAGCAAGAGCAGCGCCACCTGCCGGGCCAGCGTGTTCCAGAGAATCGCGCGCCCGATCGCATAGCGGTACGAGACGTACTCACCCACCTGCACCACCACGTAGCGCATGCCCTCCGCGGACTCCACGGGCTGCCACAGCGCCACGAAACGCGCGGGCTCTCCGTCGGGCATCTGGCGGTCATAGAACTGCAGCCGCGAGGCATAGGCCGTGTTCACCGGAGGCAGGCCGGTGTAAGCGGGCAGCGCCGCATCGCCTGCAAGAAAATCGCCATTGAGAAAGTTCACGCGATACAGCAGCGGGCTGCGCCCCGGCTGCTCGCGCAGGTCGGAGCGCACATCGGTGGAGTACAGCTCCAGCGCCGAATGGGGCAGCGTCACCTGGAGCTCGCCGCGCTCGAGCCGGATCATGTCTCCCAGCGCATGGGAGGCCGTCACCAGCAGCCGGTCATAGGCCGTCTGCGTGGTCTGCAGCGCGGTGCGATAGCTCAGCCAGGCGTCGATCAGCACGAATACCAGCAATGGCACCGCCATCCAGATGAGCAGCCTGCGGCGCAGCGAGAACGCCCGCGACGCCGCGGCATCAGGGCTGCGGCGCGCGGCCACCGGCACTGTCCTGGCTTTGCTGGATCAGGTAGCCCACGCCGCGCAGCGTCGTGATCTGCACGTCGGTGTCCAGCAGCTTCTTGCGAAGACGGTGCGCCACCACTTCCACCGCATCGGACTGCGGGGCCTGCCCCGATGGAAACACCAGCGCCATCAACCGCTCCTTCGTCACCGCATGGCCCGGACGCTCCATCAGCGCCGCCAGCAGAGCCGATTCGCGCGGCGTGAGTTCGAGCGCCCGTCCGTCCACGTAGGCCACATGCGACGCGCGCTCCACCCTCAGGCTGCCGCAGCGCATCTCGCCCGCGTTGCCCCCTGCGCGGCGGCACAACGCACGCAGGCGGGCCTCGAGTTCGTCCAGGTCGAAGGGTTTGGCCAGATAGTCGTCCGCACCCGCATTCAGGCCCGCCACGCGGTCGCCCACCGCGCCGCGCGCCGTCACCACCAGCACCGGCACCTCATTGCCCCGGGCCCGCACCTTCGAGACCAGTTGCAGGCCGTCCATGACCGGCAGCCCGAGGTCGAGCATGACCACGTCGTACTGCCCCGCCCCCAGGTGCACGAGCGCCTGCACGCCATCGGTGCAATGCTCGACATGGATGCCGCGCCGCGTGAGCACGCGCGAGAGCGCGGCGCTCAGGTCCAGGTCATCCTCGACCAGAAGCACCTTCATGGCAAAGCCACCTTCATGGAGCCCCATGCATCCGTGCGTATTGCTGCATCGCAGCAATCGCCATGCGCCTCGGCAAACGCCCGTGTAACGAAATTTTTTCCCATATTGAAAGCTACTTGAAAGCCAAGCGCAAGCCAGTCGAAAGCCAGCCGGCGACCGCGCGGATTGTGCTCCCTATAGTCCGAGCATCCCATCATTCAACCAACCCATTCCACAAGGATAAGAGATGGCCTTGAACCTCACCGCACGCGCCGCCCTCCTGGGCGTGGCGCTCGCCGCATCCGGCGCTGCATTCGCCGACGAAGCATGCTCCCACCGCGGCGACCTCGACGCGCAGTTCTGCGACGCCAACAAGGACCTCGTGGCCGACACGCCCACCGACCCGAAGAAGCTCAAGGACCCCAGCACGCTGGTGTTTGCCTTCACGCCGGTGGAAGACCCCTCCGTCTACGAAAAGCTGTTCCGCCCGTTCATGGGCCACCTGTCGCAATGCGTGGGCAAGAAGGTCGTATTCTTCCCCGTGCAGTCGAACGCCGCGCAGATCGAGGCCATGCGCTCGGGCCGCCTGCACATCGCCGCATTCTCGCCCGGTCCGGTGAACTTTGCCGTGAACCTCTCGGGCGCCGTGCCGTTCGCCATCCGTGGCAACGACCAGGGCCCCGTCGGCATGCACCTGAAGATGATCGTGCAGAAGGGCAGCAGCTACCAGAAGCTCGACGACCTGAAGGGCAAGCGCATCGCCCACACCTCGCCGTCGTCGAACTCCGGCAACCTCGCGCCGCGCGCGCTGTTCCCCAAGCTCGGCATCACCCCCGACAAGGACTACAAGGTCGTCTACTCGGGCAAGCATGACCAGTCCATCCTCGGCGTGAAGACCGGCGACTACGACGCCGCCCCGGTGGCCAGCGACGTGCTCGAGCACATGACCGAGCGCGGCGTGGTCGGCAAGGACGACTTCCGGGTGCTCTACACCAGCGAAATGTTCCCCACCGATGCCTACGCGTTCGCCTACAACCTGAAGCCCGAACTACAGGAAAAGATCAAGGGCTGCTTCTTCAACTACAAGGTTCCCGCCGAAATGGCCAAGGGACTGGGCGGCGATCGCTTCCTGCCGATCACCTACAAGAAGGATTGGGAGCTGGTGCGCACCGTGGCCCAGGCCTCCGGCGAATCGTTCACGCGTGAAGCTTTCGACAAGGCCGCTCAGAAGAAATAACGGCTGATTGAACCACGCGGGCGGATGTTGCCGGGCAGCATCCGCCCGCGTTGTCATTTGAAGGGGGCCGCCTTGGGGCGACCTCCTTGCAATCCGCTCCGAAGAACACGATACAAGCACTTGAAGGCACCCTGCCCATGAGCAATCAAGCCCCATCCACCACCATCGACGCCGCCATCGAGATCCGCAGCCTGGTGAAGGAATACCGCGCGGGCCAGCCGATCCTCAAATCGATCGACCTCGCCCTCCCGGCGTCCGGCCTGACCTGCGTGATCGGCCCCTCCGGCACCGGCAAATCGACCATGCTGCGCTGCATCAACCGCCTCGTCGATCCCACTTCGGGCGAGATCTGGGTGAACATCGAGGGCCGGCGCACCGACATGGCGAAACTCAGCGGCCGTGAACTGCGCCGCGCGCGTCGCCACATCGGCATGGTGTTCCAGGAATACAACCTCGTCGACCGGCTGAGCGTGATGGAAAACGTGCTCACGGGCCGCCTCGGCTATCTCTCCGCATGGCGCGCATGGCGGCGCAAGTTCGACGCACAGGACTTCATCCATGCGCAGCAGCTGCTCGACGAGGTGGGCCTCGGCGACTTCGCCTCGCGCCGTGCCGATGCCCTGAGCGGCGGCCAGCGCCAGCGCGTCGGCATCGCCCGCGCGCTCATGCAGCGCCCCGCCGTCCTGCTGGCCGACGAACCCACCTCCTCGCTCGACCCCAAGACCTCCATCGAGATCATCCAGCTGCTACGCGAGCAGGGCATCCAGCGCAAGATCCCGGTGATGGTCAACATCCACGACGTGGAGCTGGCGCGCAACTTCGCGGACCGCATCGTCGGCATGACCGGCGGCCATGTCGTCTACGACGGCGCGCCCGCCGGCCTGACCGAGGAGCACCTCACACAGATCTACGGAGGCAAGGCATGGCTGGAATGACGGACAGGCACGCCACCGCGACCGCATCGGCAAGCCCGGCACAGCGCAAGCCGTTCAGCATGGGCTGGCAGCAGCGCACCGTCCTGCTCGCGCTGCTGGCCTACTGCGCCTGGGCGCTGGCCAGCATGGGGGTGAACAGCGAGCGCCTTGCGAACGGCTGGTCGGCGGCGGCAAAGTTCATCGGCATGATGTTTCCGCCGCAGATGGGCAAGATGGACGAGCTCTGGCAAGGCCTCAAGGAAACCATGCAGATCGCCGTGCTCTCCACCGCCGTGGGCATCGTGCTGAGCCTGCCCGTGGGCCTGATGTCCGCCTCGAACATGTCGCCGGCTCCGCTGCGGGCATTCGGCCGCGGGCTCATCGCCGTGTGCCGTGCGCTGCATCCCGTGATCAGCGCCATCCTGTTCGTGAAGGCCGTCGGCTTCGGACCGCTCGCCGGCATCCTGGCGCTGGTCGTGGCCACCGTCGGCTTCGTCGGCAAGCTGTTCGCCGATGCGATCGAGGAGATCTCGCCCAAGCCGATCGAGGCGATCAAGGCCACCGGCGCCTCGTTCATGAACGTGGTGCTGTTCGGCGTGCTGCCGCAGGTGATCAGCCGCTTCGTGGGCTTCGCCACCTACCAGCTCGACTCCAACCTGCGCAACTCCACCATGGTCGGCATCGTCGGCGCGGGCGGCATCGGCGGCGTGCTGTTCGCCGCTTTCCTGCGCTATGAATACAACTTCGTGTGCACGATCCTGGCCGCGGTGATCGCGATCATCGTGGCCGGGGAACTCATCGTGAACGCCGTGCGAAAGGCCCTCCATGTCTGAAGCAGCGCCGACACTCCACCCCGCCGCACCCGCGAAGTGGGAACGCTTCACCTTCGGCCAGCGCATGCTCCGCTATGTGCTGTGGATCTTCTGCGTATGGGCCATCGTGCAATCGGTGCGCTACATCGAGGTGATTCCCGAGTTCCTCTATGACGCGCCCGAGCAGATGGGCGACATGCTCGGCCGCATGTGGCCGATCGACTGGGCCTACTTCCAGCCTGACGTGCTGCAGGGCCTGACCGAAACGCTGCACATGGCCACGCTCGGCACCGTGCTGTCGCTGTTCCTCGCGCTGCCGCTCGGCGTGATGGTCGCGCCCAACGTCACGAAGAGCAGGACGCTGAACTTCATCGCGCGCGTTCTGCTGGTGGCCAGCCGCTCGGTGAACTCGCTGGTCTGGGCCATGCTGTTCGTCGCCATCTTCGGCCCCGGGCCGCTCGCCGGCATGTTCGCGATCGCGCTGCGCTCCGTGGGCTTCGTCGGCAAGCTGATCGGCGAGGCGCTGGAACAGACGCCCAAGGGCTCCATCGAGGCGCTGCAGGCCACGGGCGCAGGCAAGTTCGCGCAGCTCTGGTACGGCTACTGGCCGCAGATCAAGCCCGCGTTCTGGTCGGTGGCGCTGCTGCGCTGGGACATCAACGTGCGCGAGTCCGGCGTGCTCGGCCTCGTGGGCGCGGGCGGCATCGGCGTCGTGCTCAACACCTGCATCGACCTGTTCCAGTGGGACCGCGTGGCGCTCGTGCTGTTCACCGTGCTGGTGGTGGTCGCGGTGGCGGAAATCATCGTGCTGCAGATCCGCAAGCGCGTGCTGTAAGACAGGCGGGCCGCCCCACCTCGCATCCGCACAAACCCCGAAATGGAAGAGCCCGGGCCTCGCCTATAGTGAATTCCGTCCACTCAGCACATGCCGCGCTCCGGCCCCCCGGACGCGGCATTTCTGTTGGTGGCGTGTCCTGAACAATATTCACACCAGCAAGAAAGAAGGGCGTCTTCCATCATGCGCAGCAACCCGTTCACCAGGATCCCCGGATTCACTTCGTTCACGGCATTGGCCCTGCTGACCGCCACCAGCTTCGTCCATGCCGAGGTCTATCCGCGCGAAAGCATGATCAAGGCCGAAAAGAAGGAGGCAGCAGGAGGCAAGGGTGTGCTGCACGGGGAATATGCGTTCACGCGCGACATGCCGAAGAAGGACGAGGCGATCAAGGAGATCAGCTGGCTCACGCTGAAGCCGGGCGACTCCATCGGCTACCACAAGCACACGACGAACGAAGACACGTACATCATCATCTCGGGCACCGGCATCTTCAAGGACAAGGATGGCAAGGACGTGCCCGTGAAGGCCGGTGACGTGACCATCGTGCGCAAGGGCGAATCGCACGGGCTCACCGCCACGGGAGTCGAGCCGCTGGTGTTTGTCGATGTGATTGCCGAGCAGTAACCGCCGCCTGCCGGCTGCGCCACGACCAGGCCCCGCTTCGTTCCGCCGTCAGCGCGCCCCGCAGGTCTTGCACAGCTGCAGCCCCAGGCGCTGCAGTGCCAGCCAGCCGTTCTGCGGCCAGTCGGGTTGCTTCAGGCCCTTGACGATGCCGTCCACCGTGTGCGCCGACTGCAGCAGCCGCGCCAGCGCGGCATCTCCCACGTTCGGCAGGATGCGCTCGAACAGGCGCTCCTTCGGCCCCCAGATGCGGTTTTCGCGCAGCGCCATGGGCAGGGGCTTGCCGGCATTCATCGCGTCTTTCACGCGCTTCAGCGAGCGGATGTCCTCGGCCAGCGCCCAGTGCACCAGCACCTCGGCCTCGCCTTCGGCCTGCAGGCCGTCCATCATGCGCTGCATGCGGGCGACGTTGCCGGAGAGCACGGCCTCGGAGAGCTTGAAGACGTCGTAGCGCGCGACGTTGAGCACGGCCTGCTCCACCTGTGACCAGGTGAGCTCGCCCTGCGGATACAGCAGCGCGAGCTTCTGGATTTCCTGGTGCGCGGCAAGCAGGTTGCCCTCCACGCGATCGGCAAAGAAGGCCAACGTGCGCTGGCCCTCCTCGCCTGCGACCACGCGCTGGCCCTGGCTGGCCAGGCGCTGCGCGATCCACTGCGGCAGCGCACCGCGCTCGACCGGATCGATCTGGATGCTGATGCCCGCGGACTCCAGCGCACTGAACCATGCACCGGTCTTCGTGGCCTTGTCCAGACGCGGCAGCATCACGATGGTGAGCGTGCCTTCGTTGCCTGCAGACTCCTGCGCGATCTGTTGCAGCGCTGCGCCGCCGTCCTTGCCGGGCTTGCCGGAGGAAACACGGATTTCGATGATCTGCTTGTCCGCGAACAGCGAGAGCGAGCCACCGGCCGCAAGCACGCTGCTCCAGTCGAAATGCGCTCCCTGCACGGTGAAGCTGCTGCGCTCGGAGTACCCCTGCGCACGCGCTGCCGCACGTATGGCGTCGACCGCCTCCTGCTGCAGAAGCGGCTCGTCACCGTGCAGCACGTACAGCGGCTTCAGGCCTTTTTGCAGATGTCCGGCGAGCTGGTTCAGGGCGACTTGCATGCGTTCGTCCCGGGCGATCAGGACACGGGGATCAGCTTGACCTTGGCGAGGCGGCGCATGAGCTGCTGCACCAGATCGGTCTGCATGTTCTTGTAGAGCATGGCCTCTTCACCCTCCTTGGACAGCGCGATCGATTCGTTGTAACTCACGTCGCGCTGCTGCAGCAATTCGGTGTTGGTGATGTACTCCTGCCCCTGCGGGCCCGTCAGCGAGAAGTGGATGCGCAGCCGCAGTTGCAGCTCGCGCACCTGGCCCGAGGCGTTCAGGCCGACCACCACGCGTTCGCGGGCTTCCGAGAGGATGTTGCAGACCACCTCGGCCTCCGTGATGCGCTCGGGCTCGGTGATCACCGTGATGTTGCCGCCCGCTCCCTTGAGCGTGCGGATCAGCTCGCGCGACATCTGCGAGCCGGGCTGCGACTTCACATAGATCGACTTGAAGCTGAAATCGGGCGCGCCACGCAGGCGAAAGCCGCATGCCGCCAGCAGCGGCACGGCAGCGAACATGGTGAGAACGGTACGTTTTTGCATCATGGTGCTTGGCATCTCCTGCGTGACTGGGCCGCTTCGCCGTCAGACGACCACGTTGACCAGGCGACCCGGCACCACGATGATCTTCTTCGGGGCCTTGCCTTCGGCGAACTTCTGGTATTCCTCGTTGGCCAAGGCAGCGGCTTCGATGGTGGCCTTGTCGGCACCGGCGGCCACGACGATGGAGCCGCGCAGCTTGCCGTTCACTTGCAGCATGAGTTCGATCTCATCTTGCACCAGCGCCTGTGGATCGACTTCGGGCCACGAGGTGTCGAGCAGATCGCCTTGAGCCTTGGCGTAGCCCAGTTCGCTCCACAATGCGTGACCGAGGTGCGGCGTTGCGGGGTACAGCGCGCGGACCAGGATGCCGAAGCATTCGACCACGGCCTCGCGGCCGCCTTCGCTGTCGAGCGCCTTGAAGTCCTCGAGCGCGTTGATCATCTTCATCGCGCCGGAGACCACGGTGTTGTACTGCATGCGCTGGTAGTCGTAATCCACCTGCTTGAGCACGGTGTGGATTTCGAGGCGCAGCGCCTTGGCTTCCTTGCCGAAGCTGACCCCTGCCACGCCGTTCCTGGCCGTGGCCTTGGCGCGTGCAGCGTCAAACTCAGCACCCGCCAGCTTGGCGCCAAAGTTGTACACGCGGCGCAGGAAGCGGTAGCTGCCTTCCACGGCGAACTCGTTCCACTCCAGCGTGAGCTCGGGCGGCGAGGTGAACATGGTGTACAGGCGCGCGGTGTCGGCGCCGTACTTCTCGATGAGGTCCTGCGGGTCCACGCCGTTGTTCTTCGACTTGGACATGGTGGTCATCTCGTAGTCGAGCCTGGAGCCGTCGGCCTTGAGCGTGCCGCCGATCACCACGTCGTTCTCGTTCTTGATGACGTCGACGTCCTTTTCCCAGTAATAGACCTTCGCGCCGCTCTCGGCCTTTTGCGAGAACGCGCCGCGCAGCACCATGCCTTGCGTGAGCAGCTTCGTGAAGGGCTCGTCAATCTTCACGAGGCCCATGTCGCGCATCACCTTGGTCCAGAAACGCGCATAGAGCAGGTGAAGAATCGCGTGCTCGATACCGCCGATGTACTGGTCCATGGGCATCCAGTAGTCGGAGCCGCCGGCCACCATCTGCTCGCTGTTCTTCGCATCGCAATAGCGCATGAAGTACCACGACGAATCCACGAAGGTGTCCATGGTGTCGGTCTCACGGCGCGCGCTCTTGCCGCAGCAAGGGCAGACCACGCCGGCGTGGAAGGCCTCGCTCTTGACGAGCGGGTTGCCGGAGCCATCGGGCACCAGGTCCTGCGGCAGCACGACCGGCAGGTCCTTCTCGGGCACGGGCTGCGGGCCGCAGTCCTCGCAGTGGATGATCGGGATCGGCGTGCCCCAGTAGCGCTGGCGGCTGATGCCCCAGTCGCGCAGGCGCCAGGTGGTCTTGAGCTCGCCCAGGCCCTTGGATTCGAGCACCTTCGCGACGGCTGCGACGGCGTCCTTGTGGCCCATGCCGTCGAACTCGCCGGAATGGATGGTGATGCCGCGCTCCTTGTCGCCATACCAGTCATGCCACTGGGTGGCGTCGTAGGTCTCGCCCTCCACGGCCACCACCTGCCGGATCGGCAACTGGTACTTGAGCGCGAACGCGAAGTCACGCTCGTCGTGCGCGGGCACGCCCATCACGGCGCCGTCGCCGTAGCTCATCAGCACGTAGTTGCCCACCCACACTTCCACCTGCTTGCCGGTGATCGGGTGCGTGACGAACAGGCCCGTCGGCAGGCCTTCCTTTTCCTTGACGGCAAGTTCCGCCTCGGTCGTGCCGCCCTTCTTGCATTCCTCGATGAAGGCCGCAAGCCCGGGGTGGGACTGTGCCGCATGCTGCGCGAGCGGATGCTCGGGCGCCACGGCACAGAACGTCACGCCCATGATGGTGTCGGCACGCGTCGTGAAGACGTACATCCGGCCGTCCTGGATCAGCTGGCCGTCCGCTCCCCGGATGTCGTGCGTGAATGCGAAGCGCACGCCCGCGGACTTGCCGATCCAGTTTTCCTGCATCAGGCGCACCTTGTCGGGCCAGCCGGTCAGCGTGGCCTTCTCATTGCCGATCTGCACGTGGTCGAGCAGCTCCTGCGCGTAGTCGGTGATGGCGAGGTAGTAGCCGGGGATCTCGCGCTTTTCCACCAGTGCGCCGGTGCGCCAGCCGCGGCCGTCGATCACCTGCTCATTCGCGAGCACGGTCTGGTCCACCGGGTCCCAGTTCACGACCTGGGTCTTGCGGTAGGCAATGCCCTTCTCCAGCATCTTGAGGAACAGCCACTGGTTCCACTTGTAATACTCGGGATCGCAGGTGGCGACTTCGCGGCTCCAGTCGATCGCGAGGCCCATGGCCTGCATCTGGCCCTTCATGTAGGCAATGTTCTCGTACGTCCACTTGGCCGGGGGCACCTTGTTCTTGAGCGCCGCATTCTCCGCCGGCAGGCCGAACGCGTCCCAACCCATGGGCATCAGCACGTTGAAGCCCTTCATGCGCAGCTGGCGCGTGAGCATGTCGTTGATCGTGTAGTTGCGCACGTGGCCCATGTGCAGCTTGCCGCTCGGGTACGGCAGCATGGAGCAGGCATAGAACTTCTGCTTGGAAGCGTCCTCGGTCACGCGATAGGCGTCGTTGGCGGTCCAGTGGCCTTGCGCGGCGCGCTCGACCTCGGCGTGGTTGTATTTGTCTTGCATGGAACTCGAATGGGAAGAAACGCGGCCGCAATGCCCAAGGGTTGACGCGAACCGAATGGTCGAAGATTGTAGGCGTTTGCCTGAACCCCGGTTTTCGGCTCCGTTACACGGCCCGCACCGGACCTCGACACCCCCGCCCAAGCACCCGGCGGTGGGCATGGTCAAGACAGGGCATGCGAAAATAGAGGGATCTTTCCGGCATTTCTCATGTCACACATGGATCGCGCGCTCCCAATCAAGGAGCAAAAGCGGGCCGCCCCACGCGGGCGACAGCCTCGCCCGACGATCCCATCTTTCACCCCCGAAGCCACCACAAGGAGTGTGAACCCGTGCTTTCCGAGTATTACGACACCATCAGCCACCTCGATCCATGGATGCAGAGCGCCATCGGCCTGGCCGTGCTCGCGGTCTTCGCGTATGTGCTGCGTTTCATCACGCGTCTCGTCCTGTTGAACGTGGTGCCGCGCGTGGCAGGCAGCCTGCCCGATGGCGGGCTGCAGAACCTGATGGACAGGCGCGTGCTCAGGCGGGTTGCGCAGATCGTGCCTTCGCTGGTGTTCCAGGTGGGCGTGTTCGCCGTGCCGCACCTGTCTTCGGTGGTGCTGAACATCATCCACAACGTGGCCGTGGCCTGCACGGTGCTGGCGATCGGGCGCGTGGTCGTGGCGGTGCTCGATGCGATCCAGGACCACAACGCCCAGGCGCTCAGCACCCGGCCCCAGACGCGCTCGCTCAAGAGCTACGTGCAGCTCGGCAAGCTGGTCACCTTTCTGATCGTGGGCATCGTCATGGTCGGCGCGCTCATCGACCGCTCGCCGCTGATCCTGCTCTCGGGCCTGGGCGCGATGTCGGCCGTGCTGATGCTGGTGTTCAAGGACACAATCCTCTCGTTCACCGCGGGCGTGCAGCTCACGGGCAACGACATGCTGCGCGTGGGCGACTGGCTGCAGATGGACCAGGTGGGCGCGGATGGCGCGGTGGTGGACATGGCGCTGAACACCGTCAAGATCCGCAACTGGGACAACACCATCACCACCATTCCCACCTGGCGGCTGATGAGCGAGAGCTTCAAGAACTGGCGCGGCATGTCGGAGTCCGGCGGGCGACGCATCAAGCGCAGCATCCTCATCGACAACGCGACGGTGCGCTTTCTCACCGACACCGAGATCCACGAGCTCTCGCAGATCGCACTGCTGAAACCCTACCTCGAGAGCAAGACGCAGGAAATCGGTGAATACAACAGCGACTTCGCGCGCAAGGCCCCCGACATGGCGGAGGAGGTCGTGAACCTGCGCAAGCTCACCAACATCGGCACCTTCCGCGCCTACGTGAATGCCTACCTCCGGGCCCATCCACGCCTGCGCAAGGACATGACCCTCATGGCCCGCATGATGGAAAGCACCACCAACGGCACGCCCCTCGAGATCTATGCCTTCACCGCGACCACCGCGTGGGTGGAATATGAGGGCATCCAGGGCGACCTCTTCGACCACCTGATGGCGATCCTGCCCGAATTCGGGCTGCAGGCGTTTCAGAATCCGTCGGGCCATGACGTGAAGCTGGGACTGCGACAGAACGAGGTGGGCGCGCTGTCGCAGTAGAGGATGGGCTACTTCCGCCCGGAGGGGGCCGCAGGCTCGGCCTCCGGCACGGCCGGCGCCACCTCGGGCGCGACCGGCGCGACGGCTGCGGGCTCCTCCATCGCCTCGGTCTCCTCCTCTAGCGGGACCCGGGGACCGCGCGGCATCTCGATCGCCTGGCCGTCCGCATCCGCCAGTCCGACCAGCAGCGCACGCCCATCGGGCAGCACGCGAAAATCACCATACGAGGCGTGCTCGAAGACACGGCCCTGGCCCTCGGGGAAGAAGAAGGCGTCGGTCACCAGCACCCAGGAGCCCTTGAGGCGCTTGAGCGGCAGGAGGATCCGGCCCTGCCCGGGTGCCACGTTCGGCCGCGCGAGCCCCAGCACCGTGGCACGCCCCTTGTCATCCAGGCTTGCCTCCACCAGGGCGGTTGGGGCAAGCGTGTTCTCCAGGCCCTCGCGCACTTCCGCCGGCAGATCGAAGCGCAGCGCCATGTAGTCGCCCTGCATCAGGGAGCGCGGATCGACCGGCACCAGCCTGACCAGCACGGGCTGGCCATGCTCGATGACCTGTTCCTTGCCGCGCACGTCCCAGTTCACCAGGCCGAAGATCAGCAACGCGCCGGCAATCAGGCACAGCAGGCGCGTGCGCGACCAGGCGGCCAGTGGCGGCAGCATCACATCGGCCTGCGCCCCGGCATCGACGGCGGCCTTGCGGGCCGCGAGAAGACGCTGCAGATACAGGCCGGCCAGCAGCAATGCGCCGAACAGCGCAAGCCCCAGGCCTTTCTGCGCCAGCGTCCACGCCAGGCTGTAATAGAACTGAGACAGTGCCCAGAGGGCTGCCACCCCGCAGAGCGCTGCGATGCGCCAGCGGCCGCCAATCAGCGCGCCGGCTGCCATGAGCGCCAGCATGCCGAGCGAGGGCGCGAACCAGGCTGCGACCGCGAGCAGCACTCCGGTCCCGAGCAGCGTCATCAGGGTCTGCGGCTGCGCCATGCCGCCGCGCTTCCAGTGGGCGTGCACCAGCCCCGTGGCCAGCAGCACCAGGGCCACGGCCCAGACGCGGCCCGCCGTGGCGATCAGCCGCAGCGTCGACTCCGGCATATCGGTCACGTCCGTGCCCCACAGGCCCTGCAGCTTGTGGGACAGGCCCACGCCAAGGCCCGCGTCCACATAGTTCAGCGCCATCATGCCGATCAGGGCCACCGCGACGCTGTCGAGGAACACGGCCCAGCCCGTCAGCGATGCCCCGCGCGCCGCCAGCAGGCCGGGCTCCTTGCGGATGAAGAACAGCCAGCAGGCCACCATCAGCAGGCTGCTCACGTCGAAAACCACCAGCAGCAGGCTGCTGCTCATGACCGTGGCGAGGAACCAGTGCAGCGCGACGGCACAGACGAAGCCCATGATGCGCTTGATCCAGAGCGCGCGCGCAACAAACGCACCGACCAGTTGCAGCACGAACACCAGCCCCGAGCACAGCATGAAGAGCTGACGCTCGTCATGGTCGATCTGGTCGCCAATGCGCAGCAGGAGAAGCGCAATGAAGGTACCCCAGAGTACCAGCGCCAGGCAGGTGATGAACACGCCCCGTGCGCGATGCAGCATCACGCCCGCGCCGACGATGCCCAGCACGCTCACCCCCACGGCAGCGGGGTTCCTGAACCAGAAGTCCGAATCGAGCAGCGCGAAAAGGAACGCGCCCACCAGCAATGTGCAGACCAGGGCCCCGATCAGTGCCAGCACCACCACGAAGATGTTCGGATCCTCATCGATCGAGGCATTCGGGGCGTCGCCGCTCACCAGCCCCTGCGCGCGGGCGCGCTGCCACCAGGCCGGCTGCGAGGAAAACAGATTCAGGTTCATTGTTCGCCTCCTGTGTTCGACCGCGACGAACGCACCGCAGCGTCCGCCTCGCCGCGCAGCCTGCGCTGCACGGCCATCAACCCGGATACCGTGGCCGCAAGGCAGCCCAGCCCCACGATCGCACAGATCAGGAAGGCGGCTACATCACTGCTGGATGGGATCACCCTCACGACCAGCGACATGATCCATGCGTTGGCGGCCAGGGCCCCCAGGCACAGGCTCGCAAAGTCCTGCATGCGCCCCCGGTAGGAGACGAACATGGCCGCAGCGGTCAACAAACCCGCCAGCGGAAACGCCAAGCCGCTGTGCTTGCTGGTGAAGAGATCGGCCACGCCCAATACCATCCATGCGGCGAGCGCGAGAGCCAGGGCAAGGCGATGCGACGACCACGCCACGCCATGGCGGTGGCGCGCCCACGGAAGAAGAGACACCAGCCAGGGCACGAGCGCCAGTGCCAGCCAGATCGCGACATAGAGCAGTTGCTCCGTCATCCCGCGGTCGCGCGAGAACAGGATGCTCCACAGGTCCAGGTGCCCGTACCACATGGCGATGGCGGTGGCCGCCACGACGATCCACAGCACCCACAGCACATCACTGCGCGCCAGCAGCGTCCAGATCAGCGCGAGGCCTGCCCAGGTTGCGAAGAGCTGCCACGCATCCGCCCCGGTCTGGTAGGTCTGCCCCACGAAGGCGAGCAGCCCGCCCAACGCCAGTGTTGCGCACAACAGCGCCGCGATGCGCCCGCGCCGCCAGAAAATCGATGCCAGCACGCTGGCGAGCAGGGCGCCTTCTATCAGCCCCAGCTTGAACATGCGCGTCTGCTCCTGCCAGTTGGCAGCGATCCAGAAGATCAGGCCGCAGGCCAGCAGCAGCCCCGCCACGAGCAGCAGGCCCGCATGCATCTGCCGCGCCAGTGCGCGCGGCTCACCGGGCGCCGTGGCCACGGCGTGCAGCTGCGCCACCTGCTCTGCAGTGTGCGGCTGCTGCGCTGCCCATTCGTACAAAGTGCGATCCATCGAGGACTCCCCTTCCATGCCGGAACGGCGTTGGACGACACTGTAACGGCAGCGCAGGACACGGGAGTGCCGAGTGCGAAAAGTATTGTGTGGTGATACTTGCGAGCGCCTGGGGCACTACTCAGCGCAGCGAGTGCCCCTCGGCCTGCGCAGACTGCGGCGCGGTCACGAAGGCAATCCGGTGCAGGCCCGCCTTGTTGAGTTCGCCCATGAGCTCGACCACGCGACCATAGGGCACGGTGGTGTCAGCACGCAGCTGGATTTCGGTCTCGGCACGCGTGCGTGCGATGTCCTTCAGGCCCTCACGCAGCGCATCGGCATCGAGCGGCCGGTCGTTCAGATAGGCCCTGCCCGCGGCGTCGATCGACACGACCACCGGCTTGGAGGAGGCGGCACTTGCCTCGGCGCCATCGGCCTTGGGAAGATCGAGGCGGATCGCGCTGGCCAGCAGCGGCGCCGTGAGAATGAAGATCACCACCAGCACCAGCATCACGTCGACGAGCGGCGTGACGTTGATGTCGCTCATCGGCTTGGATTCCTGTGATCGCACCATGCGTCCGAAGGCCATGTGGCGTGCTCCCGGTCAGTCGCCCAGCGGGCCGGTTGCCAGATCGTCCGCCGAGTCATCCGCCAGGCTGTTCGCAGGGCCATCGGCCAGCAAGTCGCGCAGGTCGTGCGCGAAGCCCTCGAGATCGGCTTCCACGTTGCCGAGGACGCGGCCGTAGACGTTGTAGGCCAGCACGGCCGGAATCGCCACGGCCAGCCCCGCGGCCGTCATGATCAGCGCCTCGCCGACCGGCCCCGCCACGCGCTCGATGGTGATCTGCCCGGCACCCGCCATGCCCGTGAGCGCGTGGTAGATGCCCCAGACCGTGCCGAGCAGGCCCACGAAAGGTGCCGTCGAGCCGACCGTGGCAAGCAGCACCTGTCCGAACTTCAGGCGGGAAAGCGACGACTGCAAAGCGTTGCGCAGCACGCGGGTGAGCTGCTGGGAGCGATGGCCCTGCCCTGCCAGCGTGGCGGACGACTGCGCGGACGCCGCGAGCGCCGCCTCCACCATTGGCCGCACCAGGCCTTCACGATCCCAGGGGAGGAGTCGTTCGCTCGCGGCTGCGAGCGTGGGCGCCTGCCAGACGGCTTGCGTGCAGCGCGGAACGTCTACATGGGCGCGGCGCATGAGCCACGCCTTCCAGAAGATGACGATCCAGCTGGCCACCGACATGGCCAGCAGCAACACGGCCGTGATCTGCGTCACGGCGTCCCCTTGTCGCAACCACGCCAGTCCGTTCATGGTGCGCTCCGTCTGTGTGGATCAGTCGTTGAGCTTGAGCACGTCGAACATGTCGAACATGCCGTTCTTCTTGTCCGCCAGATAGCCGACGGCACGCAGGCTGCCGCGGACGTAGCCGGCGCGGCTCGAGGACTTGTGCGCGATCTCGATGCGTTCGCCTTCGCTGCAGAACAGGACCGTGTGGTCGCCCACGATGTCGCCGCCACGCACGGTGGCAAAGCCGATGGTTCCGGCCTTGCGCGCGCCGGTTTCGCCATAGCGCTCATACACCGCGCGATCTGCGAGATGCGTTCCCTGCGCCCTGGCGATCACCTCGCCCATCTTGAGCGCCGTGCCCGAGGGGGCATCGATCTTGTGCTTGTGGTGGGCCTCGATGATCTCGATGTCGTAGCCATCGTCGTTCATTGCACGGGCGGCCATCTCCAGCAGCTTGAGCGCCACGTTCACACCCACGCTCATGTTGGGGGCGAACACGATGCTGATCTTCGCGGCGCCTTCGGAGAGGCGGGCCTTCTGGGCTTCGCTGAGGCCGGTGGTGCCGATCACCATCTGCACCCCGAGCTCCTCGCAGACCGCCAGGTGGCTCATCGTGCCTTCGGGGCGCGTGAAATCGATCAGTACGTCCACGTTCTTCAGCCCCGCATGCAGGTCGGCCGTGATCTGCACGCCGCTCGCATGGCCAAGGAACGCCGTGGCGTCCGTGCCGACGGCCGGGCTGCTCGCAACGTCGAGGGCCCCCGCCAGCACGCAGTCGTCACTCTGGCGGATGGCCTCGATCAGCATGCGGCCCATTC
This sequence comes from Diaphorobacter ruginosibacter, assembly GCF_014395975.1. Classification (NCBI taxonomy): domain Bacteria; kingdom Pseudomonadati; phylum Pseudomonadota; class Betaproteobacteria; order Burkholderiales; family Comamonadaceae; genus Diaphorobacter; species Diaphorobacter ruginosibacter. The sequence continues at coordinate 4,908,610 of NZ_CP060714.1, read as the reverse complement.
GGCCGGAAGCACCAGCCACGGCAACGCGGCGACGGGAATGTGAAGGAGCGGTCATGGATAGTCTGTCTTTTTGTCGTTGCTCCCGCCCCGGGCGGCCGGCTGCAGGCCCGTGGCCTTCCGATGCGTGCCGCCTGCCTGGCAGGAGCGGGGAAAAGATTGCCCGAAAAAGGTTGCCGTTGCGGCCTGCCCTGCTGGCTCTGCCGGATTACTTGCGCGCTTCCAGCGGCGGGTAGCTGGCGGGCAGCGGTGCCGATGGAGCCTCGTTGCCGGGATTGTCGACCACGGAGACGGGTGCATCGGGCTTGGGCGCGTAGCGCTTGAGCTGGTCTTCCGTGGCTTCCAGGTTCGGCACCTTGTTCTTCGAGGCCTTGGATGCCAGCGAAGAAACGAAATCGGCCTCGGTCGGCATCTCGTCGCCTTCGTAGCGATCGAGCACGTCATCCTTGAAGAACACGGTCAGCTTGCGGGTCTGCTGCTCGATGCCGGGACGCTTGAGCGTGAAGACGTATTCCCAGCGATCATTGTGGAAGAGCGGCGTGACCAGGGGCGTGCCAAGGATCTCCTTGACCTGCTGGCGGCCCATGCCGGGCTTGAGCGCCTCGACCTGTTCCCTGGAGACGAAATTTCCTTGCACAACATCGATCTTGTATGGTGTGATGGCGCTGGCCAGACGATGGCTTGCGCTGTCAAAGCTACCGCAAGCGGCCAGCCCGGCACTGAGCAAAACGATTGCGCCACAACGGACGCCGTAACGGGCGGGAGCGAACATGGTTAAAGCCATAGGGATATGATCAGCCCATTGTAGCGGCTGGAATCCCCCGGGCCTTAACGCGCCTTAGGCAAACGAAAGACCTTGTCATGACGAATATCGACGAACTGAAAAGCACCGGCCTCAAGGCAACGCTTCCCCGCCTGAAGATCCTCGACATCTTCCAGAAAGGGCAGCAGCGCCACATGACGGCCGAAGACGTTTTCCGCGTATTGCTGGAAGAACGTTCCGACATCGGCCTTGCAACCGTTTACCGCGTGCTCACGCAATTCGAGCAGGCCGGCATCCTGCTGCGCAGCAATTTCGAAAGCGGCAAGGCCGTCTACGAACTCAACGAAGGCCAGCACCACGACCATTTCGTCTGCACCGGTTGCGGCAAGGTCGAGGAGTTCTACGACGCGGAGATCGAGAAGCGCCAGAACCTCATCGCCAAGCAGAAGGGCTGGGTGATCCAGGATCACTCGATGTCGCTGTACGGCCAGTGTTCGGATTGCGCCAAGCGCGCCAACGCCGGGCGTTGAACCTGCACGAGCGCCAAAAGGAACAGGGGACCGGCAACGGCTCCCTCCCAAAGACAAAAGCGAAGCACCTGCTTCGCTTTTTTGTTGCTCGCCTGGAATACGTTGACGGCCAGGATCAGGGCTGGACGCCGCTGGCCATGGCCTTGCGGTGGCGCTCCACGAACTCCTGGTAGGTATCAATGCCGCGCAGTTGCAATATGGTGTTGCGTACGGCGGCCTCGACCAGCACGGCGATGTTTCGGCCCGCAACCACCTGAATCACTACTTTCAGAACCGGAACACCCAGCACGTCCTGGGTCAGCGGCTGATAGGGCATGCGCTCGTAGTCGCGCTCCAGCGTTTCCTTGCGCACCAGGTGCACGATGAGCTTCAGGCGCATCTTGCGGCGCACCGCCGCCTCGCCGAAGATCGCGCGGATATCGAGCAGGCCGATGCCGCGCACCTCCAGCAGGTTCTGCAGCAGGTCGGGGCACTTGCCCTCGACCGTGGTCTGGTTGATGCGGTACAGATCGACCGCATCATCGGCCACCAGGCCATTGCCGCGCGAGATCAACTCGAGGCCCAGCTCGCTCTTGCCCAGCCCCGACTCGCCGGTGATCAGCACGCCCATGCCCAGGATGTCCATGAACACGCCGTGCAGCGTGGTGCGCGTGGCGAAGTGCTTGGAGAGATAGGCACGCACCACATCGATCACGAAGGCCGACGACTCATGCGTGGCGAACAGCGGGATCTGTGCACGCTCGCACAGCGACAGCAGCGCATCAGGCGCCGTCTGGTCGTCTGCAAGAATCAGCACGGGCGGCTCGAGCGTGAGAATGCGCGCGACCCGGCGCTTGCAGTCGTCTTCGGTGCCGTTGCAAAGGTAGCGGATTTCCCGCTCCCCCATGACCTGGGCACGGAAGGGGTGGATGTAGTTGAGATAGCCCACCAGGTCGGCGCCCGAGCGGGCCGCACGCACCGCCTCTTCGTCGAAGCGACGGGCCGATGCGCCGAGGCCGGCGACCCAGACCAGCTTCAGGGAACTGCGAAACTCTTCGAACAGGACGTCGGCACTGACAAGATTGGGTTTCACGCTATTCCTGACTGGTTTGTTAGGGAATCAGGACCGCCCGGCTTGCTCGGAACCCGGCGGCTGGCGCCGGAGCCGGCGCACGGAAGGGAAATCAGGCCGCTTGCGCCGATCGCCAGTCGGCGATCAGGCCGTGCAGTTCCGTCGCGTCCGAGCAGGTCTTGATGCGTTCGCGCAGCGCGCTGTCGCTCAGCAATTCGGCGATTTCCGAGAGAATTTCCAGGTGCTTCTGCGTGGCCGCTTCGGGGACCAACAGGAAGATCAGCAATGAGACCGGCTGCTCGTCCGGTGCGTCGAAACCGATGGGGTGGGCCAGCTGGAACACCGCAGCCATGGGCGATTTCAAGCCCTTGATGCGCCCATGGGGAATGGCCACGCCGTGTCCAAGCCCCGTGGATCCCAGGCGTTCTCGGGCGAAGAGGCTGTCGGTGATCAGTGCACGGGACAAACCGTGCTGGCTCTCGAACAGCAAACCCGCCTCTTCGAAGGCCCGCTTCTTGCTGGTGGCGTCGACACCAACCAGAACCTGGGCCGGAGGCAGTATGGAAGCAAGACGATTCATGATGGCAATTATGCGCGTCAAGCGTAAACCCTAAAGGACTTACTATAAGCAACAAAAAACCGCCTTGGAAGGCGGTTGCGTATCCAACCCTCGAAATAAAGAGAAGTGGGCGCGACTGATAAATGGGGTTGCATTATGTATCAGTCGCGCGCGATACGTGGTTCGAGGGCGTTTGCGGGGCTTTTGTCGCTCAGGCCGCCGAGGCTGCCACAGCGAACTCCGCCGTCGCCCGGCGCACCGCCGGCTGATGATCCTGAAGACGCTGTTTGTACTTCATCACCTTGCGATCGAGCTTGTCGATCAGCTCATCCACTGCCGCATACAGGTCGAAATGGGCGCATTCCGCAAAAAGATCGCTGCCTTTCACTCTGACATTGCATTCCGCTCGCTGCCGCTTGTCCTTTTCCTTCTGGTTTTCGACTGTCAGCAGCACCTTGACATCAACCACCTGATCGAAGTGCCGTGTAATGCGTTCCAGCTTGGAAGTCACGTAGCTGCGCAACGCGGGGGTCACCTCAAGATGATGTCCGCTAATCGTCAAGTTCATAAAACGTCTCCTGTGACGCACGGGTTGAAATCGCCCTGCTCCCTGGCAATCAGGGGGCGGGACAGCCGAACTTGAATGCATTCATGTTGGCTTCACTATGCGCGCCGCGATGGTGAAAATCAACGCGTGTCCTGCCGGGATACCCGGGTTACCTGTTACAGATGCCAAGCTGCAAAAAAACGGTCACAATGCCAAGTTGTCCGGGGTGGTACCTTGCACCGCCCGCCCCGCGAGCCGCCTCCTCCCGCAAACCGGACTCCTGCAGCGCAAGGCGTAAAATCATCCCTCACGTCCCGTCCCAACCCGGCACAGCACGTTGGCCCAGCGTGCCCGGCGGGATTTTCCTTTTGTGTTTGCCTGAAAACCGCAATGACCCAGCCTAGCTCTTCCGCTCTGCATACATCCGCCCTGACCTCGCTGCCGCTGCTCGCGCGCGGCAAGGTGCGCGACAACTATGCAGTGGGCGACGATCGCATCCTGATGGTGGCCTCCGACCGCCTGTCGGCCTTTGACGTGATCATGGGCGAGCCCATCCCCGGCAAGGGCGAACTGCTCACGCAGATGGCGCTGTTCTGGTTCGACAAGCTGCAGGGCGTGGTGCCCAACCACCTGACCGGCGACGCACCCGAGAGCGTGGTGACACCCTCCGAAGTGCCCCAGGTCACCGGCCGCTCCATGCTCGTCAAGCGCCTCAAGCCCATTCCAGTGGAAGCCGTGGTGCGCGGCTACCTGGCCGGCAGCGGCTGGAAGGAATACCAGGAATCGCGCTCGGTCTGCGGCGTGCCGCTGCCCGAGGGCCTGACCAACGCAGCCAAGCTGCCCCAGTCGATCTACACCCCGGCAGCCAAGGCCGCGGCCGGCGAGCACGACGAGAACATCACATTCGAGCGCACCGTGGAGATCGTGGGCGAGGAACTGGCCACGCGCATCCGCGACGTGAGCATCGAGCTGTACGAGAAGGCCGCCGCCATCGCCCTGCAGAAGGGCATGATCATTGCCGACACCAAGTTCGAATTCGGCCTGACGCCCGAGGGCGAGCTGGTGCTGATGGACGAGGTGCTCACGCCCGACAGCTCGCGCTACTGGCCTGTCGAAGGCTACGAGGAGGCGCTCAAGGCCGGCGCCAATCCGCCCAGCTACGACAAGCAATTCGTGCGTGACTGGCTCGAGTCCGTGCGCATCAACGGCAAGCCATGGGACAAGACGGCACCGGCGCCGCGCCTGCCCCGCGAAGTGGTGGACAAGACCGCTGCCAAGTACCGTGAAGCGCTGGAACGTTTGACCGCCTGACCGGTCCGGTCGCCAGATACCTCCGACGAACTACCGCTCCGCGCTGCATGGCCGGGGCGGTTTTTTGTTGCGGAGGTCTTTTTGAGGACAGAGCAGAAACTGAACCAGCCAGCAACCCAATCACTGCGGCGAGTTCGGCGGCTCATAGGGCTCGAACCCCGCCATGCCCCCTCCTGCGCACGCAACTGCAAAATAGGCTTATCATCCTCATCCTGCAATTCCAGTTCGCGTCCGCGCTGCACGAAAGACCGCGCTTCGGCGAGGGCGCTCAGGAATGCAGGCTCATCGCCTCCGCCATCCAGGCACAGGCGGATCGACGTTCGGGTCAGTTGCAGCCGCAGCGACTTGCCCTGCACCCTGTAGGTTCCAAGAAATCGGTTGCAGCCGCCCGAACCGACGAAATCGCCCTGCGATTCGCCTGCGGGGAATTTCCCTGCCGCCGGCTGGAACTGGAGGAAGGCCGGAACCGCGCCTTCTGCCGCCGGAGCCACGGGCGTCACGGCATTCTCTCCCACGCTCAACAGCCGCCAGTGGGTCTGCGCGAAGGGAATCGCTGCATTGACCGTGGCATCGGTGCGCACGTAGGGCTCCAGCATCACGTCCACCCGCTGGAACGCGGGGTCCTGCATGACCGGATTCACGCCCGGCGTGTAGAAAATCAGCTCGTTGTAGAGCGTGACCTGCGCCTGCACCACGTACTTGCCGTTGCGCTGCACCTGCTCCTTGCGAAAGGGGATGGCCAGATCGAACGGTGCCTGGCCCGCGGGCTCGAGCCGCTGGCGCCCGAGCGCGACCGGTGCTTCTCCCTCGTTCGTGACATCGAGCAGCACCGCCTCGAACACGGCATCGGGTGGGATGTAGAGCCGCTGGAGCGAGAACGCGCGGCCGGTGATGAGTGCATCGGGCCGTGGCACGCTCGCGCAGCCGGAAAGCAGCATCAGCCCGCCTATCCCGCCATACAAGGCGCCGCGCAACCACAGGCGCCGGCCCCGTGCGGGGGCGTCATCCGTCACGGGCCGCGCCGCCACATCGACCCCGCCACCTCGCGCTCAGCTCAGCACCACGCTGGAGAGGCGACGGCGGTAGGTGGCGACAGTTGGGTCCTCGGGCGGGATCTGGCCATCGGCCACCTTGACCTTCGGCGGCTCGATGAGCTCGAGGATGGCGATGTACAGCTTGCGCGCCGCATCGCCATTCCAGGTCTTGTCGCGCATGAGGATGTCCAGCAGCTCGTCCATCGCGTCGGTCCACTTCTGTTCGGACAGAAGCTTGCGGGCGCGGGCAAACCGGGCGTCGAAGTCACGCTTGTTGGCGGCGATCTGCGCGTCGAAGTCGGCCATGGAGCCGCTGCGCGCGGAGAAGTCGAGCGCATCCATCCAGGCCTTGAGCGCGCTCAGCTTGCGCGATGTCTCGGCCTTGGCGATCACGGGAGCGAACGCCACCTTGGCGTCGTCCTCGCGGCCCTGCTGCAGCAACAGCTTCACATAGTCGTAGCGCGCGTCGTCATTCGACGGGTCGGTGGCAACGGCATGCTGATAGCGCTCGAGCGCCGACTCGGCATCCTCGGAGGCCAGCGCATCATCGGCCAGTTCCTCCTCGGCCGGTGCTTCTTCGGCGGGCGGCACATGCTTGTCGAGGAAGGCCTTGACCTGACCTTCGCTCTGGGCGCCCATGAAGCCGTCCACGGGCTGCCCATTCTTCATCAGGATACAGGTGGGGATGCTGCGGATGCCGAACGCGCCAGCCAGCTCCTGCTGCTGGTCGGAGTCGATCTTCACCAGCTTGAAACGGCCCGCGTACTCGGTCTCGACCTTTTCCAGGATCGGGCCGAGCGTCTTGCACGGGCCGCACCATGGCGCCCAGAAGTCCACCAGCACGGGTGTCTGCATCGACGCGGCGATGACTTCGGCTTCAAAATTCTCTACGGTGACATCGATCATGGCAAAAACCCGGTGATGTGGATGGTGCGCGGTGCGCAATGTAAGTGAGTGCGGGAGGGGCGTGCACTCGGCCCGCCCGGCTCCTGCAGATGGGGTCATGGCGTGCGTTCACAAGCCGGCAGCCCGTGCTCGCCGCCCCTCTCCAAACTCGCATTCTCCCGCATATTCGACGCTCCCATGGAAGCCCCACTCGCAGGCGGCATTGCCCGTCTTCTCCCCGGACGGGGGTGCGCAACTGCGGGCCATTGCACGCCCCGCGCGTACAAAAAGTAAAATCGCGGGTTCCACCCCAGCGGGGCTGCCTTTTGCGGCCCCTCGCATTCACACAATGACATCCATCCAAATCGGCGTGGTGATGGGCTCCAGCAGCGACTGGGACACCATGCAGCACGCAGTCGCCATCCTCGAACAATTCGGCATCGCCCATGAGGCGCAGGTGGTTTCGGCCCATCGCATGCCGGACGACATGTTCCGCTATGCGGAAGCTGCCGCCGGCCGCGGCCTGAAGGCCATCATCGCCGGCGCGGGTGGTGCAGCCCACCTGCCGGGCATGATCGCGGCCAAGACCCCGGTTCCCGTGCTCGGCGTGCCGGTGGCCAGCCGCCACCTGCAGGGCGTGGACTCGCTGCACTCCATCGTGCAGATGCCCAAGGGCGTGCCGGTGGCGACATTTGCCATCGGCCAGGCCGGCGCAGCGAATGCGGCACTGTTCGCCGTGGCCATGCTCGCCAACGAGGATCCCGCATTGCGCAAGAAGCTCGAAGCGTTCCGCGAAGAGCAGACCAACGCGGCACGCGCCATGACCCTGCCTCCGGTGTCCGCATGAGCGCGCAGGACGATTCCCGTGTGATTCTTCCGGGCGCCACGCTGGGCGTGCTCGGCGGCGGCCAGCTGGGCCGCATGTTCGCGCAGACCGCCCAGGCCATGGGCTATTTCACCGCCGTGCTGGACAAGGACGAGACCAGCCCCGCCGGCCTCGTGAGCCACCACCATATCCGGACCGGGTATGAGGACCCGCAAGGCCTGGCCGAACTGGCCTCGCTCTGCGTGGCGGTCACCACCGAATTCGAGAACGTGCCCGCCGGTTCTCTCGACACGCTGGCGCAGTCGGTGCCGGTTTCGCCCGCCGGCTCCGCCGTCGCCATCGCCCAGGACCGTGCCGCCGAGAAGGCGCATTTCGTCAAGTGCGGTGTCCCGTGCGCCCCCTACGCCGTGATCGAGACGTCCGAGCAACTGGCCGCCGTGAACGACGCGCTGCTGCCCGGCATCCTCAAGACCGCCCGCATGGGCTACGACGGCAAGGGCCAGGTGCGCGTGAAGACGCGCGAAGAGCTGAACACCGCCTGGGAGCAGCTGGGCCGCGTGGCCTGCGTGCTCGAGAAGATGCTGCCGCTCGCGCTCGAATGCTCGGTGATCGTCGCACGCGGCCGCGATGGCACCATCGTCAATCTGCCGGTGCAGCGCAACCTGCACCGCGACGGCATCCTCGCTGTCACCGAAGTCTACGAAGGCAGCCTGCCGGCCACCCAGGTCGAGAAGGCGATCGCCGCCGCGCGCTCCGTGGCGATCGGCCTCGACTATGTCGGCGTGCTGTGCGTGGAGTTCTTCGTCCTGAACGACGGCATGCTGGTCGTCAACGAGATCGCACCGCGTCCGCACAACAGCGGCCACTACAGCCAGAATGCCTGCGACGTGTCGCAGTTCGAGCTGCAGGTGCGCTGCATGGCCAACCTGCCGCTGACGCAGCCGCGCCAGCACAGCCCCTCGATCATGCTGAACCTGCTGGGCGACCTGTGGTTCAAGGACTCCGCCGAAGCCAGGACACCCGCCTGGGACCAGGTGCTGGCGCTGCCAGGATGCACCCTGCACCTCTACGGCAAGCATGACGCCAAGCGTGCACGCAAGATGGGCCACCTGAACATCACGGGTGCCACGCCCGAAAACGTGCGCGCCACGGCGCTGAAGGCGGCTGCGATCCTCGGCATCGAGCCCTTCTGACCATGATCCTCGATGCAAGCCTGAAAGAGTCGATCACGGCCGGCGCCCGGGCGCTGCAGGAGGGCCGGCTGCTGGGCATGCCCACCGAGACGGTCTACGGCCTGGCCGCCGACGCGGACAACGATGCGGCCGTGGCCCGGATCTTTGCCGCCAAGGGCCGCCCGGCCAACCACCCGTTGATCGTGCATGTGGCCGATGCCGCCAGCATCCAGCGCTATGCCAAGGAAGTGCCAGTGTTCGCGCAGCAGCTGATCGACGCCTTCTGGCCCGGCCCGCTCACCGTGATCCTCCCGCGCCTGCCGGAAGCTGCCAAGGCCTCCACCGGCGGCCAGGACAGCGTGGGACTGCGTTGCCCGTCGCACCCGGTCGCGCATGCGCTGCTGCTGGCCTGCCAGCGGCTCGACCCGCCGGTCTGGGGCGTCTCCGCCCCCAGCGCCAACAAGTTCGGCCGCGTGAGCCCGACCACCGCGGAGCACGTGGCGTCGGAGTTCGGCGACGATCTGCTGGTGCTGGACGGCGGCGCCTGCGAGGTGGGCATCGAGTCGACGATCGTCGATTGCACGCGCGGCGCACCCGTGCTGCTGCGCCCGGGCGCCGTCACGCGCGAGGACATCGAGCGCGCCTGCGGCATGCGCCCGCTGTCCAAGGAGGAGATGCCGGAACACACGCCGCGCGCCTCCGGCACGCTGCTTGCCCACTACGCGCCCAGCGCCAAGGTGCGGCTGATGGATGCCAGGCAGATCCAGACGGCGCTCGAGGTGCTGGGCAAGGACGCCGCGCATATCGCCATCTATTCGCGCACCCGCATGCTGACGCCGGCACGGGCCGTCACCCTGCGCCGGATGCCGGACGATCCGAATGCCGCCGGGCAGGAACTGTTCGCCGCGCTGCGCGACTTCGACGAGGCCAAGGTCAAGCTCATCTGGGTGGAAACTCCGCCAGAATCCGGGGAATGGGAAGGCGTGCGCGACCGCCTGCAACGCGCGGCCGCGGCCTGATTGCGCAGGTGGCCTACAGTTTGTAGCGGATGCTTCGCCCATCGTTGACACGCACTAGTTACACTCACAGGATCGTTTTGGAGAAATTTATGGCAGCAAATTGGATGCGCCGCACTTTTGTGGCCGCAGCGTGCGCTTCGGCAGCCCTGCTGACGGCCTGCGGCTCCAGCAGCGTGGACTCGGCAATCAGCCCCGATCGTTTCGTCGTCTTCGGTGACGGCCTTGCCGACCAGGGCCAGCTGGGAACCTCGTTCACGGTGAACGACGGCAGCGTCAACAACTGGACATCGCAGCTCGCCGCGCGCTATGACGTGAAGCTCACGCCAGCATCCAAGGGCGGCTGGAACTATGCCTATGGCAACGCCCGCATCTCGCAGAGCCCCGACGCGGCCGGCAACGCCAGCACGCCCACGGTGGTCAAGCAGATCGACACCTTCCTCGCTGCCAACAAGTTCGCCGACAACGACATGGTCGTGATCAGCGCCGGCGTGAGCGACGTGATCGCCAACACCATGGCATTCATCAATGGCACGATCACCCAGGACCAGCTGATGGCGAATGCCACGCAGGCGGGCGCGGATCTCGCAGCCCAGGTCACCCGCGTGATCAATGCGGGCGCCAAGCACGTGGTCGTGACCGGCACCTTCGACCTGGGCCGCACGCCATGGGCCAAGCAAATCGACAAGGAACAGTTGCTCACCCAGGTCATGCTGGCCCTGAACAACCGCCTGAAGATCGACATCAACCCGCTGGGCGGCAAGCAGGTGCTGTACATCGATGCAGCCTACCAGGTCAACCTGTTCCAGGGCAACCCCGGCGCCTACGGCTTCCAGAACAGCGACACGGCCATCTGCACGTCGGTGGATGCCGGCGCGGGCATCGGCACCGGCAACAACCGCGTCAACTCGGCGCTGTGCACCCCGAACACCCTGCTGCCGAACGCCGATCCGATCCGCTATGTGTTCTCCGACAACGTCTACCTGACACCCGAAGCCAATCGCCGCCTGGGCGAGTACGCTCGCGACATCATCGTCCTGCAGTGGTAATGCGACCGGTGTGCGGGAAGCTCCCGAGCACACGGATCAAGGGATAAAAAACCGGCCCCGAAGGGCCGGTGGTGTCTACCTTGGAGAGGAAGACGCAAGGATCAGACGTAGTATCAGAAGCGGTAGCCGATGCCGAAGGACACCACGTCCGGATTGAGCTTGACCGAAATGCTCTGCCCCGTGGACAGATGCGCCTTGGACTTCAGGAACGACTTGTAGTACGAAGCATCAACATACCAGCGCTCGTTGATGTTGTAGGTGAAGCCGATCTGCGGTGTGATGCCGAACTTGTTGTCCATCTTGGCGGTCGTCGGATTGTCCGGGGTGCCGCCCGTCAGTGCGGAAAGGGTGGCCGTCGTGCGGTTCTTGAAGAATTTCGCATATGTCACGCCCACGCCGACATAGGGGCGGAACGCCGACTTCGCATCCCGGAAGTAGTACTGCACGAACAGCGTCGCGGGAATCACCTTGACCTGGCCCAGCTTGCCCACGCCCGCGATCGCGCCATCACCGTAGAAGTTGTGCTTGAACGGCAGTCCGAGTGGCAGGTCCAGGGCGATGTTGTCCGTGACCATGTAGTTGATGCCGCCCGTGAACTGGTTGGCACTGTCCACATCGATCTTGGTGTTGGGGAAGCTCGGGGCGGACAGGTTGCCGCTGTCCACGTCGGGCATGATGCGCGTGGCGCCCGCGCGCACGCTGATCGTTCCCGCAACCTGCGCCTGTGCCGCCGCGCAGGCCGCCAGGATGACCAGCGCTGCGCCAGCCTGTTTGAAGAGCGTCGTCATGTAATCGTCTCCAGTATTCGTTGTGGATTCAGGTCAGAGCCAGCCTGCTTGCGACAGCGAACGTGCCGTCAGCTGGCTCATCAGCTTCTGGCCGTAGGGCGTGGGGTGGAAGCTGTCGGCAAAACCGTAGCTCTTCCACCAGTCCGCACCACCGGTGGCTCCGGCTGGAGGCGTCCTGGCCGACAGGGCCTGCGCCGTGCAGGTTGTGAAGGTGTAGGTCGGCAGGCCGGATGCGTCCTGGCCCGTCGGCGGGCAGACCGGATCGGTCACGTTCTGGTACGAATACTGTGCGGGGTTGGCTGCCTGGTCCTTGAAGGAGTCGTAGAAATCCACGATCGCGATGCGTGCGTCGCCCTTGAGGTTCGCGTTCAGTTGGGTGTTGAAGGTCTGCACCCAGGTGTCGAACAGCGTGTTCAGCTTGGCCGCCGCTTCCGCGCCCTGCGTTGCAGTGATCTTCTTGAGCACCATCTGGAACTTGGGCGTCAGCGTCACGCCGGGCATGTTCAGCACGGCCACGCGAGGGGCTCCCTTGCCCACCGTGTTGGCCTGGATGCTCTTGGAAAAGCCGGTGGCCAGCGCCTGCATGTAGGCCGCACCCGCCTTGGGCATGCCGGCGGCACCCTGTGCGGCCAGGGCCTGCACCGTGGCCGGGTCGAGCACCGTGCCGAGCAGGCCGAAGAATGTCTTGCCGCCGTCCGTGGAGGCTGCCAGGTAGGCACCGAACAGGTCGCCAGCGTCATTGCCGCCGCCGTCGATCAGCACGAGGTCGGTGGCTGCATAGCCTGCAGCGCCCATGTCGGCGAGCTGCTTGAGGATGGAAACGGGCGAGGTGGCCGATGCGGGGTAGTTGATGCGGCCGCCAGCCACTGCGTAGCCCGTGCAGTTCGCCACCGCAGCGAAGTTGGCCCCCGTGGTGTCTGTCGCACGGTAGTGCGCGCAAAGCGATGTTCCGTAGTCCTTGGCGATCCAGTCCACCCACATCGGCGTGGAGTCGGGGCCGGTCATGGCTGTCGAGGACGCCTGCACCGTCGCCTTGAAACCAAAGGTGCCCACGTCGGACAGGCTGTCACCGGCGACCTTGACCGTCGTGATCTTCGCGGCGGGCGTCGTGTCCGAACCACCGCCGCCACAGGCTGCCAGTGCCACAGCAGCAGCTGCCGCTGCAACCCAATGCATACGCATACGTGCTTTCATTTACAGAGCTCCTTCATTGAATAGAACGACCGTTCGTTTTTTTCAAAATGATAGAGATGAATCGCTTTCGCTCCTATTTGGGTAAACACTGAATTCCCGCCTAAACAACGCCAAAGGGTGGCTTTTGCGGCGCGTCATAGGTGCAAATGTGGGAAAACGATAGGTGCCTGAAAGCCAATGGCCCCGGGTATGCCGGGGCCATTGCACAGGGATTGTCAGTGGGCCGTCCGCGTGGCTGCGGCAGGGTGATCCGTCGTCAGCGGCGATGCGACACCTTGGCCGCGGACCCTGTGTTGTTGTTGGCCACCTGCGGGGATGCCGCGGGCGCGTCCTGCGCGGCCCAGTCGACCAGGGCATGCAGCGCCGGGCGGGCGTTGGGCGCCAAGGGGTGGTTGATGATGCCCACCAGTGCATAGCGCCTGCCGCTCACGGAGTCCACCACGCCGGCCAGCGCGGTCACGTCGCGCAGCGTGCCTGTCTTCAGATGCGCCATGCCCTTAGCGCTCGCGGTGTTCACGCGGCGCAACGTGCCATCGACACCGACGATCGGCAGCGACGACAGCAGCTCGGGCATGTGCGGCGAGAACCATGCGGTCTGCAACATGCCGGCGAGCGAACGGGCCGTCACACGCTCATCGCGGCTGAGCCCGGCGCCGTTCTCCCACACCGGCGGCGTGAGTTGGGGCCAGCGGCTGCGCCACCACTGCGCCATGGCCTGGCGGCCCGACTCCCAGGTGCCCCGGCCCGTGGCCTGCAGGCCCAGCGTGAGAAACACTTGCTGCGTCATCACGTTGTTGCTGTACTTGTTGATGTCGCGCACCACTTCCGCCAGGGTCTGGGACCGGCTGGTGAACGCAGGCTTGAGCCCCGCGGGCACCTTGCCGTCATGCACCGACCCCGTGACCTTGCCACCCAGGTCGCGCCACATGCCCTCGATGGCACGCGCGGCGTAGCCGTCGGGGTCTGCCGGCGCGATGGACCATTCGCGCTCGCCACAGGTCGCGGGAAACGGGCCCGCGAACGTGATGCGGCCCGGCTCACCCAACTCGGCCTTGAGCGCAGCCTGCCAGTCACCACAGGCCGTGGCGGCGGGCGCGAGCGGCACGGAGGCAGGAAGCTGCATGCCGCCCATCGGCGGCTCGTAGGTGATGCGTGCGACACCCGCCGCCGCGTCGGGCACGAAGCGCAGCGTCATCGCCTTGAAGTTGATCAGCAGCGCATCAGGCCCCACGTTGTAGGGGCGCCAGGGCTCGCCGTCGAAGGTGGCGGCATCGCGCGGCGGCAGGCTGAATGCCGAGCGGTCGAGAATGATGTCGCCCACGATCACCGTCACGCCCATGCTGCGCAGCCGGCGCATGGCAAGCCACAGGCGTTCGAGCACCATCTGCGGGTCGCCCTGGCCCTGGATGTAGACGTTGCCGCGCAGGGCCCCGTCCTGCGGCACGGCGTCGAGATAGACCGGGGTCTCCCATGCGAATGCCGGGCCGAGCTGGTCGAGCGCCGCGTAGGTCGTCACCAGCTTCATCACCGAGGCCGGATTCATGGGCTCGTCGGGGCGATATGCCAGCTTGGGCGACTTGGGCGAATCCAGCTCCACCACCATGGCCGCAAGGGCCTCGCGCGGCACCTTGGCACGCTGGAGCGCGGCATCCACCGAGGGCGGCAGCGCCTGCTGCTGCGGCGCGGGAGCCAGCGCGGGCTGGGCGGTCCGCTCATTCTGCGCGACAGCGGGAAGAGCGGCTCCGGCAGACAGGACACAGGCCAGCGCCACGAGGCGCCAATGCACTTGCCGCGCGCTGGCGGCGGCTGCGAGGAATTCCAGAAACATCCGACAAGTCTATGATTTATCGGTATTTCCAGCCAACAATGCTGCCAATTACCCGCAGATATCACCCGCGGATATTGCGGCGGGACGATAATCCCGGGTCCCCCGCTCCCGCCAGATCGACCGTTCATGAATCTCCTTGCGCTAGATACCAGCACCGATACGCTTTCCATCGCCGTCCAGAAGGGTGGCAACGGGAGCGGAGCGGGGCTGCTGGAGCGCAGCGCACCCGGCGGCGCCCAGTCCTCCACCACGCTGATCCCGCTGATCCGTGAACTGATGGGCGAGCTGGGCCTGTCCTTCGATGAGCTTGACCTGATCGCCTTTGGCCGCGGCCCGGGCTCGTTCACCGGACTGCGCACCGCATGCTCGGTGGCGCAGGGCCTCGCCTTCGGCGCCCGCAAGGGCCTGGGCGTGCCCGTGCTGCCCGTCGACTCACTGCTGGCCGTGGCCGAGCAGGCGCGCATGGAACACGGCGTGGACAAGGTGCTTGCCGTGCTGGATGCACGCATGGACGAGGTCTATGCCGCAGCCTATCGATGGGACGGCGGGCAATGGAGCAGCGCTGGCGACTATCAATTGCTCGCTCCGCAGCATGTGATCGTCGAGCCCGGCTTCACCGTCGCCGGCAATGCGCAAGCCGCCTACGGCGAACGCCTCGCGCCCGATGCCCCCCACGTGCGCGCCCTGCCGACGGCCGGGGCCATGCTGCGCCTGGCCCCTCAGCTCGCCGCCAGCGGAACGGTATCCGCCAAGGAAGCGCTGCCGCTCTACATCCGCGACAAGGTGGCCCAGACCACGGCCGAGCGCGAGCAGGCCAGGCAGGCAGCCTCCGGACCTCAGCCCGCATGAACGCCATCGCCTCCACCTTGCACCATGACTCGCTGCTGCACTTCGAGTTGCTGTCGCTCGCGCGGCTGGATGCGCTGCTCGAGGTGGAGAACGCGGCCTATACGCATCCGTGGACCCGCGGCAACTTCATCGATGCGATCGCGGTCGGCTACCAGATCCAGTTGCTGATGCAGGAAGACCAAATTGTCGGCTACTTCGTCGCCATGCAAGGCGTGGACGAGGTGCATCTGCTGAACATCACCGTGGCGCCGCGTTTCCAGCAGCAGGGCTGGGCGCGCGTGCTGCTCGACTCGCTGGTGCTGTGGTCGCGCGGCAGGCAGGCACAGTGGCTTTGGCTGGAAGTGCGCCAGAGCAATCTGCGTGCGCAGCATGTCTACCTGCAGTATGGCTTCCAGTCCGTGGGCCAGCGAAAGCGCTACTATCCGGCGGAAAACGGCGAACGCGAGGACGCCATTGTCATGAGTATCAAGCTATGAGCCTTCAGCTGGACGCACGCCAACGAGCGATGCTGCAGGAGATGGGCATCACCATCTGGCAGGCAGCACCTGCGGCCGCCGCGGCGGCTCCTTCCGTGACCGAACGCATGGCACGGCCCGCAGCCCAGGGCATGCCCGTGCTGGAACGGCCGCTCGCGCCGCAGGTGCCTCCCGCGCAACCCCGCGCGGAGGCGCCCGCGCCCGTCGCGCGGCAGCAACCGCCCCAGGCCGCCCCTGCACCGGCACCTGCGGCCACACAGCCTGCAGGCGCATCCGAAGGAGCCGTGGCCAGGCTGCACGCACCGGTTGCGCTGTACCCCGATGCCGCAACGGCCACGTCCGGCCCACCGCGCGAGCTTGGCAACGGCTGGCTCGTGATCTTCGAAACGCCGACACCCGCGGACCCCTTGGGTGGCGATTCCGGCCGCCTGCTCGACAACATGCTGCGTGCCATGCAACTGCACCGGCATCCGCGCACCTTCGCCTGTGTGCTCGAACGCGGGGCGGGTGCCGAAGCGTCCCCACCTGTCCAGGCGATGCTGTCGCGGACGCTGGCGGAGCTTCAGCCCTCGATGGTCCTGATCCTCGGCCTCGGTGCTGCCCGCGCCACCCTCGACAACCGGGAACCGCTCGGACGCCTGCGTGCCGCACAGCACCAGATGCCGGACGGCACACCCGCCTTCGTCAGCTACGACCCTGCCTATCTGCTGCGCGCGCCCGATGCCAAAGCCTCCGCCTGGGCCGACCTGTGCCGAGCCCTGGCCGTGGTCCGCAAGGCCGGCGAGGCCTGATTACCGCCCCCCTCTTTGTCACACTCCCGCGATGGCATGGGCCGGGATGCCGATGCCATAATGCGGGAATCTTGAATACAGGAGACAGCTCCGTGGAAGCCTACCCCAGTTGGTAGCTTTCAACTCCCGGCGTGCCGAGGGTTGAAAGCGATATGACCTCACTCAACACCCTCGCCCTTGCACAATGATTTTTCGGGAATGCTGAGCAATGCTCAATATCTTTACGTTGGCCAATGGCCGCCTGGTTCAGGAAGAAATTGAATCGCTGGAGGAGCTCAAGCGTTTTCAGCCGATCTGGGTAGACCTTGAATCGCCGACCGTGGAGGAAAAGCGCTGGGTCAAGCAGCACTATGGCCTGTCGATTCCCGAAGACGCGATGGACGAGGACATCGAGGAATCGGCCCGTTTCTACGAGGAAGACAACGGCGAACTGCATATCCGCAGCGACTTCCTGGTGGATGTGGATGACGATCCGCGCGCGGTTCGCGTCGCCTTCATCCTGAACCTGGTCAACGACTCGCTCAAGAGCAAGGGCGTGCTGTTCTCTATCCACGACGACGACGTGCCGGTCTTTCGCCTCGTGCGCCTGCGCGCCCGCCGCGCGCCGGGCCTCATCGAGGATGCCAAGGAAGTGCTGCTCAAGCTGTTCGACGCGGACGCCGAATACTCGGCCGACACGCTCGAGGGCATCTATGACGAACTCAAGCTCGTCAGCACCCAGGTGCTCGCGGGCGACGTGACCGACGCCAAGGCCAGCGAAGTGCTGGCCGCCATCGCCCGCCAGGAAGACCTGAACGGCCGCATCCGCCGCAACATGCTCGACACGCGCCGCGCCGTGAGCTTCATGATGCGCTCGAAGATGCTCAACGCCGAGCAGTTCGAGGATGCGCGCCAGATTCTTCGCGACATCGAATCGCTGGACAACCACACCGCGTTCCTCTTTGACAAGATCAACTTCCTGATGGATGCGACGGTCGGTTTCATCAACATCAACCAGAACAAGATCATCAAGATCTTCTCGGTGGCCAGCGTCGCCCTTCTGCCACCCACGCTGATCGCAAGCGTCTACGGGATGAACTTCAAGTTCATGCCCGAGCTGGAATGGCAATACGGATATGGTTTCGGGATCGGACTGATGGTCTGCAGCGCCGTGATTCCCATGCTGTATTTCCGCAAGCGCGGATGGCTCAAATAAGGTTTTTCGCGGAAGACCGGGTCGAGTGGAGGGACTGACCCTCCGGGTGCACTTCCTGCCTCTGCCAGCAGGAAAAATCAAAGCGCCCGCAAAAACGCATGCACCACATGGTCCGCGTACCGGCTCGCCACGGTCCGCACGAACTGCAGGAAATCCACATCCGCTGAATCATCGGCCCGGTCGGAAATCGTCCGCACCGCAGCGAATGCTATGCCATAGTCCGCGCACACCTGCGCCACCGCCGCCCCCTCCATCTCCACGGCCAGCACGCGGTGCCCAGCACCCTCCAGCACCGAGCGGATGGCGCCGGACTCCTGCGCCGTGCTCACGAACCGATCGCCGCTCGCGATCAGGCCCAGGTGCACCGAGGGCCGGTGGGTGGCGCCGAGCCCGAGGGATGCCCAGTCGATCGCATCGCTGTCCCGCGCCACGCAGTCCTTCGTGGCGGAGACAAGCCGCTGCGTGAGGTCGGCATCGCAAGCCATCCGGATCGCCGGATAGCCGGGCACACGCCAGCGCTCGACGATGGGTGACGCGTCCATGTCGTGCTGCAGGTAGTCCTGTGCAACGACCACGTCGCCCACGCACACGCCCTCGCCCAGCCCGCCCGCCACGCCGGTGAACAGCACGCGCGTGGCGCCGAACTTCTCCGCCAGCACTGTGGCCGTGGTCGCCGCCGCCACCTTGCCGATCCCCGAGAGCGCCAGCACCACTTCATGTCCATGCAGGGTGCCGCGCCAGAATGTGCGTCCGGCGTGGGTCACCTGCCCGGGCTGCTGCAGGGCCTGAACGAGGCTGCCCTGCTCCTCGGGCAAGGCACTGATGATGGCGATGGTCACTGCGCGGGTCTCCGGCAAAAAGAGTGCGATTATCGTGCGCGATGGAAGCTCTGCGCGCATTCCGTCGACACATGCTTTTCGATCGGCGCGTGCAGGGCCTCCCAAGAAAAACGCCGCACGAGGCGGCGTAGGTCGATGCGCTGTAAAGCAGGCTCGGTGGTCACTTCTTGTCGCGCAACTCGCGCCGCAGGATCTTGCCGACCGGCGTCTTCGGCAGCGAGTCGCGGAATTCGATCACGCGGGGACGCTTGTAGCCGGTGAGATTGGCGTTGCAGAACTCCTTGACCTGCGCCTCGGTCAGCGACGGGTCCTTCTTCACGATGACCAGTTTCACGGCCTCGCCGGTCTTTTCGTCGGGAACGCCGACCACGGCACATTCGAGCACGCCCGCCATGCCTGCCACCACATCCTCCACTTCGTTCGGGTAGACGTTGAAGCCGCTGACCAGCACCATGTCCTTCTTGCGATCGACGATCTTGAAGAACCCGTTGTCGTCGATGATGCCGATATCGCCGGTCTTGAAGTAGCCGTCCTCGGTCATGACCTTCGCGGTTTCGTCGGGGCGCTGCCAGTAGCCCGCCATGACCTGCGGCCCCTTGATGGCGATCTCGCCCGGATGCCCCTTGAGAAGCACCTCGCGGCCATCGTCATCGACCAGCTTCATGTAGGTGCTGGGAATCGGCACGCCGATCGTGCCGGTGAATTCCTTGGACGTCACCGGGTTGCAGCTCGCCGAGGGGCTGGTTTCCGACAGGCCATAGCCCTCGACGATCGGGCAGCCCGTCTTCTCGAGCCACAACTTGGCGACCGCGCCCTGCACGGCCATGCCGCCGCCCAACGAGCACTTGAGGTTCTTCCAGTTGACCGTATTGAAGTCAGGATGGTTGGCCAGGCCGTTGAACAGCGTGTTCACGGCCGGGAAGCTGTGGAAGGTCTGCTTCGAGAGCTCCTTGAGCACCGCAGGCAGGTCGCGCGGATTGGGGATCAGGATGGTCTTTCCGCCCGTGCGCATGGACAGCATCATGTTCACGGTGAACGCGAAGATGTGATAGAGCGGCAGCGCACAGACGGCCGTGGGCTGCTCGCCCTGCGGCACCTTGCTCATCACGGGGGCGTTCCATGCCTGGGATTGCAGCACGTTGGCGATGATGTTCCGGTGCAGCAGCACGGCCCCCTTGGAGACGCCCGTCGTGCCGCCCGTGTATTGCAGCAGCGCGATGTCGTCGGGCGTGATCACAGGCTTCTGGAATGGGGCACGCGCGCCGCGCGCGAGCGCATCGTTGTAGCGTACGGCACCGGGCAACGAGAACGTCGGCACCAGCTTCTTCACGTTGCGCACGACGTAGTTGATGATCATGCCCTTGAGGAAACCCATGCGGTCGCCCATGGTTGCGAGCACCACGTGCTGGACGGGCGTGCTCGCAATGCAGGCCTGCAATGTGGCCGCGAAGTTCTCGATGATGATGATCGCCTTGGCGCCCGAGTCCTTGAGCTGGTGCTCCAGCTCGCGCGGGGTATACAGCGGGTTGACGTTCACCACCACGAACCCGGCACGCAGGATGGCCGCGACCACCACGGGATACTGCGGCACGTTCGGCATCATGATTGCGACCCGATCCCCCTTGGCCAGCCCCAGCGATTGCAGGTAGGCCGCCATCTGGCGGCTTTCGGCATCCGTCTGCGCATAGCTGACCTCCTTGCCCATGAAGCTGTAGGCGGTGCGTGAAGCGTAGTCACGAAAGGCCTGCTCCATCAGTTCGACCAGCGAAGCATATTGCGACGGGTCGATATCGGCTGGAACGCCAGGCGGATAGGCGCTGAGCCAGGGGCGGTCTGTCATGCTGAGGTCTCCTGCGTGTCTCGTTGTTGAATGCAAAATCCGTAAATTCTGCGCATTGTCCGGTCCATCGTTCATTTCCAGAGTCTGGAATTACCCTAGAAAAACGAAATTTCTGCACGATCGTTCGTTTTTATCATGTTCCCTCCGCGAAGGGTTGAATTTCACTTGATCGGACCGGAAATTGATTCACGCGTGCGGCCTTCCTCCCAGCGGCCGGGTTACTCTGGCAGCGGTACGGGAAAGGGGGGTACGACGAAGCGGCCGTCCAGCATGGCCACGCTGTCCTTGGCGGCCTGCACGAAGTCGATCAGCCATTCCTGGGCGGGTCTGCCGGCCGCGAGGAACTGATCCGTGCCCACGGTTCTGGGCCGCATCAGGCGCTGGTCGACCAGTGCTTCCACCAGCAGGTAGCCCCCTTCCGCCGTCGCGTATCGGTACGACACGTGCGAGTAAGGCGCGAGCGGCAGCGCATTGTTTTGCTTGACCCACTCCTGCAGCACGGGGCGGTTCTTCTTGAGGAAGTCCTCGCTGTCCGCGCGGCGCTTGAAGCGCAGGCAGTCGATGCGGATGGGACTGCCCTTTGCGAAGTCATCGACCTGGACGCCCTGCTGTGCCGGGCAGGTATGGGTCCACAGCGTGGTGTCGCGAGGGTCGTTGGAGGCATTGGTCTGCACGACGATCACGGCCAGCATTTCCCCCTGGCGGCCGCGCAGGCCCACGGCCTGCGTGCGCATGGGCAGGTCGTGCGAGACGTCATCGGGCAGCACGTTGAAGAGATCGCTGTCGCCCTGCTCGAGCTTTTCCCAGTCGCCCGGCGGCAGCTGCAGCTCGGAGCGCCCCACCTTGACCAGGCCTTGCTGCATGGGCGCGCATGCGGTGAGCAACACCGTGGAAGCAACCGCAGCCACCGCCACCGCGCATCGAGCGCGCAGAGAAAACTTCAGCATGATGAAAACCAAATCCTTGCTATCCCGAGCGGGCGGGCAGGCTGCAGCCTGCCTTCCTTGTCGATGATGATGATGAGTTTGAGAAAGTCGGAATATTGTGAGCGTACAGCCTGCCTTGGCCGCCCGTGCCCCGCATTCTCCACCAGAGCAGAATTTACCGAATCTTGCAAACCGGCAAGGCATCCCATCCCGGCTGGCTTCACGCCCCCTGCAAAGCAAAACCCGGCGCCTTTTGCAAGACGCCGGGTTTCGGCACTTTTCACTGGAGGGCGAAAAATCAGTTCACAGTCTGCTTGAGCGAACCAGAAGCATATTTTGCCGCCATTTCGGAAAGCGAAACGCCCTGGATCTTCGAACCCTGGCCTTCACAGCCGAATTCCAGGTAGCGTTGCTTGCAGATCTGCTTGGCGGCCTCGCGCGCGGGCTTCATCCATTCGCGCATGTCGAACTTGTCCGGGTTCTCGGCCTGGAACTTGCGCACCGCGCCGGTCATGGCCAGGCGGATGTCGGTGTCGATGTTGATCTTGCGCACGCCGAACTTGATGGCTTCCTGGATTTCCTCGATCGGCACGCCGTAGGTTTCCTTCATCTTGCCGCCGAACTGGTTGATGATGGCCAGCAGGTCCTGCGGCACGGAGGAGGAGCCGTGCATCACCAGGTGGGTGTTGGGGATGCGGGCATGGATTTCCTTCACGCGGCTGATCGCCAGGATGTCGCCCGTGGGCTTGCGGGTGAACTTGTAGGCGCCGTGGCTGGTACCGATGGCGATCGCCAGCGCGTCCAGCTGCGTGGCCTTCACGAACTGTGCGGCCTCTTCCGGATCGGTCAGCAGGGCCGAGTGGTCCAGCACGCCTTCGGCGCCCACACCGTCTTCCTCGCCAGCCATGCCGGTTTCCAGGGAGCCCAGGCAGCCGAGCTCGCCCTCGACCGTCGCGCCGATCCTGTGGGCCATTTCGACCACCTTGCGGGTCACGTCGACGTTGTAGTCGAAGTCCGCCGGTGTCTTGCCGTCTTCACGCAGCGAGCCGTCCATCATCACCGAGCCGAAGCCCAGGTTCAGCGCACCCTGGCAGATCGCGGGAGAAGTGCCATGGTCCTGGTGCATGACCAGGGGAATGTGCGGGAAGGCTTCTGCCGCGGCCTGGATCAGGTGCTTGATGAAGGGTTCGCCAGCGTACTTGCGGGCGCCGGCGCTGGCCTGCAGGATCACGGGAGCGCCCACTTCGTCGGCAGCCGACATGACGGCCTGCACCTGCTCCAGGTTGTTCACGTTGAAGGCTGGAATGCCATAGCCGTTTTCGGCAGCATGGTCGAGCAATTCGCGCATCGAGACGAGAGGCATGGGAAAGGTCCGTAAGGTAAGTTGTTGAGCGACAGGCACCGGTCGACGCGGCCCGCGCGGGGTCGGGCGGGGTGCTGCCGCCTTGCGCGAGTTGGTAACCGGTTGGTAACTGCCGATTTTAGCGCCAAGCCCGAATGGCCGGAATTTCGGGCTCCTGCGGCCCTGCGCAGCCAGGTGGAACTGCGGGAGGCATCGCCCGGTCGATTTCATGCATCCGCGTTCA
Source organism: Diaphorobacter ruginosibacter (assembly GCF_014395975.1). Classification (NCBI taxonomy): domain Bacteria; kingdom Pseudomonadati; phylum Pseudomonadota; class Betaproteobacteria; order Burkholderiales; family Comamonadaceae; genus Diaphorobacter; species Diaphorobacter ruginosibacter. The sequence continues at coordinate 4,885,558 of NZ_CP060714.1, read as the reverse complement.
GATTGCTTTCACATTGGTGCCGTAGATTCGCCGCAACATCACTCGGGGCGCAACCACGCGCCACCCCCATGCTGCCTCTGGATCACGTCCTTTTCCTGCATATCAACGCCAGCGCCGCCACCCCGGCGGCAGTCGTCGGGGTGGCGACATGGCTATCGCAGAGCCTGCCGATGTCGATGGCAGGCGCCTTCATTCTTGCATTGCTGGGAGGGGGACGGCTGGTGCAGCGCGAACTGCTCGCGACGCTGGCCGGATTGCTACTGGCGGCGGCAGTCGCCTATCTGATCCGGCGCCATTGGCCGGAGCCGCGTCCGGCGCAGCTGGGGCTGGGAATCCAGTGGATCGCCCACGGCATGCGCTCGGGATTTCCAAGCATGCACGCCACGCTGGCATTTGCGCTGGCGCAGGGGCTGCTTACGGGGCAGGCGATCCGCGACTCGCGCCTGGGGCGCTGCGTGATCGCTGCGGCCTGGCTGGCCGCCATGGCCATCGGCTGGAGCCGGGTCTGCCTCGGTGTCCACCTGCCCGGCGACCTGCTGGGCGGCGCGATCGTGGGCATCGCCAGCGCGAGCGCCGTTGCGGCGCTCGCCGGCAGGGTCAGCGGGCGCGGCAGATCTTCATCATATTGGTCCCGCCCGGTGCGCCCATAGGCTCGCCGCAGGTGATCACGTAGAGGTCGCCCTGCTGGACGATGTTGCGCATCCTGAGATGACTCTCCGCCTGATCAAGGGCCGTGTCACGGTCCGCGCTGGTGTCCATGAGCAGGGGGCGCACGTTGCGGTACATCGCCATCTTGCGCTGGGTCGCCACCTTGGGCGTCAATGCATAGATGGGAATGTGGATGCGGTGGCGGCTCATCCACAGCGCCGTCGAGCCGCTGTCGGTCATCGCGACGATCGCCTTCGCGCCCAGGTGATGGGCCGTGAACAGCGCGCCCATGGCGATCGACTGGTCGATGCGGCCCAGCGTCTGGCCGTGGAAATCGTCATCGCGGTCCGGATCCTCCGCCGCTTCGGCAGCCGCGCAGATCGTCGCCATCTCGCGCACCGTCTCCAGCGGATAGCGGCCTGCGGCCGTTTCGGCGCTCAGCATCACGGCGTCCGTGCCGTCCAGCACGGCATTGGCCACGTCGCTCACCTCGGCGCGCGTGGGCACCGGGTTGGTGATCATCGACTCCATCATCTGCGTGGCCGTGATCACGAACTTGTCCATGTCGCGCGCCATCTTGATCATCTTCTTCTGCAGCGCAGGCACCGCGGCATTGCCCACCTCCACGGCCAGGTCGCCACGCGCCACCATGATGCCGTCGGAGGCGCGCAGGATTTCCTCGAGCAGAGGAACGGCCTCGGCGCGTTCGATCTTCGCCACCAGCCCGGGACGGTGGCCCGTGCCCGCTGCCGCCACGTAGCAAAGCTGGCGCGCCATCTCCATGTCGGTGGCATTCTTGGGAAAGCTCACGGCCACGTAGTCGGCCTGGAAGCTCATCGCGGTCTTGATGTCCTCCATGTCCTTGGCGGTCAGTGCCGGCGCCGTCAGACCGCCGCCCTGCTTGTTGATGCCCTTGTTGTTCGAGAGTTCGCCCCCGATCCTCACCGTGGTGTGCACCGCATCGCCGCGCACTGCCTCGACCACCAGCACGATCAGGCCGTCGTTGAGCAGCAGCACGTCGCCCGGGCGCACATCACGGGGCAGTTCCTTGTAGTCGAGGCCCACGCCGCCGAGATCGCCCGGCTCGGTGCGCGAAGCGTCCAGCACGAACGCGGCCCCCTCCTCCAGCATCACCTTGCCCTCGGCAAACTTGCCGACACGGATCTTCGGGCCCTGCAGGTCGGCCATGATCGCCACCTCGCGGCCCGCGCGCTGCGCCGCGGCACGCACCATGGCCGCGCGGTCGATGTGGTCCTGGGCCTTGCCGTGGCTGAAGTTCAGGCGCACCACGTTCAGTCCGGAGGCAATCATCTTCTCGAGCAGCTGCGGATCGCTCGAAGCGGGGCCCAACGTGGCAACAATCTTGGTAGCGCGGCGGATATGCATGACCATCAAAATCCCATGAGTACGTAATTGAGTTTCAATTTTTGCATAAATCGGGTTACATGAGGGCAACTTCCGGTGCTGCAGCGCACAAAACCGCGGCACCGCCGCCGGCCTCCTCACCCGTGCAGGACCCGTACCGGATTGCCGCGGTCCACATCCCGGTGCAACAGGCTGCGGCTCCTGCGCGCATGGCCCTCGTCCTGCTCCGCCCGCTCGGCCAGCTTCAACGCGATGAGCGTGCGCGCCAGCCGCCGGTTGGCGTGCTGGCTGCGTTCGCTCATCACCTTGACCGCGATGCCGCTCGGACGATGGAGCGCATGGACAGCCGAGTCGGTCGTGTTGACGTGCTGGCCGCCCTTGCCCGACGCGCGGCAGGCCTGGAAGACGATGTCGCCATCGTCCAGCGCCAGAGCCGCCGGCGACACTTCGCAGCGCTGCACCCCCACGAACCAGTTCCTGCGGCGATGCCCCGGGCGGAATGGACTCGTGAAAATGCACTGCACCGACCCGAGCCATGTGCGCAGCCATGCATCGGCCGCCTCGCCTCGCGCCTGCAGCAGCACGGACTTGAGCCCGGCGGGAGACGCCGCCTCCTCGACGACATCCACCTGCACGCGGTGCGCCTCGGCGTCGCGCAGCAGTGCCTGCAGCGTAACCAGCGTCGCGCGCTCGCACTCGAGCGGCCCCTGCGCCGCCGTGATCTGGAAGAACGTCAGCAGCATGCGGCCAGCCCTCCCTTCTTGTAGGTCAGGATGGGACGCAGGCGCGCAAGCAGCGTGACCAGGCCCGCATCGACCAGGGCGGCGACCACCGAGTCCACATCCTTGTAGGCCTGGGGGGCCTCCTCGTACAGCAGTTCCTTGTCGTTGCACACCACCGTGCTGCCAAAGCGCGTGCGGCGCAGCTCGTCCGAGCGGTACTTGTGCGCCAGGCGCCCCATGCAGTCGGAGCGCGACCACTTGCGGCCCGCGCCATGCGCCAGCGAGAACAGCGCCTCGTCGCGTCCGGCCACCGGCCTCACCAGGTAGCTGAAGTCGCCACGCGATCCGGGAATCATCACCACGCCCTGGTCGGAGGGAGTGGCTCCCTTGCGATGCAGGAAGCCGCACTCACCACCGAATTCGGCTTCCTGGACATGGTTGTGGCTCACATCGAGCAACAGGTCGGCCTCGGCACGGATCGCCTGCAGGATGCGGCGTGCGATCCAGATGCGGTTCAGGCATGCGAAGTCGAGCGCCGCGTCATGCTGCGCGAGATAGACCCGCGCATCGCCCGAGCCCGCCGTCAGCCCCGCATGGCCGAAGCGCTCCACATGCTCGCGCAGAATGGCGCCTCCGAGGCCGCGCGAACCACTGTGCACCAGCAGGTGCACGCGCTTGCGGTCGATGTCCGCATCGGCGTCGTAGACCTCGTCCACCACCTGCAGTTCGGCGAAGTGGTTGCCTCCGCCGATCGTGCCGATGCTGGCCGCCAGCATCTCGCGCGACGCGGGCAGCTGCGCGACCGCAATGCCATCGAGCTGGCGCTGCGCATCGGCCATCAAGGCGTCGGGAAGCGGCCCGTCGATGTTGCCGAGCTGCTTCTCGAGCTTGCTGGCCGAGGCCGCATGCGCGCGCAGATCGGTGCGCCACAGGCCCATGCCGCAGCCGATGTCGCCGCCGACCAGCGCGGGGTAGAAATGATTCACGGAAAAGAACGCAGCACCCACGGGGTAGCCACGACCCGGGTGCAGGTCGGGCAGGCCCACGGCTGCACGGATGTGCGGCAGGCGTGCGGTGATGCGAAGTTGTTCGAGCGCGGCATCCTCCAGCCATACGCGCTCGCCTGCCAGCACGCGCACCTGCGCGGCGTGTTGCAGTTCTTGAAATGGGGTAGTAGTGCCCATGCGATTGAATCCAAACAAACAAACGAATTCCTTCGCGCGGCGTGCCTTGCGACACGGCGCGAAACAATGCTTTGCCTGGCAAAAACGCATATGGCGGGCAGTCCTGGAAGGACTCCGTCCACCTGCATCCAGCAACTGGATGCTCACATCACGCGACCATCAGCGCGTGACACTTTCAAAAGAGAAAGAAGGAGTGAACGACGACGTTCAGGCCTGCGCGGCCACTTCGTTGATGCGGCAAGCGATACGGTCTTGTCGTTGCCATGCAGTCTTCTTCATGTTGCTGCTCCTTGGATGTCTGGAATGAAAGGGAAAGGGAGGTTGCCCACGGTGTCTCACGACACGGTCTCCACGGAGATCCCCGAGGATGGGGGCAAGAGGCACAGTCTATCGGCACCTCACGGCACTGGCAAGGCTTCACGCGCTTCTTCGCGCACCTCCTGCGAGCGGCGTTGCGCGAGCGCCGCACGTGCAGGAAGCGCGCCTGGCTCATGCCCTCATCAGCGCCTCGATGTCGTCGGCCTTCACAGGCACGCCGCGCGTCAGCAGTTCGCAACCGGTCTCGGTGACCACCGCATCGTCCTCGATGCGGATGCCGATGTGGTGGAACTGCTCTGGCACGCCGGGCGCGGGGCGCACATAGATACCGGGCTCGATCGTCGTGACCATGCCCGGGCGCAGGATGCGGCTCGGACGGTTCTTGATGAGCTCGCCCGACAGCGGATCCTTGCGTTCGCTGACCACACCGATCTCCGACGGTTCGACGTAGCTGCCGCAGTCGTGCACATCCATGCCGAGCCAGTGGCCCGTGCGATGCATGTAGAACTGGAAGTACGCGCGCGATTCGATCACGTCCTGCGCGGTGGCGTGCTTGTTGCGATCGATCAGGCCCAGATCGAGCATGCCCTGCGCCAACACCGCGACGGTGGCGTCATGCGGATCATTGAAGCGCTTGCCGGCCCGCGTGACGGCGATCGCCGCCTCCTGGCTGGCCAGCACCAGTTCATACAGCGCGCGCTGCGGACCGTTGAACCGACCATCGGCGGGAAAGGTGCGCGTGATGTCGCTGGCATAGCCGTCGAGTTCGCAGCCGGCATCGATCAACACCAGCTCGCCCTTGCGCACCGGCGCCTTGTCGGCGCGGTAGTGCAGCACACAGGCATTGGCACCCGCCGCGACGATGGAGTCATAGGCCACGTATTGCGCGCCGCTCTGGCGGAATTCATGCAGCAGCTCGGCATCGAGGTGGTACTCGCGCACATCCTCGCCGGCACGCAGCATGCGCGCGGAACGCTGCATGGTGCGCACATGCGCGCGCGCACTGATGATGCCCGCGCGCCGCATGATGTCGATCTCGTGCGCATCCTTCACGAGGCGCATTTCGTCGAGCAGCGCACACAGGTCGCGTTGCTCCGTCGGGCACATCGCGCCGAAGCGCACCCGCGCGCGCACCTTGTTCAGCCAGCCATCGACCTGCGCGGCCAGTCCTTCGTGCGTGGCAAACGGATACCACACGCATTCGGTGTTCTCGAGCAGCCGCGGAATACGTGCCGGCAGCTCGGCCACCGAGAACGCCGCATCCATGCCCAGCGTCGTCACCGCCGCTTCAGGGCCGAGGCGGTAGCCGTCCCAGATCTCGCGCTCCAGGTCCTTGGGCTGGCAGAACAGCGTGCTCGTGCCATCGGCCGCCAGCACCAGGCAGGCATGGGGCTCGGTGAATCCCGTCAGGTAGTAGAAATAGCTGTCGTGACGATAGAGAAAGCTGTTGTCGCGATTGCGCTGGCGCTCGGGCGCCGTGGGAATGACGGCGATGCCGCCCTTGCCAAGCTGCGAGGCCAGGCGGGCACGTCGTTGGGCGTATACGGTTGCGGACTGAGTCATAGGCACATTGTGTACCTTCCGCCGCCGGGCGAAAAAGAAATTCTTCGCGGAATACCGTGTCGAATGGGGTCGCGTGACGAATGGGCGTGCTGCGCTTTTGGTGAGAGTCTTCGTTTTGGGGTGCTGAGATGGCCCCTCATACTTTGTTCCAAAGGCTTGCCGTACGCTTGTACTGTCCGCGCCTTTGCGTCGCGTCTGAGGGGCCATCTCAGCATTGGAGTGAACAGTTCATGCGTGACACGCGCTGCTCAGGCAGTTGTTTGGAGAGCCTTGTGCTCACACCGTCCATGCGTGATGGCACCACGCTTGCCCGCTGCGTGTGGCCGAGAGCAACCCGTCTCAGCGCAGCGCGGAAAGCAGCATGCTCACGCCGGCCAGCAACAGCAGCGAGCAGACCAACCACTGCAGCACGCGTACGGGCAGCCTCGGCGGATGCTTGGCCAGCACCCAGGTCACGCCCGCCACGACCGGCATGGCGAAGGCGGCGACGATCACGGATGACCGGTTCAGCTCACCGGTCGAGATCACGATGCCCAGGCGCAGCACGGTGTTCGCCAGAAACAGCACCAGCAGGCATTGGCGGATCAGCTCGGCTGGCAGTGGCTCGCGATAGAGGTGGTAGACGATGGGCGGGCCGGAGGTGGAAAACAGGCCGCCCAGCAGCCCCGACAGCCCGCCCGCCACATACATGGCACGCGTGCCGGATGGCTGCTCGCGCCGGCCCTTCTGCGAGAGCAGCAGGACCGCGCAGGCGATGATGGTCACGCCCAGCAGCATGCGCAGGATGTTGACCAGGCTGCCGCTGAGCAGGTGCAGCAGCCCCAGCCCCAGGAGCACGCCGATCTGGCTGCTGATCAGCATCGGCTTGAGCAGGTCCCAGCGCGGCTTGAACGGATGGCTGCGCAGGTAGACGACGCCGTTGACCAGCGAAAGCAACCCTGCCACGTTGGCCGCATCGGCGATCGGCAGCAGATGCAGCGCGCCCGCCAGCCCCACGAAGATGAGCGCGAACGCAAACCCCGTCAGGTTCTGGCAGGCCGACGCCAGCGCAACAACGATCAGCAGCATGAAAAAGCTGCTCCACTCCATACCCATCTTCCGCCCCATCCCCGCGAGGATCTCAATCAGGGGGTGGATTCTGACGGATGTGGCCCGGACAGTGGCGGGCTCGGCTATTCGGCCCTGCCCTGCGAGCCGGAGGATCAGGCGGCGTTGAGCTGTGCGAGCCGCTCGGGCGTTCCCACGTCGGTCCAGCGGCCTGTGTAGAGCGTGGCCCCCACGCGGCCGGCATCCATCGCGCGGCGCAGCAACGCAGCCAGGGGCGCGGCCACGCCGTCGGGATTGCCCGGCGCGATATCGCACCAGGGCGCGCGGAACAGCTCGGCCTTGAGCAGCGCGATCGTGCTGTAGGTGAATCGCGGGAATGCGCTCGGCGCCTCCCTGGGCTGGTTGAGCGCGCGGCCCGTGCCGCTGCCGGGCGCTGTCTCCTGCAGCGCAAAGTCGCCCAACGGGTTGTGCCCGGGGTTCGGCACCAGCCACACATGGGCCAGGTCGCTGCCAGCGGAAAACGCGCGCGCGCATCCGGCGTCGAACACGAAATCGGGCGCAAACACGTCCCCCGCCGCAAGCCAGAAGGCCTCGCCCAGCAGCGGCAGCGCCCGGGCGATGCCGCCAGCCGTCTCCAGTGCCCTGCCGAAATCACGGCCCTCGTGCGAAAAACGCAGCCGCCCTTCCTTGTCGAGACCTGGAAAGGCGGCCCGCAGATGCTCGGGAATCTGTTCGCCCAGCCATGCGGTGTTCACGGCAAGGCGGTTCACGCCATCGCGCGTCAGCGCCCGCACATGCCAGTCGAGCAGGGCCTGCCCCTGCACGGCCAGCAGCGGCTTGGGCGTTCGATCGGTCAGCGGACGCATGCGCTCGCCGCGTCCGGCCGCCAGCAGCATGGCGTCCAGGTGCGTGCCCGGTGCGGTGGGCAGGGCGATTTCCGGTGAAAGGGAAGCGGTTTGCATGGGCGCACACTGTAGAGCATTCACGCCACCACACGGGCTCTGCGGGGCAGATCATGAGGCGATCACAGGGTGACGCCAGGGCGTTCACTGGGTCGGAGGAAGCCCCCTTGCACGCCTGCGCCTCGGGCAATTAGTAAAATAGGGGGTTTTCTCTACCAGTCCCTCCCGGAGCACGCCTCTCATGGCCAATTCACAACAAATGGCGAATGCGATCCGCGCACTCGCAATGGATGCCGTTCAACAAGCCAATTCCGGTCACCCCGGTGCCCCGATGGGCATGGCAGACATGGCCGTGGCCGTGTGGGGACGTCATCTGCGTCACAACCCCACCAATCCGAACTGGGCGGACCGCGACCGCTTCGTGCTCTCCAACGGCCACGCATCGATGCTGCTGTACTCGGTGCTGCACCTGACCGGCTACGACCTGCCGATCGAAGAGCTCAAGAATTTCCGCCAGTTGCACAGCAAGACCGCCGGCCATCCGGAGCACGGCATCACCCCTGGCGTCGAAACCACCACCGGCCCGCTGGGCCAGGGCATCACCAATGCCGTGGGCTTCGCACTGGCCGAGAAGCTGCTGGCCAAGGAATTCAACCGCGAAGGCCACGCCATCGTCGACCACCACACCTACGTGTTCCTCGGCGACGGTTGCCTGATGGAAGGCATCAGCCAGGAAGCGATTTCGCTGGCTGGCGCCTGGAAGCTGAACAAGCTGATCGCGCTGTACGATGACAACGGCATCAGCATCGACGGCCAGGTCGCGCCCTGGTTCATCGACAACACGCCCGAGCGCATGCGCGCCTGCGGCTGGAACGTGATCGGCCCGGTGGACGGCCATGACGCCGACGCCATCGACGCCGCCGTCGCCAGCGCCAAGACCAGCACCGACAAGCCGACGATGATCGTCTGCAAGACCCACATCGGCAAGGGCTCGCCCAACCGCGCGAACACCTCCAAGGCCCACGGCGAGCCGCTCGGCGCCGACGAAATCACGCTCACGCGCAACGCGATCGGCTGGAGCAGCGCTCCATTCGAAATCCCCGCCGACGTCTACGGCGACTGGGATGCCAAGGAAGCCGGCAAGGCCGCCGAAGGCGAGTGGCAGCAGCGCTTCGACGCCTACGCCGCCGCATTCCCCGTGCTCGCATCCGAATTCGCGCGCCGCATGGCCGGTGACCTGCCGCGCCACTTCGCACAGACCGCCGTGGACGCCGTGATCGCTGCGCACACCAAGGCCGAGACCGTCGCCAGCCGTAAGGCCAGCCAGATCGCGCTGGAAACCTTCACCGCCAAGCTGCCCGAGCTGCTGGGCGGCAGCGCCGATCTGACCGGCTCCAACCTCACCAACACCAAGAGCACGCCTGCCCTGCGCTTCGCCGAGAACGGCGACGTGGTGCAGGTCGAAGTGCAGCTCGGGGACGAGACCGTCAAGGTCGGCGGCCGCCACATCAACTACGGCGTGCGCGAATTCGGCATGGCCGCGGTGATGAACGGCATCGCGCTGCATGGCGGCTTCATCCCCTACGGCGGCACCTTCCTCACGTTCAGCGACTACAGCCGCAATGCGATCCGCATGGCGTCCCTGATGAAGCAGCGCGTGATCCACGTGTTCACGCACGACTCCATCGGCCTCGGTGAAGACGGCCCGACTCACCAGTCGATCGAGCACGCCGCGAGCCTGCGCCTGATTCCCGGCCTCGACGTGTGGCGTCCTGCCGATACCGCGGAAACCGCCGTCGCCTGGAGCGTGGCGCTGTCCAACCGCAACAAGCCGACTGCCATGCTGCTGTCGCGCCAGAACCTGCCCTACCTTGCCAAGAAGGACCTGGGCGACATCTCGCGCGGCGCCTATGTGCTGTCCGAGCCCGCCGACGTGGGCCTGGCCAGGAAAGCCAAGGCCGTGATCATCGCGACCGGCTCCGAAGTGCAGCTCGCCGTGGCCGCGCAAAAGCTCCTTGCCGAGAAGAAGATCCCTGTGCGCGTGGTTTCCATGCCCAGCACGACCACCTTCGACCGCGAAGAGGCCAAGTACAAGAAGCTCGTGCTGCCCGAGGGCCTGCCGCGCGTCGCCGTGGAGATGGGCGTGACCGACTTCTGGTGGAAGTACGGCTGCGCCGCCGTGGTCGGCATCGACACCTTCGGCGAATCCGCTCCCGCTGGCGTGCTGTTCAAGCACTTCGGCTTCACAGCGGAAAACGTTGCGCAGACCGTCGAGGCGGCACTGCAGCGCGCCCGCTGAGCGCCGGCAGGCATGGGTTCATCCATCGGCAGCGCAGGCGACTGCGCTGCAGGATTTCAGGTTTTGTAATCGACTTAACTTTTGAGGCACAACTATGACGATCAAGATTGGTATCAACGGCTTCGGCCGCATCGGCCGCAACGTGCTGCGCTCCGCAGTGCAGAACTTCTCCGACATCGAAGTCGTGGCGATCAACGACCTGCTCGAGCCTGACTACCTCGCCTACATGCTGCAGTACGACTCGGTGCACGGCCGCTTCAAGGGCGACGTGAAGGTCGAAGGCAACACGCTGATCGTGAACGGCAAGAAGATCCGCCTCACGCAGGAACGCGACCCTGCGAACCTGAAGTGGAACGATGTCGGCGCCGACATCGTGATCGAGTCCACCGGCCTGTTCCTGGACAAGGCCACCGCCGAGAAGCACATCGCTGCAGGCGCCAAGAAGGTGCTGCTGTCGGCGCCCTCGAAGGACGACACCCCGATGTTCGTCTATGGCGTGAACCACAAGACCTATGCCGGCCAGGCCATCATCTCCAACGCCTCGTGCACCACGAACTGCCTGGCTCCCGTGGCCAAGGTGCTGCATGACAAGTGGGGCATCAAGCGCGGCCTGATGACCACGGTGCACGCTGCCACCGCCACGCAGAAGACCGTGGACGGCCCGTCCAACAAGGACTGGCGCGGCGGCCGCGGCATCCTGGAAAACATCATTCCGTCGAGCACGGGCGCAGCCAAGGCCGTGGGCGTGGTGATTCCCGAGCTGAACAAGAAGCTGACCGGCATGTCCTTCCGCGTGCCCACATCCGACGTGTCCGTGGTCGACCTGACCGTGGAGCTCGACAAGGCAGCCACCTATGAGGAAATCAAGGCCGAGATGAAGGCCCAGTCCGAAGGCGCGCTCAAGGGCGTGCTGGGCTATACCGAAGACAAGGTGGTGGCCACCGACTTCCGTGGCGACACCCGCACGTCGATCTTCGACGCCGACGCCGGCATCGCCCTGGACGGTACCTTCGTGAAGGTCGTTTCCTGGTACGACAACGAATGGGGCTACTCCAACAAGTGCCTCGAGATGGTTCGCGTGATGGCCGGCAAGTAAGCCCTCGTCACCGTCCCTGTACAAGGAAAAGCGCCTCCGGGCGCTTTTTTCATGTCTGCTCCATAGCTTCTGGTAATTAACAATTCACGTAGGACTAGCTCCACCCTATCGATCTCCCGACTCCGACAGGGATGGCCAGAAAGGGCCTACCCGGATACGTTGCCGCTCCACGAAAAAATGGAAGGCACAGCGAGATCCGCTGTTTCTCGCCACAACATCACACGAGGAGAGCCTTCCATGCACAACAACACCACCTTCCTGCTTCGCGGAGCGGCCGCTGCCCTCATGCTGGGCGCCCTGTCCGCCTGCTCCTCGGTCCCGGCACCCACGGGCGAGATGGCCGTCGCACAAAGCGCCATCGCGCGTGTCTCCGCCGCGCCGCAAGTGACCGCCCATGCCCCGCTGGAGCTGCAGCGCGCACGCGACCTGTGGGCGAAGGCCCAGAGCGCCATGGACAAGAAGGACTACACCGAGGCCCGTCGCTATGCCGAGTCTGCGGAGGCCGAGGCCCGCCTGGCCGAGTCCAAGGCACAGGCCGCCGAGAACCGCTCGCGCCTGCAGGAAGTGGAGCGCGGCTACCAGGCCCTGCCCAAGCCCGGCTCCGGCGCCGTGCGCTGATCCTGGCCGATCCGCCCATCGCACAGCCCCATGGAACAAGGAACACACATGCAGCAGCCCATCACTCATCAACTCCTCTCTCTGAAGCACCGCAGCCCCCGCACCATGCGCGGCATCGGCATGGTGGCCGCCGGCGTGGCCAGCCTCTCCCTGCTGACCGCCTGCGCGACGCGCAATGCGCCGCTCGAGCCCCTGCAGAAGGCTCGCGCCGCCGTGAGCACGGCCATGAACGACCCCAAGGTCGTGCAGTTGGCACCGCTCGAACTCAAGAACGCGACCGACACCCTGTCCAAGGCCGACAACGCATGGACCCGCGACGCCGATGCAGCCGAGGCCACCCATCTCTCCGAACTCGCACTGCAACGTGCGCAGATCGCGCAGAACGTGGCGCAGACCCGCCAGCTCGACGCCGACATCAAGCAGGCCGGCGTGAATGCCGAGCGCCAGCGCCTCGAGGGCACTGCGGCACGCGCGCAGATGCAGGCAGAACAGGCCCGCGCGGCCGCCGCCGCCAATGCCACCGCTGCAGAGCAGGCACGCCAGCAGGCGCAGGCCGCACAGGCACAGGTGAAGGACCTGCAAGGCCAGCTCAACGACCTGCAGGCCAAGCAGACCGAGCGCGGCCTGCTGGTGACACTCGGCGACGTGCTGTTCGAGTTCGGAAAGGCCGACCTCACCTCGCAGGCGGCACCGCGCCTGGACAAGCTGGCCCAGTTCCTGGCCGAGTTTCCGAGCCGCAAGCTGCTGATCGAGGGCTACACCGACAGCGTGGGAACCGACGCCATCAACCAGAAGCTCTCCGAGCGCCGTGCGGCGGCCGTGCAGAGTGCGCTGGTCACCCGTGGTGTCGCGCCCGACCGCATCACGGTGCGGGGCTACGGCAAGGAGTTCCCGGTGGCGGACAACGCATCGCCCGAGGGCCGGGCAATGAACCGCCGCGTGGAGATCGTGATCGCAGACGAGAACGGCAACCTGCGCTCACGCCGTTGACCTGGGGGCGCGCAGGGCGCCCGGACGCGCTACAGTGGGGCCATGACGACCCAACAAGCACAAGCACATGACCCCACGGCCCAGGCCGTCATCCGTTTCTGGTTCGAGGAATCCACGCCGCAGCAGTGGTTTGCCAAGGACGACGCATTCGACCGCGCCATCCAGGAGCACTTCGGCGGCGTACTCGATCAGGGCGCACGCGGAGAGCTCTGGCACTGGCGCAGCGATGCCCTCGGACGCCTCGCCGAAATCCTCGTGCTCGACCAGTTCTCGCGCAACGTCTGGCGCGATACGCCCCGCGCCTTCGCGCAAGACGGCATGGCGCTCGTGCTCACGCAGGAGATCATCGCACTGGGCCTGGACCGCGATTTCACCGAGGCGCAACGCGCATTCGCCTACATGCCGCTGATGCACAGCGAATCGGCCGTGGTGCAACAGGAGTCAATCCGCCAGTTCACCGCCCTGGGCAATCCCGTCAATCTGGACTTTGCCGAGCGCCACAAGGCGATCGTCGACCGGTTCGGGCGTTATCCGCATCGCAATCGGGTGCTGGGGAGAGCGAGCACCGCGGAAGAAGAGGCGTTTCTGCGGACACCCGGGAGCTCGTTCTGAGACAAGAAAACAAAAGCAAAAACGCCCGGAGCTCCCACCCCGGGCGTTCAGCGTTACAAAGACAACAGAAGAAAAAAATCGTTAAGGTTGCTCGCCATCGCGAATGGTCTCGCGATTGTTCTTGTCGCGCGCTCGGCCCTGATCGGCCTCCAATCCGCGCAGCAGCTTGTCGATCGCCGCATTCAGGGCCTCGGCCACCTTCGGTGCATCGGCATTGGCCGCCACCGGCTGGCGTCCCGCCGGGCGCGCCTCGATCACACAGCGCTTGTCCTGGCCGCCCGCCTTGGCATGGCCGTCGGAATCCGAGAAGAACACCTCCACGCGCGTAATGCTTTCCTTGAAGCGTGCGAGCCGACTGGAGACTTCCTGCTGCACCCATTGCGCCAAGGATTCGCCGCCCTGGATCTTGTCGTTGGTGTGGACTTGCACTTGCATCAACTTCTCCTGTATCGAAATTAACAATCCAATAGGTCATTGGATCTGCTGCATCTTGCCAGCAACTACAGCATAGCGCTTGACGCGCATCAACTCGGCAACGGACAACACTCGCTTTCCCGGATAACCGCACCGTCCATGGGCGGGATGCGAGCCGTGTTACAAAGGGGCGGAAACCTTCGTGCGGCTGTGCACCTCGAACCGCTTTGTACACAGGAAGAGTAGAAGGATCGGAAAAACATGACCAGCCCCCGTTCTGACCAACGCCTGAAGATCGGCCTCTCCGCCTGCTTTTCGCATGCAGACCCCTATCGCCCGCTGTTCACGAACAAGACGCTGCAATACGTCGAGCAGACCATTGCGCACTGGATCATGTCGGCCGGCGCGATGGTGGTGATGGTGCCCTGTCCCACCGGAGAGACGGCGCTCGGCGATGTCACGCTGAGCCACTATGCCGAGTGGCTGGACGGCGTGGTGATGCATGGCGGGGCCGACGTCTGGCCCGGCAGCTACGGGGAAGAGCCGCTCAAGGATGCATGGCTTGGCGACCGCATCCGCGATCTCTACGACCTTGCCGTGGTCGAGGCCTTCGAGCAGGTGGGCAAGCCGATCTTCGGCGTATGCCGGGGCCTGCAGCTCATCAACGTGGCCTTCGGCGGCACGCTCTACCAGGACATCGAGACTCAGCACCCGGGCGCGCAGCAGCACCGCGACCCGATCACCTACGACCAGCATTTCCACGACATCGAGATCGTGCCCAACACGCGGCTTGCGCGCATGTACCCGGAGATGGGCCAGGTCAAGGTCAACAGCATCCACCACCAGGGTATCAAGCAGATCGCGCCGGGCTTCGACATCGAGGCCTGGAGCTATCCCGACGGCGTGCCCGAAGCCATCCGCCGCCACCCCACGCAGGGCCATGGCTATATCGCGGCAACGCAGTGGCATCCCGAGTTCCGTGCACACGACGGCAGCATCCTCGACGCCAGGCCGATCCTGGACGACTTCCTGCTCGCCTGCGAGCGCGCCAAGGTGCAGCCGCTGCCGGGCCACAGCCCCTTCCAGATTCGCGATCGCGCTTCGCGCCTGCTGCGCCGCGCGCTGCTGCGGCAGCGTTGAAATGGGAAAAAACTCAAACAACCCAATGGCTTAGGCTGAACCCCGGAGCCTGCATCAGCCCACCGCGAGTCGAACCGGCTTGCCGATGCGGCTGAGCATTTCCACCAGCGTGTCGATGGTGAATTTCGTCGTCTTCTTGTTCACCACATCGGACACACGCGGGCGGGACACCATCAGGATCTCCGCTGCCTCGGCCTGCTTCAGGTGATGCTGCGCGATCCACTCGGCCAGCTCTGACATCAGTTGCTCCTTGAGCAATCGCGTGTCATTGATCTGCTGGCGCGACGCCGCCTGCAGCCGCTTGGCTTCGTCGGCCGAAAAGCCCAGTTCCAAGAACAGGTTCGCACCGGGCCTTGTGACATGGCGGATTTCGGTGTCAATCTTCATGGCGTGGCCTTTCTTGCGTTGACCACGGCGCGGTAACGCGCCGTAGCGATGTCCTTGTCCCGCTGACTGGTCGCCTGCGTTTTCTTCTGGAAGCAGTGCAAGACGTACGTCTTCGGTTCAGCCGCTTCGCGCACCGGCTTGTCCTCGGTGTGAAGGTAGCGCATGGACGTCGCCACGGCCTTGTGCGCCGTCAGGGCCATGCCGACCTTGAATGAAAAATGGCCCTCACGCCCCCCTGCTTCGCATGGTCCGCTGCCCCCCGAGGGGGCGCTTTTCATCTTGGGGCGGCCCGGCGATGAAAATGGCTCCCCACGCTTGCCCACTGCGTGTGGCCGCTGCCCCTCCGAGAGGGGCGCTTTTCATCTTGGGGCGGCCCGGCGATGAAAAAGGGCCGAAGCATGCATGACTGCACGCTTCGGCCCTTGAAGAGCAAAGACCGGTTCGGCTCAGTGATGGTGGCCGTGGCCGCCGTGCACGTGCCTGTGCGCGATCTCTTCCGGTGTCGCGGCGCGCACCTCGGTTACCGTGGCGGCAAAGCGCAGCGGCTTGCCGGCCAGCGGATGGTTGCCATCCAGGTGCACCTCGGGGCCCTTGATCTTCACGACGTTGAAGACCGTCATGTGACCATCATTGCCGGGGCCCTGGAGCTGTCCGCCCACCTTGACCCCGGGGGGAAACTCGCTCTTGGGAATCACGCGCACCAGGCTTTCGTCGCGCTCGCCGAAGGCGTCCGCCACGGCCAGGTCGATGGTGGCGGCAAATCCCGCGGCCTGTCCCTCAAGGGCGGCCTCGACCTTCGGGAAGATGTTCTCGTATCCGCCATGCAGATAGGCCACATCGCCCGAATCCAGCGGCTTGCCGGTGACGGGATCCGCGATCTTGTAGTGCAGCGTGACGGCTGTGTCTTTGGTGATGTTCATGGGCGAGATTCTACGGTTGCCGCGCGGCACACGGGCAACACGGTCAATCGAGCTTCACGCCCGTGGTCTTCACCACCTTGCGCCATTTCTCCACATCGTCCTTGATCTCCTGCGCGAAGACTTCCGGCTTGTTGGCGACGGGTTCCGCCCCGAGGTCGTTGAGCTGCTTGGCCACCTCGGGCGACTTCACCGCCTCGGCGATGGTGCCCTGCAGCTTGTTCAGGATCTCCCTGGGCGTGCCCGCGGGTGCCAGCAACCCGAACCAGCCGGAAACCTCGTACCCCGGCACGCCGCTCTCGGCCACCGTGGGAATGTCCGGCGCGCCGGGCCAGCGCCGGGCGGTGGTCACCGCCAGCGCACGCACCTTGCCGCTCTTCACGAACCCGATGCTCGATGGCAGGTTGTCGAAGCCGATCTGCACCTGCCCGCCGATCAGGTCGGTCAGCATGGGCGCGGCCCCCTTGTAGGGCACATGCGTCATGTCGATGCCGGCCATCATCTTGAGCAACTCGGCGCTCATGTGCGGCGAGCCGCCCGCGCTCGTGGAGCCGAAGTTGATCCTGCCGGGCTCCTTCTTCGCCAGTGCGATCAGCTCCTGCAGGTTCTTCACCGGCACAGCCGGGTTGGCGATGATGATGTTGGGTGTGTTCGCCACCACGGTGATCGGCGCGAAGTCCTTCACCGCATCGTATGGCAGGCTCTTTTGCAGCGCCGAGTTGATGCCGTGGGAGCTGGCCGTCGCCATCACCAGCGTATAGCCGTCGGGCGCCGCCTGCGCCACCGCCTGCGAGCCGATGGCGCCGCTCGCACCGGCCTTGTTCTCGACGATGAACGACTGCTTGAGCCGCTCGGTCAGCTGGTTCGCCGCGATGCGCGCGATGATGTCGGTCGTGCCGCCCGCCGGGTACGGAACGATGATGCGCACGGGCTTGCTGGGGTACACGGCCTGCGCAAAGGCGGCAAAGGAACTGGCGGCGAGATACGCCGCCGCGACGTGGCGCAGCATGGTGCGCCTGCGGGTTTGGAACATGGTGCCTGTCTCCTTTTTATCTTCGTGGTGTCATGGCGGTTCACGGCTGCCCGGCGCCCGCATCGGCATGCCCTTGAGGGGACGCCGGCTGGCGTGTTCTCAGGCATGACAGCAGCGCCTGCGGCACCTCAATTTCAAAGCCCAGAATCGCCGCCGACAACGCCTTGCCGTAGTTGTCCAGCGACAGGCTGCGCGAGACGCCGCCGCCGAGCGCGCCATGGGCGACAAAGTTCAGCGCGTGGAGGTTGTCCACCTCGTATCGCAGCACATCGCCGGTGATGGCCGTGCGGTGAAACGCCTTGAAGCGCTCGGCCGTGAGCTGCTCCTTGAGCAGGGGATAGAGCGCGGGCTCATAGGCAAATACCGCGATGTTCGAGGTGTTGCCCTTGTCGCCCGAGCGCGTGTGGGCCACCTGTTCGAGCAGCACTTTCTTCGTGGATGACATGTCGGTTGGCTCCTTTCCGGCTCAGCTGATGAAATAGTCGATCTGCGGCGTCACCTGTTCGCGCGCCACCAGCGATGACCAGACGCCAATCACCTCGCGCGTGCGGTCCTGGTGCGGCACGCGCTTGCCGGTATGGGCCACGCCCGACACCGCCATGCCGTCGACCTCGCGGCCCACTTTCAGCGCCTGCTCGCGCGTCTTCGTCCTGGCCGCGACGCGCACGGCCACCTCGTAGGGCTCGGGCGCATCGGCCGGCGTCGCGGCGCCGTGGATGGCATTGAGTCCCAGGAAATCGATGCGCATGTCCTCCGCCTCGAGCTTCACGATCCTGAAGCGCTCCTCCAGGATCCTCCTGGCCAGCTGTGCGCGGCGCAGCGCGCCCGGGCCGGCGTAGAAGAACATGTCCTCGCCGATGAAGCCTTCGGTGCAGCCCATCGAGACCTTGAGCGTGGACGTGCGCGGCTTGCCGGTCAGCCCGGTCACGCGCACACGGTCCGCTCCGATCTGTTCGAGCCGCGCCCGGGTGAAGTCGACGACCACGTCCGGCGTGATGTAGTTCGCCGGATCATGTACTTCGTAGAGCATCTGCTCCTTCACGGTCTGCAGGGTGATCGCGCCGCCCGAACCCGCGACCTTCGCGATCACGACGCTGCCGTCGGCCTCGACCTCGGCGATGGGAAAGGCAAAGTTCCAGGGTTCGGGCACGTCCTTCAGGCCCGGGTCGCTGAAGTAGCCACCCGTCACCTGCGCACCGCATTCCATGAGATGGCCGATGCCGCTGCCCGCGCCGACCTTCTCGTGGTCAAGCGCACTCCAGCCGAACTCGTACATCATCGGCGCGAGGAACAGCGAAGGATCGGCCACGCGGCCCGTCACCACGATCTGCGCGCCTTCGCGAAGCGCCTGCACGATCGGCTCCGCGCCCATGTAGGCCTCGGCGGAGATCAGCGTGTCCCGAAGCGTGGCGGTGGGCTGGCCGTTCTCCAGGATGGTCGGTGCAAGCGAGAGCACGCGGTCGGTGATCATGCTGCCGCTCACCGCGGCCACCTTCACGCCTTCGATGCCCATCTCGCGCAGCAGCGCCGTGATGCGTTCGGCCGCGCCCTGCGGGTTGATCCATCCCTGGTTGGAGATGATCTTCGTGCCGCGCCGCATGCACGCGGGCAGCACCGCCCGCATGCGGTCGTCGAGATAGGTGTCGTAGCCCGCGAACGAGGGATCGCGCCGCGCGCGCACCTGCGCCGCGGAGACCGTGGCCTCCGCCATGGTCTCGAAGCACAGATAGTCGAGATCGCCCTGCTCCGCATTCAGCCCCGCGGGCTCCACGCGATCGCCCCACCATGCGGCACCCGAGCCGATGCGCAGCGTCCTGCTGCGCGGCGTGCGCCCGCCATCAACGTCACTCATGTCGTTCATCAGCGTTGTCTCCTTCATTTCAGGCCATTCTGAAGATCCGCTCTTTGTTCAACAATGCGTTCGCAAGACCAGTAGCTATGAATTCAATTCACAGCTACCCTTGCATCATGGACAAATACGCTGAAATCTCGGTCTTTCTGAGCGTGGTCGACGAGGGCAGCTTCTCAGCCGCCGCACGCAAGCAGGAGATGACGCCGTCCGCCGTGAGCAAGCTGATCGCGCGGCTGGAGCAGCGTCTGTCCGTGCGGCTGTTCGAGCGCATCGCGGGCACCATCCGCCTCACGCAGGAGGGCGAGCGCTTTCGCGAGGCCGGCATGCACGTGGTGCGCGCCATGGTGGATGCGGAAGACGCCGTGCACCTGCGCGCCGCGGACATCTCGGGCGTGGTGCGCATCCACACCGCGCTGACCACGGCCAAGTACCTGATCGCGCCGCGCCTGCCGCTGCTGATGGACAGGCACCCCAGGCTGCGGCTCGACTTCGTGCTGGGCACCGAGCGTGCCGATTTCATCCGGCAGGGGCTCGACGTGGCCATCCACAGCGGGCAGCCCACCGAGCTCACCTTGGTGGGCCGCCCGCTGATGCTGCGCCCCTGGGTGATCGCCGCCGCACCGTCCTATCTGGAGCGCTTCGGCAGCCCCGCCGAACCCCAGGAACTGCGGCACCACCGCTGCCTGAACTTCACCATCCGCACGCAATGGAACAACTGGACCTTCCAGGACGGCAGCGACGTCAAGGCCGTGGACATTCCGCGCCATATCGGCGCCAATCAGGGCGAGCTGCTGCGCACGCTGGCCCTGCAGGGACTGGGCATCGTACGGCTGGCGCACTTCAACATTGCCGCCGACCTGCAGGCGGGCCGGCTGGTGCCGCTGCTCACGCAGTTCCACCGGCAGTCCGAGGAGGATCGCTTCTATCTGCTGTATCCGGGCGGCCGGTCGCTTGCGCCGCGCGTGCGTGCCGTGGTCGACTTCCTGGCGGAGCAACTGGCACAGGACGCCCCGCAGCCTGCCTGATTCAGCCTGCCAGCGGCTGAATCAGTTCGGTGCGCCAGAGCCGCGTATCGGAGCCGCGCTCAGGACCGGTCACGTAGCACTCCCAGAGATCGGGGGTCACGGCCAGCCCGTGCGCCACGATCCACTCCTTGAATGCGCCCCATGCACCGGGCAATTCCTCGTAGCGCCCGCAGTGCACGGTGCGTGCCACGCGCATGACCGGCCACTCCGAGGGCAGCACGCGCCCGCAGGCGTGGACCGAACGATCGACCGGAATGCCGATCTCGAAGTCGAAGCTGTCCGTGGGTCGCCGCAGATGATGGGTGTAGAGCGGCGCAATGGGCGCCGCACCCTGTTCGCGCACCGCGTCGAGCAGTTCGCGTACGCCTCGGCCCATCACGAGCTGGATCTCCTCGCGCGTGCAGCGCACCGGAATCACGGCCGTGAAGCGGCACAGCGATATGTCGATGATCTCTGGTGGCTCAATCATGATGCGCTCCTGGCTGAGTCAAGCAGACATCACACATGGTAGTGCCGGATCCATACCCTGGCTATAGGGCATGGATCGCGAGTGGGGTCACCCCCGGGAAAGCCGCTCAGCGCCGGGTGCGGCTGCCCACCCACCAGCCGATCGCCAGCCCCACCGTGCCCAGCACGATGGCGGCCGTCGCGGCTTCGGTGCGCGCACTGCGCACGCCGCCATCGATGCCGGTGTCGACGGAAGGCTCGTAGAGATTTCCATCGCTCAAGGGAGCAGGCTCCGCGTGGCGCAGGCCACGCGCACCGAACCAGTTCATCACCTTGCCGACCAACGTGGGCGATACGGCGTGCGCGACCCGACCGGGCAGCGCGGCGGCCCCGAGCCACGTCACCGGACGCGGGTGCGACGAGTACGCAAGCGCCACGATCGTCTGTGCCACGCGGCGCGGATCGAGCATGGGCAGCGGCATACGCAGCCGCCTGCCCGTGTAGTTCGCTCCGTTGGCGAGGCCGGGAGTGTCCACCAGCGTGGGCGCCACGTCGCAGATGTGGACATTCGGCAGATCGGCCACCTCGGCGCGCAGGCTCTCGGAGAGGCCGCGCACGCCGAACTTGCTGGCACTGTAGGCGGCCGCGAACGGCGTGCCGACCCAACCACCCATGGAATTGAGGTTGACCAGCAGGCCCCTGCCGGTCTCGCGGAAATGCTGGATCGCCGCATGCGCGCCGTGCAGGTGCCCCATCAGGTTCGACTCGATCACCCTGCGGCTGGCCGACAGCGGCACGCCATCGAAGCGCCCTACGGCACCGACGCCGGCGGCATTCACCCACACATCGATGTGGCCATAGTGGCTGATGGCGCGATCCGCCAGCTTGCGCACCGCATCGGCATCCGTCACATCGGTCGGGATGCCCAGCGCCGAGGTCCCCTCCGCGATGCACTCGGTCACGACCGGCGCCAGGGTGTCCGCGCTGCGTGCGGCCAGAACCAGCCGCGCGCCGCGCCGTGCGAACGCCACGGCGGCCGCATGGCCGATGCCGCTGGACGCCCCGACGATGACCACCACCAGCCGGCGATGCGCGGCCTGCTCCTGTTCGAGCGATGAAGAAGAACGGCGAGAAGACACCGTCCGTTGCGAACCCTCATGGCTTGTCTGTGTTCTCATGGGCAATACATCTCTTTCTTCGTCTCTTTCTGCCTGGCGGAGCGCCACGCCCGACGCTCTGTGAACCTGTTTGTAACAGCCACGCGCGCCGCGCCGCGTAGGACAGTGTCACGAACCATGCGCAGACATCCGAAAGGACGCCATCAAAGTGCGTTCTTCGGCTTGAGCTGCACCACCAGTCCCTTGTCCGTCACGGTGAATTGACCCGGCTCCAGGCCCAGCCCGTCGGTCAGCGCGAGGTCCTGCTCGCTCAGCTGATGCAGGACCACCTCCTGCAGTGACCGCTGGGCCAGCGTCGTGCCGTATTGCTGCAGCATCTGCTCCGCCGCTGGCGTGAGACCCTCCATGCGCAGGCCGTTGAGCTGCAGCCGGGTCGCCCGCAGTGTTCGGTCGGAGGCTTCGTAGCGCAGCGAAAAGTCCACATCCAGTGCGCCGTTGTACGAACGCCCCTGCAACAGCGGCCCCGATGCCACCACCGCGATCACCGCATTCAGTTGGTCGTGTTCGGGCTTCAGCCGGATCCTCGGGTCCGCCAGCGCCAGGTTGACGAGTCCGCCCATGCCGTAGCTGCGCGGGAACTTGCGTGCCACCGCGCCCTGGATCTGTGCCTGCGAGATCGTGTACCCCTGCTGGGCGAGCACGCCGGGCGACGCCGCGCATCCCGACAGGAACACCCCGCCAGCCAGCAGGCCCGAGAACAACCATCGACGCCGCGTGCAGGCGGCCACGTCAACAACAACGCCCGAAGGCAAAGGAGCGGATCTCATACGAAGCGGTATCGCACCCATGCAAGGTGCGCGAGGGAAACATGCGGCACATTGTCGCGCCACAGGGCTGCCCCCTGGCTCCCGCATGTAAGAGCATGTTGACGACCTGACGGCCTTCACTCAGGAAGATGGGGTGCCGCGCGCCACGCGATCAGTTCCTGTTGGCCGTATCGGTCGTGGCCTTCACGCCCAGCATCGCATCGCGCAGCTTCCAGTCCGCGGGTGTCGCTCCCAGCCAGATGCCTGCCAGCGCATGATAGAACTGCGCCTCGGGAATTGGGTCCGCAGCGGGGACGCCGCGCACGGACACCACCGTTCCCTTGCCGGGCACCCAGTCGAGCGTGATGGAGTCGCCGGCATCGAGCCGCCTGTATTCGCTGAACAGTGCCGACATGCGCAGCATCGCCGGCATCAGGCGTGCTGCCGCAGCCTTGTCCATGTTCTCCTGGATACCGCGCACGAACATGCTGCCCAGTTCGTTGGCATTCACCTCCCGCAGCATGACCAAATGGATGCGCTTGGCCTCGCCTTCCCCGGCCAGGTCGCCATATTGCAGCGCGGGCTTTTCGGTGTAGAGCGCGGCGCGATAGACCTGAAACACCGCCTTGAACCGCGTGCCGGAGCCGTTGAGCTGCACCGTGCGCCCTCCCACCGAAACCTTGTTGGCAAAGACCGCCGACGGGCTTGCCTGCGCTGGAATCGACACCGGCTTCGCCTCGACCACGGGCACGCCGGCTTCCGTGCGCGCCAGGGCGGGCAGACAGACAGCCGCGGCCAGCGTGCCTCCCGCCACCAGCAGACCAGCGATGTTGCGAACGACTCTTTGCATAGCATGCACCTACAAGATATTAAAATTGAATAGGTGAATGCTATTTTTTACACAAGCTATCGCCTATCCGTGGAGCATCTTGTTAACAATCGCTCTCGCGCTTCAAATCTGGTAGCAAAAATCTCTTGATACAAGCCACATGTATCTCATTGAAACAATGAAGAGCGGAACAGAGACAATCAGCACAAAAGGCATTGAACTGACAAATCAATAGATCTAATCTATATAAATTCCTGTTCTGCATCGCAGCAAAAATTTCACTCTCCAAAACTCGCAAAGAAGTTTTTGACCTGAAGGCCCACTATTTCTACATTGGCTCATCGTTTGTGTTTCATCCATGGAAACCAACATGCCAGAGCCCACCAGAACAGCGCCCCTATCCAAGCCCAAGGCCATCGTGACCCGCAGTTCCGGCACCAGCGTGTCGTCGGTGGAGCGCGCCATGCGTGTCCTGCGCGTGATGTCCGAGGGTGCCAATGCGCGGCTGACGGACATCGCGGCAGCAGCCGATCTCGACAAGGCCACAGCGCTGCGCCTGCTGGAAATGATGGTGCGTGATGGATTCGTCACGCGCGACCCGCTCACCAAGCAATTCAACCTCGGCCCTGAGCTGATGGTGCTCGGCGCTGCCGCACTGCGGCGCTTCGATCCGCGTCCCATCGTGCGCCCCAGCCTCATGCGCCTGGTCGGCCAGTTCGAGGACAGCGCCGTGGTGTCGATCCCGAGCGGCATCGAGTCACTGTGCATCGACGTGGAGGAAGGCACCTACCCGATCCGCGCCAACTACCTGCGCGTGGGCAGCCGCCGTCCGCTGGGCGTGGGAGCCGGGAGCCTGGCGCTGCTCGCCTGGCTGCCGCAGGCCGAGCGCGAAGCGGCCATCGACATCCTGCTCGGGCAACTGCAGCGCTATCCACGCATCACGGCCGAACTGCTGCACGAGCGCATCGACCAGGCGCGCACTCGCGGCTATGCGGTGCTGCTGGACGTGGTGGTCGAACGCATGGGCGGCATCGCGGTGCCGATCCTCGACCCGCATGGCCGTCCGGTGGCTGCCATCAGCATCGCGGCGCTCAATGACCGGATCCTCACGCGCGAAGCAGCCATGGGCCAGGCCCTGATGCACGAGGCCATGCAGTGCCAGGTGCGCTGGTCCGAGGCGACGCGGCCCGGCGCGAGAACGGCACACCGCGTGGGCGCGCTGAAACCCGGCGGCGAGCGACGCGCCGACTGACGGCAGGCCCATCCAGACAACACCAAGGAGACAGACCGCATGCAAGCATCCACCCCATCGGCCTACCTGCGGGGCGCCGGTGGCACCCCGTTCGGCCGGCACGAAGGCCGCGGCGCGCTCGACCTCATGGCCGACGCCGCGCGCGAGGCGCTGCACAGCGCGCAGCTCGAACGATCACGCATCGATGGCGTGCTCTGCGGCTATGCCACCACCCTCCCGCACCTGATGCTCTCCACGCTGTTCTGCGAGCGCTTCGCACTGTCGCCGGACTATGCGCACAGCATGCAGCTCGGGGGCGCAACGGGTGCCGCCATGCTGATGGCCGCGCGCGAGCTCGTGCGCTCGGGCCGCTGCCGCAACGTGCTGGTGGTCGCCGGAGAAAACCGGCTTTCCGGCCAGTCGCGCGACAGCTCCATCCAGACGCTCGCCCAGGTCGGCGATGCCGATTTCGAGGTGCCCAATGGCGCGTCCGTGCCGGCCTACTACGCGCTCATGGCATCGGAGTACATGCAGCGCACGGGGGTGAGCTCCGCCGACCTCGCTGAGTTCGCCGTGCTGATGCGCCGGCACGCCATCACGCATCCCGATGCGCACCTGCGCACGCCGATCACGGTGCAGGACGTGCTGGCCAGCAAGGCCATCGCCTCCCCGCTCTCGCTGATGGACTGCTGTCCGATCTCCGATGGCGCGATGGCACTGGTCGTCTCCGCAGAGCCGGGCAAGCACGCGGCGGTGCAGATGCGCGGCGCGGGCCAGGCGCACCGCCACCAGCATCTGACGGCGATGGACGACGTGATGCGCTGCGGCGCGTCGGACGCGGCACGCGCGGCGCTTGCCGAGGCTGGCATGCAGGTCGGCGACTTCGACTACCTGGGTATCTACGACTCGTTCACCATCACCCTCGTCATGCTGCTGGAGGAAATCGGCTTCGCGCCGCGCGCCGGTGCCGCGGCCCGGCTGCGTGCGGGCGACTTCGAGCGCGGCGGCGCCCTGCCGCTGAACACGCACGGCGGGCTGCTCTCCTATGGCCATTGCGGCGTTGCCGGAGGCATGGCGCACGTGGTGGAGGCCTGGCGCCAGATGAGCGGCCTCGCGGGCGAGCGACAGCTGGCGCGCCCGCCGCAACGCGCCTTCATCCACGCGGACGGCGGCGTGATGTCCTCGCATGTGAGCCTGGTGCTTGCGCGTGAACCATGAACGATGAGACAGGAAGTGCAGTCCATGAATGATCTCGATCACCCGGCTCGGCCGCTGGCCGCCCCCTTCACCGAAGGCCTGCGCGAAGGCGTGCTGCGCTACCAGCGCTGCACGGACTGCGGGCACGCGCAGACGCTTGCGCGCTATGCCTGCCAGCGCTGTGCCAGCGAATCGCTGCAATGGCAGGACGCCTGCGGCTTGGCGACGGTGCGTGCCGTCACCGTGGTATCGCGCGCGCCGTCCGATGAGTTCCGGGCGCTCGCGCCCTACACGCTGGTCATGGCGCAGCTGGACGAGGGTCCGCGCCTCATGGCCCATGCCGCCGCCGGAATGCAGATCGGGCAGCGGGTGCGCGCGCATTGCTTCGAGCATGGCACGCGCACGCTGGTCCGCTTCGAGCCGCAATGACAGGCGGGCAGCCAACCCTTTCCGGCCCCATCCATCCCGACACCCATCACAACATCCAGGAGACACCACCATGGCCCACACAGCACCGTTGATTTCGCGCCGCAGCGCCACCCGCCTGGCCCTCGCGGCCGCCGCGCTGAGCGCGTTCGCCGCCGCACCGGCCGCGTTCGCGAGCGGGGATTATCCGAACAAGCCGATCCGCCTCGTCGTCCCCTACCCGCCCGGAGGCCCGACCGACATCGTCGCGCGCGTGGTCGCGCAGAAGCTGCAGGAGCAGCTCGGCCAATCCATCATCGTGGACAACAAGCCCGGTGCCGGTGCGAACCTGGGAGCGGAGCAGGTCGCGCGCAGCACCCCGGACGGCTACACGCTGATGGTGGCGACCACGGCCCATGCGATCAACCCGTCGCTGTTCTCCAAGCTGAACTACTCGATCACCAAGGACTTCACGCCGATCTCCCAGCTCACCAGCGGCCCGCTGGTGATCGTCGCCACGCCGACGCTGCAGGCCAGCAACGTGAAGGAGCTGATCGCGCTTGCCAAGTCCAGGCCCGGCGGCCTGAACTATGCGTCGTCGGGCAACGGCCAGTCCACCCACCTGTCCGCCGAACTCTTCAGCGCGATGGCCGGCGTGAAGATGAACCATGTGCCCTATAAGGGCAGTGCCCCCGCGCTCACCGATGTGATGAGCGGCCAGGCCGACCTGATGTTCGACACCATGCTCTCGTCCATGCCGTTCGTGAAGGGCGGCAAGCTCAAGGCGATTGCCGTCACCAGCAGCGAACGCTCTCCGAGCGCTCCGGACATTCCCACGATCGCCGAGGCCGGCCTGCCTGGCTACGAAGCCATCGCCTGGAACGGCATGCTCGCTCCCGCGGGCACGCCCAAGGAAGTGATCGACCGCCTGAACGCCGCGCTGCGCACGGTCCTGCAGAGCCCCGACGTGAAGCAACGCTTCGACGGACAAGGCTTTGCCGCGAAGTGGGACACGCCCTCCGCCTTCGGCAGCTTCCTGAATGCGGAAGTGGAGAAGTGGGGCAAGGTGGTCAAGACATCCGGCGCGAAGGTGGACTGAGCGTCCCGGCGAATCATCGGCGGGGTCCACGGGACCCCGCTCCAACCAGCACAAACTCCATGCAAGACCTTCTCCAATCCGCGCTGAATCCGCGTTCGGTGGCCGTCATCGGCGCTTCCGAGAACATCCACAAGATCGGCGGCCGCCCGATCCACTACATGGGCCTGCACGGCTTCCAGGGAGCGATCTACCCGATCAACCCCACGCGCGACGAAATCCAGGGCCACCGTTCCTATGCGTCTCTGTCGGCACTGCCCGAGGTGCCCGAGCTCGCGCTCGTCGTGGTCGGTGGCGACAAGACGGTCAGCGCCGTCGAGGAGTGCGCGGCACGGGGCGTGAAGTCCGCCGTGATCATCGCCTCCGGCTTCGGCGAGACCGGCCCCGAAGGCAAGGAAATCGAGCAGCACATGCTGCGCACGGCCCGCAGCGCCGGCATGCGGCTGTATGGACCCAACACGCAGGGCCTTGCCAACTTCGGCACCGGCGCGATCGCCGGCTTCTCCACCATGTTCATCGAAGTGCCGCCCATGGACGGGCCGGTGGGCATCGTCAGCCAGAGCGGCGGTATGAGCGCGATGGCCTACGGCCTGCTGCGCGGACAGGGCCTGGGCGTGCGCCACGTCCATGCCACAGGCAACGAGGTGGATGTGTCGGTGGGCGAACTGGCGCTGGCTGTCGCGCACGATCCCGACGTGAAGCTGCTGCTGCTCTATCTCGAGAGCATTGCACACCCCGACCTGCTGGCCCGCGCGGCCGCGGTGGCGCGCGAGCGCGACCTTCCGATCGTCGCCGTCAAGGCCGGCAGAACGGCCGGCGGGCAGCGCGCCGCCTCGTCACACACGGGGTCGCTTGCCAACGAGGACCGCACCGTCGACGCCTTCCTGCGCCAGCATGGCATCCTGCGCGTGCGCGATCCCCACGAGCAGGTGCGTGCCGCAAAGGCCTACCTGAAAGGCTGGCGTCCGCAAGGCCGGCGCCTGGTCGTGATCAGCAACTCGGGCGCCAGCTGCGTGATGGGGGCCGATGCCGCCGATGACGAAAAGCTCGCGCTCGCGGAACTGTCGCCTGCCACGCAGGACGATCTGGCGCAGAAGCTGCCGGGCTTTGCCACGACCAGCAACCCGATCGACATCACGGCCGCGCTGCTCACCAACAGCGGCCTGTTCGGCGACGTGCTGCCGGCCGTCGCCAAGGACCCTTCCGCCGATCTCTTCTTCATCAACATTCCGGTGGCGGGCGCGGGCTACGACGTGGAGCGTTTCGCACGCGATGCCGCGGCGTTCGAGGCCGGCACCGGAAAGCCCGTCGCCGTCGCGGCCTGGCAGGACAGCGTCGCGTCGGCGTTCCGCGCTCACGGCATCGCCACGTTCGCGAACGAGGGGGATGCGATCGGCGTGCTGGCCCAGCTGGCCAGGCATACCGACCTCATGCGCCGCCCGCGCACCGCACCCGCACTGGCGACGTCCCCCGTGCAATGGCCCGCATCGGGCGACCGCTTCCTGAACGAGGCCGACAGCCTGGCGCTGCTGGGACGGCATGGCGTGCCCGTGGTCTCCATGCACCTGTGCCGGACCGCAGGAGAGGCCGGTGCCGCGTTCGAACAGATCCGCGCAGGTGGACAGCGCGTGGTGATGAAGGCCTGCTCGCGCGACATTCCCCACAAGTCGGAACACGGCCTGGTGGCACTCGACGTCGCGTCGCCCGAGGAGGCGGAGGCTCTGTTCGAGCGCTTCGACCACAAGATGGACGCACTGAACGCATCGCGCGATGGTGTCATCGTGGCCGCGATGCACAAGGGGCGGCACGAGTTCATGGTGGGCGCCCACATGGACCCCGTGTTCGGCCCGGTGATTGTGGTGGGTGACGGCGGCAAATACACCGAGGCACTCAACGACTGCGTCGTGCTGCTGCCCCCGTTCTCGGCCGACGACGTCACGCGGGAACTGGCCCGGCTGCGCATCGCACCGCTTTTCAAGGGCCTGCGTGGCGAGCCCGCGCTGGACATCGCGGCGCTGTCGCGGCTCACGGTGGCAGTAGCCGACTTTGCGGTGGCTGCAAAGGGACAGCTCGCATCGCTCGACCTGAATCCGGTCATCGTCGGCTCCGAGGGGGAAGGCGCGGTGGCGGTGGACGCGTTGATCGAGATGCGCGCTGGCTCTGCCTAGGCACCCTCCGCACCTCGCCCTGGCCCCGGTGGGGCCACCTGCTGTCGCTGCGGTACGTCATCGAAAGTCAGCGTTGTCTCACAGACAAAGCCCTGCACCGCGACTACGGTGGAAGTCCGGCCGCGCACATAGAGATATCCACAGATATCCGCGCGAGCCCCTTTCCCCGCAACACAAGAGGAAACTCACGATGGCAAATACCTCAAGCAACAAGCAGAAGCTGCAACTCGACCAGAAGCGCCTGGATGCGGCAAAGCAGAGCCTCGACCAGGGCGCCGTCACGCCCGATTTCGGACCGTACCGCGAGGACATCATCCGCCTGCTCAACGATGCGCTGGCAACGGAGATGGTCTGCGTTCTGCGCTACAAGCGTCACCACTTCACGGCCACGGGCCTGGAGTCACCGGCGATCGCCGGTGAGTTCCTGCAGCACGCCGTGGAAGAGCAGCAGCACGCCGACATGATCTGCAAGCGCATCGTGCAGTTGGGCGGCGAGCCGGACCTGAACCCCGACACGCTCACCCGCCGCAGCCACGCCGACTACAACGAGCAGCTGGAGCTGCACGAGATGATCCGCGCCAACCTGGTCGCCGAACGCGTGGCGATCGAGGCCTATACACAGATCATCGAGCTGGTCGGCGACAAGGATCCCACCACGCGCCGCATGATCGAGCAGATCCTCGAGATGGAGCAGGACCATGCGGACGAGCTGTCCGACTGGATGAACAAGGCCAGCTGACGCCGCCCGCCGGGTGACTTTCACCGAGCCGGACCGCACAAGCTGTGCGAACATGCGCACAGCCCATCCGGCCAGAAGGCCGGGTGCAGAAGATGTGGAAGGATCACCCGGAATGAAGAATCGAAAGAGCGTTGTTTTCCCCGTGCTCGTGGCTGCTGCCCTGGGCTTTGCCACGCTGCTCTATGTGTCGCCGTATCTCGCGATGCAGTCCATCAAGAAGGCCATCGACGCAGGAGACTCGGCCGCACTCTCGGAGTTCGTCGACTTTCCCGTACTGCGCGAGAACATGAAGGGTAGGCTCATGCGCTCGCTGGCCTCCAAGCTGCCCAAGGCGGAGCCCGGCAGCGACAACCCGCTTGCCAACATCGGTCAGGCCATCGGCGGGCTCGTCGTCGGCACGGCGGTCGATCAACTCGTGACCCCCGCCGGGATCATGATGATGATGGAAACGGGACGCGTGGCGCGTGGACCTGCGCCCGCGGCCGATCCAGCAGCCGGTAGTAGCCGCGGTGGTGAGGCCGAAGCCGGCGATGCGGATCAGCGCAAGGGCTTCTCCCTGCACTACCAGGGCTTCGGCAAGGTCCGCGCCTTCCGCCAGAGGGATCCGGGAACCGCCTTCATTTTCCGCCGCGATGGACTGTTGGGCTGGAAGCTCGTGAACATGGAGCTCGAAGGGCTCTAGGCGCTCATCACCCCAGATAGCGGGTCAGCCTCTTGGCTGACAGGCGGCGCTTCCCATTTCCGGTACAACGGCGTTCGACGGGCCGCTGGGCTGCCGCAGTCGAAAACGGTCTCTTGTCTCAGGAACGGAACACCCATGAGCTCCAAAGAACTCTCCTCCGAGGACACCCTCGCCAAGCGCATCCTCTTCATCATGATCAACGAACAGGGGTTGCGCGCGGGTGACGGCATGAGCCCCGACAACCTGGTCCGCGATCTCACGCGGCACGGCATCGGCCAGCCCGAACTGCAGCAGGCCGTGCAGCACGCGAAGGATCGCGGCTGGCTGCGCGACGGCCCCTACGGCGAATTGCAGTTGACCGAGACCGGGTTCGCGGTCGACTGAGGTCCGTCAGCCGGCCGCCTGCGCGGCGCCGAGGCATGCACCCAGGCGCCGGTGCTCCGGGCCGTCGAAGTCCGGTGGCAGCTGGTTGCGCGCCCGCTCGTAATTGTGCGTGAAGACGTCGAGCCAGGCCGCGAGCACCTGCGATGCCGCGGAGTCCTGCGACAGCTCGAGACACAGCGACGCCACCTCGCTGGTGCAGAAATGGTCGTCGCGGTTGGAACGCCGCAGCCGGTATGCCGACACCTGGTCGGGGTGCAGGCTCAGGACAGGAAAGCGGTCGAGATACGGGCTCTTGCGGAACATCTTGCGCGCCTGCGACCACGTTGCATCCAGCAGCACGAAGAGCGGACGCCTGCCGTCGCCCCCCGGTACGTCGGCGCACCGCCAGGTTGCGCCAGGGAATGCACGACACGCTCCGCCGAATCCGCGTACTCTCCGGGGAAAACGACGAACGGCTGCCACTTCGGATCATCCAGCAACGCCAGCAGTTCGCCGCTGGCCTCCATGCGCGACCAGCCGAATGCAAAGGTATCGGGCACCACGTCGGCGATCAGCCAGCCGGTGTTGCTGGGCTTGAGCGGCTCCGCGTCGTGCATCAGCAGGCACACGCCCGCATGCACGTCGGCCTGAAGAACCGGCGCGGCGCAGATGCAATGCGAAGGGCGCAGCCGGCAACCTTCGCAGCGCTGCCCCTTGGGGCCGCCACGCGCGAGAAACGGCCGCGTGCTGAGCGCAAGGCGCGCCCTGCGCAGCCGCGCCACGGCATGCAGGCCTTCGCGCGCCGGGACGGTGTCCCTCAGGCCTGGCTCTGCCGGCATTCGAGTTCAAACATCGGCACCTCGCAGCGCTCGCTGAGCCAGACGCCGCCGCCCAGCTCCTGGAAATGCGCAGCCTCGAGGCCGCGGCGGTACAACGAGGCACGGTGGCGGTACAGCCGCGGATCGGTCAGGTCCTCGTCGATCACGCCGCGATCGTAATCTTCGCGGCTCACGGCCTCGACATACAGGCCGCCCCGGCAGAGCCGCCCCAGGTTGGCCAGCGCCTGTTTCAGGTCGGAGGGGCTCAGGTATGGAAGCACTCCCTGGCAGATCACCAGATCGAAGGGTTCGTCGCTGCGGAAATCCACGACCGACCCCTGTTGCCAGCCATAGCGCCCACACAGGTAGCTGCTGAATTCGACGCCGTGATACACGGCCCCGGGAAAGTGCCGCGCCACGGCCTCGCGCCACAGGCCGATGCCGCAGCCCACATCGAGGACACGCGCCACCGGCACCCGCAAGTAGGCGAGGTAGGAACAGACGAAATCGCCCAGCCTGCGCGAATGTTCGACATCGATCACGCTTGTTTTCTTGTCGAAATAGAAACGCTGGTAATAGGCTTCGTCGAACCACTGCTCACTTGCTGATTGCACGCACGCTCCTGCTGGAATTGGATGGGGGACGCAAGTATCCCCGACCGCGCCCGTCCACGCTCGCGCTGCGGTATTCAGCGCAATGCGGCGGCTGCGGGCGAGCCCTGTGCGAATCAGATGTTCCTGGGCGGACGGTACAGCAGGCAGATCTTGTTGCCATCCGGATCGCGCAGATAGGCCAGGTACAGGCGCCCCGGCCCTTCGCCACGATAGCCCGGCGGGTCCTCGCATGTCACGCCTCCGTTCGCGAGGGCGGTCGCGTGGCACAGGTTCACCATGTCCTCGGACGAGGCCGCAAAGCCGGTCGTGCTGCCATTGCCTGCCGTGGCCGGCTCGCCATCAATGGGTGTGCTGACGGCAAACGTGCCCGTGGGGCTGCGCCAGAAGAAACGGTTCCTGTTGGCGACGCCGGGCGCAATGCCGAGCTGCCCCAGCAGCTGGTCGTAGAACTGCCTGGACCGCTCCAGGTCGCTGACGCCGAGCATGATGTGACTGAACAATTCGATCTCCTTTGGTTGTTGTAGGCAAGAAAAGAACAGGGGGACAGGGCGTCTCTATTTCACCCCGCCGACACCCATGTCCACCGTGCCGAAGACGGTCACTCCGGTGGGCTGGCCGGCCATCGATCCGGCGTCGCGGTGAGGGGTGGTAGAGGTGCATGCAGCCAATCCGCACAAGGCGAGCACGGCTGCGACAACGCGGATGGTGGTCCATGGCATGGGGAACTCCCGCTGAGCGCGTGAACACGCTCCAAGGTCAAAAGACCATGGTAACGGCTTCGCACGGGAAGTGCCTCGGCGGGATTCCCCACGTCATGCAAATTTTCAAATATTTCACTATACTAATTAGTAAGCCAGCTAATTAAAATGAAAAAGAACTCCTCGTCCACTCCAACCGCCGATACGCGGCTCAGCGCGCGCGAAGAAGCGCTGCTCAAACTCACCCGCAGCATGAGCTTCTGCAATGCGCGCTATCCCCCCATCGCCAACAAGGCCGTGGCGCACCTCGGGTTGTCCGAGGCCACCACCTGGCCGCTCGTGGCGGTGTCGCGCTACGGCGATGGCCTGCGCCAAGGCGTGATCGCCGACATCCTGGGCATCAAGGCGCCCTCGCTCACCCGGCCGCTGGACCATCTCGAAAGCGAAGGCCTGATCGAGCGTCGCGACGACCCGGTCGATGGGCGCGCCAAGACGCTGCACCTGACGGACAAGGGCCGCGAGCTCACCCATCGCATCGAAGCCGCGCTCAAGACGGTACGCAACCAGCTCTTCGAGGGCGTAGGCGATGCCGATGTGGCCGCCTGCCTGCGGGTGTTCGCGCTGCTCGAAGATCGCATGGGCCGTGTCACGCCGGCCGTGGCGCAGCGATGAAACGCCTCTCGCTGCCCCGCTTCACCGGGGCGGAAATGCTCTTTTCGCTGAAGTGCTTTCTCGCCGCGAGCCTCTCGCTGTACGTGGCGAGCCGGGTCGGGCTGAGCCGCCCGTTCTGGGCGATGATGACCTCCTACGTGGTGGCCAGCCCCATGGCAGGCCCCGTACGCTCGAAGGCGCTTTACCGCGTGCTGGGCACCTTCATCGGCAGCACCGCCACGCTGCTGATCGTGCCCGCGCTCGCCAACGCACCGGAGCTGCTCACGCTCGCACTGGCCCTGTGGGTGGGGCTGTGCCTCTACCTGTCGCTGCTGGACCGCTCCCCGAGCTCCTATGCCTTCATGCTCGCGGGCTACACCGCCGCGCTGATCGGCTTTCCCAACGTGCAGACACCGCAGACCGTGTTCGACAACACCACGCTGCGGGTGGAGGAGATCTGCATCGGCATCCTGTGCGCGACGCTCGTGCACAGCGTGATCTTCCCGAAGGGGCTCGCGCCCGCCGTGCTGGGGTTGCTCGACGGCGCGATGAAACACACGCGGCACTGGATCCAGGAACTGCTCAGCGCGGGGACGCGTACGCAACAACCGCAGGCCGCGTCCGACGCACCCCGCGCCAGCGGCCTGGGCGTGGACCGAAGCCTGGTGGCTGGCGACATCACGCAGCTGCGCCTGCTCTCCACGCACATCCCGTTCGACACCACCCACCTGCGCTGGACCGCGGGCGCCGTCGGCACCATGCAGGACCGCATCGCGTCGCTGATGCCCACGGTCTCCGCCGTGGAGGACCGTCTGATCGCGCTCGAACAGGCAGAGGGCAGGCTGGCACCCGACGTGGTGCAGATGCTCGAGCGCACCGCCACGTGGCTGAGCCTGCAGGACTTCAAGGCACCGCACGCCGCACGTGCGCCGCTGCACGCACAGCTGCGCAGCGACATCCAGCAGTTCGCCATGCAGGAGTGGGACCGGCACGAAGCCTGGCAACGCCTGCTGCGCGTGGCGCTGGCCACGCGGCTTGCCGAACTGGTCGATGCGTGGGACGCCTGCGTGCGGCTGCGCCACGACATCGACGCCGGCATCAAGGGTGAGCGCCTGCAGTCGCGCCGCCTTGCCAGCCTGAGCCACCGGGCACTGCACCTGGACCACGGCATGGCGTTCCTTTCGGCGCTCGCGGCCGTGCTCGCGATCTGCCTGTGCGGCGCTTTCTGGATCCTCACGGAATGGCCCGTCGGCTCGGCCGCCACGATGATGGCGGCGATCTTCTGCAGCTTCTTCGCCACCATGGACAACCCGGTGCCCGCCATCCGCGGCTTCCTCAAGTACCTGCTGTGGTCGCTGCCGCTGTCGGTCTTCTACGTGCTGGTGATGCTGCCCAACGTGCAGGACTTCGGCATGCTCGTGGCCGTCTGCGCGCCGGTGTTCCTGGTGCTGGGCTGCTACATGGCCAGGCCCCAGAACATGATGGCGGCGATGGGAGTCCTGCTGGGCGGTTTCTTCGGCACGCTTGCGATGTACGACACCGGCACGGTGGACATGATCACTTTCGTGAACTCGATGATCGGCCAGATCGCGGGCATCGTCGCCGCCGGCGTGGTGACCGCGCTGGTGCGCACGGTGGGCGTGGACTGGGCCGCGCGCCGCATCCAGCGCGCCAACTGGCGGGAGCTGTCCGAACTTGCGCAGCCCACGGCCAGCGCTCGCCAGCTCGACGCCTACGCCGTGCGCATGCTCGACCGCATCGGCCTGCTCGCGCCCCGCATTGCGCAGGCCGGTGGAAAAATCGATGGCGTCGCCAAGGACGAGGCCCTGCGCGATCTGCGCGTGGGCGCCGACCTCGTCTCGCTGCAGCGCCAGAACATTCCGATGGAGTCCCCGCGCATCGCGGGCGTGCTGGCCGACATCGGCCGCTACTTCGCGCTGCGCGGCAGCAATAACGCGGTGGCCCAGCTCACGCCCGAGCTGCTCGCGCACATCGACGAGGTGCTCGGCTACGCGGCCGGGCGACCCGACTCCACGCCGCAATGGCGCAGTGCCGTCACCGCGCTGGTGGGCCTGCGCCGCAATCTTTTCCCGGCCGCCCCCGCGGCACTGACGAGTGCGGCCGCTCCCGCGGCTGCCATGACGACATCATGATTGGTGAAGCTTCCTTCTACGGCCTCTACCTGCCCTGGCTGCTGCCCCTTGCGCTGCTTGCGCTGCTGGTACTGCTGGGCGTGCAGCGCATGCTGGCCGCGATGGGCCTGTACCGGCGCATCTGGCACCCGGCCCTTTTCGATATTGCGCTCTACGTGGTGGTGCTGTGGTGCCTCTCGCGCCTGAGCGCGTTTTTGCAATGACGAGAACAAGAAGATGAACGACAAGACTCCTGCCAGAAACCTGGAAACCGCCGGCGCCAACGCCAGCACTCCCGCTGCCGCAGCCGCCGCGCCGGCGCCGCAGCGCCCGCTGTGGATCCGGCGAGCGGCCGCGCGCGCCGTGCCCGTGTGCATCACGCTCGCGGTGACCGCTGCTGCCATCGCCGCGGCCTTCCAGCTCTGGGACCACTACGAACTTGCGCCCTGGACGCGCGACGGCCGCGTGCGCGCCAACGTCGTGCAGATCGCGCCCGATGTCTCGGGCCTGGTGACCGATGTGCCCGTGCATGACAACCAGCGCGTGCGGGCCGGCCAGATGCTGTTCGAGGTCGACAGCGCGCGCTATGCGCTCGCATTGCGCCAGGCCGAGACGTCCATGGCGTCGCAACGCATCGCGCTGGCGCAGGCCCGGCGCGAGGATGCACGCAACGCCGGCCTCGGCAACCTGATCTCGCAGGAGGTGCGCGAGCAGACCCGCACCAAGGTTGAGCAGGCGCAGGCCGCGCTCGCGCAGGCCCAGGTGTCGCTTGACACCGCGAAGCTCAACCTGCAGCGCGCCAGGATCCTCGCGCCGTCCGACGCCATCGTCACCAACCTCGACCTGCGCAAGGGCAGCTATGCCAGCGCCGGCCATGCCGCGATGGCGCTGGTCGATGCGGACTCCTTCTACGTGGAGGGCTATTTCGAGGAGACCAAGCTCGCACGCATCCACATCGGCGATCCCGTGAAGGTCACGCCCATGGGCGCCTCCCGGCCGCTGACAGGGACCGTGGAGAGCGTGGTCGCCGGCATCGCCGACCGAGACCGTGCGACAAGCGCCAATCTCCTGCCGACGGTGAATCCCACGTTCAACTGGGTTCGCCTCGCCCAACGCGTGCCGGTGCGCGTGAAGCTCGACCCCTTGCCCGCCGACGTGGCACTGGTCGCGGGGCAGACGGTGACCGTGGAGGTCACGCAGCCGAAGAGCACGGGCGGGCACAAGGGATGACCACCATGCCGCAAAGAAGCCGCCGTGCCATCCGGCGCCTGCTCCACCTGTCCGTGGGCGCCATCGCGCTTGCTGCCTTGGCTGCCTGCAGCACCCGGCCCGTGGGCCCCGACTATGCCGTGCCGGCGGACGCCGTGGCCCTGCGGGTTCATCCCGGCCAGTCGTTCGCGAGCGCGGGCGATGCCACGCTTGCGAATGAAAAAAACCTGCTCGTCAGCAACGCGCCCCTGCCCGACCACTGGTGGCACCTCTACCGCGACGCGGAGTTGAATGCGCTGATCGAAAAGGCGTTGCAGCACAACACCGACCTGCGGCAGGCGCTCGCCAACCTGGAGCGGGTGCAGGCGGTCGAGCAGGAGATCGCGGGCAGCGCGAGACCCAGCCTCAGCGTGGGCGGCGGCCCGAGCTACGGCCATGTCTCGGGGCTCTCCGTACTGGCCCCAGGTCATGTTCCGTCCAACGCCTTCGGCTACTCGGCCAACGCAGGCATCTCCTACCAGATCGACCTGTTCGGCCAGATCCGCCGCGCCATCGAGGCCGCGCAGGCCGGCACGGATGCGGCGCAGGCCGCTGTCGACCTCACACGCGTGAACGTCGCGGCCAGTACCGCGCGCGCCTATGCAGCCGCCTGCACCGCGGGGCTGCGGCTTGACGTCATGCAGCACTCGATCGCGCTGCAGACCCAGTCCGCGGACATCTCCCGGCGCCTGCACGACGCGGGCAAGGTGGGCTCCATCGATGTGCAGCGCGCGCTGGCGCAGGTGGAGCAGCTCAAGGCCGAGCTGCCGCCGCTGCATGCCTCCAGGCAGAGCGCGCTTTTCCAACTGGCCACGCTCACCGGCGAGCAGCCGCAGGACTTTCCACGCGAAGTGCAGCAATGCCACGAGGCGCCGCGGATCGCGGACACGATCCCGGTCGGCGACGGACAGGCGTTGCTGCGCCGCCGCCCCGACATCCGCCAGGCCGAACGCCAGCTTGCCCAGGCCACCGCGCAGATCGGCGTGGCGACGGCCGACCTCTACCCCAGGATCTCGCTCGGCCTGTCCGCCGCCTCGGCGGGCCGCATGACGGGGCTGGGCAGGGGTGACACCTTCAGCTGGAGCCTCGGCCCGCTGATCTCATGGAGCATCCCGGTGAACGGTGTCGCGCATGCCCGCATCGCGCAGGCCGAGGCCGGCGCGAAAGGCGCGCTCGCCAGATTCGACGGCACGGTGCTGAACGCCCTGCGCGAGACCGAAACCGCGCTCACCCATTACGCCCGCGAACTCGACCGCAACGCCCACCTCCAGGCCGCGCGAGAACAAAGCATCCAGGTGGCCGAGGAGGCACGCAAGCTGTATGCGAATGGCAAGACGGGCTACCTGGAAACGCTCGACGCCGAGCGCGTGCTGGTCAACGCGGACTCGGCGCTGGCCGCGTCGCAGGCCCATATCGTCGACGAGCAGCTCGCTCTGTTTCTCGCGCTCGGCGGCGGGTGGGGAGTGGAGGACAGCGGCAGCCACTGACATGGCTCGCCCCGTTCTTGAGAACGTCAACACGTTCCGAGAAAAAAAAGCCACAGCCACCCCCTCCAGGAAGTGGCTGCGGCTTCGATCCGACCGGTGAGATCGATCAGCTCACGTGCTTGCCGACGATGCCCGCGATCTCGAACATCGTCACCTTGTCCTTGCCGAACACCGGGCGCAGCTTCGTGTCCGCGATCACGGAACGCTTGTCTGCGGGATCCTGCAGGTTGTGCTCCTTGATGTAGTCCCAGATCTTCTTGACCACCTCGGGACGCGAGACGGTGCCCTCCCCGATCACGGCGGCGAGCTCGGCGCTGGGCTTGAGCGTGCCGGCGGCCGGTGCCTTCTTGGCTGCGGCCTTCTTTGCAGCGGGAGCCTTCTTGGCGGCAGCCGTCGTCTTCTTGGCCGCAGGCGCCTTGGCGGAGGCTGCGGCGGAGGTCTTGCGCGGCGGGAACTTCGAGTCGCGCTTCTCGAACTCGAAGTTCACCTTGCCTTCGGCAGCGTCCCAGACCAGGAAGGCCTTGAATGCGCGGCGCGTGCGCATGCTCACGAACTTGTCGAGCAGGTCGGTCTTGCCGGTTTCGAGCAGCTTGTGCATCTGCGCGCGCTCGATGGGCTGCTGCAGGATGATCTTGCCGCTCTTGAACTTGCAGCTCGGCGTGGCCTGCTCCAGCGTCGGCACCGACTTGCTGCAGACGTAGTTCGCGCCATGCTCGTACACGGGCGCACCGCAGACGGGGCATTTGCCCAGGCTTTCCTGCCCCGAGAAATCGATCAGCTCGCCCGACTCCTCGTCGGCTTTGTCGTCGCCGAAATCGAACTCGAGCTTGTAGTTGTTGTTCTCCTCGTCGCGCACGATGGCCACCTCGGCGGTGAACGGCCAGCCTGCCTTGGAGCGGAAGCCCTCCAGCGGGCCGATGCGACGATCGCGCAGCAGCGCTTCGGCTTCCGCGGTCTCGAAGGTGCGCCCCGCGGGCGATTTGGTGAACGAGAAACCGCAGCCGTTGCCATCGCCCTGCTTGCCGGTGCAGGCAAAGCGGCGGTAGTTTTCCTTGACGACGCCACCGCAGTTGGGGCACGGCGTCTCCAGGGTGGCGTAGTCGCCCGGAATGGTGTCGCGGTCGTATTCCTTGGCCTTCTTGACCAGCTTCTCCGTCATGGACTGGATCTGCTGCATGAAGGCTTCGCGCGAGAGCTGGCCCTTTTCCATCTGGGAGAGCTTGTACTCCCACTCGCCGGTCAGGTCGGCGCGCGAGAGCTCCTCCACGCCGAGGCCGCGCAGCAGCGTCATGAGCTGGAATGCCTTGGCCGTGGGAATCAGCTCCCGGCCCTCGCGCAGCATGTACTTCTCGGTGATCAGGCCTTCGATGATCGCCGCGCGCGTGGCAGGCGTGCCCAGGCCCTTTTCCTGCATGGCCTCGCGCAGTTCGTCGTCGTCGATCTGCTTGCCCGCGCTCTCCATCGCGCCGAGCAGCGTGGCTTCCGAATACCGTGCCGGCGGCTTGGTCTTGAGGCCCTTGGCCTCGGCGTGTTCGGTGCGCGGCGTCTCGCCAGGCTTCACCGCAACGAGCGGCTGGCCCTTCTCGCCTTCCTTCGCGCCATCGACCTCGTTGGCCGCTTCCTTGCCGTAGATCGCAAGCCATCCGGGCTTGACCAGCACCTTGCCTTCGGTCTTGAAGCTGTGGCCCACCACCTGGCTGATGCGCGTGGTCACCTGGTACTCGGCGCTCGGGAAGAACACCGCCATGAAACGGCGCACGACCAGGTCGTACAGCTTCTGTTCGGCGTCCGACAGGCCGGAGGGTGCCTGCGTGGTCGGGATGATGGCGAAGTGATCCGATACCTTGCTGTTGTCGAAGATGCGCTTGCTGGGGCGCACGTAGTTGTCGTCCAGCGCCTGCTGCGCAAACGGCGCGAGATGGCGCATGCCGCTCGTGGCCAGCATGCCGAAGGTCTGCTTGGCGACCGGCAGGTAGTCCTCCGGCAGCGCGCGCGAATCGGTACGCGGATAGGTCAGCGCCTTGTGACGCTCGTACAGGCTCTGCGCAAGCGCGAGCGTGGTCTTGGCGGAGAAGCCGAACTTGCCGTTGGCCTCGCGCTGCAGGCTGGTCAGGTCGAACAGCAGCGGCGACGCCTGCGTGGTGGGCTTGGATTCCTCGGTCACCGTCGCGGGCTTGCCGCGCACGGCCTCGGCGATCGCCACGGCATCACGGTGGTTCCAGAGGCGGTCGGCCTTGGCTTCCGGGTCCTCCGACTTCTTCCACTTGGGATCGAACCACTTGCCCAGGTAGTCACCCGCCTCGGCATTGAAGCCGGCGTGCACTTCCCAGTAGTCGCGGCTCACGAACTTGCGGATCTTCTCCTCGCGCTCCACCACGAGCGACAGCGTCGGCGTCTGCACGCGCCCCACGGTGGTGAGGAAGAAGCCGCCATCGCGCGAGTTGAACGCGGTCATCGCGCGCGTGCCGTTGATGCCCACCAGCCAGTCCGCTTCCGAGCGGCTGCGCGCGGCGTTGGCCAGGCCCTGCATCTGCGTGTCGCTGCGCAGCTGGTTGAAGCCGTCGCGAATGGCCTGCGGCGTCATGCTCTGCAGCCACAGGCGCTTGACGGGCTTGCCGAGGCCGCCCTTGGCGCCCCCCGCGTACTGCTCGATCAGGCGGAAGATCAGCTCCCCTTCGCGGCCCGCGTCACAGGCGTTGATGAGTTCGGTGACGTCCTTGCGCTTGGCCTGC
The DNA here is from genome assembly GCF_014395975.1 of Diaphorobacter ruginosibacter. Taxonomy (NCBI): domain Bacteria; kingdom Pseudomonadati; phylum Pseudomonadota; class Betaproteobacteria; order Burkholderiales; family Comamonadaceae; genus Diaphorobacter; species Diaphorobacter ruginosibacter. The sequence goes on along the minus strand of NZ_CP060714.1, from coordinate 4,843,965 downwards.
TTGACCACGGCATTCAGGCGCGTCTTGGTCTTGTCCACGGGCTTGAGGTCGAAGAACGGCGGAATCACGGGCAGGTGCGCGAAGCTCCACTTGCCGCGCTTGACGTCGAACTGCTCGGGAGCCTGGATCTCCACGAGGTGGCCGACGGCGCTCGTGACCACGTAGCGCTCGTTCTCGAAATATTCGTCGTGCTTGTCGAACTTGCCGGCAACGGGCGTGAGGGCGCGCACGATGTCCTGTGCGACCGACGGTTTCTCTGCAATGACCAGCGTTTTATTCATTTGATGTGGGTTGGCCTTTACGGCGCTTCTACAATTCGGCTTCACGCGCGCACGCGCACGCATGTGTACATATTCAAAGTAACAGAGTTTTCCACCATGGCCCGCAACGCACCCTCCAATATCCCGACCATCGCGCCGGGCCGCCGCATCCAGACACGCCAGTCGGGCGTGCACGGCAAGGGCGTCTTCGCAGTGCAGGACATTGCGGAAGGTGAAGTCATCATCGAGTACGTAGGCGAGATCATCGACTGGCAGACGGCCCAGGATCGCCATCCCCACGACCCGAAGCAGCCCAACCACACGTTCTACTTCCATGTGGACAAGAACCGCGTCATCGATGCCAAGCACGGCGGGAATTCGGCGCGCTGGATCAACCACAGCTGCGACCCGAACTGTTTCGCGGACGAAATCGATGGACGGATCTTCATCACCGCCCTGCAGAACATCCACGCAGGCGAGGAACTCAACTACGACTACGGCCTGATTATCGAAGAGCGTTATACCCCGAAACTCAAGGCCGAATATCCCTGCTGGTGCGGGAGTAGCAACTGCCGCGGCACGCTGCTCGCGCCCAAGCGCGGCTGGGTGCCCAAGGGAATGGAGCCTGCCGGCAAGAAGAAAAAGGCCGAGAAACCCGCCAAGGACGCCAAAGCGGAATCAAAAAAGATAGCAAAATCCGGCAAGAAGGCCGACAAGGCCAAGGCATCCGCACAGGACAAAGCCCCCAAAAAGGACAAGAAACCACGCAAGGTCAAGGGCGGCGACCGAGGCGGCAAGCAGTGAGCACCCGCGCCCCCATCCGCTGGCCCGCCGAAGCCCTGTGGCAGGCCATCGTGGCCGACGTGCCGGACTTCACCATCGAGGTCGTGCCGACAATCGACTCCACCAACACCGAGCTCATGCGCCGGGCGCGTGCCGGCCGCTGCGAGCCCATCCTGCTCGTGACCGAGGAGCAGACCGCGGGCCGTGGCCGCCTGGGCCGCCCCTGGCAAAGCGCCGAACCGTCGGCGGAGGCGGCCCTGCAGGATGAGCGCGGCCCTGCCTCGCTGATGATGTCGCTGGGCCTGCCGCTGCGCCCCAAGGACTGGTCCGGCCTGTCGCTCGCCGTGGGCGTGAGCGTCGCGGACAGCATCCAGCCCGAGATTCCGCGGCCGGGCAGCAGCGTGCCGCGCGTGGGCCTCAAGTGGCCCAATGACCTGTGGCTGGAAGGCGACCGCAAGTTCGGCGGCATCCTGGTCGAGACCGCCAGCTTTGTGGCACCCCAGGGCATGATGACCGGAGATGAACAAGGCAACCTGCGCTATGTGGTGGTGGGTATCGGACTCAACGTGCTTCCGCGCCCGGGCGACGGGATGACGACGCAGCCCGCCTGCCTCGCCGAGATCGATGCACGCTGGACGGCTCCCGAGGCGCTGCAGGCCGTGGTTCCACCGCTGGTCAGAACCGTTCTTTCTTTTGCACGCACGGGCTTCGCCCCCTTCAGGCCGCGCTTCGCGGAGCGCGATCTGCTGCGCGGGCGCGCGGTGAACCTGAGCAACGGCGAAAGCGGCGTGGCCAGCGGTGTCAGCGATGACGGCACCCTGCTGGTGCAGACGACCACGGGACTGCAGCCCATTACCAGCTCGGACATCAGCGTGCGCCCGCAAGGCCAGCCGCTGCCGGGCGAGAACAGGCCCTGAGGGCGTGCTGATGATCTCGACGCGGGTGCGCGGGCCGGTGAGGAGCCGCCCCATGACCATGACAACGACAGACAGGGAGATTCCGACCACATGCTGCGCATCGCCGTACTGATTCTGGTGCTCGCCAACGCGGGCTACTACGCCTGGTCGCAAGGCATGCTGCGCGGCATGGGCTGGGGGCCCGCGATCCAGTCGGAGCCGCAGCGGCTCCAGCAGCAGATCGAGCCGCAGAAGATGCTGGTAAAGCCCGTGCCCCCCGCCACGCTGACCACCGAGGCAGCGGCATCCCCGGCACCTTCCGCCTCGCTTGCCGCCTCGGTGGCGGCATCGTCCCCCGCATCCACCGGCACGCCACCTGCCTCCGCGGCCAGCTCCACAGCCCCAGCCTCCTCACCTGTGGCCGCCGCTCCCGCCAGCGCACCGCAGCGCACGGTCTGCCTGCAGGCCGGCTCGTTCGACGAGCACCAGGCGCAGGCCCTGCGGGCCGCGGCCCAGAGCACCCTGTCGGGAGCCGACTGGAAACTCGAATCCACCAGCGTCGCGGGCCGCTGGATGGTGTACATGGGCAAGCTGGCCGATGACGAGGCCGTTGCCAGGAAACGCAGTGAACTGCGCGCCCTGCAGATCGACTACGACCGTCCCGGCCCGAGCTTCGAGCCAGGCCTGTCGCTGGGCCGCTTCTCCACCGAGGAGGCCGCTCAGCGCGCACTCACGCAGCTCACCAGCAAGGGGGTTCGCACCGCCCGCGTGGTGGTGGAACGCAAGGAAGCCACCACCTACATGTTCAAGCTGCCCGCCGTCGACGATGCCCTGCGCGCCAGGCTGGGCGGCATGAAGAGCGCACTGGGCGGAAAAGCGCTGCAAGGCTGCAGCTGAGTCATTTCTCCCGGGGATCCGTGGCCAGCAGCATGTCCACCAGGTCGCGCAGGTCCTTCTTCAGCCTGTCAAACCCAGGCTGCGAGATCGCCAGCGTTTCCTCATCCATGTAGATGCGGCGGTTGATCTCGATCTGGATGCTGTGCCGGTCCTGCTCCGGCTTGCCGTAGCGGCGCACCAGCTCGACCCCCTTGTAGGGGTGGTTGTATTCCACGTCATAGCCGCGCGCCTTCAGGAAATCGCAGATCCGCCGCGACAGCGCGGGTGACGACGTGCTGCCGTCCCGGTCGCCGATCACGAAATCGGCATGCGCAAGCCCCGGATGCAGCGTCGCATGGCTTGCCGCCACCGACGGCATGGAATGGCAGTTGATGTGGATGCTGTATCCGTGCCGTGCGTGGGCCTCGTCGATCGCGCGCGCAACGGCGTCGTGGTAGGGCACCCAGCATTGCGCGATGCGCTGCTGGCCCTCGGCCACCGACAGCTGGCGGTCGTAGATCGGCCGACCGTCGTCGGTGCAACGCCAGATCAGGCCCTTGCCCAGGCGCACCTTCTGCAGCACGACCTCGTCGCGCGTGACCTCATGCGGCCACGCCGCATCGAACAGGTCGACGTCGATCTCGGTGGTGTCGCGGTTGGCGTCCAGGTAGATGCGCGGGAAATGCGCCTCCACCCAGGCCGCCCCCAGGTCTGCCGCGAAGTCGTAGAGCTTTTCCACGTGCGTGTCCTCTGCCTGGCGCAGCACGGACAGCGGCAGGGCAGAGCGAAAGTCGGCGGGGTAGTCGGTGCCGCTGTGCGGCGAATCCAGCACCAGGGGTGTGCTGCCTTGCCTGGCAGTGAATCGGGGAGAGTCGGCAGTCATGATCGGATGTCTCGCTTGGAAGCTCGGTGCCATGCAGCGGGCCGGCAGAAGGCCGCAGGCCGCGTCAGGCGCAGGTGTCGATCAGCATAACGCGAGTCCTCCGCGACTTGGCACAAGCAAGGTTATTCCCTCCCGCCCCTCCTTCAACCCACCTTGCGGATCGGCAGGTCGCGCATGCGCTTGCCCGTTGCCGCAAAGATCGCATTGGCAATCGCGGGCGCCACGGGCGGCAGCGGTGGCTCGCCCACACCGCCAGGCGGCAGGTCCAGGCGGTCGGCGTTCACCATGTGTGTGCGAATCGCCGCGGGCGCTTCATTGTGGCGCGCCACCAGGAAGTCGTTGAAATTGGACTGTTTCACCGCGCCCTTCTCGAACGAGATCTCGCTCATCAGCGCGATGCCCATGCCCATGACGACGGCTCCCTCCATCTGGTTGCGGATGCGCTCCGGCGTGATCTGCGGGCCGCAGTCGATGGCCATGTCGGCCGCAATCATCCTGACCTCCCCCTGGTCGTTCACCTCCACCTCGATCACCGTCGCCACATAGGACAGGAAGCTGTAGCAGAAAGCCAGCCCGAGGCCGCGTCCCTTGGGCAGCTTGCGCCCCCATTTCGCCCCCTTGCATGCGGCCTCGATCACGCCGCGCAGGCGGCCGGTGTCGAACGGATAGCGCTTCGGTGACTCCGAATAGTTCCAGCGGTCGGAGAACGCCTCGCCGGGATCGAGCCGGCGCGCGGGACCGATGAGCTCGAGCGCATAGGCCTTGTGGTCCTTGCCCGCACGATGCGCCAGCTCCGCGATGAAGCATTGGGTCGCGTAGGCATGCGGGATGTTGTAGACCGAGCGGAACCAACCGATGCGCGTCATCGCCGGTACGCGGCCCGTTTCGACGCGCAGGTTGGGAATCCGGTACGGCACATTGATCGCCCCCATGCCCACCTCGCTCGCGCCCTCGCCCTGTGCGCCCGAATCGAACAGCGAGCCGATGGTCGGCGCCACGGTACGGTGCAGCCACGATGTGGGCATGCCATCGGGGCCGAGGGCGGCCTCGAGGCGCTCCAGCGACACCGCGTGATAGAAATCGTGCTGGATGTCATCCTCGCGCGTCCACACCACCTTCACCGTGCTGCCTCTCATCGCATTGGCGATGATCGCCGCCTCGGTCACGTAGTCGGCCTTGGACTTGCGGCCGAATGCACCGCCCAGCAGCAACGGCTGCAGCGTGATGTGGGAGCGGTCGATGCCCAGCACCTTCGCCACGCCGTCCAGTGCGTTCTGCGGATCCTGCACGCAGGCCCAGATGCGGCATTTTCCGTCCTCACTGATCTGCACGGTGGCCGAGGGCGGCTCCATCGAGGCGTGCGCGTGGTGCGGAATGTAGTACTCAGCGGCCACGCGCTGCCTCTCGCCGGCCTTTCCCCAGGCGGCCGCCACGTCGCCCTGATTGCGTACCGCCTTGCCGGGCTCGCGCGCGGCCTTCTCCAGGGCCTTGCGGTATTCCGTGGAGTCGTAGCCATCGTTGCTGCTTGCATCCCACTCCAGCTTGAGCGCCTTGCGGCCCTGCATCGCCGCCCACGTGTTCTTCGCGACCACGGCCATGCCGCCCAGCGGCTGGAATGCCGGCGACCCCCGGTAGGCGGGAATCTCCACCACCTTGAGCACGCCAGGCACCTGCATCGCCGCCTCGGTGTCACGGCTCTTGAGCCGCGCGCCGAGCACGGCCGGACGCTCGATCACCGCATACACCATGTCCTTCGTATGCTGGTCGATGCCGTACACCGCGCGGCCACGACCGATGTCCTCCATGTCGACCGCATGCACCAGGTCCTTCCCGATATAGCGGAACTGCGCCGCCTTCTTCAGCGAACGCCGATCGGCAGCGGGCACGCTCTGCCGCATCGCATCGGCCGCCAGTTCACCGTAGCCGAGCCGGCGTCCCGTCCGTGCGTGGACGACCTCGTGCCTGTCTGCCCTGACCTCCGCCACGGGCACGGACCAGCGCGCCGCGGCCGCCGCCTCGAGCATCTGCCGCGCTGCCGCCCCCACGCGCCGCATCGGCCACATGAAATGGCGCACGCTGCGCGAGCCATCCACGTTCTGGTTGCCGTAGCGCGCCTCGTCTGCCACGGCCTGAACCACCTTCACGCGGCTCCAGTCGGCCTCCATTTCGTCCGCGACGATCAGAGGCAGGCTGGTGCGCACGCCGGTCCCCATCTCCACGCGGTGCGCGGTGATGGTGACCATGCCGTCGCCCGCGATCTGCACGAACACGAGCGGGTCATCGACGGTGCCGCCGGGCATGGAGTCGGCGCCGTATTTCCGCCCCTCCTCCTCCGCCGCGAAAACCTCACCCTGGCGGGTGACGGCCAGCACGAAACCCGTCGCTCCCACAGCCAGTACGGTGCGGCGGCGAAGCACGGGGGTCTGCATCCTGGTCATCATCACTTGCTCCCCTTCGCCAGTTCGCCCGAAGCGCGCCTGATGGCCGCATGGATGCGATGGTAGGTGCCGCAGCGGCAGATGTTGCCGCTCATGGCCGCGACGATGTCATCATCGCTGGGCGAGCGGTTGGACTTGAGCAGCGCCGTGGCGGACATGATCTGGCCCGCCTGGCAGTAGCCGCACTGCGCCACGTCGGTTTCGAGCCAGGCCTTCTGCACCGCACGGCCGATGCTGTCGTCCTCCATGCTCTCGATGGTGCTCACCCGCTTGCCGGCAACCGCCGAGACCGGCGTGACACAGGCACGAATGGGAGCGCCATCCAGGTGCACGGTGCAGGCTCCGCACAGCGCCATGCCGCAACCGAACTTGGTTCCGGTCATGCCGAGTTCGTCGCGGAGCACCCAGAGAAGCGGCGTGACAGGATCGGCTTCGATGGAGCGGTCCTGCCCGTTGATGGAGAGGGAAGTGGGCATCGTGGAATCTTTCTTTCAGCCGCCCGGGGACGAGCGCCCGCCATGATCAAGCCTTGCATGCGCGACCGTCAACGGCGCTGCGCGTTCACAGGAATTTGTCTTACACGGCACCGTCGCACCGCGCCACCGCTTGCCCGAGGGTTATGAAAGAATGACGAAACGATGTGCTCCCATGGCACGGCGCCGCCCGCCGGGCCTTTCGCATCCTGCCTTCCCACTGCAGCGAATACCATGTCCTCCTTGCCAATGCTCCTGATCCTCGCCGCCGGCAGCGGCTCGCGCTTCCTGGCGTCGGGCGGGGCCTCGCACAAGCTCGCCGCGCGTATTGGCGATGCCTCGGTGCTCGAGCATGCCATCCGCAACGCGGAGGAATCAGGCCTGCAATGGCACGTGGTGAACACGGGCGAAGGCGGACCGGGCATGGGCGACTCGATCGCCGCCGGTGTGCGGGCCACCGCCTCCGGCAACGGCTGGCTGGTCATTCCGGGCGACCTGCCGCTGGTGCGGCCGCGATCCCTCGTGCGGGTCGCATCGGCGCTGGCCCTCGCCACCGATCATGATGTCGTGGTGCCCCGCTTCCATGGCATGCAGGGGCACCCGGTCGGCTTCGTGCAAGGCTTGCGGGAGCAGCTCCTCGCGCTGTCGGGCGACAAAGGCGCCTCCTCCGTCGTGCGCGCCGCGCGAGAGCGGCATCGCGTGCTGGATCTGGAGCTGGACGACGAAGGCATCGTCACCGACGTCGACACCGTCGATGACCTGCGGCACGCCGAGGCACTGTGGCGCAGCAGAACAGGTGCCTCGTCAGGCTGAGCTTCGGTCCTTGCCCGCCGACTCGGCCAGCGCCACGAACTGCACGCTGAATTTCGCGCCGGGCACCGTTGCTCCCGGCCGCACATCCTCCAGCCGGACCTCCGCGCCATGCTGGCGTGCGATCTCGCGCACGATGGGCAGGCCCAGGCCCGAGCCATCGGCCTCGGTGCCCAGCGCCCTGTAGAAGGGCTGGAACACCAGTTCGCGCTCGGCCTCCGGCACGCCAGGGCCAGAATCCTCCACCTGCACCATCACCACCTTGCCGAAGGTATCGGCCAGCACGCGCGCCGTGACCACCCCCGGCCTGTCGGGTGCCGAGGGCGTGTAGTTGATGGCGTTGTCCACGAGGTTGCGCACCAGCTCCTTGAGCAGCGTGGCGTTGCCCTCCATCAGCACGCCGGGAGCGCGCGGCTCCGCCCCCTCGTAGCCCAGGTCGATGCCTTTGTCGAGCGCGCGCGGCACGCTGTCCTGCACCACATCGATCACGAGCCGCGCCAGATCAACGGGCTGGCGCTGCAGGCCCGAGGTGCTGCCGCCCTCCGCGCGCGCCATGGACAGCAGCTGGTTGACCGTGTGTGTCGCACGGATCGAGGAGCGGCCGATCTGCTTGAGCGAAAGCTTGAGCTCCTCGGTGCTCGTGCCTTCGCGCTGCGCCAGGTCGGCCTGCATGCGCAGGCCCGCCAGCGGCGTCTTCAGCTGATGCGCCGCATCCGCGAGAAAGCGCTTCTGCGTGGCGATGGATTCGTTGAGCCGGCGCAAAAGGTCGTTCACCGAATCGACGAGCGGCGCCACTTCCATCGGAACCGCCTTGTGGTCCAGCGGCGAAAGATCGTCGGGCTTGCGCGCGCGAATGCGCTCCTCCAGCAGGTGCAATGGCTTGATGCCGCGCGCCAGCGCCAGCCACACCAGCAGCACCGCCAGCGGCAGGATGACGAACTGCGGCAGCATCACGCCCTTGATGATTTCGGTGGCCAGCACACTGCGCTTGGAGCGCGTCTCGGCCACCTGGACCAGCGCAGCCGGGGCATCGGGAAGCGGCACGCGCACCCAGATGTAGGCAATGCGGATGTCCACGCCGCGCATCTCCGCATCGCGCAGCCGCACCTCGCTGGAGAACGGCACCTCGTCCTCCGGCGGCCTGGGCAGGTCCCGCTCACCCGAGAGAAAACGCCCGTCCGGCGCCAGCACCTGGTAGTAGACGATGTCCGACTCGTCGGCCCGCAGGATCTCGCTCGCGGGCTGCGGCAGGTTGAACTGCACCTTGCCGTTCTGCAGCGTGACCAGCTGCGCAAGCGCCTGCGCGTTGTATTCGAGCGCCCGGTCGAACGGCTTGTTCGCCAGGCCCTGGGCGACCAGCCAGGTCAGCGCCAGGCTCACCGGCCAGAGCAAAAGCAGCGGCGTGAGCATCCAGTCCAGGATCTCACCGAAGAGGGAACGCTGCTCGCGCTGGAAGATCTTCAAGGCGGGGCCTTCAGGGCGGTGTGGAGAGCCAGTATCGGGCGCCAGTCATTCACGAGGCTGACAGCTCGGCTGACAGTTCGCGTCGTGCCGACGTACGTGCCGCTCACCCCGGTATTTTCTCGAGGCAGTATCCCAGCCCGCGCACGGTGGCGATGCGGATCGGACCCTTTTCGATCTTCTTGCGCAGGCGGTGGATGTACACCTCGATGGCGTTGTTGCTCACCTCCTCGCCCCACTCGCACAACCGCTCGACCAGCTGGTCCTTGCTCACCAGCCGCCCCGCGCGCTGCAGCAGCACCTCCAGCAGCCCCAGCTCGCGAGCGGAGAGCTCGACCATCTTGCCCTCGATCGTCGCCACCCGGCCGGTCTGGTCATAGGTGAGCGGCCCGTGCTTGATGACGCTGCTGGCGCCCCCCATGCCGCGCCGCGTGAGTGCGCGCACGCGGGCTTCCAGCTCCTGCAGCGAGAACGGCTTGGCCATGTAGTCGTCCGCCCCGTAGTCGAGCCCCTGCACGCGCTCCTCCACGCTGTCGGCGGCCGTGAGAATCAGCACCGGCATCGCCGAGCCACGGCTGCGCAGGCGCTTGAGCACCTCCAGGCCGTGCATCCTGGGCAGGCCCAGGTCGAGGATGAGCAGATCGAACTCGTTGTTCGTGAGCAGGGCCGAGTCGGCCTCGGAGCCATTGGCGACATGGTCCACCACGGCCCCGGATGCTCGCAGCGTGCGCAGCAGGCCATCCGCAAGAACCTGGTCATCTTCCGCTATGAGAATTCGCATGCCTGTCTCCTGAGCCTGTGTGAGGGAACCTGCTCCGGGTCGGCCCCGCAGCAGATGCGGTGCAGCGGACGATCGGACGGTACTCTGGCGAAATTGTAAGACCGGGCATCGACGCACCCCATCCCGGACGTACGCCCTGCGCATGCGCACATTGTCACGAAACTGTAAATTAAAAACTGTTGACAGTTTGCAATTCAGATTCAACAATGCACTTCATGGACCACAGCAAACCCTCCTCCGCACTGGCCTTCCTGCAATCGAGCTCGCTGCCCATGCTTGTTCAGGAAGAAATCGAGCGCCTCATCATGACGGGCGAACTGCCCGTCGGAAGCCGCATCAACGAAAGCGACATGGCAGCGCGCTTTCATACCAGCCGCGGGCCCGTGCGCGAGGCGCTGCGCTCGCTCGAGGAAGCCGGGCTGCTGCGCACCGAAAAGAACCGGGGCATGTTCGTGCGCGAGATTTCGTTCGAGGAAGCCGACGAAATCTATGAGCTGCGCGAAGCGCTCGAAGAGGTGATCGGCCGTCGCGTTGCGCGCAGGATCTCGCCGGATGGCGTGGCCCGGCTCAGGGCCATGATCGACGCCATGCGCGTGGCGGCCCAGGCGGGAAACCTCGAACACTACGCCCAGCTCAACCTGCAGTTCCACGACATCCTGCTCGACACCGCCGGCAGCGGCAAGCTCACGGAAACCTACCAGCGCCTGATCAAGGAACTGTCGCTGTTCCGCATGCGCGCGCTCGACGACGGCGGCGGCCTGCGCGTATCGGTCGACGAGCACAGCCAGATCGTCGAAGCGATGGCCTCGGGCGATGCGGAGCGCACCGCACAGGCCATGCGCCAGCACGTGGCCGACAGCCGCGCACGCATGCACAAGGCCATGGGCCGCACCGCCCCGGCCGACCTGTCCACCTCTTCCCCCTCTTCCTCCAAGAAAGCCTGAGATGACGACTCCCCAGACCATCGAGGTCAACAACCGCCACTATCGCTGGATGCCGCACCCTGTCGTGGTGGTCTGCGTGGATGGCTGCGAGCCCGCCTACCTGGATGCCGCCGTTGCCGCGGGCGTCGCACCGCATCTCGCGCGCATGCGTTCGCAAGGCGCAGACCTGCTGGCCGATTGCGTGGTGCCCTCGTTCACCAACCCCAACAACCTCTCGATCGTCACCGGCGCGCCGCCCGCCGTCCACGGCATCTGCGGCAACTACTTCTTCGACCGCGAGCTCGGCGAGGAAGTGATGATGAACGACCCCAAGTACCTGCGCGCCGGCACCGTGCTGGCGGCCTTCGCCGACAAGGGCGCCAAGGTTGCCGTGGTCACCGCCAAGGACAAGCTGCGCAAGCTGCTGGGCAAGGGCATGGAGGGCATCTGCTTCTCCTCCGAGAAAGCGGACCAGGTGACCCTGGAAGAGAACGGCATCGCCGATGTGCTCGGTCTCGTGCAGATGCCCGTGCCGTCGGTCTACAGCGCCGAGCTCTCGGAATTCGTGTTCGCCTCGGGGGTGAAGCTCATGGAAACGCGCCGCCCGGACCTGATGTACCTCTCCACCACCGACTACGTGCAGCACAAGGCCGCACCCGGCTCCGAGGCCGCCAACGCGTTCTACGCGATGATGGACAAGTACCTCGCGCAGCTCGATGCCATGGGCTGCACCATTGTGCTCACTGCCGACCACGGCATGAACGACAAGCACGATGCAAGTGGCCAGCCGCAGGTGATCTACCTGCAGGACGTGCTCGATGACTGGTACGGAGCGCAGAAGGCACGCGTGATCCTGCCGATCACCGATCCTTATGTCGTGCACCACGGAGCGCTCGGCTCGTTCGCCACTGTGTACGCACCCGACGCCGCGACGGCCGGCGAGTGGATCGCGCGCCTTGCGCAACTTCCCGGCATCGAGTTGGCCCTGACGCGCGAAGAAGCGGCCAGCCGGTTCGAGTTGCCCGCCGACCGCATCGGCGACATCGTTGTCGTGAGCGAGAAGAACACCGTGGTCGGCACATCCCGGAGCCGCCACGACCTGTCGGGCCTGGACGCACCGCTGCGCTCGCATGGCGGCGTCTCCGAGCAACGCGTTCCGCTGATCTGCAACCGCCCCATCTCGGGGCTCGCCGCCGGCCGTCGGCTGCGCAACTTCGACGCGCTCGATCTGGCGCTCAACCATGCCGCAGCCTGAGGAAACCCAGCCATGACCACCACTGCCTCCAGCCTGCGGCACGAAACCCTGCGCATCGCGGGCGAACACGTCGAAACACGGGAGCGTATCGACGTCACCTACCCCTACACCGGCGAAGTCATCGGCACCATCGGCAAGGCCACGCTGGAAGACGTGCGCCGTGCGTACCGCATTGCGCGCAGCTACAAGTCCAGGCTCACGCGCTACGAGCGCTACCAGATCCTCATGCGCGCGGGCGAGATCATCGCCTCGCGCCTCGACGAGATCTCCCGGCTCATCACGCTCGAATCGGGCCTGTGCCGCAAGGACTCGCTCTACGAGGTGGGACGCGCCTCTGACGTGCTGCTGTTCGCGGCCAACCAGGCGCTGGTCGATGACGGCCAGGTGTTCTCCTGCGATCTCACGCACCATGGGAAGAGCCGCAAGGTCTATACGCTGCGCGAGCCGCTGCAGGGCGTGATCACCGCGATCACGCCATTCAACCACCCGCTCAATCAGGTGATCCACAAGATCGCCCCCGCCATCGCGACCAACAACCGCACGGTGCTCAAGCCCAGCGAGAAGACCCCGTTCACCGCATACGTGCTGGCCGACATCCTGTACGAGGCCGGCCTGCCGCCTGAAATGCTCAGCGTGGTTTCCGGCGACCCGCGCGAGATCTGCGACGAGATGCTCACGAGCGACGACGTGGACCTGGTGACCTTCACCGGCGGCGTGCCGATCGGCAAGTACATCGCGGGCAAGGCGGTCTACAAGCGCCAGATCCTGGAGCTCGGCGGCAACGATCCGATCATCGTGATGGAAGACGCTGACATCGAGGAGGCCGCCACGCTCGCCGCCAGCGGCAGCTACAAGAACAGCGGCCAGCGCTGCACGGCGATCAAGCGCATGCTGGTGCATGCATCGGTGGCCGACCGCTTCGTCGATCTGCTCGTCGAGAAGACCCAGGCCCTGAAATATGGCGACCCGATGGATCCGGATGTGGACATGGGCACGGTCATTGACGAGGAGGCCGCGATCTATTTCGAGACCGTGGTGAACGAAGCCATCGCCGCCGGCGCGACGCTCAGATGCGGCAATGTTCGCAAGGGCGCCCTGTATTCGCCGACGGTGCTCGACAACGTGACACTCGACATGCGCGTGGCCCGCGAAGAAACCTTCGGCCCGGTCTCGCCCGTGATCCGCTTCGGCTCCATCGAGGAGGCGATCCGGCTCTCGAACGGCACGGCCTTCGGCCTGTCCTCGTCGATCTGCACCAACCGCCTCGACTACATCACGCGCTTCATCAGCGAGTTGAACGTAGGCAGCGTCAACATCCGCGAGGTACCGGGCTACCGACTTGAGCTGACACCGTTCGGCGGCATCAAGGATTCGGGCCTGGGCTACAAGGAAGGCGTGCTGGAAGCCATGAAGAGCTTCACCAACACCAAGACGTATTCGCTGCCCTGGTAGCAAGGACAACCCGCAGGCCTGACCTTGCGGGTTGCACGCGGGCAGAAGACTCGAGGAGTCCCGCACAAAAAAGCGCCCCGGGCTCGGGAGCCAGGGGCGCGATTGGCAGACTGCCAGGCAGTCAGCGGTGCCTCGGCTGGTTCAGCCGGGCATCTCCATGTCAGCCACGGCGGCGACGCATGGAAGTACCTCCCACGACGAACGTGGCCAGGCCCAGCAGGATCAGGCCCAGAGTGCCGAGCGCCGGGACGGGCGTCAGATTGCCGTCTGGCGGCACCTTGCCCGAATTGCCGTTGTCATCGCTCTTGGGAACCTTCGTGGTCGCCGAGCCCGTGTTGTTGCCCGGGTTCGTATCACCCGGGGTGCTCACCGTCGCGGTATTGACCAGGCTGAGCGGGCCTTCCACGGTGGAACCGACCTCTGCCATGATCGTGAAGGACTGGGTGGCATCCTTGGCGAGCGGCCCGACGGCGCAGCTCACGGTATTGCCCACCGCCGTGCAATCGGGCGACGACACAAAGTTCACACCAGCGGGCAGTGTGTCGGTGATTTCGCCGGCCTTGCTGGCCGAGGGGCCGTGGTTGGTCACCACCAGGGTGTAGACCAGGGGATCGGTCGCCCGGGCTTCGCTCTTGTCCACCGACTTGGCAAGCGACAGATCCACCAAGGCCACCGGCACGTCCTTGCGGCTTTGGTTGTTGGGATCCTTGGGATCGCCCAGATTGCTGACAACCGCCGTGTTGGCCACCATTGTCTGGCCATCGGCAAGCGCGGTGACCTTCACGCGGAAGCTGAAGTCCACCGACTCACCCGCCTTCAGGTTCGCGATCTCGCAGCTCAGCTCCCGCGTTGCGGCCGCGTAGCTGCAGCCTGCGGGCTCGTTGCCGACAAGCTCGACACCCTCCGGCAGTTCGTCGGTCAGCATGGCACGGCCGTTCACCAGATCCAGCGCGGGAACCTGTGCAGGATCCTCCTCGTTCTTCACGGTCAGCGTGTAGGCGATTTCATCACCCACCAGCACGCCCTCGGCGGGGTAGCTCGCATCCTTGGTGACGGACAGGTCGATGTAGCGGATGTCGCTTGGGTCCGACACCTGCGCCGGGTCGTAGGTGGATGTGCGATCCGTGGTCTGGTTGTTGGCATTCACATCCAGCGCGGGCAACTGCTCCACGTCCGCACTCACCGAGGCGGCATGGTAGATCGTGCCCACCGGGCGGCCATCCTTCAGTTCCTTGGGCTTCATGGTGAACTTGATCTGCACCGACTCACCCGGCGCGAGCCAGGGGAAGTCGCAGATCAGCGGCCCCGTCGTCGCACCCGCCGCAGGAACCGTGGTGCAGGCGCTCAGATCCATCACATGCCCAGCCTGCGAAGAGGTAATGCCGTCCAGGGAGATGAACTCGAACGTTGCCGTGGAGTCCGGTTGCGCGAATTGCTCGGTCATCCTCACGCCGGTGGCGTAGGAGGTGGACGCGGCATTGTTGGTCACCGTGATGGTGTACTGCGTTGCACCGGTGTCGAGCGGAATGCCGTCGTGGGTGTGCTTCATGTTGATCAGCACGTCCACCTGAGGCGCATCCAGGGTCACGCGTGCACTGGCATCGTTGTTCGCATCGTTGATCTCGGGCGTTGCCGTGCTGACATGGACTGCGTTGTCCAGTTGCGATGGCGCGTCCTTGGTCACGGAGCGCAGTTGGTAGGTCACGTACCGCTGATCATTCAAGCCGAACGCAACGCTGTCATTCCATGCGCACACCAGGTGCGTGTACGTAGCATCAATCAACTCTCCCACGACGATGGCTTTGGCGCTACTGCCTCCGTCCGTCAATCGGCAGGAGCCGCCGTTGTCGCTGAATGCCGGGAGCTGCACCCAGATCGCGCCCACGGGCAGAACGTCTTCCAGCTTGACACGCCGCGCCGCCGATGGACCGGCATTCTTGGCCGTCAGCGTATAGGTGATGGGCTGGCCCGCCGCGGCGGAGCCCTGCGGGTTCGGCACCTTGGTCACGGTCATGTCGGTCCGCGCTTCCAGGTCCAACGTCACCGTGGCACTGTTGGGCTTGCCCTGTGCGTATTCCGCGGTGTCGGAAGAGCGAACGTTGGCGGTGTTCGAGATCGTGTTGCTCTGCGTGCCCGCAGCAGCAGGATCCACCCATTGGCGTGCCTTGATGACGATGGTGTAGACCAGGGTGTCGCTGACCGGCAGGTTGTGCAGCGTACAGGCCACCTGCGAGGCGGTGTCCGCGTTGGTATTGCTCAGCGTGCACAGATCGGCGCTGGGCAGGGGGATGGGAAGTCCCGTGAGTTCGGGCATCTGGACCTCTGCGGTCAGGTAACGACCGCTCTGCGTGTACAGCGGCACATTCTCTGCTCCCAGCGCGGTTGCCCTGGCAGTGTTGATCAGGTTGTTCACCGTGTCGGTCACGGTGACGGTTCTGGCCGTCTGGGTCGATTGACCGGCCACCGGGTTGTTCATGACCTGCAGCGTATAAACGACCTCCGATCCCGAAGCGTTGTTGCCGTGGGGATAGACCGGCGTATGTTCTGCCGCGGGGGTGAGCAGCCGGTCCTTGGTGATGGAGAGATCAGCCACCAGTCCGGACAGGTTGACCGAAGGCTTGTTGGTCAGGGTAGTCACTTGCGTACGACCTTGAACCCCCGTCAGAGTCGCCTGATTCTCGATCTTGGCAAACTCGCCGTTATTCAGGTGCGGCCTGACATTCAGCCTCAGCGTGCTGGTCGCGCGCGCATCCAGGCCGGTGTTCAGCGTGCAGGTAATGAGCGCGCCCAGCGTGCTGGACGTCGCGGGAGTGCAGCTCCACGGAGAGTCTGCGGGCACCACGCCGAGGAACTCCAGACGCGGGTCGAGCTGGTCGGTGATGGTGATGGTCTGGCCCGGCCGCACGTTCAGCGGTCCGTTGTTCGTGACGGGAATGTTGTAGAAATAATCCTGGCCCGATGCCACCACCGAGGCGCTGGCCGTCTTGCTGATCGCCAGATTGAGCTTGTCGGTGACCGTCATCTTCGCCGACGACTGGTTGTTGTCGAGATCACTCGTTGCGGACTCGTTGGGTACGCTCAACACGGCCTGATTGACCAGGGTGGCACCCTCGGTGGCCCCATTCAGCGTGGCCTGAGCCACCAAAGCCTGGATGACGAGGTTCGGAAACGTCGCGGGATTGGTATTGCCCAGCGTCAGGTTGCCGCCGTAGGTGCAGGTCACCTGCTGGCCGGCTGCAGAGCAGCTCCAGTCCGGGCCCGTGAAACCGGTGTAGCTCACCCCGGCCGGGAGCGTGTCGGTCACGGTTATGCCGTCCGGGCTCAACAACCCGGAGTTGCGGCTGACCTTCAAGGTGTACTCCACCGGCACGTCGCCCGTCGCGTCCATGTCGAGCGTCGGCGTGTTGACCGTTTTGATCAGTGCCATGTCCAACTGCTGGTTGGGCTGAACGTTGATCGCCGTATTGGTCGTGTTGTTCGTCCAAACGGACTCGGCAAACTCGTTGCCCCCTGCATCCAGCCCCTTGATGGAGGCTTGTGCGGGCACTTGGCCCGAGCCGACTTGCACCAGCGCCGGGAAGGTCAATGCAGGCAGGTCGCCGCCCTTGGCAATGCTGGTTCCCGCCGGAACGGTATAGGTGCAGTCCTGGTAGGGCGTTGGAGGGCTGGTGGTGGCATCTGATCCTGGAGTGCAGATCCATCCGTTGCCTGTTGGCGATCCCTGGAACTGGGTGCCCGTGGGCTGCGCAAAACGCACAACGGCCTTTTCCCCTTCCTTCAACGGGAAGGCGTAGGTGGAGTCCGCGTTGCTGGCCACGACCTGGTAGTTCACCACGGCACCCTGGGTGACCGTGGAGTCATTGGCCGGAGCGGCAATGCGCACGGCCAGATCAGCACGCTCGTAGGTCGTGATGCCGCGCGCAATGCCGTTGTTGTTGCCGGCGTCGATGTCGCTATTGCCCGCCACGGGGGCGGTAGAGGCGGTGAATGTCCAATCGGTTCCGCGCGTTGGCAGCAGCACCTTGAAATCCACATTGACGAAGTCTGCAGAGTCCACTGCGGGCAGGGTGCACTCAATGCTGGCGTTGCCTGCAGTGATGACGGTGCCGGGAGCCGGTGCCGCTGGACACCACGCGGGAGTAACACCTTGGAAGATCGCTCCCACGGGCAGCTTTTCGGTCAGCGTCACGTTGCTCAACGTCCCGCTGCCCCCATTGATCTTGACCTTGGTCCGCAGAATGAACTGTCCGCCGGCAGGGCCGTTATCGACTGTGTTGCCGCTGGTGCCCGTCTGCTCCAGAAAGACGTCCTGATTGACCAGCACGTCATAGTTTGTTGCAGCCTGTGCCCACAAGGGGGACAGCCCGGCCGCAAGAAATGCGGCCAGCTTCCAGCGGGAGCTTCCAGCGGAGGACAACGGTGGGGGCTGCTGGCCCGCATTCTTCATGCAAGGCTCCGACAGCTCGGCGCAACGGCGCCAAGGGCGGTAATGGGGAATAGACAAGACGACTCCTGAGATTTCTGAAACTGGCTGCGCAGCGGCGAGCACATGGCAGAGGCACGCCCGGATGCGCAGGGCCCGGGGGTGCGCGGCAGGCGATGGCATGGCCTGACCCACCCGGGGCGGCACATGTGTTATCAATTTAAATCAAATAAACACACGTGTAAGTTAAAAGTTACGAAACCGTCACAATCGTTCCACCAATACGGTTAAACATTGTTATTTGCTCATTGATGGATACTGTTTTGATTCAAATCAAGCGATCTTGGCCGCACTTCGGATTCATGCATCAGATAGACAGTTTTCCTTCCGGTGCTGTGCGTCCCGTGCAAGGAGCGCCTTTGTGGGCCTGAACATTGCCGATATCGTCCACCTGTTCGAAACCCGGGGCCACGCCCGATACGACGGCGAGCCGGTCACCCAGTTGGAACATGCTCTCCAGACCGCCCACTTCGCAGAACAGTCCGGCGCCGGCAGCGACCTGATCACCGCCGCCCTGCTCCACGACCTGGGCCACCTGCTGCACGGCATGCAGGGCTCACCCACCATCGAGGGCGTCGACGACCTGCACCAATACCTCTGCATTCCGTTCCTGCGTGGGCTGTTCGGCGAGGCCACGCTGGCGCCCATCCGCATGCACGTCGAGGCCAAGCGTTACCTCTGTGCGCGCGAGTCCGGTTATCTCGCGTCGCTCTCGGCCGATTCCGTGCGCAGCCTGTCGCTGCAAGGCGGTGTCTTCACGCAGGATCAGGCCCGGGAATTTGCCGCCCGACCTTTCGCGCAGGAGGCCATTGCGCTACGCCGCTGGGACGATCAGGCCAAGGATGGCCAGGCCACGCCCCCGGAGCTCTCCCACTTCGTGCACCACATGGAGCATGCGGCCGCACTGCACACCCGATTTCAGTCCGCTCCCGCGTAGGCCTCGAGGCCCAGCGCCACCACCGTCGCGACATCCTCGCCCACGGCCTCCCGAAACTCGGCTTCCGCCTGCGCCACCGCCATCTCAAACGCCTTGAGCCATGCCAGCCCCGTCTCCGTGAAACGCACGATACGGGCGCGCGCGTCGTGCGGGTCGGACGCCTTGGTCACCAGCCCCCAGGCCTCGCATTGGTCGACCAGGCTGGCCATCGCCTGCTTGGTCATGCCTGCGGACTGCGCCAGGTCCGTCACGCGATCGCCCGCCAGCGACAGGTGCCGCGTGATGTGGATATGGGCTGCGCTGACCTGCTCGCGTGCCGCCAGGTTCGAGAGCGCCAGCGGCACCTCCACGTCGTGCGCCATGAGCTGGTAGACGCGCTCGTCGAAGCGGCGCATGGCATGTCCGAGCAACCGGCCCAGATGGGTTTCACGCCAGGCATCGGAGGCGGGAGCTGCCGGGTGCAGGTTGTCGGACATGGGCGTATTCCTTGCGTTGTGCCGTGGATGGCATATTGTCAGGCAAACTGACTAAAAACACCTTTGACGGAAAAGTATCCCGGCATAAACTACTGCTCAAGCATACAGACTGTTATTAAATACAGTTATTCTCAGATTCAAACGGAAAGCGCAATGGCAACAAGCAAGAGGACCCCATCCATGGACACCACTGTGAAGAGCACCGTAGACACCAGCGAAAAGGCCAAGGCGCTGCAAGCCGCCCTGGCACAGATCGAAAAGCAGTTCGGCAAGGGCACCATCATGCGCCTGGGCGAAGGCGAGAAGATCGAGGACATCCAGGTCGTCTCCACCGGTTCGCTGGGCCTTGACGTTGCGCTGGGCGTGGGCGGCCTGCCCCGCGGCCGTGTGGTCGAGATCTACGGTCCCGAAAGCTCGGGCAAGACCACGCTCACGCTGCAGGTCATTGCCGAAATGCAGAAGCAGGGCGGCACCTGCGCGTTCATCGATGCGGAACATGCGCTCGACACCTCCTATGCGCAAAAGCTTGGCGTGAACCTCAGCGACATGCTGATCAGCCAGCCCGACACCGGCGAGCAGGCGCTCGAGATTGTCGATTCACTGGTGCGCTCCGGCGCGGTGGACCTGATCGTCGTCGACTCGGTCGCCGCGCTCACGCCCAAGGCAGAAATCGAAGGCGAGATGGGCGACGCCCTGCCCGGCCTGCAGGCCCGCCTGATGAGCCAGGCACTGCGCAAGCTCACCGCAACCATCAAGAAGACCAATTGCATGGTCATCTTCATCAATCAGATCCGCATGAAGATCGGCGTGATGTTCGGTTCGCCCGAGACCACCACCGGC
This sequence comes from Diaphorobacter ruginosibacter, assembly GCF_014395975.1. Classification (NCBI taxonomy): domain Bacteria; kingdom Pseudomonadati; phylum Pseudomonadota; class Betaproteobacteria; order Burkholderiales; family Comamonadaceae; genus Diaphorobacter; species Diaphorobacter ruginosibacter. The sequence continues at coordinate 4,823,938 of NZ_CP060714.1, read as the reverse complement.
GGCAATGCGCTGAAGTTCTACGCCTCCGTGCGTCTCGACATCCGCCGCACTGGAACCATCAAGAAGGGCGACGAGGCCATCGGCAACGAGACCAAGGTGAAGGTCGTGAAGAACAAGGTCTCGCCTCCGTTCAAGACGGCCGAGTTCGACATCCTGTTCGGCGAAGGCATCTCGCGCGAGGGCGAAATCATCGACATGGGCGTGAACGCGCGCATCATCGAGAAGAGCGGTGCCTGGTATGCCTACAACGGCGAGAAGATCGGCCAGGGCCGCGACAACTCGCGCGAATTCCTGCGCGAGAACCGCGACCTCGCCATCGAGATCGAGAACAAGGTGCGCGAGTCGCTGAACATCCCGCTGATCGGCGTGACTGCCGTGGCCGCGGCGCCTGGCGCGGGCGGCGACGAGGCCGAGGACGACGGCGAAGCCTGATCCGCTCGCGCTGCGCCACTTTCAACAGTTTTCTTTGCAATTGTCGAATCATTTTCGACTTCACGGGCCGCACAGCCACCCTGGCTGGACGGCCCCTTTTTGCTTTATTGCCGGATTGGTTGTCAGCCCATGGGATTCGCCAAATTGTCGCTCAAGGGCCGCGCGCTGAAATTGCTGGCCCAGCGCGAGCACTCGCGCAAGGAACTCGAGGCCAAGCTCGCGCGCCATGTGAACGAGGAGGAAGGCGACGACCTGAACGCCATCCTGGACGAGCTGGAGGCGAAGAATTTCATCGACCCCGAGCGGGTTGCCGCGTCCGTCGTGCATCGCCGCGCAGCGCGCATGGGCACGCAGCGCGTCGTGCAGGAACTGCGCAGCAAGGGCCTCGATGATGCGCTCATCAAGGCCACCGCGGCCGAGCTGCAGGCCAGCGAGCTCGAACGGGCCGCCGCCGTCTGGCGCGCCCGCTTTGGCGGCAGGACGATCGCCGACACGCCCCAGGAACGCGCCCGGCAGATGCGTTTTCTGGCCGCACGCGGTTTCGGCGGCGATGTGGTGCGCAAGGTGCTCAGGAATGCGGGAAGCCCCGCTCCAGACGACGATGCCTTCGACTGAAGCTGCGACAGCGGAAGCGGCTACTCGTAGGTGATGGCCACGCCCGAGGCCTCGCCCTGCTTCTTGAACGCCCGGGCGTTGCCCGCGCCCGAAATGACGAGTTGCCCGTCGGCTCTCCATTGCAGCCGCAGCGGTGGCCGGCCATCGACGGCCAGCGCATTTCCGGCGCAGTCCTTAATGTCCGCGTGGGCAGGCACGATAGACACCTGCGTGTTCTGTCCCGTGGTTGCGCCGCAGTTGCGCGCAAAGGTCACGGCCACATAGTCACCTCGCGGCGAGGCCAGGGTGTCCAGCACTTCATTCTGGCATTGCACCTCGCAGCCGCCGAGCGCCGTCGTCATGAGGATGCAGGCCGAAAGGCGCCGCCTCGAACGCATGAGACGGATCGCGGACTGCAGCCGCCGGGACTTGTTCTTGGTTTTCTTGCGTGTCGCCATGGTCTCCATCTTTGCTTGTCATGCGCCCATTTCGTCGATCGCGGCCACCACGCTGAATATCACGAGAACGATACCCAGCAGCACCACGGGCCAGTCCCATCCGGTCAGCCGCGCATTGCGCTCGAAGGGCGTCGCGCACAGCTGTTCATTGAGGCGGTTCGCGCAGGACTGCACCGGCAGCAGGAACACGAAGCCGAAGAGGCTCAGCAACCAGAACGGAGCCGGCAGCAGATCGAACGCGTTCGCCGCAATATAGCCCAGGCCCAGCAGGACAGGCCGCAGCCCCGAGCGGCCATTGGCCTGCAGGTCGAGCGCACGCACCCGCGCGAAAAGCACGAAGCCATAGAGGAAGAACAGCAGCGTGCGCCGGGCCGGCGAGAACGCCTGATCGCTGCTCCATGCACGGACATGCTGCCAATGCCGGTAGAACCAGTACAAGTGGTACAGCCCCAGCGTGCAGACGCTCAGCAACGCAAACTTGCGCAGCGACACGGCAAAGAACGGCGGCAGCGCAGCGGAGGGCGCCGCACTGTCCGTGTACGCGTTGGGCAAGGTCTGCGGCAGGGCCATAGGGACAGCGCCTATCCGAGCAGCCGCTCCGGATTGGCATGGAGCTTGACCAGCGCATCGCGCGTCGCGCGCATGGTCAGGGCTTCCTCTTCCTTGGCCACCAGCAGGCCCGACTGCAGGTAGGCACCCAGGCGGCGCAACTGGATCAGGTAGCTGGTACCGTCCATGGCCACGAACAGGTGCAGCTGCTTGCGCTGGCTATGCCATGCGTACTGCACCTGCGCCGAGTTGCCGTTGTGGTCGAGCGTGAACCAGGCACCAAGCGACATCTGCTGCGCCCAGCGCACGATCTCGTCGCGCACCGCCGTGCCGTTGTCGGGAATCACCTGCAAGGACGAGGCATCGATGCCCAGCAGCATTTCGACGTTCTCGGCATTGAGCGCAATATCGCCCGCATCCGTATCGCCGATCACGTCCTCCAGATTGGCGAGGCGCTTGACCATGGCATCGATGTGCGCGCGCGGGATGGTGGCCGTCTTCGAGAGGAAGGCATCGGCCAGGGTATCGGTGAGAATCTTGATCTGCGCATCCTGCGGCGCCCCGCTGACCCCCGTGAGGCTCAGGCCATGTCGCAGGTTCTGCAGCAGCGCCGGCAGGTGCTGGATGACCTGGGCGCGCTCCGCGCGATGCGGCTTGGCGCTCGCGGCCCAGACCAGGTCGGCGGCAGAGCGCTTGAGCGCCACCGTGTCGGCGTGCTGCGGACCGTTGCGCAGGGCGGAGACCGCCAGCACCTCGGCCCAGCTCTTGAACAGGAAGTCGCGGATCTCGTCGCGCACCTGCATGTCCTTGAGCATGTCCCGCAGCTCGATCGTGTACTGCACGGCCAGCGTCTCGCGCTGCTCCACCTGCTGGGCCACGCCCACGATCTTCTGCGTGCTCGAGCTCTCCGCGAGCGACTTCGCGATGAAGCGCTCAAACTCCTCGAACACCAGCTGGAAGACGCGGCTGCCGGTCTCGGGGTACTGCTCGATCACCTGCACGATGCGACGCACTTCGGCTTCCAGCGCCGTGCCGTTGATGGTGGCGGCATCGAAGCCCAGCACGCACGAGCCCATGCGATCGATGAGCTGGCGCGCGGGATGCGTCATGTTGCTGAAGAAATCGGGCTCGGCCAGGGCCACGCGCAGCACCGGCACCTGCAGGCGCGCAAACCAGACGCGAATGGACGGCGGCAGGCGATCCTCGTTCAGGATGCTCTGGAACATCAGCGCCACCACTTCGATGATCGCCTTTTCGCTGGCCGTGGTGGCCTTCTTCTTGAATTCCGTGGCGCGCTCGCGCATGGCGCCCATCACCTGGTAGACGACCTGGGGTGAATAGTCCTGCGGCTGCGTCATGGCCGCCATGCCTCCCGGGACGGTCACCAGCATGGTGTCGGGAGAGATGTTGCGATAGTCGGTCATGGCCTGCACGAGCGCCGCCGACGCCGGTGGCGCGTTGACCATGTCGTAGTTCATGACCGGCTGGGTCAGCATGTTGCGCAGTTGGACCATCACGGCTGCCGCACGCTGGCGCGCGCGCTGCAGCGGTGCAATGAATGGTGCGGCCACCATCTGTGCATTGAGTTGCGCGTTCAATTGCGCATTGGCCTGCATCTGTGCATTGAGCTGCGCCAGCAACTGCGGCGGAATCTGCCCGGCGCCCTGCGCGGCCGCACCGGCCCACCCCGTCGCCTGGGGCATCACGAACGCGCTGCTGGCGGGCACTCCCGCAAAACCGCTGCCCATGGGCGCGGGTCCGCTGTCGAAGCCGCTGTGGGGCATGCCCGGTGCGGTGGCCCCGCCGGCAGCCGAACCCGATGCCGTGCGCTTGACGCGGGCACGCAGGTCATGGGCCGTGGTGGCGGACACGCCGCGCTCCTCGTACAGCTTGTTGAGCGCCTGGTATTGGCTTTCCAGCAGTTGCGACAACTCGGTCTGCAGCGGATCGAGCATCAGTTGCAGGTCGGAGCGCGACATGCCGCAGTCGATCCATTGATTGACCAGATGCAGGCAGACGGTCTCGGGCCGCAGCAGGTCCTTGGACGACAGCTCCTGCCCCAGCAGCCGCTGAGAACGCAGCCGGACCGTTTCGTAGTGATTGCCCACATGCTCGCTCACCGTGAGGGCGATGCGCGATGCGAGGATCTTGTTCTCCACCACGTCGTCGCTGAGCAGTTCCAGCCCGCCATCGAGGGACAGCTCCTGCGATTGCGTGGTGGATGGTGCCGCAGCCCCTTCGCTTGACGCCTGTGCCGCGTCGAGCCATGCCTGCTTCACACGTGCAAGCCACTCGCGCTCATGTCCGGAATAGGACATCCAGGAGTCGCGGCGCGACTGCATGTCCTTCAAGGTTCCCGTCTGCGCGGCCAGCGTGGATGCGAACTCCTGGAGCCTGTTGCCCAGACCGGGCAGGCCAGCGACCAAGCCCTCGGAAAAACGCTGACGGCCATACTGTGCCAGACGCTGATCGGTGGTGGATGAGGGCGGATATTCCATAGGTGGGGCAATTATGTGCGGCGAAGGCCTATGGGTCTATCCCCCGCCGCCAGACCGGGGACCTGAGCCACATCCTTGATGTTTCTGAAACGGAAAATCAAGAATGTGGCGTCAGGGCTCCCTCATGACATTTCGGGCACCTCATGGTGCCTCGCAGCAGGCCTTATACGGTCGCTCCCGCGTTCGGATCGTTCGGATCGAGGTCCTTGCCCTTGGGAGCCTTGACCAGATCCTCGCGCTTGACGCCCAGCCACATGGCGATGGCTGCGGCAACGAACACGGAAGAGTAGATACCGAACAGAATACCAATAGTGAGTGCCAATGCAAAGTAGTGCAGACTCGGGCCGCCGAAGAAGAACATCGACAGCACCATCGCCTCGGTCGAGGCGTGGGTGATGATGGTACGGCTCATGGTCGAGGTGATGGCGTGGTCGATCACTTCGGCCGTGCTGAGCTTGCGGAACTTGCGGAAGGCCTCGCGGATCCGGTCGAAAATCACGACCGACTCGTTGACCGAGTAGCCCAGCACCGCCAGCACACCCGCCAGCACGGACAGCGAGAACTCCCACTGGAAGAACGCGAAGAAGCCCAGGATGATCACCACGTCATGCAAGTTGGCGATCACTGCGGCCACGCCGAACTTCCACTCGAAGCGGAAAGCCAGGTAGATGATGATGCCCAGCACCACCATGCCGAGCGCCATCAGGCCGCCATGCACCAGTTCCTCGCCCACCTGCGGGCCGACGAACTCGGTGCGACGCAGGGTCACGGATGGATCAGCCGCCTTCAAAGCGGTCATCACCTGCTCGCTCTGCTGCGCCGAGGTGACGCCCTTCTGCACCGGCAGGCGGATCATCACATCACGCGAGCCGCCGAAGTTCTGCACCGTCACGTCCTGCGTGAAGCCCGCGGTCGCCACGGCCTCGCGCACCTTGCCGATGTCAGCGGTCTGCTGGTAGGCCACCTCCATGACCGTGCCGCCCGTGAATTCCACGGACAGGTGCAGGCCGCGCGTGAGCAGGAAGAACACCGCAAGCGCGAAGGTGATGGCAGAAATCGCGTTGAGAACCAACGCGTATTTCATGAACGGAATGTCTTTTCTGATGCGGAAAAACTCCATGGTCTTCCCCTTTCTTATTGATCGCCATCGCTGTCGCTGACAGCACGGCCCGAGGCCACGGAGCGGTGGCCGGAATCACCTTCCGGCTTCCAGACCTGGCCGATGGAGACGCTCTTGAGCTTCTTCTGGCGGCCGTACCAGAGATTCACCAGGCCGCGCGAGAAGAACACGGCGGAGAACATGCTGGTCAGAATGCCGATGCAGTGCACCACCGCAAAGCCGCGCACCGGGCCGGAGCCGAATGCGAGCAGCGCGAGGCCCGCGATCAGCGTGGTCACGTTCGAGTCCAGGATGGTCGCCCAGGCATGCTGGTAACCGGCGGAAATCGCCTGCTGGGGCGCAACGCCCGCGCGCAGTTCCTCGCGGATGCGCTCGTTGATCAGCACGTTCGAGTCGATGGCGACGCCGAGCGCCAGCGCCATGGCCGCAATGCCCGGCAGCGTGAGCGTGGCCTGCAGCATCGACAGGATGGCCAGCAGCAGCAGCACATTCACGCCCAGCGAGATCGTCGAGATCACGCCGAAGATCATGTAGTAGAAGCACATGAACACCGCGATCGCTGCCATGCCCCAGACCACGCTGTGGATACCGCGCTGGATGTTGTCTTCGCCCAGGCTCGGGCCGATGGTGTATTCCTCGATGATTTCCATGGGCGCGGCCAGCGAGCCGGCACGCAGCAGCAGCGAGGTGTCATTGGCTTCCACCGTCGTCATGCGGCCGGAAATCTGCACGCGTCCGCCGCCGATTTCCGTGCGGATCACGGGAGCGGTCACGACCTCGCCCTTGCCCTTCTCGAACAGGATGATGGCCATGCGCTTGCCCACGTTGTCGCGGGTCACGTCCTTGAAGATGCGCGCGCCCTTGGCGTCCAGCGTCAGATTGACGGTGGGCTCCTGGGTCTGGCCGTCGAAGCCGGGCTGTGCGTCGTTGAGGTTCTCGCCGGTCAGGATGACCTGCTTCTTGACGATCACGGGCATCTGGTTGCGGTCGAGATACTTCTCGCTGCCGAACGGCACGGGGCCTTGGCCCAGCTCGGCCGATCGTGCCTCGGAGCTCTCGTCCACCAGGCGCACTTCGAGGGTCGCCGTGCGGCCCAGGATGTCCTTGGCCTTGGCCGTGTCCTGCACACCGGGCAGCTGGACGATGATGCGGTCCAGTCCCTGCTGCTGGATCACCGGCTCGGCCACGCCGAGTTCGTTGATACGGTTATGCAGCGTGGTGATGTTCTGCTTGAGCGCCTGCTCCTGCACCTTGCGCATCGCATCGGGCTTGATCGTGGCGCGCAGCACGAAGCCGTCGCCCTGCGGGCTGCTGGTGGTGACCAGGTCGGGGAAATTGTCGGAAACCAGGTTCCGCGCGGCCGTGAGCGTGGCGTCGTCGCGCACCTTCACCTCGACCGCGTCGCCGTCACGGCTCACGCCGCCATGGCGGATGTTCTTGTCGCGCAGCGAGGAGCGCAGGTCACCCGCATAGGACTCCACCTTCTTGGTGATGGCCGCGGCCATGTCCACCTGCAGCATGAAGTGCACGCCGCCGCGCAGGTCCAGGCCCAGGTACATCGGGCGCGCATGCAGCGCGGTCAGCCAGGCCGGCGAGCGCGTGAGCATGTTCTGGGCCACGATGAACGTCGGGTCGGACGAATCGGGGATGAGCGCCTTCTCGATGACCGACTTGGCCTTGGCCTGGTTGTCGACCGAGTCGAAGCGGGCAAAGATCGAGTTGCCCTCGAGCACCACGGAGTCGGGCGTGAGGCTGCCGGCCTTCAGCGCTTCTTCCACGCGCTGCCGCACGGCGTTGTCCACCTTCACGGTCGCCTTGATGGACGACACCTGTACTGCGGGAGCTTCGCCGAAGAAGTTCGGCAGGGTGTACAGCACCCCCAACAGCAACACGATCACCATGATCGCGTATTTCCAGACCGGATATCGGTTCATGATCGCGCTCTTCACTATCACGGAGAGTGATGAACCGGCCCGTCAGGCCCCGCTTGAGGGCCTGCCCCGCCGGTCCATCGACGACGGGCGTGCATCACGCACGCCCGCAACGGACTTGGACGAAGCCGTATTACTTCAGCGTACCCTTGGGCAGCACCTGCGCCACGGCTGCACGCTGGATCTGCACTTCCACGCCTTCGGCGATCTCGATGTGCACGAAGCCTTCGCCCAGGCGCGACACCTTGCCCAGGATGCCGCCGGAAGTCACGATTTCGTCGCCCTTGGCCAGCGCGTCGATCATGGCGCGGTGCTCCTTCTGGCGCTTCATCTGGGGACGGATCATGATGAAGTACAGCACCACGAACATCAGCACCAGCGGCAGCATGCCGGTGAGCGAACCCATCAGGCCACCTTCAGCGGCGGCCGGAGCAGTCTGGGCAAAGGCATTGGAAATAAACACTTGAGGACTCCACTTCTATCAGCAGGGATGGTCGATTGGGAACAATTCGAGAGGCCCGGCTTTCGCCAGAGCAACAGGACATTGTATTCGTGGCGCTTTCATATGGCGCGCCAAAGCCCGATCACGGTCAGGGCATGAGATGGGCCCAAAGCGGCACTTTGCAATCGCCAGGCCAGAAAAAAAGCTTCCACAGCCCCTGTTTCAGGCTGCGGAAGCTATATTTTCAGTAGCAATCGAAAGCTGCAAGACAGGCCATCAGGCCGTCTGGCGTTGCTCCACAGGAGCACCGCGCCACTGCGCGAGCAGGCCCTGCCACTTGGTGCGCGCCGCCTTCAGGTGGCGCTCCTTCACATGGCCGTAGCCGCGGATGTCTTCCGGAATGCGGGCGATCTCGATGGCCAGGGCCAGATTGCGCGCATCCAGGCCCTTCAGGACTTCCTCGATGCTGCCGCGGTATTCCTTGATCAGCGCACGCTCGGTGCGGCGCTCCTCGGTCTTGCCGAATGGATCAAGCGCCGTGCCGCGCAGGCCCTTGAGCCCCGCGAGCACGCCGAAGGCCTTGCGCATCCAGGGGCCGTAGCTCTTCTTGATGAGCTCGCCCTTCTCATTCTTCCTGGCCGTGGCCGGAGGTGCGAGATGGTGCACGATGCGGTAGTCGCCCTCGAACATGTTCTCGATCTTCGAGACGAACACCGGATCGGTGTGCAGGCGAGCCACTTCGTACTCGTCCTTGTAGGCCATCAGCTTGAACAGATAGCGTGCCACGGCCTCGGACAGCTTGGTGCTCTGGCCGAGCTTGGCCTCGGACTGGCGCACCTTCTCGACGAAATCGCTGTACTGCTTCGCGTAGGCGGCGTTCTGGTAGCCCGTGAGGAACTCCACGCGCTTGGCCAGCATCTCGGCCAGGCTCGGCTTCTTCACGAACTCGATCACCTGCGCGGCCTGGAACAGCGCCTGCACTTCGGCCAGCTTGTAGGCGCAGCGGCGGCCCCATTCAAACGCAGCCTTGTTGTTCTCGACCTGCACGCCATTCAGTTCGATGGCACGCATCAGCGAGGCATGCGTCAGCGGAATGCGGCCCTTCTGCCATGCGTACCCCAGCATCAGCGGGTTGGTGTAGATGCTGTCGCCCAGCAACTGCACCGCCACCTGCTCGGCATCGAACAGGCCGACCAGCTCGGCGCCGACAGCGTCCGCAATCGCGGCTTCGCAGCTCGCCTCGGGAAACTGCCAGTTCGGGTTGTTCACGAACGCCGCCGAAGGCGTGCCGTGCTTGTTCAGCGCCACGAAGGTGCGGCCCGGCTGCATCACGGACAACGTGGTCTTGGTGGCGGCGACGATCGGGTCGCAGCCGATCACCAGGTCGGCCTTGGCCGTATCGACCTTGGTCGTGAAGATGGCTTCGGGACGGTTGGCGATCTGGATGTGGCTCCATGTCGAGCCACCCTTTTGCGCGAGACCCGCGGCATCCTGCGTGATCACGCCCTTGCCCTCGAGGTGCGCGGCCATGCCGAGCAGCGAGCCAATGGTGATCACGCCCGTGCCGCCCACGCCCGCCACCACGATGCCCCACGCGGATTCCGCCACCGGCAGCACCGGCTCGGGGATCGGCAGCATGGTGGTCAGGTCGCCCTTCTTCTCCTTCTTGGGCTTCTTGAGCGCGCCGCCCTCGATGGTGACGAAGCTCGGGCAGAAGCCGTTCACGCAGGAGTAGTCCTTGTTGCACGAGTTCTGGTTGATGCGCCGCTTGCGGCCGAATTCGGTTTCCACCGGCTCCACGGACAGACAGTTCGACTTGGTCGAGCAGTCGCCGCAGCCCTCGCAGACCAGTTCGTTGATGAGCACGGTCTTGGCGGGCGTGGCCAGCTTGCCGCGCTTCCTGCGGCGGCGCTTCTCGGTGGCGCAGGTCTGGTCATAGATGATGGCCGTGCAGCCCTTGACCTCGCGCATTTCACGCTGGATGCGGTCGAGTTCGTCGCGGTGGAACACCTCGATGCCCGGCGGCAGGTCGTTGACCAGCTCGGCATGCTTGGCGCGCGCCGCATTGGCATCGAGCTGGTGCGTGCGGCCATGGTATTTCTCGGGCTCGTCCGTCACCACCACCAATCGGGCGATGCCTTCGGCACGCAGGCTGTGCGCGATCTGTGCCACCGAGTGCCCCTCGGGACGCTCGCCCACCTGCTGGCCACCGGTCATCGCCACGGCATCGTTGTAGAGGATCTTGTAGGTGATGTTGGCGCCCGAGGCAATGCTCTGGCGGATCGCCATCAGGCCGCTGTGGAAATACGTGCCGTCGCCGAGGTTGGCGAACACGTGGTTTTCCTTGGTGAACGGCGCCTGGCCCACCCACGTCACACCCTCGCCGCCCATCTGCGTGAAGGTGCTGGTGTTGCGGTCGGGCATCCAGGTGGTCATGTAGTGGCAGCCGATGCCTGCCACGGCGCGCGAGCCTTCGGGCACGCGGGTGCTGGTGTTGTGCGGGCAGCCGCTGCAGAACCATGGCACGCGGTCGCCGGTCTGCTGCTGGGGCTCGGCCAGCGCGCGCTCACGCGCCTCGATGACGGCGATGCGCTCGTCCATGCGGCGTGCGATGTCGCCCGACACGCCGAGCTTCTTGAGGCGCTTGGCAATCGCCTTGGCGATGATCGCGGGGGTGAGGTCGGCCTTGGGGCGCAACAGCCAGTTCTGGCTGGGATTGGGCATGCTCCATTCGCCGCCCGAGTTGTCGCCCTCGATCTCGTCGAACTTGCCGAGCACGTTGGGGCGCACGTCGGCACGCCAGTTGTAGAGCTCTTCCTTGAGTTGGTACTCGATGACCTGGCGCTTCTCCTCGACCACCAGGATTTCCTGCAGGCCCTGGGCGAAGTCGCGCGTGATGGTCGCCTCGAGCGGCCACACCACGTTCACCTTGTGCAGGCGAATGCCGAGCTGGTGGCAGACGTCATCATCCAGGCCCAGGTCGGCGAGCGCCTGGCGCGTGTCGTTGAACGCCTTGCCGCTCGCGATGATGCCGAAGCGGTCGTTCTGGCCGCTGATCACGTTGTAGTTCAGCTTGTTGGCACGCACATAGGCCAGCGCGGCGTACCATTTGTAGTCCATGAGCCGCGCTTCCTGCTCCAGCGGCGGATCGGGCCAGCGGATGTGCAGGCCGCCCACGGGCATCTGGAAGTCCTCGGGAATGATGATCTTCACGCGATCCGGATCCACCGAGACGCTGGAGGAAGACTCGACCACTTCCTGGATGGTCTTGAGGCCCGACCACAATCCCGAGAAGCGGCTCATCGCAAAGGCGTGCAGCCCCATGTCGAGGATGTCCTGCACGCTGCTCGGGAAGAACACGGGCAGGCCGCAGGCCTTGAAGATGTGGTCGCTCTGGTGCGCGGCCGTGGAGCTCTTGCTGATGTGGTCGTCGCCGGCGATCGCGATCACGCCGCCGTGCTGCGACGTGCCCGCCATGTTGGCATGCTTGAACACGTCCGAGCAGCGGTCCACACCGGGGCCCTTGCCATACCAGATGCCGAAGACGCCGTCGAATTTCTTGGTGTCGGGATAGAGGTCGAGCTGCTGCGTGCCCCAAACGGCCGTGGCCCCCAGTTCCTCGTTCACGCCGGGCTGGAACACGATGTTGTTCTCGGCCAGATGCTTCTTGGCGCTCCATAGCGACTGGTCGTAGGTGCCCAGCGGCGAGCCGCGGTAGCCGCTGATGAAGCCGGCGGTGTTCAGCCCCTGCATCGCATCGCGCTGGCGCTGCAGCATGGGCAGGCGCACCAGGGCCTGGACCCCGCTCATGAACGCTCGACCCGAGTCGAGTGTGTATTTGTCTTCCAGCGTGACGCTCTCGAGCGCACGGCGTACGTCTTCGGGCAGTGGGGCGTTCATGCCTTGTCTCCGTGATGGTCGTGGGTGGCCGCCTTTTGAGCAGCATCAATTATTCGAGCAATTCCGTTGTCGCTCGTATCCGCGCAGTGTATGCGCGGAAGGCGGATATGTGTTTTCTTTTTTTGCCGTGTTTACCCCAATGTAAGAAAGATTCTTTCCCAAAACAATCGCAGGATGGAAAGTTTGGACAAATTCGATCTCGCGATCCTTTCGGAGCTTCAGGACAACGCCCGCCTGACCAACGCTGAGCTCGCACAACGCGTAGGCCTGTCGGCCGCGCCCTGCTGGCGCCGCGTGCGCGCGCTGGAGGAAGCGGGCTACATCAAGGGCTATCACGCCGAAATCGACCGCCACAAGGTCGGGCTGGGCGTCTTTGCGTTCGTGCGGCTCGACGCGGAGCGCAACACGGGCGACCTGACCCGTGCCATGGAGGAAGCCATCGCGCAGATTCCGGACGTGGTCGCCTGCCACTACATCAGCGGCAGCGGCACCTTCGAGCTGCAGGTGGTGGCGCGGGATCTGGACAGCTTCTCGCAGTTCGCCCGCAACGTGCTGCTGAACCTGCCCAATGTGAAGGACATGCACACCAGCTTCTCGCTCGGCGAGGTCAAGCATGCCGGCGCGCTGCCGCTCACCCATCTCTCCACGGGCCGCGAGTGAAGAACCAGCGAGGAATGAGTGAGGGACCAATGACGGTGCGCTGATGTGCCGTGCGGGGGAAAGGGTGGGGGTATGGGCAGCTCGGAAGGCGACCGCATATTCCACCAGGCGGCATTCGCGCAAACAGATCTTTCACATTTCCCGGGCTGGCCACCCTGAAGCGTCGGCGGGAGGTGCAGAAAGGCCGGCTTCGCCGCGACAATCGGCCTGACATGTCCTCACAGCCCCCCAACGACACCGACCCCGCGCAGGCGGCAGCCGCCGACAACAACGAACGCGCCGACAGCGCCGAGGCCGCCGCTGCCGCGGAGCTCCGGCGCAGCGCGGCCGAGCGCGCATCGCAGTCGCCCTTCGCTCCGCTCTCGGTGCCCGTGTTCCGCATGCTCTGGGGCACCTGGATCGTCGCCAACACCTGCATGTGGATGAACGACGTGGCCACGGCCTGGCTCATGACCACGCTGACCACCTCGCCCGTGCTCGTCGCGCTGGTGCAGACCGCGTCGACCGCGCCGGTGTTCCTTCTCGGCCTGCCAAGCGGCGCCCTCGCGGACATCCTGGACCGCCGCAAGTACTTCATGATCACGCAGTTCTGGGTGGCAGGCGTTGCCATGGTGCTGTGCGCGGCCATCCTGAGCGGCGGCATGACCGCGCATGTGCTGCTGGCACTCACCTTCGCCAACGGCATCGGCCTGGCCATGCGCTGGCCGGTGTTTGCCGCCATCGTTCCCGAACTCGTCAGCCGCCAGCAACTGCCCGCGGCGCTCGCGCTCAACGGCGTGGCGATGAATGCCTCGCGCATCATCGGCCCGCTGCTGGCGGGCGCCATCATCGCCAGCCTCGGCAGCCACTGGGTGTTCGTGCTGAACGCCGTGCTCTCGCTGGTCGCGGGCTTCACCATCATGCGCTGGCGCCGCGTGCACCCCGACAACCCGCTGGGCCGTGAACGCCTGGCCAGCGCCATGCGCGTGGGCGTGCAGTTCGTGCGCGAGTCCCCCGCCATGCGCGCGGTGCTCTGGCGCATCTCGATCTTCTTCTTCCACGCCACCGCCCTGCTTGCACTGCTGCCGCTGGTCGCACGCGAACTCGAGGCGGGCGGCGCCGGCACCTTCACCCTGCTGCTGGCCTCGATGGGTGTGGGAGCGATCGGCGCCGCCCTGTTCCTGCCGCGCCTGCGCCAGATGATGACGCTCGACCAGCTGGTGGCGCGGGGCACGCTCGCACAGGCCGTCGCCACGGCCGTGATCGCCGTCGCACCAAACGTCTATGTGGCCGTACCCGCCATGATCCTGGCCGGGGCGGCCTGGATCACCACCGCCAACTCGCTCACCGTCGCCGCGCAGCTCGTGCTGCCCAACTGGGTGCGCGCGCGTGGCATGTCGATCTACCAGATGTGCATCATGGGCGCGACCGCCGCGGGCGCGGCGCTCTGGGGCCAGGTCGCCTCGCTGCTGAGCGTGCACGTCAGCCTGGGCATTGCGGCCGCATCGGGCGTGGTCATCATGACGCTCATCCAGCGTGTCGTGCGCAACCGCCAGGCCGAAGAGGACCTGAGCCCCGCACAGGCCCTGATCCGCCCCAAGGCGAGCACCACGCCGCAGGCCGGCCTGCACCTGGTCGTGACCATCGAATATTTCATCGACCCGGCCCGCGCCCAGGAATTCAGGGCCGTGATGAAGGAAAGCCGCCGCACCCGCCTGCAGCAGGGCGCCCTGCACTGGGAGCTGGAACATGACATCGCCGATCCGCGCCGCTATGTGGAACGCATCCTCGATGAATCATGGGTGGAGCACCTGCGCCGCTTCGACCGGTCGACGAACGCGGACATGGCGCTGCGCGACCGCAGGCTGGCCTTCCATGTGGGAGAGAACCCCCCGGTGGTGACGCGCTACGTGGTCGAGATCGAATAGCCGCGCCTACCCTGGCGAGCCGCTCAGCGCGGCCACAGCGCCCACAGGCGCAGGTTCTGCTTCAGGCGTCCCGCCACCTCGCCGGCCTCGTGCCCCCAGCCGGTGAAGAAGTCGGCGCGCACCGCGCCCAGGATTGCACTGCCCGTGTCCTGCGCCAGCACCAGGCGCGAGAGCTGGACCGTCGGGCCGGCCGAGGCCAGCCACACCGGTGTGCCATAGGGAATGCTCGCGCGATCGACGGCAATCGAGCGACCGGGCGTGAGCGGAACGCCCTGCGCGCCGCGCGGGCCGAAGGCGGCATCGAGCGCGCTCAGCGGCTCTTCCCTGAAGAACACATAGCGCGGGTTGGCCCAGAGCAGCTCGTTCACGCGCTGCGGGTTCTGCACCGTCCATGCGGTGATGCCGGGCCAGGTCGCATCGCGCACCAGTCCCTGGTCGAGCAGCCACTTGCCGATGCTCTTGTAGGGCTGGTCGTTGGTGCCGGCGAAGGCCAGGCGCACCAGGCGCACGGAGCCGTCGGCCTCCTGCACGCGGATGCGGCCCGAACCCTGGATGTGCAGCACCATGGCCTCGACGGGATCCTTGACCCAGGCGATCGCCTTGCCGGCGAGGGCGGCCTGCGCGGCAGGCAACGTGTCGATCTGCTGGCGCGTGTACCAGGGCTTGCGCACGCCCAGGTCGGCCGGGGGCGCGTACAGCGGCACGTTGTAGCCGTTGCCCGGTGCGCGCGCGGCATCCATCAGGGGCTCGTAGTAGCCCGTGAGCATGCCGTCGGTGCGGCCGTCGGTGGCCTCCACGCGATAGGGGCGCAGCTTCTCCATCATCCACGCACGCTGCTCCTCGCCCGTGGCGATCGACAGGCGGCGCACGTCGGCGCACAGCGGAGCGAATGCCGGCGCGGGCTTCTCGCAACTGCGCAGCCAGGCATTCCAGGCCTCGAACAGCGCATCATCCGAAAAGCCCGGCAGGTCGTTCCACTCGACCGGAACCCAGCGGCTCTTGGACTGGTTCAGCGTGCCCGGCACCGGGTGATAGACGGGCGGCGGCGCGGTGGTCGCGCCGGTATCAGGAGGCGGAGCAGGGGTTTGGGGCGGTTTCGTGGAACACGCAACTAGCGTTCCTACAATCAGCGTCGTTGCAACCAGGCGCAGGAGTCGAAAATTCATGGGATTGATTCTGATTGAAGCGCTGCTCGCGCTGGTCATCTTGGTCGCTATTGTCTGGTGGACCATGTTCTCGGGCCGCAAGAAGGGGGAACTGCCATCCGCGAGTGTCCCGCCGGAACGCAAGGATAGCGCCGACTGAGAGCCTGTTGCCGGTTGACAAGCTTTTGCATTCCGGCGCCCTCCCGCGACGCAGGCTCCGGCTCCACGCGCGGGGGCGTCCTACAGACCGTGCCCCCGCAGCTTGCTACTCTGCCAGCCTGAATCGAGTGCGCTTCGCCGCACCCTCCTGCACACGATGTGCGGGGGCCGAATGAGTCAACGAGGATTAGGAGGTCAACATGCGTAAAACACTATTGGTCGGAAGCCTTGCCGCAGTGATGCTCGTCACCGGCTGCGCCAACATGAGCGACACCCAGCGCCGCACCGCCACCGGAGCGGGCGTCGGGGCCCTGGGCGGCGCCGCCGTGGGCGCGATCACCGGCGGCCATGCGGGCACTGGCGCCGTCATCGGAGCGGGCGTGGGCGCCCTCGGCACCTATCTGTGGTCCCAGCACATGGAGCGTCAGAAACAGGAAATGCAGGCGGCCACCCAGGGCACGGGCGTGGTCGTGACGCAGACCCCCGACAATCAGCTCAAGCTCGACATCCCGAGCGACATCTCGTTCGCCACCAACCGCTCCGACATCCAGTCGAACTTCCAGCCGATCCTGGACAAGTTTGCGGAAGGCCTGCGCAACAACCCCGCGACGGAGGTGCGCATCGTCGGCCACACGGACTCGACCGGCACGGATGCCATCAACAACCCGTTGTCGCTGGACCGCGCCACCAGCACGCGCAACTACCTCACCTCCCACGGCGTGAGCGGCTCCCGCATTGCCGTGGAAGGCCGTGGCTCGCGTGAGCCGGTCGCCACCAACGACACCACCGAAGGCCGCGCGAAGAATCGCCGCGTGGAGATCTTCGTGGGGCAGCGCCAGGGCTGACCTGGCCACACGCAGCAAGCCGCGCTATCCGGCCGCCCCTCCCTCTCACACGGGAGGGGTAGCAGCATCCTTGAAAACCGCGGAAACCTGAGACCTCTCAGGCGTTGTCACGCAGCAGGTTCGCCAGCTCCACCGCCGATTTCACCTGCATCTTGTCGAACAGCCTGGCCCGGTGCACCTCCACGGTCCGCACGCTGATATCCAGCTGATCCGCGATCAGCTTGTTCGGCAAGCCCTCCACCACGAGGCGCATCACATCCCGCTCGCGGTCGGTCAGCTCGGCCAGCCGGTCCCGCACCTCGTGCTTTGCCTGCGATGCCTCCAGGTAGGCCGCCGACTGCTCGAGCGCCGCCTCGATGCGGTTGACCAGCTGGTTGTCGGAGAACGGCTTCTCGCAGAAATCGAATGCACCACGCTTGACCGTGGCAACCGCGGTCGGCACGTCGGCGTGCCCGGTCAGGAAGATCACCGGCATGGCCGCGATGTCGCCGCGCTCGGCCATGCGGTCGAACAGCGCAAGGCCGCTCATGCCCGGCATGCGCACATCCAGCAGCAGGCAGCACGGCTGGCGCTGTGCGGGGCGCTCCATGAGCATCACCTCGAAGGCCTCGGCGCTCGCGAAGGCCTCGCTCGGCAGGCGGCGCGAGCGCAGCAGCCAGGCGAGCGCCTCGCGCACTTCGGCGTCATCATCGACGATGTAAACAGTAGCGTTGGAGACGGGTTCCATCTGATCAGACTTCTGGTGGATTGGCGGGGAGAGTGAAAGTGAATACCGTACCATGGGGCTCGCGCGGCGCATGGCCCAGAAAGCCCCCGTGCTGCTCGACCACGGTACGGCACAGGCTCAGGCCCAGGCCCATGCCTTCGGCGCGGGTGGTGTAGAACGGCGTGAACAGGCGCCCGGCCACATCATCGCTGATGCCCGAGCCCAGGTCGCTCACCGAGAATTCGATCCACTTGCTCTGCGCGTTCGATGCGGCGGGACGCACGCGGATTTCCAGCACGCGCTGCGTGATGGCGGGATCGTCCATCGACTGCATGCCATTTCTCGCCAGGTTGAGCAGCACCTGCTCGACCATGGTCCGGTCGCACAGGACATCGGGCATGCCGTTCTCGATGCCGATCTGTATGTGCACGCGCAGCTTGTGTGCCTGCAGGCGGATGATGGGCAGCACCGCATCGAGCAGATCCTGCGCGGAAACCGCCTCGCGCGACTGGTCGCGGCGGCGCACGAAGTCGTGCACGCTCTTGATCACGCGGCCCGCACGCTCCGCCTGCTGGGCGATGCGCCGGATCCCCACGCGCACGTCGGCCAGGTTGTCGGGGGCCGGTGCCGCGCCCGGCGCATCGGGCTCCAGCAGATTGAGCGAACCGGTCGCATAGCTCGAGATGGCGGCCAGCGGCTGATTGAGTTCATGGCTGAGCAGCGACGCCATCTCGCCCACCGTGGCCAGGCGCGCCGTGGCCTGCAGGCGCTCCTGCGACGTGCGTGATATTTCCTCCACGCGCCGCTGTTCGCTCACATCGAGGAACGACCCCATCCAGCCCGTGTGCAGGCCCTGCGCGTTGATCAGCGGCGCCTCGTAGATCATCACCGGAAAGCGCACGCCGTCCTTGCGCATGAAGACGGATTCGTAGCCCTCGCGCGGCGGCACATGGTTGCCCGACAGGCGCACGGTCTGGCGCGCGCCGTACTCGCCCGCAAACTCCGGCGGCCAGTAGGGCAGCGGGTTGGTATGGCCGATCAGTTCGTCGGCGGTGAAGCCCACCATCTCGCAGAAAGCGGGATTCACGTAGGTGATGCGCCCGTCCAGGTCGCGCGCACGCAGGCCCGTGACCTGCGAGTCCTCCATCGCCTTGCGGAACGCCAGTGCCTCGCCGAGGTCGCGCTCCGCCCGCAAGCGCCTGCGGTTGTCCCGCACCAGCACGATCAGCACCGTGACGAGCGCGATCGACATCGCGGTCACCAGCGCCGTCAGCACGTTCGGGAACACACTGGGGGCGGCATGCCAGCTGTCCAGGCGCAGGATCAGCGTGGAGCCCGGCAGGTCGAACAACTGCTGCGCGGTGAACATGCGCGTGCCCCTGCGCATTGCACCGACCACCGCAAGCCGCGTGCCGTCGGCCTCGGTGAACGAGACCTCCTGGCCGCGCTGCAGGTTGGGCGCCACCAGGTCGACCAGCACCGTCTGCAGGGAGTAGGTGGCGACGAGAAAACCCGTCACGCGGCCGTCCGCCATCAGCGGCAGGCACAGCTCCATCATCTCCGATCCCATGCCGTTGGGCAGCGGCTGGAAGTAGCTGCTCGAGTACGAAGGTCCGCCCACGCGGCGCGCGTTGGTGCATGACAGGTTCATGTCCGAATGCAGGCTGCCGCCGTCCACCGGATCCCAGTTCAGGGGACGGAAAGGCGATTCGGCATGCGCGCGCACCTTGAGCTGCGCGTCGCGCCATTCGAGGCGCACCAGTTCACGGCGCGTATTGAGCAGGTCGGCGGCGCGGCTCTCCCAGTTCACGAGGTCGGGATCGCCCGACTGCAACAGCTGCATGGTCTGCACGTTGTGCGCAAAGGCCAGGCGGATGTCGGACACCGCATCGGCCGCATCGCGCTCCACGCGCGACTGCACCTGGCTGGCCTCGTAGCGCCCGGCCAGCCACACCAGCGTGATCAGCATGCTGGCCACGAGCACGACCAGCAGCGACCACAGCGACCAGCGACGCCATGCACTGTGCCAGCGGTGCAGCTGCCACTGCGGCACGGCGTCCCCGGCCGCCATGTCGGTGGCCGGATGGAGCGGCGGCGGCGTCACGTTGTCCATGTCATCCCGGTTGTCATTCCAGCTACAGCACGCGGTGGTCCAGCGCCGGAAGCTGCGCACGCATCTCGCGCAACTGCCTGTGAGAGAGCGTGCCCGTCACCACCCCCACTCCTTCGGCGCGCTGGGCAACCACCGTCCCCCAGGGATCGACCAGCATGCTGTGCCCCCAGGTGCGGCGGCCATTCTCATGCACGCCGCCTTGCGCCGGGGCCAGGACATAGGCCAGGTTCTCCACGGCACGCGCACGCAGCAGCATCTCCCAATGCGCGCTGCCGGTCACATGGGTGAAGGCGCTCGGCACGAGCAGCAGGTCCACGCCGGCACGGGCGTGTGCGCGGTAGAGCTCCGGAAAGCGAAGGTCATAGCACACCGACAGCCCGACGCGCCAGGCCGATCCGTCGCGTGCCGTGATGGTGAAGCCGACCGGTCGGGACCCGGGGGCAATCACGCGCGCCTCGTCGAAACGATCGGTGCCGTTGTCGTAGCGGAACAGGTGGATCTTGTCGTAGCGCGCGGCGCATTGTCCTTCGGGCGAGAAGGCCAGCGTGGTATTGAACACGTGGGCATCGTCCGGCCCGCGCAGCGGCAGCGTGCCCCCCACGACCCACAGCTTCAGCTCGCGCGCCGCGGCCGCCAGGAACTCCTGGATGCGCCCCGTGCCATAGTCTTCGCACAGCCGCAGCTTGTCGGTGTCCTTGTGGCCCATCACGCAGAAGTATTCGGGCAGCACGGCCAGCTCCGCCCCCTCCTCCGCGGCCTGCTCCAGCAATTGCCTTGCGGTGGCGAGGTTGGCGTCCAGCGATGTGCTGGAGACCATCTGTATGGCGGCTGCTTTCATTGCGTCTCTCCTGCTGTGTCGTTCGCGGTGGTCCCGCCGGTCTGGCCGGAAGCCGGGGCCCCGTTGCGTGCCGCTTCCGTGGCGGCCTTGCTGCGTTTCGTCATTTTCTCCACGCGCGGATCGGACCAGGTGCCGTCGATGCGGAATTCCTGGGTCGCTGCCTGGATCAGCGGACCGCGCAGGAACACCTGCGCAAGAAAGCTGCCCAGGCCGATCACCGGATTGATCGCGGTGGCGACGAGCGAGGCCGTCATGGCATTGATCTCGGGCACCACCACCACGTGCAGATCCTGGGTTTCGGCCTGCAGATCGGCCTTTCCTTCCATCAGCACCGCCGCATTCAGGCCCTTCATCTGCAGGTTGTTGGTGGTGGCCACGCCGCGCTCGATGCGCACGTCGCCGCGCACGAAGTCAAATGCAAAGCCTTCGCTGAATACGTCGCGGAAGTCGAGTGTGAGCCGGCGCGGAATCGACTGCAGGCTTAGCACGCTGAGCAGCTTGGCCAGCCCCGGGTCGGCCTTCAGGAACTGGCCTGCCTGCATGTCGACATGCACCTGCCCCGTCATCGACGGGTAGTCGGGCGACAGCGGCGCACCCGTCCAGGCGACCTGGCCCGTCATGCGGCCCTTGCCCCTGCGCACCACGTCGGGCATGCCGAAGCGCTTGAGAAGATCGCCGGAATCACGCACGTCGAGCTCGAAGTTCATCTCCGTCCGGCGCACGGCGCGCGCGCCGCTGCCCCCGACCAGCGCCCAGTTGCCGCTGGAGTTGAAGGTGGCCTCGGGCGTGATCAGGTTCAGGTGCGACAGCTTCCATTCGCGGCGCCCGTCGCCCGAGACCGCATTGCGTGCGCCCACTTCGATGCGCCCGAGATGGCGGCCGCGCATCTCGAAGTCCTCGACCACGATGTCGAGCGCCGGCAGGTTGCGCGGCTCGTCATCCAGCAAGTCGTCCGCGTCCCCATCGGACGCCTGCGGCAGGCGCAGCCGCTCGAGCCGCGCATGCACCAGCCCCGGCGCGGGCACGGTGTCGCTCTCGGGCCTGAATTCGATGTAGCCGCTGAGTTCATCGGCCTGGGCGTTGACCTGCCAGATGCCTCTGGGCCTCGCGATGCTGGCGTTCACGTCATGCAGCCTGCGGCCCTTCCACTCCAGCGAGCGCGCCTTGAGCGTGCCGCGTGACGGGAGGTAGCCCGATACCTTGTCGGCGTCAGCGGAGGCTTTTGCGGATGCCGCGGGCGCCAGGGGCGCAGTGGGCGCAATGGGCTCTGTTGCCGCCGAGACTCCTGCATGCGGCGGCGCAGCATCGCCCGCGAGCAGTGCAGCCCAGGCATCCACATCGACGTCGCCGAGCGTCAGGTCGGCCGCCACGCCGCTGTCGGGCAGCTTCGCCTGCTGGCCTTCGCGCAGCCCCATGGCAATCGCCCCGCGCAGCACGCGGTCCGGCTGGTCGCGTTCGGTCATCTGGCGTAGGTAGACGACCGAGCCGAGCCCGCCGACATCCACCGTGAGATGGTCCTGCAGCGCGGCCCGCGATGCCTGGCCCGCCGCCGCGGCCGCTGCACTGGCTTCCAGGGATGCCTGGGTGAGCTGGGTTTCGAAGCGCACGGCGCGCTCCCCCTGCGCCGCCTTGCCGAGCGGCGCGGGCAGGTCGAGCGCCATGCCGTCGAGCGAAGCCATGATCAGCAATTCGGGAATGCCGCGACGCACGCCCACCTGCACCGTATAGGGCGTGCTGCCGCTCGCGCGCTGCGCCAATGCGGCCAGCGGTCCGGACGGTGCGATGGCACGCAAGCCTTCGGCGGTGGCCGTTCCCTGCGCACGGATCTGCACGGGTGACTTCAACAGGGCCTGCGGCTGCGGCAACGAGCGCATGCCACCCTCGAGCTTCACGTCGCCGCCCATCGCCTTGCCCTGCAGGCCGACCAGCGAGAAGCCCGATTCGGAAAACTGCACGGAACCCTGGGCCTGCGTGACCTGCGGGACCTCCGGCATGAACTGGATGTCGTTGCCCGCCAGCTTCACGCTGCCCTGCACGCGGGATTGCGCGATGTGGTCGATGGGCAGGCTGAGCTGCAACTTGAGGTCCGCCGGCCCGGTGGCGACGACCTCGTCGAGCGCGTGGTCGATGAGCTGCGCGATGTGCGACTTCGACACCAGCGCCAGCATGTCGGCCAGCGGACCGCGTGCGTCGGCATCGACGCCCACCACCGGATGGTCGAGGTCCGGGATCTGCGCATTCGCGCTGCGCAGCCTGACCTGCGCATTGCCGCCGAGCGTGCCGCTGGCATTCCTGATCTGCATGCTGGACCGATCGAACACCAGTTCGCCCGCGAGGGCCGTGAGGGGCGGCCAGGGCCACTCACCGGCCGGCTGCAACGCGGGAGGAACATAGGTGTAGTTGACGTTCTTCACCTGCGCCGCGATGTGGAACTCGCCCTGTTCGGGCTTGCTGAAGGGGAAGTCGTGCAGGTCGCCCTTCACGCGGAACTGCGCATGGGTCACGGCGCCGGCCTGGACGGCATCACGCACGTAGTGCCGCGTATGCTCAGGAATGCCGAGCGGCAGATAGCGGTGCACGCGCGCACCGTCCGCGCGTGCGAATGAGCCCGAGAGCGTGAGCACGCCCGGGAAGCGCGAGCCCGAGGACGACTTGCGCGCATCGGCGGTCCGCCATGCGATCTTCGCCTCGCCCGCCGCGTCGGCGTTCGCGAAACGCAGGTGCGGCGCATCGACTTGGATGCGCTCGCCGTCGATCTGCCAGTTCACCGTGGTCGACAGCTGCTGCATCGGAATGACCGGCTCCTCGAATACCCCCGGAAACGCCAGCGCACCGTTGGCGATCGAGAGTTCGGCGCTGCCGCCCGCCTGGGTGAGCGAGAACTGCACGCGTGCGCCCTGCACGCCGGGAAGGTGCGATGCGGGCGCGCCGCCCGCCTGCGCGCCCGGCATGGACAGCGCGAGATCCTGCACCAGCCCGCTGGCCTGGTACTGCCTGGGCGCATCGAGCGGCCCGGTCCACTTCGCTTCGAGATGGCTCAGCATGCCGCGTGGCGCCGCCCTGAGCAGTTCCTCATGCAGCTTCTCGCCGAGCGGCAGCCGGCTGGCGATCTGCGCGAGCGCCTCCAGATTGACCTGGCTGGCACGCAGCTCGCCATGCTCCCCCGCCGGATTGGCGCTGCCCTTTCCCAGTTGCGTGAGAAACAGAGTCGAGGAGGGCCAGTGCCTGCCGTCGTCAGTGGAGAACTCCAGGTTCTGGACGCTGGCCTCGAACCCATTGGCGAGCTGCTGGAAACCGAGGCGCCCCTTCACCGACGTGAGCGACAGCGGTTCAAGCCGCTCACCCAGTGTGGCGCGCACCTGCGACAGCGCCACGTCGGCCACACCGCCAACCACCACGCCGCGCCGCACGTCCGCCCAGGCGCGCACGGCACCGTGGCCCTCGCTGACCCGGAGTGCTCCCAGGTCGGCATATTGATGAAGGCGCGACACGTCCCCGCTTGGCAGATCGGCATGGATCTGGCCGCTCCAGGCCTTGAAATTGCCGCTTCGCACCGACCAGATCGGCTCGCGGAAGTTGGCCCGCAGGCTGAAACGCTCGCCCCAGCCTTCGGGCGGGGTGGCGTCAAGCCGCATGCTGTGACGCCACGCGCCGTTGCGCACCACCAGGTTCACGTCGCGCAGCGCCAGTGGCGGAGCGCCGCGCAGCTCGTCGGTCCAGCGCACCTGGCCGTGCAGGATGGCGATCTCGCTCTGCGAGAAAAGCCAGTCGCCGGCCTGGGTGTCGTCGCCTGCGCCGTCCTTGAGGTGGATGCCCGCGATGAACACATTGCCCTCGGCGTCGCGCCGGACGTCGAGCTCGGGGCCCTTGAGGTAGAGCTGTTCGAAACCCAGGTGCAGCAGCGAGCGCGGCGAGATCGCCGCCACCACCTGCGGAAGGCGCAATGCCTCACGGCCTCTGGGGTCAAGCAACTGGACATCGGTGAGCTCCAGCGTGGGAATCAGCCCCTCGCTGCGCGCGGACAATCCGCCGATCACCACGGGTACCCCCAAGGCTTTCCCGACTTGGGTTTGTACCTGCTGACGGAATTCTCCGATACGCGGCACAATCAGGCCGTGCAGCAAGCCCCAGGCGACAGCCACCAGAAGCCAGAAAGCGAGCAGCAGCCAAAGCAACCATCGCGCAAGTCCTGCGAAAAGTTTCAGCAGGCGTGAGGGATGGGAAGGCTGCTCGGTCATGGCGTAAGGCAAGTGATATGGGAATTATGACCCGCCCCGTCTCCTGAGGTTCTGTACAGATGGTGTCGTGATGTACGGCCTTTCCCACGGGATCGGCCGCTCCCACGCTCTGACAGTGCGCCATGCGCCAGCCTGACATGCAGAAGCCTTCCTCAGATCCGATTTCCATCGATGGCAACCGCCATCTCGCTGAACATTCGCGTTTCTTCCAGCGCCTGCACCGGCGCTATGAAGCCGAGATGTCCCTGCTGCCGCCTGGCGTGCCCACGCGGGAGTCCATGGGCCAGACCTGCGACGCGCTGCTCGCACGCGGGCACGACCTCGGAGCCGCGCTGCGCATCCTGCGCCAGCTGGTCATGGAGCGGCTGATCCATCTCGATTGCGAATGCAACGCCTCCCTCGAGGACATCACCCTGCCCGTCACGCACCTGGCCGAACTGGCGCTGGATCGCGCCTGCATCGCGGCGCGTGCCGACCTGGACACCCGCCACGGCGCGCCGCGCGGCCCGCAGGGCGAGCCGGTGCAGTTGTGGGTGATCGGCATGGGCAAGCTCGGCGCACGCGAACTCAACGTGTCGAGCGACATCGACCTCATCTACGTCTACGAGCACGACGGCGAGACCGAGGGGCTGCCCGACGGGCGCGGCAAGCTCTCCAATCACGAGTATTTCGCGCGCGCGGTGAAGGCCATCTACGGGCTGGTCGGTGATACCACGGAACACGGCTTCGTGTTCCGCGTCGATCTCGCATTGCGCCCCAATGGCAACTCCGGCCCTCCGGCGGTCTCGCTGTCGGCGCTGGAAGACTACCTGCAGGTGCATGGCCGCGAATGGGAGCGCTTCGCCTGGCTCAAGAGCCGCGTGGTGGCACCCCTTGCCTGCACGAGCACCCCCAACGTGCAGGCGCTGCGCGGCGTGGTGCTGCCCTTCGTGTTCCGCCGCTACCTGGACTACAGCGTGTTCGATGCGCTGCGTTCGCTGCACCGCCAGATCCGTGACCACGCCTCCAAGCGCAGCGCGGGCCATCCCGAACGCGCGAACGACGTGAAGCTCTCGCGTGGCGGTATTCGCGAGATCGAGTTCACCGTGCAACTGCTGCAGGTCGTGCGCGGCGGCCAGTTCCCCGAACTGCGCTGCCGCCCCACGCTCGAGGCGCTGCAGCGCCTTGCCCGCGCGGGACTCATGCCGCAGGAGACGGCCGACGCGCTCGCCAGAGCCTATGTCTTCCTGCGCAAGGTGGAGCACCGCATCCAGTACCTGGACGACCAGCAGACCCACGTGCTGCCGACCTCGGACGAGGACCTGTGCTGGATCGGCCAGACCATGGGCGTCGAGTGCAGCGACTTCCTGAAGGAACTGGACACGCACCGCGAACTGGTGGCCCAGGAGTTCGACACGCTGCTCGGCGGCGAAGGCCAGAAGAAGAAATGCTCGGGAGGCTGCGGCGGGCCGCGCGCCGCCGGTGCGCAAGCCCCCGCGCCGGAGCTCGACACCCTGATCGAACAGTTGCCGCCGAAGATGCGCGACCGCGTGGCCGAATGGGCCAGGAATCCGCGCGTGCAGTCGCTGCGCGACGAGGCCCGTGCCCGCCTGTTCCGAGTGGTGCAGCGCACCGCGCGCTGGGTGGCCGAGGGCTCCATCGAGGAAGCGGCCGCCGTGCGCCTGGTGGAATGGCTGGAGCCGCTGCTGCGCCGCGAAAGCTACCTGGCCCTGCTGCTGGAGCGCCCCTCCGTCCACGAACACCTGCTGCACCTGCTCGGCACCGCCAAATGGCCCGCGCGCTACATGCTGCAGCACCCCGGCGTGATCGACGAGCTGGCCAGCGATGCACTGATGTCCGAGCGTTTCGTGCCGGCCGATTTCGAGCACGAACTCGAACTGCGGCTGGCCGCGCTGCGCTCGACCGGCGAGGACGACGACGAGAACCTGCTGAACCTGCTGCGCCGTGCGCACCATGCGGAGACCTTCCGCACCCTGGCGCGCGACGTGGAGCACCGCATCACCGTCGAGCAGGTGGCAGACGACCTGTCGGCGCTGGCCGACTGCGTGCTGCGCGTGACGGCACGCTGGTGCTGGGCGCGCCTCAAGAACCGGCACCGCAAGACGCCGCAGTTCGCCATCATCGGCTACGGCAAGCTCGGCGGCAAGGAGCTGGGCTATGGCAGCGACCTCGATATCGTCTTCGTCTTCGACGATGACGACGAGAACGCCTCGGAGATCTACGCCGCCTTCGTGCGCAAGCTGATCAACTGGCTGGCGGTGAAGACGGGCGAAGGCGACCTGTTCGAAATCGATACCGCGCTGCGCCCCAACGGCAATTCGGGCCTGCTGATCACCAGCTTCAAGTCGTATGCCGACTACCAGACCCAGCGCGGAAGCAACACCGCATGGACCTGGGAGCACCAGGCCATGACACGCGCGCGCTTCGTGCTCGGCACCGAGGATCTGGTGCCGCTCGATGAACACGGCCGTGCGATCACCGAGGACGAACCCCATGGCGGCCTGCATCTGCGCGATCGCTTCGACGCGGTGCGCGAGGCCGTGATCACCGCGCCGCGCGACTCCGTGGCGCTGCAGGAGGAGATCGTCACCATGCGCGAGCGTGTGCGCAGCGCACACCCGGTGCCGGCCCATACGTTCGATGTGAAGCACAGCCACGGCGGCATGGTGGATGCCGAATTCGCCGTGCAATACTTGGTGCTGTCGCAATCCGCGGCGCACCCCGGGCTGCGCAACAACGTCGGCAACATCGCTCTTTTGCAACGAGCGGAAACGGCGGGACTGCTGCCCTCCGGCGTCGGCACCGCCGCCGCGAACGCCTACCGCGTGCTGCGCCAGGTGCAGCACCGCGCGCGCCTCAACGAAGAGCCGACGCGCGTCGGCATGGACGAGCTGACGGTGGAGCGCTCGGCCATCCTCGACCTCTGGAAAGCGGTTTTCCGCGCCTGAATCCGCTGCTGCGCGGCCTGCACGCAGCCCTGCGACGACGACCTCCCCACTCCCCCCGGGTGGGTGGCATGGTCGTGGGCGTTCATGCTCTAATGCGGCAGCCTCGCTATCACTGATCACGCGCCGGACACCGTCGCCGTGCTGCGTGCGACAGGCCTTTTCCCGGCCTCCTCACCAATGCGCATTTCATGATGTTCTCCTTCATGCCGCCGATTCACTGGCCGCGCCTGGCCCTGACCGCCCTGCCCCTCGTGCTGGCGGCCTGCGCCGCGCCGCGTCCGCCTGCACAAACGGAGCCGGCAGCGCCCGCCCGCTGGAATGCGCCACTGCCTCAGGTGTCACTGCCGCATGGCGGCAGCGTCGCGGGCCTTGAGCGCTGGTGGGATGCACAGGGCGACGCACTGCTTGCGGAGCTGATCCGCGAGGCCCAGCGCGCCAGCCCCTCCGTCGCCCAGGCCCAGTCGCGCTTCGAGCAGGCCCGGGCCACCCAGGTGGCAGCACGTTCGGCGCTGCTGCCCTCGCTCGATGCGCAGGCCAGCGCCAGCCGCGGGTTCAATCAACAGGCGGCAGGCCTTGCCAATACCGCGCAGATCGGCGTGCAGGCCGGCTGGGAAATCGACCTGTTCGGCAAGAACCGGGCCGCCAACGATGCGGCGCTGGAGCGCCTGTCCGGCGCGCGTGCGCAATGGCATGACGCCCGTGTTTCCGTCGCCGCCGAAGTGGCGCTGCAGTACACCGGCTGGCGCCACTGCGTGAAGCAGGCATCGGTGCTGCAGGGCGATGCGGCCTCGCGCGGCGAAACGGCCAGACTCTCGCGCGACAGCGAACGTGCGGGCTTCACGGCCCCGGCCAACGCCGCCCTGGCCGATGCCAGCTTCGCCGATGGCAAGGTGCGCGCGGCGCAGCAGCAGCTGCAGTGCGACATCGGCATCAAGACGCTGGTGGCGCTCACCGGACACGATGAGGCCGACCTGCGCACGCGGCTGGGTGCCACGCCGGGCACGGCGCTGCCCGAGCAGCTCTTCCAGGTGCAGAGCATTCCCGCAGAAGCCATCGCACAGCGGCCCGACGTGTTCGCCGCGGAGCGCGAAGTGGCGGCCGCCAGCGCGGAGGTGGGAAGCGCCGAGGCCGACCGCTACCCCGGGCTGTCGCTCAGCGGCTCCATCGGCCGCATGTATGTGGGCACCGACGGCCTGAGCGGCAGCAGCAATATCTGGACGATCGGCCCGGTGGCCGTGTCGCTGCCGCTGTTCGACGGGGGCCGGCGCGCGGCGCAGGTCACTGCCGCCAAGGCACGCTACGATGCCGCCGCCGTGGCCTATCGCGGACAGGTGCGCCAGGCGGTCAGCGAGGTCGAGCAGGCCCTTGCCCAGCTGGCCAGCACCGGCGAGCGCCGCTCGGACGCGCAGCGCGCGGCCGACGGCTACAAGCGCTCGCTCACGGCCACCGAGGCCTTGTGGCGCGGTGGCCTGGCGAGCCAGCTCGATCTCGAGAACACGCGCCGCACCGCCCTGGCATCCGAGCTCGCGCTGGTCCAGCTCGAGCAGGAACGCGTCGCCGCCTGGATACGGCTCTACCGGGCCGTCGGCGGGGGCTGGGAGCCGAATGCGCCCGATCCCGAAAGCAGCCTCACGAGCACCGGTGCGGCCGCGCCCACGGCCATGCCATGACCCGACACCTGAAAAGCGTTCAACCTTCGACCGGATTCCTACCTGCCATGTCGCGCTTTCCCTTGCTGAACAACCTCCCATCCCTCCATCGCCCCGCCCTCAACCATCGCTCCGTGGTGGTACTCGCCGTGCTGTGCGCACTGGGCGCAGCGGGCGCGCTCCTCCCCGGCACGGACTCCCGTGCCGCCTCCGAGGCAGCCCCCGGAGCAGCCGCCAACGGAGCCAGCAGCGCTGCAAGCGGCGCATCCCGCCCCGCGGAGATGCGTCCCGCGCTCACGGTCAGCGTGGTGCGGCCCGGTGGTGCCGATATCTCCGCCACGCTCCCGGCCAACGGCAATGTCGCCGCGTGGCAGGAAGCGAGCATCGGCGCGGAAAGCAACGGCCTGCGCCTGACCGACGTGCGCGTGAACGTGGGCGACGCCGTGAAGGCGGGCCAGGTGCTGGCCACGTTCGCGGCAGACACCGTGCAGGCCGACGTGGCCCAGGCCCGCGCCAACCTGATGGAAGCGCAGGCGAGCGCCGCGGAGTCGCTGGCGAATGCCGAGCGCGCACGCACGCTGAGCCAGTCGGGCGCACTGAGCGCGCAGCAGATCCAGCAGTACACCACGGCCGCGCAGACCGGTCAGGCGCGCGTCGAAGCGGCAAAGGCCATGCTCAACGCACAGCAACTGCGCATGAAGCACACGCAGGTACTGGCACCCGACAGCGGCGTGATCTCCGCGCGCACCGCCACCGTGGGCGCCGTCGTCGGCGCGGGCACCGAACTGTTCCGCATGGTGCGCAAGGGCCGGCTCGAATGGCGCGCCGAAGTGGCATCGAGCGAGCTCCCCCGCATCAAGGTGGGCAGCGTGGTGAGTGTCACCGCGGCCAGCGGCGCCCAGGTGCAGGGCAAGGTGCGCACGATCGCACCCACGGTCGATGCGCAGACGCGCAACGCCATCGTCTATGTCGACCTGCCCGCCCACGCGGACATCCGCGCGGGCATGTTCGCGCGCGGTGAGTTCGCGCTCGGCCAGCGCAAGGCGATCACTGTGCCGTCCTCCGCCATCGTGGTGCGCGACGGCTTCAGCAGCGTGTTCGAGGTGGGCCAGGACGGGCATGTGCGCATGGTGCGCGTGCAGACCGGACAGCGCACCGGCGACGTCGTCGAGATCACCTCGGGCCTCGCCGCAACCGCCTCCGTGGTCGCTCGCGGCGGGGCGTTCCTCAACGATGGCGACCTGGTGCGCGTGCAGGCTGCACCGCCTGCACAAGCTGCATCGACGCCCCAGGGCCAGACCCGGTAAAGGACCAGAGCGATGAATCTTTCCGCATGGTCCATCCGCAATCCGATCCCGGCCGCGATGATCTTCGTGCTGCTGACGCTGGCCGGCCTGCTCTCGTTCCGGGCGATGAAGGTGCAGAACTTCCCCGACATGGATCTGCCCGTCGTCATGGTCACCGCCTCGCTGCCCGGCGCAGCGCCCGGCCAGCTTGAAAGCGATGTGGCGCGCAAGATCGAGAACGCGATCGCCACCACGCAGGGGCTCAAGCACATCACCACCACGTTGACCGACGGCACGGCCACCATTTCGGCCGAATACCGCCTGGAAAAGCCCGTTCAGGAGGCCGTGGACGACGTGCGCTCGGCCGTCTCGCGCGTGCGTGCCGACATGCCGGCCGACCTGCGCGACCCGATCGTCAACAAGCTCGAATTCTCGTCCCAGCCGATCCTCGCGTTCGCCATCTCCTCGAGCCGCATGGACGACGAACAGCTCTCCTGGTTCGTGGACGATGCGCTCACGCGCCGCCTGCTCGCGGTGACGGGCGTGGGCGCCGTGAGCCGCGTGGGCGGCGTGATGCGCGAGGTGCGCGTGGCGCTCGATCCCTCGCGCATGCTGGCGCTGGGGGCCACGGCCGCCGACGTATCGCGCCAGTTGCGCGCCACGCAACTCGAAAGCGCGGGCGGACGCGCCGAGCTGGGAGGCGCTGAGCAGCCGCTGCGCACCATCGCCACGGTGCAGACGGCCGAACAGATCGCCGCCATCGACATCGTGCTCGCGGGCGGCCGCCATATCCGCCTCGATCAGATCGCCACCGTCACCGACACCACCGCCGAGCAACGCACGGCGGCCTTTCTCGACGACAAGCCCGTGATCGGCTTCGAAGTCTCGCGCGCCCGCGGCGCGAGCGAGGTGGAAGTGGGTGCGGGCGTGCAGCGCGTGCTCGACCAACTGCAGGCCGAGCGCCCGGACCTGAAGCTCACGCGCACCGTCGACTTCGTGGTGATCGCACAGGACGAGTACGACAGCTCGATGCGCCTGCTCTACGAGGGCGCGATCCTCGCCGTCATCGTCGTGTGGCTGTTCCTGCGCGACTGGCGCGCGACCATCGTGTCGGCGGTGGCGCTGCCCCTGTCGGTGATCCCGGCATTCATCGGCATGAACCTGCTGGGCTTCTCGATCAACATCATCACGCTGCTCGCGCTGTCGCTCGTCGTCGGCATCCTGGTGGATGACGCGATCGTGGAGGTGGAGAACATCGTGCGCCACCTGCGCATGGGCAAGACGCCCTACCAGGCCGCAATGGAGGCCGCCGACGAGATCGGTCTCGCGGTGATCGCCACCACGTTCACGCTGATCGCGGTGTTCCTGCCCACGGCCTTCATGAGCGGCATCGCGGGACGCTTCTTCAAGCAGTTCGGCTGGACCGCGGCGCTCGCGGTGTTCGCCTCGCTCGTGGTCGCGCGGCTGCTGACGCCGATGATGGCGGCCTACCTGCTCAAGCCGCTGCTCGGGCAGGAGAAGGAGCCGCGCTGGCTCGGTGCCTACATGCGTGCATCCACGTGGTGCCTCAAGCACCGCGTGCTCACCCTGCTGGCGGCACTGCTGTTCTTCATCGGCTCGCTCGCGCTGATTCCGCTGCTGCCCTCGGGCTTCATTCCGCCGGATGACAACGAGCAGACACAGGTGACGCTGGAGCTGCCTCCCGGCACCAAGCTGCCCGAGACCCGCCAGCTGGTCGCGCAGGCCACCGAGCGTGCGCTGAAGATCGCGCACGTGGACAGCGTCTACGCCACGATTGGCGGCGGTTCGGCGGGTGCCGACCCGTTCGCGGGCAACGCCGCCGCCGATCCGCGCAAGGCCACGCTCACGCTGCGCCTGGGCCTGCGCAGCGAGCGGCCGCGCAAGCAGGCGATCGAGCAGCAGTTGCGCACGGCCATGCAGGACCTGCCCGGCGTACGCGTGAAGATCGGCCTGGGCGGCTCGAACGACCGCTACATCCTGGCGCTTGCCAGCGAGGATCCCCAGGCATTGAGCGCCGCAGCACAGGCCGTGGAGCGCGATCTGCGCACGATTCCCGGCATCGGCGGCATCAGCTCGACAGCGAGCCTCGTGCGCCCGGAGATCGCCGTGCGCCCCGATTTCGCGCGCGCCGCCGACCTGGGTGTGAGCACCAGCGCAATGGCCGAGACCCTGCGCGTGGCGACCGTCGGCGACTACGACCAGTACCTGCCCAAGCTCAATCTGGCCCAGCGCCAGATTCCCATCGTCGTGCGCCTCGACGACGCGGCACGCGAGGACCTGTCCGTGCTCGAGCGCCTGAACGTGCCCGGTGCCCACGGCCCGGTGCGGCTGGGCGAGGTGGCCACGCTCGAGCTGGCCGGGGGGCCGGCGGTGATCAACCGATATGACCGCTCGCGCAACGTCAATTTCGAGATCGAACTGGGTTCGCGCGGCCTCGGCGAAGTGCAGGAGGCCGTGCGCCAGCTCGCCTCCGTACAGAGCCTGCCCGCCAGCGTCCGGCTCATCGACATCGGCGACGCGGAAATGATGGGCGAACTGTTCGCGAGCTTCGGCCTGGCCATGCTGACCGGGGTGATCTGCATCTACATCGTGCTGGTGTTGCTGTTCAAGGATTTCCTGCAGCCCGTGACGATCCTGATGGCGTTGCCGCTGTCCCTGGGCGGCGCCTTCGTTGCGCTGCTGCTGGCAGGAAAGAGCTTTTCCATGCCGTCCCTGATCGGCCTGATCATGCTGATGGGCATTGCCACGAAGAACTCGATCCTGCTGGTGGAATATGCGATCGTCGCGCGCCGCGACCACGGCATGAGCCGTCTCGATGCGCTGCTCGATGCCTGCCACAAGCGCGCCCGCCCGATCATCATGACCACGCTCGCGATGGGTGCCGGCATGCTGCCGATCGCGCTGGCGCTGGGCGATGCCGACATGAGCTTCCGCTCGCCCATGGCCACTGCGGTGATCGGCGGCCTGATCACATCCACCGTGCTGAGCCTGCTGGTGATTCCGTCGGTGTTCACCTATATCGACGATTTCGAGCACTGGCTGCTGCGCAAGCTGCGGCGCGACAAGCACGCAGCGGCATCGCGGCAGGCATGAGGACGGCAGGGCCGCCCGCCTCTCCGGTGTGGCGGCCGCTGTCGCCTCCCGTGCGTACCCATCGCCCATGATTGTGAACAATTCTGTACCGCTCTGAGCATCTGCGATGTTCGAGCCGTTGGCTGACAGGCCGACTATTGCATCCAGATGAATTTTCCATAACTATTCCACCAGCCGTTCGAAGCTCCCGGACCGGCCTGCGACGCGCATCCAAAGACCGCGTCCTTCGCAGGGAAACCAGGCGAAAGGCAGATGCCGGTAACCGCTTTTTGCAAGGGCTTGGGAGCCCTGCGGAGCAGCTCGCAGTAGTTACATTTTTTTGTGAAAATTGGATGGAACTTCCGTGATTTGGCCTTACTCTATATGCATGACCTGTTCATTTAAGTGAATAAATCATTGGATAGATGACAGAATAGTTTTGTAGTTGCGAAGCCTTTCAGACATCGCGTTTGACTGGAAATCCTGAAGCGCTTCTCCTCCCTCCCTCTCTTATTTCGTTTCGGGACGCTTCGCGACTTTTTTCTCCCCAAAAACAAAGAGCGCCTTCATGGCGCTCTTTGTTTTTGGGGAACGGACTTTGCAAATTTGCCCATCGCCCCGTCGGGGACTGGGCGGGACGTTCAGGCCGCCGGTGGCTGGGTATCCACGAAACTCGGACGCAGCGCCAGCTTGTCGTGCAGGCGGGCGAGATTGGGATAGTCGTCCCGCCACTCGATTTCCGGGAAACGGAAGGCCAGCCACCCCAGGGCGCACCCCACGGCAATGTCCGACAGGCTCAGATGAATGCCGCTGCAGTAGGGCTTCTCTCCCAGGCCCTGGCTCATGGCAGACAGTCCCGAGCGGATCTTGCCGAACTGGCGGTCGATCCAGGCCTGCGAGCGCTCCGACTCCTTGCGATGCTGCCAGGTGACCTCCATGCGCGCCAGCACGCCCGCATCGATCACGCCGTCGGCCAGCGCCTCCCAGGTCTTGACCTCGGCGCGCTCACGGCCGGTGGAGGGAATGAGCTTGCCCACGGGGGAAAGTGTGTCCAGATATTCGACGATCACACGGGAATCGAACACGGCTTCGCCCCCCTCCATCACGAGGCACGGCACCTTGCCCAGCGGATTCGACGCGCTGACCTGGCTGTCATCGGCCCACGGCGACTCCTCGGCGAACCGGTAGTCCAGCTTTTTCTCGGCCATCACGATGCGCACCTTGCGCACATAGGGGCTAGTCGAGGATCCGATGAGTTTCATGGTCTAACTTTCGCTATCACTATCAGTAATAGTCGCTTATTTAATTCAGGGACAAACTGATTCTAGGGCCAGTTGGCGGGCCGCCCCGTTCCACCCGGTGGCCGTAGGTGCAAACCACATGCACCGCGCCGGGTGTTCGTCCACTGGCAGCAACACATGGCGGGCAGCCCGCGCAAACCCATGGGCAAGAGCTTTTGGGCCGCGCGACCTACAATAGAGGGCTATGAGCCTGTCCACGATCACCGCCCTCTCCCCCCTTGACGGCCGCTACGCCGCCAAGCTCGCAGACCTTCGCCCCATCATGAGCGAGCATGGCTACATGCAGCGCCGCGTGCAGGTGGAAATCACCTGGTTCATCGCCCTGTCCGATGCCGGATTCGCCGAATTCAAGCCCCTGTCGGCCGGCGCGCGCAGCTACCTGCACAGCCTCGTGAGCAATTTCTCCGAAGCCGACTCGGCTGCCATCAAGGAGATCGAGAAGACCACGAACCACGACGTGAAGGCGGTCGAGTACTGGATCAAGTCCCAATTCGAGGCGCGTCCCGAGCTGCAGAAGGCCGCCGAATTCGTGCATTTCGCCTGCACCAGCGAAGACATCAACAACACCAGCCATGCGCTGCAGTTGCGCGCGGGCCGTGACCAGGTCGTGCTGCCGACGCTGGACCGCATCCAGCTCAAGCTGCGCGAGATGGCCCGCCAGTTCGCCGACGTGCCGATGCTCAGCCGCACGCACGGCCAGACCGCCAGCCCCACCACCGTCGGCAAGGAAATCGCCAACGTGGTGATGCGCCTGCAGAACGCCTGCGACCGCATCAGCGGCGTGAAGATCCTCGGCAAGATGAACGGCGCCGTGGGCAACTACAACGCCCACCTCTCCGCCTGGCCCGACTTCGACTGGGAAGCCTTCAGCAGGAAGGTCATCGAGGCGCACGAGCCCGAGGGCCTGGGCATCACGTTCCAGCCGTACTCGATCCAGATCGAGCCGCACGACTACATGGCCGAGCTGTTCGATGCCGTGGCGCGCACCAACACCATCCTGATCGACCTCTCGCGCGACATCTGGGGCTACGTGAGCCTGGGCTACTTCAAGCAGAAGCTCAAGGCGGGCGAAATCGGCTCCTCGACCATGCCGCACAAGGTCAATCCGATCGACTTCGAAAACGCCGAGGGCAACCTGGGCCTGGCGAACGCGCTGCTGCGCCACCTCTCGGACAAGCTGCCGATCAGCCGCTGGCAGCGCGACCTGACCGACAGCACCGTGCTGCGCAACATCGGCGTGGCGCTGGGCTACGCCGTGCTCGCGTACAACTCGCTGCTGACCGGCCTGAACAAGCTGGAGCTCAACGAGGAAGCGCTGGCCGAAGACCTCGACAACAGCTGGGAAGTCCTGGCCGAGCCCATCCAGACCGTGATGCGCCGCTACGGCGTGGCCGGCGCCTATGAAAAGCTCAAGGAAGTCACACGCGGCAAGACCGTGACGGCCGAGGCGCTGCACGCCCTGATCCGGTCCCTGGACATTCCCCAGGCCGACAAGGATCGCCTGCTGGCCATGACGCCGGGCAGTTACACGGGCAAGGCGGCAGAGCTGGCCAAGCGGGTCTGATGAAGAGGGGTGGCGATTCTCAGAACGCCGCTCCCTCTCCCGTACCCGCCAGCCGGAGCGAGCCTGCGAAGCGCAGCGGGCATATGGGCTCCCACCACCCAACGATTCACCGATCAAAGCCAACGGCGTCACACAGCATGGCCCTCAAATCCACCATTTTCAAAGCCAATCTGTCGATAGCCGACATCGACAACAGCTACTACGCCGACCACGCGCTGACCCTCGCCCGTCACCCCAGCGAAACCGACGAGCGCATGATGATCCGCCTGGCGGCCCTGGCGCTCAACGCCTACCAGTTGCAGGCCACCTGCAACGGAGACGGCACGCTGGCTTTCGGAGCAGGCCTGTCCGACGTGGAGGACCCTGACGTGTCCCTCACCGACTTCACCGGCCGCAAGCGCCTGTGGATCGAGGTGGGCCAGCCCGAGGACAAGCCGCTGACCAAGGCCTGCAGCAAGACCGACGCGGTCATTGTCTATCCGTTCAATCACGCCTCGGAAATCTGGTGGAAGGGCATCGAGAGCAAGCTCTCGCGCCTCGACAAGGTGCAGGTCTGGCGCATTCCCACAGAAGCCTCCCAGCAGCTCGCGACACTGGCCGAGCGCAGCATGCAACTGCAGGCGACCATCCAGGAAGGCGCGCTCACGCTCAGCAGCCAACTGGGCAGCGTGCATTTCGAGCCGATCCGCTGGAAGTAGTGACCCCCGCCCGTGCAGCGCGGGCTGCCGCAGGGGCTACAGCGGCTGTCCCGCCTGCATGAAGCCGCCGCAGCTCCAGCATTGCTCGAACCCGCCCTCCACTGTCTCACCGCAGCGGCAACGCCAGCGACGCTGAGGGAGCCGCTCGAGGTCCTTTAGCAGCGTGCGCGCCGCAGGCTCATGCTCCTCGTATTCGAGCCAGATTTCGGGATGGCATTCGGCGGGCGGCATCAGTCCGTGCACGGACGCGAAGTGCTCGCGCAGCACCTTGGCGGGCAGGCCCGCCTCGCACAGCAGATCACACCAGATCCGGGCTTGCACAATGTCAGGGGCGGTCATGAGACGCAGCATGATGCACTCCACGATAGCCGTTTGTGCGGGCCGCGTAAACCACAAGCGCACCGCACCTGCTGCCCGGCATGCACTAGGGAACCTCCGCAAAACTCCCTGCCATCGTCTGAACGCGGCCTCGGGCGATCCGCGGCGTTGTCTTTTTCGTCAATAGCTACTGCTATTGCCTTCAAAAGACGCCTTGCGGCTCATCCCGATCCGCGTCCAGCCAATTGGCGAGGGTTTTGCAGAGGCTCCCTAGGCTATCCGCCGGCGCGCTCCTTGTAGCGGGTAAAGCGTAGCGCGGTGGCCTCGATCGTGATGCGCCGCCACACCGCGCGCTTTTGCACAGGAGTGAACTCCAGCCAGTTCTGCACCTCGCCGAAAGTGCGGCCACAGCCCTTGCAGGTGGCATCACCCTGGCTGGTCGAGCAGATCGCGATGCATGGCGTGTCCATCGTCGTCTCGTACCACTCGAGCCACGCAAACAGCGCGTCGGGCGGCATGGCGTCCTCGGCGATCGCATCGAGGCGCTGGTAGACCATCCGCGCGTACACCTCGGCCAGCGCAATCAGCTCGTCCGCCAGCGCTGCTCCAGCGTCGGCCGGCGCGCGCAGGCGCCAGTGATTGATGGCCGCTTCGATGTCGGTGATATGGATGGAGGTTTCGGTTGTACAGCTCATGAAGGGCCACGATGATAAGCCTTCGCGACGGCTTCCGCGGCCCTGCCTCCACAGCACCAAGGGTCATCCCCATTCACTGGAAAGCGACAGAAAAACCATAGCGCAACCTTGAGC
This sequence comes from Diaphorobacter ruginosibacter, assembly GCF_014395975.1. Lineage (NCBI taxonomy): Bacteria > Pseudomonadati > Pseudomonadota > Betaproteobacteria > Burkholderiales > Comamonadaceae > Diaphorobacter > Diaphorobacter ruginosibacter. Next base: position 4,785,737 of record NZ_CP060714.1, on the reverse strand, counting down.
CCTGGTGCGATCAGGCGGCCTGCGTTGTTCATGGACACCTTCAACATCTCGTACGTGGACGCTTGCACGGATGCCCGCAGATGTGTTCCAATCGCGGGATTGAAGGGGAGTAGCTCCCAACCCGAAATCCACTCCAACCAACGGGCAATTCACTCGCGGGAGTGTGCGTGGACAGCGGGCTCACGGTCTGTCGTCAGTACGAAGCGCAAGCTTCCGGCAGCCCGGGCACAGGTGAAATACAACGTCAATAGCCTGGCTGAGCAAGACCTTTGATGGCCCTGTCGGGCTGATCAAGGTTGGCTTGCGCCCTTCATGCCAAGCGCCCCTCGCGCGCTTGCACGGAACAGACAAGTTCTCCGCGATCGATCCGACAACCAATCAAGCCAGGTTCTGCACTACCATGTCACGGTGGAGCCGAGCCTTTGACCATTGACGTTGAGGACTTTATGGACTTTTTGACTTCGCCCGAATTCTGGGTCGCGCTGGGTCAGATCATCATCATCGACATCCTGCTGGGTGGCGACAATGCTGTGGTGATCGCACTGGCCTGCCGCAAGCTGCCGCCTGCGCAGCGAACCAAGGGCATCATCTGGGGCACCGCCGGTGCCATCATTCTGCGGGTCGTGCTGATCGCCTTTGCGATGACGCTGCTGAACCTGCCCTTCCTGAAATTCGTGGGCGCGATCCTGCTGGTGTGGATCGGCGTGAAGCTGCTGGCTCCCGACGAGGACGGACACGGCGAAGTTGCCGGAAGCGACAAGCTGCTGGCCGCGATCAAGACCATCATCGTCGCCGACCTGGTGATGAGCGTGGACAACGTGATCGCCATCGCCGGTGCAGCACAGAATGCAGGCGATCATTCGTTCCTGCTGGTGGTGCTGGGCCTGCTGATCTCGATCCCGATCATCGTCTGGGGCAGCCAACTGGTCATCAAGCTCATGGAGCGCTTCCCCATTATCATCACGGCCGGCGGCATGCTGCTGGGCTGGATCGCTGGCGGCATGCTCGTGACCGACCCCGTGTTCGCCAACCCCGACAAGTGGCAGTGGATGCTCAAGATCGCCCAGACCGACACCATCCGCTACGCTGCGAGCGTCGCGGGCGCCCTGTTGGTGCTGGTGATCGGCAAGGCCGTTCTGGCACGCCGCAAGCAAGGCGAAGGCGCCAGCGCCGCACACTGACCGAAGTGACATGGCTCCCTTCTCCGCCTGGGGAAAGGGAGCCCCTGGCGACATCGCGCCAATCCCCTGATTTCCAGTGCAAAAAGCACTGCAGGGGACATGCATCTGTATATTGCAGATGCAGAGCAATGCATTCTGGCGGACACGTGCATCGCACACGAAGCACGCATCCGCCTTCGCCGCAACTTCAAGGACGTCTCATGGACACCATCATCGTGTATGTCGACGACGCCGAGTACGCTCGGCAGATCATTCAACCGCTGGCCCATCAAGCCAGCGGCCAGGCGACGCAGTGGGTTCTGGTGGCGTGCGCTCCCCGCATGACGCATCGCATCAGCAAATGGGTGAGCCACAGCGCCCGCGAATCGTGGCGTGCCAAGTGGGCCGACAAGCTGTTCGCGCAGATGTTGCCCTGGGTGGCGGCAGAAGCCGGATCGCGGGCTCGCGTCGACACCGTTCTCGCCAAGGCACCGCTGCCCGATCTCGTGCTGCAGCTCCAGCAGCAGTACGGTGCGGGAGCGGAACTGGTCGATGCACGTCGCCCCAAGCAGGAAAACGCCATGGGCCTAGCCCCGCAACTACAGCAAGGGCAGGCAGAGCCCCAGGCCGATGCACCCACCGCGGCGCAACCCGTCCCGGTGATCATCAAGAAGCCCAGCCGCACCTGGGCCCTGCCCGGCACGCTCGCGGGCCTGTTCTGCATGATGTTCGTCGCGGTGGAGTGATCCCTTTGACAATGCACCGGCCGCTACTGCTGCCGTCACCGCCGGTGCTATTCTCCGGGGCATGAAACTCCTTCTCAAATGGCTGCTCAGCGCAGTCGCCCTGCTGTGCGTGGCCTACATCTACAGTGGCGTCGAAGTGCACAGCTTCACCAGCGCGCTGATCGCCGCCGCCGTCATCGGCCTGCTCAATACCATCGTGCGCCCGGTACTCATCGTGCTCACGTTGCCGGTCACGCTGGTCACGCTCGGGCTCTTCCTCTTCGTCATCAATGCGCTCATGTTCTGGGCCGCCGGCTCGCTGCTGGGCAACGGTTTCCAGGTGCACGGGTTCGGCGCCGCGCTGCTCGGCTCGCTGATCTACTCCGTGCTCAGCATGCTAATTGAGAGTGCGGTCAGCAGCCTGCTCCTTCAGAAGTGACTCCACTTCGCGCAGGCGCGTGTCGATGATCGAAGCATCGTAGAAGTCACCGCCACCCTTTCGTGCTAAGTCGCGCGCCATGTCCTGCCCCGCCTTGAAGCGATCGCGCGCCGCCGCGTAGTCACGATGACCCATCTGCGCCTCGGCCTCGGCGCGGACTGCGCGCAGTGGCTGGTCCTGCTGCCGCCAGACCTGGGCCAGGGCCTGCCATGCCCCCGCATCCGACGGATGCGTGGCCACCCAGGTCTGCAGCGCGCCCGTCATTTCGGCGCCACGCTGCAGCTTGAGCAGCACCTGGGTGCGCTCAAGCAGTTCCGGACGCCCCACGTCCGCCGTGATCTTCTGGCCTCCGGCATCGAGCTCCCGCAAGGCGGCCTGGGCATTGCCCGCCGCCATCTCTACCTCTGCGGCAAGCAGGTGCGCCTGGCGCCTCGCGGCCGCCATGCCTCCCGCACCGGCACCGTTTCCGCCCACCAGAGCCTTGAGCCTGCCGAGCGATTCGCGGGCCAGCGCATAGTCCTGCAGGTGCACGGCGCTCAAGGCCGCGGCATAGAGTGCGCCCACGCGCCGGTCCAGCGGCTTGGCCTCGAACGCCACATCCCGGGTCTCGTTGATGTACTGGCGCAGCACTTCCACACCAGGGCGCATCAGCACCCGCGCCCGGCCCACCATCATCAGATGCTCGAGCGATGCGGCTGGCTCCGCGACGTCGTCCTTGCCGAGCCGGGTGTGCATGTCGGCGATACGCTGCGAAGTCAGCGGATGGCTGCGCAGATACGGCCAGCTGCCGTTGTCGTTGATGCGGTTGGCCTGCTGCAGCTTGTCGAACATGCCCACGAAGCCTTGCGGCGCAAACCCGGCAGGCTTCATCAGCCCGAAGCCGATGCGATCCGCCTCGCGCTCCATGTCGCGCGAAAAATTCAACTGGTTCTGGGCGACCAGCGCCTGCCCGCCCATCATCATTGCAGCCCCCGCATCGGGACTGCGGCTCGCGGCCAGCGCGCCCAGCAGCATCGAGCCGATCATCAGCGGCGTGAGCTTGTCCTGCGCCGAGATCATGCGGGCAATGTGCCGCTGCGTCACGTGGCTCATTTCATGCGCCATCACCGAAGCCAGTTCATCGCGCGTGCCGGTCACGGCGATCAGGCCGAGGTACACGCCGAAATATCCCCCCGGCAACGCAAACGCATTCACCTGCTTGTCGCGCCCGAGCAGAATCTGCCACGCATAGCGCTCCTTCTGCTCCTCGGAGAGCTCGCCACGCGCCTCCGCCGCCTTCATGAGCGATGCCAGGATCGTGCTCATGTAGTCCGTCATCACGACATCGTCCAGATAGTCCGGATCGCGGTAGAGCTCCTTGATGATCTTGTCGCCCAGCTTGCGCTCCTGCGCCGTCGTCAGATCCTGCCCATCCCCCAGTGAAGGCAGCACCACGCCTTGCGCCGATGCTGCATGGACCTGCACGGTCGCCACCGCCGCAAACACCACCACCCGCACCGCGCGAGACAGGGCCGTGGGGGAATACAAAGAAGAGAGAAAACGAAGACCCCGATGGACGGGTGAATGCATGCGGCAGGGCATCAAACTCGGCACCTCGAGAAACGACAAAGGGCAAAGGGCAACAGACAAGGCAAGGACGCGAACCGCTCATTCAGGCCATGCAGCCTCGGCTGCGTCCAAGCCGTATGATTCCCCAAAGCATGCAATGGTTGCATGTCAATTGCAACCATACTGCGCCCCACACTGATTTTCATCCCCGGAGCCCGCCATGAGCCACAACGATTCCAACAACGATACCCCGCAGCAACAACAACAGACACTCACCCACTTTGACCAGCAAGGCCAGGCGCATATGGTGGATGTGGGAGGAAAACAGGCAACCCACCGAGTGGCAGTCGCGACAGGCGAGATTCGCATGCTGCCAGCCACCCTGGCATTGATTCAATCGGGGACCGCCAAAAAGGGAGATGTCCTGGGAATCGCCCGCATCGCGGGGATCATGGCGGCGAAGAAAACGAGTGATTTGATTCCACTGTGCCATCCGCTGGCACTGACGCGGGTGGCGGTTGAGTTTGAAATTCGGGAAGGGGATTCAGCGGTTCAGTGCACTGCGACAGCGGAGACCATGGGGCAGACGGGGGTGGAGATGGAAGCGCTGATGGCGGTGCAAGTGGCTTTGCTCACGATTTATGACATGTGCAAGGCTGTAGACCGGAGAATGATTATCTCATCTATAAGAGTTACAAATAAATATGGCGGTAAATCTGACATCCTTGAATAGGATCAAAAACTGGCATATTACCAATAATCCGATCACAAAAAAATCAAGACACACAATAATAATTAAAATTGAATTTTTCGACCATATTTATACTCCACGATCATATTATCATCGGTGATCATTTCTGGCATTCTATCCAGGCCAATTAAATCACCCTCTATTTTATAGAAGGGTTTTTTAGAAAATTCATATATTTTCTTTGTCTCAGGGGGAAACCCAGGCTTCCCATCAACCTCCACTCTACTCAGCACACCCCATGCATCTGAATTCTCTGCAGCACTAAAAGGATTCCAGTTTGCAGCATAGATAAAATTCTCATACCTTCTCGCCTGCTGAAAAACCTGTGTAGCAGTATAAAATGCGTCGATTGATCCCGTCGCATTGAAAGCAAGTACACCTTTATCAGTTAGATGTTTTCCAACCAACTCCATCATCTCCTTGGATAAGAGCATTGCAGCATTAGCTCTCCAATGCCAAGTTGTATTCATCAATATCAAGTCATATTTTTTTTCAGGATTAAATTTCAACCATCGTCGTGCGTCATCCACATGAACACTAACACGCGAATCCTGCAATGCTCTACGCTGCGGACCATACAATGCAGCCAACTCCAAATAGCCAGAGTTGATTTCTATTACATCAATAGCTTCCACCCCTGGGAATCCTTCCACGACGGTAAGCCAAGAACCGATAGAAAGCCCTAAAACTAGAATTCGCTTGGCATTAGGATTTAATACATGAAGAGCAAGGGGTCGCTCTAATCCATTGGAGTTCAATTCCAGATCAACATTTGTTTTTCCATCATATACATTCCCTCCGTACACCACATTATCAGTAATTCGTTGATTATTCTTGTTCAACGATTTTGCCTCTGTAATCGTAATAATCCCATGTCGCCCTTCATGAACTCTTATAACAGGTTGATCGTTTGTAATAGCAAATTTACTCACGAGCGAATGTGGGTCTTTCCAGTAGGTTTGAAGCAGAACTAGAGCGCCAATACTGCCAATTAACACAGGCAAAAGAGCCAATGATCTCCCTCCCCCTCTCCCAGAAAAAACAAAGAAAGTAACAATGGCAACTACAGCAATAAAAAATCCTAGCAATCCAAATATTTGTCCAATCGAGAAATAATCGAATAGTATATAACCCGTAACCAGGGGGCCCAATGCTGCCCCCAGAACATTCAACAAATATACTCTGGAGAAGTGCACTCCTTTGTTTGCCCCTCCCCCAAAATTGGCGGCAACACCCAAATGATGAGTAATGGGGAACAAGACGGCAAGGCTTGCAGCATTAATAACAATAATACAGGGAACAGCCAGATTATCAATTGCCGCAATCTGAGAATGATAAAACAACCAAGGAGAGACAATAACAATAGGAGAGGCAATTGCCAAAATCCAAATAATAGATTGCTTGATTGAAGAATTGCTCAACCTCCCACAAATACGCTTCCCAACTTCTGCACCAACAGCAATACCAATTAGATAAACAATTAAAACATAAGCAAAAGCCTTAGGGGTACTCATATTGGCATAACCATACAACCGCACCCATGCGATCTCCAGAGAAAGGCTTATAAAACCTGTAAAAAAACTAATAAAGCGTGCTGCATTCATCCCCGACCCCCAATCGTTTTCCTAGTTTCAAAACTATTAACATCCAGCCGAGCCGCCACTAGCACACACACAAAGCATAAAATATTAATTGACGCAGCTATTTTTGCACTATTATTCAATCCCCACATAGGGAATAGCACCCACGCAGATAACCAAGCACCCAAAGCTGCGCCCAAGGTATTAGAAAAGTACAGTTTCCCAACTGACACCCCAATATTTTCAAATGCATCATCAAAATATACAGTAAGGAGTGGCAATGTAGATCCCATTATCACCGTAGGCAGCAAAACGAGCAAGATCGCTGCCCCACTAACCATAGCATATGGCCAACCCAAGGCACCTAGAATTTGAAATCCACCAAAAATCAACGGACTGAATGCTCCAAATATTGAGAGGAGCAATTCCGCGTAGGCATAGATTACTAGTCTTTTTCTTGGAAATCTATCAGCCAGCCACCCTCCTACAGAGCCACCAATACCGATTCCCAACATAAATGAAGAGACAATAAGAGTCACGGAATCAATATCAACACCTAATCCTGTAAAAAGATAGCGCTGCCACACTAGCTGATATATCAATGCAGCACATCCAGACAAGAAGAACGTGACAAAAATTAGATTAAACGCAGCAATATTCATTTTGCTTACAGTGCCTTACTTCCCAATAAAACATGAATCTCTCTGTACTGCCGAAGAAAAATTGACTTCCCTCTGAGCTGGTGAAATAACCATTTGCGGAGTATTTTTATCTGTTCTATCAAAAAAGCTTTTAATACCAGACTCATCTTTACGCAATCCATCCACTCCTATCATTCTCACGATAGTTCCGAATACGGAGGAACTTGTGTAAATGCCATTGATATTTTTTTTAAGAGCGTGAAAAGCATCCCCGTTAACCTCTCGATATTGCTGACTAAGCCATATAATTACAGGGATCTCATACGCCTCTGCTCCAAAGCGATTTATATCAGTCGTACCACATGATTTGCTTGGTAAAGCCTGTCCATGATCTGAAACATAAATCATTACTGCCCGCCGCCCCTTTTCCTCGAGTTCCGCAATAACGCTTTCAACAAACTGATCTGTATAGGCAATACTATTCGCGTACGTTTGTGTTATTTCTTCACTCATAGGAAATGGGCCAAATCCAGAAGGGTATCGATGTAGAAATTGAAAATGACTTCCCAAAGTATGAAGAACAATAAAACTTTTCTCCCCCTCATTTAATGCAATAGTCATTGGATTCAATAACACATTATCGTAAGTTCCTTGCCTAGTAAAACTTGAAGGATTTAAGAATGCACGCTTATTTGCCTCTTCAGCGTAGGCTGCTATGATCCCATCATATTGACCAATAGCTGCTTGATTAGAGAACCATGCTGTTTCATAGCCAGCTTTTCCTGCCATTGAAACTATTGAAGGAGTCGCGTGTATATTAGCCTTGCCATCAGGCCAAATAAGGGGTTGGTTGGTTAAGATGGAAGGTACAGCTTGTCTAGTTGCTGTAGCCTGAGCAACTACGTTCCCAAAAATTAATAGCCCATCATCAAATTGTGCTCGTTTTGAGAGTCGAGGAGTTGTTTCAGGCGCCTCTTTATGAAATAGATGCCAAGCATTTCGAGAGGATGATTCACCAATCACAAGCACAATAACTTCAGGAGCATTCTCCTGCATCCTTAGTTTGATTTCAGGCTCTACAATTCCCTTTTTCTCCCGAGCCCAATTAACAACAGCTTTCGCTTTAAAGTAATGCGCAATAGATAATGGTAATTCATATGGGAATGCAGTTATGAGATCACTTTCAAACCCATTCCAGCGATCCTCTTCTATGAATTTATCGACTAAACCACCATGAATATTATTTCCCAAGGAAAATTCAGATGATTTCCCCAAAAAAATATATGGAATCAGCAGCATCAATACACTGAGGATGATGCATTTGATTCGCACTGAATTTTCCCATTGCCAATTCTTTCTACTCCAAAGAAAATAAAAGAATGCCAAGCATAATGCATTCCAAAAAAAGAATATCAGAATCCAGTATATAGACAGCGAAAGGAGAAGGCTTTTAATTTCCCCAGGACTGCTTGCTAAAGCAGTAGCGACAAGATTGGCTGTAATCGACGATCCTGTCAGTTCTCTTGCGGCCAAAGAAAATGGCATCCACCATAAAAAAAGTGACCAATTAACTACCCAAGCCATCCATGGCTTTGAAAATAAAGAGAGAAAAATAACACTTAACAACCCACATTTCAACACTCTCTCAAACAATTCAAAGAAATATGTTTCTGGATACTGAAAGCGTTCCCATGTGGATAAATTAGGAATATTCAGCAATATCACTACGAGCAAAAAAATTAGCCATTTTTTATTTTTTTTTACTGGCATGCTCATACTGATTAAACTATTCATGTAAATTATTAAAGACCAAATTATCTGATTAGATTCTCAGAGAAATCCATTTACCTCAGAAAATCCAATAACATTTGCTTTTTTGTCAAGGATAACGATTGCCCCATTTAATTCTCTCGAAGAAACCAACGGCAAATATGTAGCATCCTTTATTTCCACCCCCAAAGATTTCAATGATTTTCTTATAATATTTTTACTTTCTTCAGGACTTCGCGAGTAGAGATCATCCAGCCTTTTCATTTTTGACATCACGCTGGCCCTATCGCTATCGTACTCTTTCCACCAGTCAGGTCTAGCGCTTGGTTCAATCCCCCTCATCGACAATTCAATGCTCTTGATAAATTCATTCCCATCTTTGGGACTGCGCGTACTTAGTAGTATTGGCCCAGACCAAGGCAAAGAGCGATATTTCTCTAATGTCAAGGGTAGCAGATCTTTATCAATTTGAGCCGCCGAAACGGACACAAAACGATCCGATTCAAAAACTACAGCAACAGGGCGCGCAGCGGAAAGCACATATAATCCATAAGCAAGAGCGATGATCTGGATAATGAAAATCACACCAAAATCAGAACATAATTCTTTCTTGTTTTTTTTTGGATTAAATACAATGGCTGTAATAAGGGGGCCGCATAGAATATCAACGGTGATCAGTATCAGGAATAAATGTAGCCCTCCAGAAATTCTTAAGTATGGACTAGGAAACCAAAACATCAATGAAAATATCGCGATAGAGCTCGCAATAATTAAACTGATTCCCAAATGGACTAATGCTGCTTTACCAGCAGCCTTAAAACGATTATTCATAAAAAAAAAGGATTCCGGCAAATCGGAATCCTTTTATTCATTTATCTATTTACCCAGTCTCGCAACCAGGTGAAATATCAACGGCATTGCGCAGGCGCATACTTTGCGAGCAGTGAACCGGCTGTACCAGCTTGGCCAATTTGTGCTGTGGCGGCAGCGTTGGTCGACGATTGGCAGGACCAATCAACAGTACCGGAGGTGCCAGCAGCCAATGCTGTACCCAAACGGATACGTGTAGAGGTACCGTTATTGATCCAAGGAGTCAACACGAGTGTGTTCGCAGCATTACCAACACCAACAACTCCTGCGTTGTAGGTGATGGTGATTTCCCCAGCCGTCACTTGATCGCCAGCCACATCAGCCATCAACACGGTATTGACAAACTTAGAGGCGGCACCCGTGCTACTAGATTGCGCATTCCAAGTATCTTTGGTACGAGTGAGATCAGCAGGAGACGAAACATCAGACACGATCATCGCACGCGCCGGTTGTGCCAAATTCAAGCCTTCTGTCACGCGTGAACGCACGGTGTAGTCCTGATAAGCAGGCAGTGCCACAGCAGCCAGAATACCAATGATCGCCACAACGATCATCAATTCGATAAGGGTGAAACCCTTTTGGATAGTACGCTTCATAGTCAAGTTCTCCCCGGAGTGAATCATTAAGAAAGAAGGATCAGGAGACTTGAGGTGTACTCCGAGAGCCCCAAGCCTTGCATTATCTAAAGCACCAACCGTGCCAACTTTCGCCTAACACCGCGTGCCTCACGAAATGTAAATTCAACGTCTTTCAAGGGTGTCACACTCGTAACAATTGACAATTTTGTCCGAGCAGAAGTGTCACGACGAACAATTTCGGCACGAAAATTGTTATCAAATCCTTGATATTAATAGCTTTTATTGACTAATTCAGCGCTGAATGAACAGCATGGTCGTGCCCACGATCTCGATCTGGTCGCCGTCCTTGAGCTGAATGGGCTCGTCGCCGATGGCCTCGCCATTGAGGGTGGGGTGTTCGCCGCCTTCCACGTGGGCCAGCACGAAGCCGTGGTGGCGCTTGGTGATCGAGGCGATGGCCACGCCGGGCTTGCCGATGGTGGTGACGACCTTGAGCAGCGAGACCTGGCGGCCCGCAGCCGCGCCCGAGAGCACCTTCACGTCCGCCTGCAGCGGCGTGGCCGAGAGAGGCGCGGGGCGGGAGTGGGGAACCTTGGGCAGCGCCATGCCGGGCTTGAAGAGCATGGTCTTTTCATAGTCATGCGCGCCACTCGGCACTTCGTCGATGAAGCGGATCTTGTAGCGGCCCAGTTCAATGGTGTCGCCGCTACGCAGCTTCTGGCGCTTGACGGCCTTGCCGTTGACCTGCGTTCCGTTCGTGCTGTCCAGATCCTCGATTTCCACGTCGTCGCCCGTCATGTGGACCAGTGCGTGCTCGCCGCTGACGGCGAGGTTGTCGATGACTACGTCGTTGTACGGGCGACGGCCAAGGGTGGTGCGCTCCTTGGTAAGGGGCACTTCCTTGATGACCACTCCATCAACCGATACGACCATCTTGGGCATGATCTTTTCCTTCAGAATTATTGTCTGTTCAGCCAGAAATCCCTGCATGCGCGCACACTCCGCCATGGGGGCGAAGAGTCACTTGGCGGCAGTATGCCCCTGCAGTGACCTTCTTACTAGCAAAGATCGGGCTCAATATGAGCGCAGCAATCGCGAGACCAGGCCGGGCTTGATGGGTTTGTGTTTTTCGCCGGCGGTCTGGACCAGAACAACGCTGATGTTGTCCCTGCCGCCCATGGCGTTGGCGAGCTGAACCATGCGCTCCGCCCTGTCGGCAAGCGAGGTCGGTGCCCGTGCGAGGGCCGCGAGGTCATCGTCGCCGATCATGTCGGTCAAGCCGTCCGAGCAAAGGATGTACAGGTCCTGCGGCTCCACCGGGAATTCGTCGATGTCGATCTGAATCGATGGCTCGACGCCCAGCGCGCGTGTGACCAGGTTACCGTATTCGGATTCCTGGGCCTGCTGCTGCGTGAGCAGGCCGGCATCGATCTGTTCCTGCAGCCATGAATGGTCGCGCGTGAGTTGCTGCAGCGCCCCGTCGCGCAGGCGGTAGCAGCGCGAGTCGCCCAGGTGGGCCAGCAGCACGCGGTCACGCCGGAACAGCGCCACCACCACGGTGGTTCCCATTCCCATGTGCTGCGGCGTGGTGAGCGCTACTTCGAGAATGTTGCGGTTGGCGCCATTGATGCACAGGTACAGCAGCTCGCGCAACTCGGAGGGCGTGACGTCGGGGCCCAGTTCCTGGAGCATGCGGGCCGCATGCGAGTCCACATACTCGATGGCCATGGCGCTGGCCACCTCGCCCGAGTTGTAGCCCCCCATGCCATCCGCAAGAATGGCCATGCCCGAGACTTCGTTGACCCCTACCGCATCTTCATTGTTGGCGCGCACGCGTCCAACATCCGTCAATGCGACGAATTCATGGGAAGCGGTAGACCGATGAATCATGGTGGAGCAGCGGCTGCACCTTGGCAGCCCTGGAATGGCGATGATCTCGAGAGAAGAACTCCCGGCCCATGCCGCATCCGAACCGCCATGTGACGCCCCTTAAAAAAGGATGGTTGGGCGTAATGATAGACGACACAAAGAAACAAAGCGCAACTGATAGTATTTATTAACATTCGTCTGACAATTCAGGCACGCAAGCAGGCACACCCTTACCTCACCATGCGTGCAGTCCATTGTCGCGCTCGCGCAGCACCCAAGGGACGCCTGCCCCGAGATTCAATGAGCCATGGCAAAAAGGCAAGGCCCCCTTGCGGAGGCCTTGCCTTTGGAAAGATGCACCGCCGCAAGGCGGGCACACGGGGTGGCAGCAGATCGATCAGGCCGCAACCGTCTTCGATTCGTTGCGTGCCTTCACGAACTTGCCCACGGCCACCACGAGCACCGCACCGGCCGCCGCGGCCACATAGTGCAGCCAGGGGTGGGCCAGCGCATAGCCGTGCAGGATGTTGTCGTTGACGATGGTTTCACCGCCCACCCAGCCGATCAGCGCGGCGCCCAGCACCACGATGACGGGGAAGCGCTCCATCAGCTTGATCATCAGCGTGGAGCCGAAGATCACCAGCGGGATGCTGATGGCCAGGCCCAGGATCAGCAGCACCATGTTGCCCTGTGCTGTGGCAGCCACGGCAATCACGTTGTCCAGGCTCATGACCAGGTCGGCGATCAGGATGGTGCGCACGGCAGCCAGCATGCCGCTGTTGCCCTTGGACTCACCCTCTCCGTCCTCGTCGCCCGTCAGCAGCTGATAGCCGATCCACAGCAGCAGGCAGCCACCGACGATCTGCAGGAACGACAGCTCCAGCAGCTTGGCCGCGACCACGGTCAGCACGATGCGCAGCACCACGGCGGCGCCCGAGCCGATCATGATGGCCTTCTTCTGCTGTTCGGGGGGAAGCGAGCGGGCTGCAAGTGCAATGACAACGGCGTTGTCGCCCGAGAGAATGATGTTGATCCAGATGATCTTGACCAGCCCGATCCAGAAATCGGGCGTGCTGAGGAATTCCATTGTTACTCCGCTGTTATGAATTGAAACGCCAGCCTGAAAAACAGGCTGGCGTTTCTTTTTGGAGTTCGCAGTGTAGAAGGGCGCAAGGCCCTCGTCATGCGTATTAATGCGTAAGCATTTAAGGACTTTAGCCCGCAAACCCTTGCGAAATAAAGCCCAGATGCTACGAAATTATTTCAGCAGACCCTTGAGCAGGCGGCCCATTTCGGAAGGATTGCGTGTGATCGTGAAGCCACACTCTTCCATGATGGCCAGCTTGGCGTCTGCCGTGTCGGCACCGCCGGAGATCAGCGCGCCTGCGTGGCCCATGCGCTTGCCCGGAGGGGCTGTCACACCGGCGATGAAGCCGACGATCGGCTTCTTCATGTTGTCCTTGCACCAACGAGCGGCTTCCGCCTCGTCCGGGCCACCGATTTCACCGATCATGATGACGGCGTCGGTGTCTGGATCGTCGTTGAAAGCCTTCATCACGTCGATGTGCTTCAGGCCGTTGATCGGATCGCCACCGATACCGACGGCTGTCGACTGGCCAATGCCCAGCTCGGTCAGCTGCGCCACGGCTTCGTAGGTCAGCGTGCCGGAACGGGACACCACACCGATGCGGCCCTTCTTGTGGATGTGGCCGGGCATGATGCCGATCTTGATCTCGTCGGGCGTGATCAGGCCTGGGCAGTTGGGGCCCAGCAGCAGGGTCTTCTTGCCGCCTGCGGCTTCCTTGGCGCGCATCTTGTTGCGCACTTCCAGCATGTCGCGGACCGGAATGCCTTCCGTGATGCAGATCGCCAGGTCGAGGTCGGCTTCAACGGCTTCCCAGATGGCGGCTGCAGCACCTGCCGGTGGAACGTAGATCACGGAAACGGTCGCACCGGTTTCCTTGGCGGCGTCCTTCACGGAACCGAAGATTGGGATGTCGAAAATCTTCTCGCCAGCCTTCTTGGGGTTCACGCCAGCGACGAAGCAGTTCTTGCCGTTCGCGTATTCCTGGCACTTTTCAGTGTGGAACTGGCCTGTCTTGCCCGTAATGCCTTGGGTGATGACGCGTGTGTCTTTGTTGATGTAGATAGACATGGTGTTTCTCTCCAGGGCTTACTTGACGGCAGCGACGATCTTCGTGGCCGCTTCGGCCATCGTGTCTGCGGAGATGATCGGCAGGCCGGATTCGGCCAGCATCTTCTTGCCCAGCTCTTCGTTCGTGCCCTTCATGCGCACGACCAGCGGCACTTGCAGGTTCACGGCCTTGCAGGCAGTGATCACGCCGGTGGCGATGGTGTCGCACTTCATGATGCCGCCGAAGATGTTGACCAGGATGCCCTTGACCTTGGGGTTCTTGAGCATGATCTTGAAGGCTTCGGTGACCTTCTCGGGAGTGGCGCCGCCGCCCACGTCCAGGAAGTTGGCCGGCTCGCCGCCGAACAGCTTGATGGTGTCCATGGTGGCCATGGCCAGACCGGCGCCGTTCACCAGGCAGCCGATGTTGCCGTCGAGGGAGATGTAGGCCAGGTCGAACTTGGAGGCTTCGATCTCGGCAGGATCTTCTTCGTCCAGGTCGCGCAGGGCCACGATTTCTGGGTGGCGGAACAGGGCGTTGGAGTCGAAGTTGAACTTGGCGTCCAGGGCGATGATGTTGCCCTTGGAGTCGCGGTTCAGCGGGTTGATCTCAACCAGCGAAGCGTCGGTGTCCATGTAGCACTTGTAGAGCTTCTGGCAGATGTCGATGAACTGGGCCATCGAATCGGCAGGCATGCCGATGCCCTTGCCCAGCTCTTCGCCGTTGGCCTGGGTGAAGCCGACGAGCGGGTCCACGAACACGGTGATGATCTTTTCGGGAGTGGAGTGCGCCACTTCCTCGATGTCCATGCCGCCTTCGCTCGAAGCGATGAACGCAACCTTCTGGGTTGCGCGGTCGGTCACGGCGGACAGGTAGTATTCCTTCTGGATGTCGGCGCCGTCTTCGATGTACAGGCGGCGAACCTTCTGGCCTTCAGGGCCGGTCTGGTGCGTGATCAGCTGCATGCCCAGGATCTGGCCGGCCAGTGCCTTCACGTCGTCGATGGTCTTCGCGACCTTCACGCCGCCGCCCTTGCCGCGGCCACCAGCGTGGATCTGCGCCTTCACGACCCAGACCGGGCCGCCCAGCTTCTGAGCTGCTTCGACAGCTTCCTGAACGGTGAATGCAGGGATGCCGCGGGGGACGGGCACACCGAAACTACGCAAGATTTCCTTGCCTTGGTACTCGTGAATCTTCATGAGGTGTCTCTCGGAGAAGTGGTTGGTGCCCGACCGCCAATCAGGATTGCGGACTCAACCTCCGCGGATCGCGCGATCCGCCCCAACGCCCGTCACTCTGGAGTGATAGAAACACGTTGTCGGTTGAGTCAGCGGCTCCTGAAAAGGGTGCCTGGCCGCGGGCTCTATCAGCATGGCAACTAATAAATGTATCATGTTGCGGCGCACCAATAATGTGGATATAACTTATCCCTCTATCAGCCTTTCATATTGCAGGCCCCCTGGAGAACATCATGGCAAAAGTCTTTATCGATGGCGAAGCTGGCACGACCGGACTGCAGATCCGCGAGCGTCTGCAAGCCATGCCGCAAGTCGAGCTGGTGAGCATCGCCCCCGAATTGCGCAAGGACCCCGCCGCCAAGCGCGCTCTGATCGAAGGCATCGATCTGGTCGTGCTGTGCCTGCATGACGATGCAGCCCGCGAATCCGTGGCGCTGGTCGACGACGTTACCCGCACGACGGGCAAGGCCATCAAGATCATCGACGCCTCGACCGCCCACCGCGTGACCGAGGGCTGGACCTTCGGCTTTCCGGAACTCGCTCCCGGCCAGGCCGACGCCGTGCGCAACGCGACGCGCGTGGCCAATCCCGGCTGCTACGCCACGGGCGCCATCGCCCTGCTGCGCCCGCTGGTCGACGCCGGCCTGCTGCCCGCCGACTATCCGGTCGCGCTGCCCTCGGTGAGCGGCTACTCCGGCGGCGGCCGCACGATGATCGAAGCCTACGAGCAAGGCGATGCCGCTCCGTTCGAGCTGTACGCGCTGGGCCTCTCGCACAAGCACATCCCCGAGATCATGAAGTACACGGGCATGTCGCGCCGTCCGATCTTCGTACCCTCGGTCGGCAACTTCCCGCAAGGCATGCTCGTGCAACTGCCGCTGCACCTCGACACCCTGCCGGGCTCGCCCAAGGTGGCCGACCTGCACGAGGCGCTGGCCGCCCACTATGCAAAGACCGACACGCCCGACCACTGGGTGCAGGTCCTGCCCGCCACCGAAGACGGCAAGCTCGACGCCGTGGCGCTCAAGGACACCAACAAGCTCGAGATCCGCGTCTACGGCAGCGACAGCTACAGGCACGCAGTGCTCATCGCGCGCCTGGACAACCTCGGCAAGGGTGCCAGCGGCGCTGCCGTGCAGAACATGAAGCTGATGCTGGGCCTCTGAGTCCAGCGCAAACGCAATCCCGCTCTCGAAGCCGCCTGGGTGACACTCAGGCGGCTTTTTTGATGGTTCATCACGGATGGCCGGGATAGGCAGAGGCACCTCAAAACGAATACTCTCACCGCAAGAGCCAGACGTCCATTCGTCACCCGCCTCGTTCACCCCGGCATTCCACGAAAACCTTTTCACCCACTAGCCAAGCGCTGGTACATGCCGCCGGGAAGCCGCGCCACATGCCCTTCCAACTCAAGGGACAGCAACTGAACCTGCAACGTGGCCGCATCCCACCCCGTGCGCGCCACGAGCGCATCCAGACCCATGGGGTCGAACCCGAGCGCTGCCAGCAGCTCCTTTTGCACGCCGCTCAGCCGCTCGGTGCCATCGCTTTCCAGTTCGAGCTGGCCGCTCTTTGCAGGGCTGACAGGACGCTGGCGCAGCAGGTGCAGTTCCTCGAGCACATCCTGCGCGGTCTCCACCAGCTTGGCACCCTGGCGCAGAAGCGCGTGGCAGCCGCGGGACTGCGGCGCGTGGATCGAGCCCGGAATGGCAAACACCTCTCGCCCCTGCTCGCTCGCCAGCCGGGCGGTGATGAGCGAGCCCGAGCCCAGCGTGGCCTCGACGACCAGCGTACCCATCGAGAGGCCGGAGATGATGCGGTTGCGCTTGGGAAAATTGGCCGCGATCGGCGGTGTGCCCAGTGGGTACTCGCTCACGACGATGCCGCTGTGTGCGATGCGCGCGGCCAGTTCCTGGTGGGCGCGCGGATACACCATGTCCAGCCCCGTTCCAACGACCGCCACGGTGGCCGCCGTTGACGGGTCGGCGTCTGCAGCCAGCGCGCCCTCGTGGGCGCTGGCATCCACGCCTGCGGCGAGGCCGGAGATGATCGACAGCCCTGCCTCGCGCAGTGCGCGTGCAAACTGGCGGGCGTTCTCCCGCCCCTGTGCCGTCGGGTTGCGCGAGCCGACGATCGCAAGCCCCTGCTCGCCCGCCACGCGCAGTCCTCCCTGCACCAGCAGTGGCCGCGCGCCCTCCAGGTACAGCAGAAGCGGCGGATCCTCCATGGCCAGCAGGCCGGGCGGATAGTCGGGATCGCCCAGGGTGCAGAGGCGGCGCGTGGGGGCATCCAGCCACCGGAGGGTCTGGTCGAGCTGCTTGCCCAGGGCGGGCGGCTCAATACGCAGTGCCTCGGCCTGGTGGCGAGAGACGCAGGCCTGCAACGCGCCCAGCGACTGCTCGAAAACATGCTGCGGCAGGCCGAACGCCGCCAGAAGGCGCCGTGCCGATGGGTTGCCCACGCCCGGTGTCAGTTGCAGGCGCAGCCATGCGGAGAGTTCATCGTGCTGCATTGTCGGGTCTCCCAAAAAGAAAATGCCGGTCGCGCAAGCGGTCCGGCATTTCCTGGGGCCTTATTTTTATTAAGTCCCTTCCTGCGTGCCCCTCAGGGCATGGCGGGATGTGCAAATACCAAGAGGGTCATTGCGGATTCACGAGCCGGTCGCCGACGCCCACGCCATAGCGCACCTGCAGCAGCAGCACGTAGGACACATGATCGAACGTGCGGAACACCATGGCCATGCCATTGGCTTCGCTCGGAAGTTTGATCATGGTACGGCTTTCATCGGTCTTGTCGCGAATGCGCTCACCCTTGGTCAGCACCGTCAGGATCATGCCGGGTTCCAGTCCATCGACGGCACCGCGGTTGATTGATACGACCTGATTCTGACCGGCATTGCCGACAGCGGAACTGCCATAGATCGAAACCACGCGTGCATTCACATCGTCATAAGGGGTGCGCGGCACGTAGTTCATGAAGCTGCGCGGCGCCATCGGCAGCAGCCTGTCGCCCACGCGCACCTCCTCCTTGACGGAGACGATGTCCAGCGTGGCCGGCACCGGGTCGGTGTTCGTGCCGCCGCGGCCGTCGGGTGTGACGTCCTGCGTCTCGCCACGCACCATCTCCGCGCGGCCCACATACTGAGCCTCGTAGCCGAGGATGTCGCCGGTGTCCGGATCCTTGAGCGGAATGGCGTTGCGAAAGAGTCGGAAGGTGCGATCGTCACCGGGCTCGAGCGATAGCTGGGTGCCGGAGGCGCTGCGTGCATACACGCGATCGCCGCTGCCCAGGATGGCGCGGGTCTGCGCCGCAGCGACGATGCGCGGCGCAAGTTCGATCGCCTCGGCGCCCAGCACCTCGGGCTCGACCAGGAAGGGCTCGATCAGGTGCTGCTGGATGGTGGGAAGCGCCGTGTTGGAGACGCTGTCGGTGCGCGTGCGCGGGGTGATGCGCACGACCTCGTTGCCGCCGCCATTGGGGCCGCGCGTAGAGAGGCGCGCAAAGCCGTCGGACTTCTCGAGATACAGCGTCTGCCCGGGATAGATCAGGTGCGGATTGCGGATCGCCTGCATGTTCATGCCCCACAGCTCGGGCCAGCGCCAGGGCTTGGCGAGGTACAGGCCGGCAATCGACCACAGCGTGTCGCCGCGCTTGACGACATAGGTGTCCGGTGCATTGGCAGCGAGCTCGGACACGGGTACGCCGCGCGATGCCACCTGCTGTGCGGTTGCGCGCTGGGCGGAGGTAACAGGATAGGAGGACTTGGGGGAATGCGTCTCAGATTGCGCCTGTGCGCCGAAGGCCATCACCGCGCCAGCGATCAATGCAGCGACTCCAGCCACACGCGGAGCGCTCGCCTGCGGCAGGCCAGCCATCTTGTTCATCTTTTCACGCATTGAATTCGCCCTCTCTACGACCATATTGCTTCAGTGCGCCATAGAAAATAATTCCTGGCTTTTGCACGCACTACGTTACAAACGATCTCAGATTCTCAGTCCAAGCCCTTGATTGGGCAATGATTATTGCGTCCGCGCCCCGCAGGAATCGGCAAAAGTGGCGAAAATAGCGACATATTTCCCCTCTGGACATGGCAATTCTTCCTATTCTTTGTTATCCCGACCCCCGGCTGCACAAGGTCGCCAAGCCTGTTGAAGCCGTGGATGATCGCGTGCGGTCCATACTCGACGACATGCTCGCCACCATGTACGACGCCAACGGCATCGGTCTCGCTGCGACGCAGGTGGACATTCACGAGCGCATCGTGGTGATCGACGTCTCCGAGGAGCGCGACCAGCCCATGGTGCTGATCAACCCCGAGATCATCTGGTACAGCGACGAGAAGGTCGTGGGCGACGAGGGCTGCCTGTCGGTTCCCGGCATCTATGACGGCGTGGAGCGCTCCACCCAGGTGCATGTGCGCGCGACCGACCGCGACGGCCAGTCGCGCGTGATCGAGGCGGACGGCCTGCTGGCCGTGTGCGTACAGCACGAACTCGACCACCTGCTTGGCAAGGTGTTCGTCGAATATCTCTCTCCGCTCAAGCGCAACCGCATCAAGACCAAGCTGCTCAAGCAGAAGAAGACCGAGGAACGGGCATGATCGCCAAGGCAGGCTTGTGGCACAGGCCTGCCCAGGTAGCGCTGCGGGCCGCAGGCCTCACTCCGGCGCTCGCACTGGCTCTTTCACTCGTCCTCGCGCTTGCAGGCTGCGCCGGCCTGACCCAGCCCGACCCGGGTGCGCCAGCCGAGGAAGTGCGTTCACGCATGGGCAGCCCTCTGTCGGTCAAACCGCTGCCCGAAGGTGGGGAGCGCTGGCTGTACTCCACCCTCCCCATGGGCCGCGAGGTCTATCACGTCGACCTGGATCGCCAGGGCACGATGCGCTCCATCACCCAGGTGCTGGATTTCCAGCATCTCTCGACCACACCACTCGGCTGGAGCCGCCGCCAGGTGCTCGATTTCTACGGCCCGCCCTACGAGATCACCGAGGTGGCCAGCTTCCAGGGCAAGGTCTGGACCTATCGCTTCATGGATGACATGCATCTGCGCCGCCTGGCCCATATCCATATCGACCAGGAAGGCCGCGTCGCCAAGGTGATGTTCACCGACGAACCCACGGCGGAAGACAACCGCATGTCCTGAGCCCAGACAAACAACAGACACAAGGACAGGCAGGCAAGGAGGGCACACCGTGCCGTCCACCCTGCCCAGCCCACGAAGAATGCCCATGAAGATCGTTTTTGCAGGTACCCCCGAATTTGCCGCCGTGGCGCTCAGGCGCCTGCTTGCCGCGGGATTCGAGGTTCCGCTGGTGCTCACCCAACCCGACCGCCCCGCCGGGCGCGGCATGAAACTGCAGGCCTCCGCGGTGAAGCAATGCGCCCAGGAGCATGGCATCGCCGTCAGCCAGCCGCGCAGCCTGCGCCTGGATGGCAAGTATCCCGACGATGCCGCCGCCGCGCGCGAGGCGCTACTTGCCAGCGGCGCCGACGTGATGGTGGTGGCCGCCTATGGCCTGATCCTGCCGCAATGGGTACTCGACTGGCCGCGCCTCGGCTGCCTGAACATCCATGCCAGCCTGCTGCCGCGCTGGCGCGGCGCGGCGCCGATCCACCGCGCGATCGAGGCAGGCGACGCCACCACGGGCGTCACCATCATGCAGATGGACATCGGCCTCGACACGGGCGACATGCTGCTCAGGGAGTCCCTGCCCATCACCGCTGCGGACACCACGTCCACCCTGCATGACAGGCTGGCCGAACTCGGCGGCCGCCTGATCGTGGAGGCGCTGGAGATCGCTGCCTGCGGCGATCTGGTCGCCACGAAACAGCCAGAAGAAGGCGTGACTTACGCGCACAAGATCGAAAAGGCCGAAAGCGCCATCGACTGGAGCGAGCCGGCCACCACCATCGCTCGGCGCGTGCGGGCGTTCGACCCCTTCCCCGGCGCAAGCACCACCTTTGGCGGCGAGACCATCAAGGTCTGGGCTGCCGAACCCACAGCGCCCCTGGATGCGCCATCGGTCGAAGGCGCAAAGCCAGCCCAGGCGGGCCAGGTCGTGGACATCAGCGAACAAGGCATCGGCGTAGCGTGCGGGGATACCAGCGTGCTGCGCCTCACCACACTGCAGCGCGCCGGAGGCAAGCGACTGCCATGCGCCGATTTCCTGCGCGGCTTTGCACTCCAGGTCGGGGATATTCTGGGTTCGGATCACCAGTCAGCCTGATTTACCATCAAAATCCTCTCCAACCCCACCCTCAAGCCCTCTCCCTTCTCTCCATGAACCGCCCCTCCCTCACCGACACATTGGCGCGCCTCCGGCAGGCGGCCGGGGAGCGATGGGCCGAATGGCGATCCATGTCGCGCGAGCCCTACTTCAAGCTTGGCGTCACCGACATGCTGGGGACGGGCGTTGGCATCGCGGCCTGGGGACTGGTCACGGGCGTGGCCATGGTCAAGAGCGGGCTGCCCGTGCCGCTGGCGATCTTCATGTCGCTGATGATCTATGCCGGCAGCGCCCAGTTGGCCGTTCTGCCCCTGCTGGTGGCTGGCGCGCCACTGTGGGTGATCTGGCTCACCGCGGCCTGCGTGAACCTGCGCTTCGTGATCTTCAGCCAGATGTGGCGCGACTACTTTCATGGGCTTCCACGCAATAAGCGTCTTTTGCTTGGATTTTTCAGTGGAGACGTCATATTCGTCGGCTTCATGAAGCGATTCCCGGAGCTGAAACCAGCTCCGGGGCAGATCCCCTACTTCTGGGGTGCGGCCTCCACCAATTGGTTGTTCTGGCAGATCCCGTCCATTGCCGGCATGTTGTTGGCCAATGCCATCCCGTTGTCGTGGGGACTGGGATTCGCGGGGGTCCTGGCGCTGCTCGGCATCCTGCTGTCCATGATCAATGACCGGTTCACCCTGCTGGCCACCGTGGTCGCCGGCACTGCGGCCATCGCCACGTTCGCCCTGCCGCTGAAGATGAACATCCTTGTGGCGGTGCTCGCCGCCGTCGCGGCCGGCCTCACGTTCGAGACCGTGGATCGCAACATGAAGCGGCTAAAGGCCCGCTCCGCCCAGGCTCAGGACGGCAACGCGTCCGAGGAGCACCGCCCATGATGTACGCGCTCGAGATGATCATCGCCACGCTTGGGCTGGCCCTCATCACGCTGGTCACCCGCTCGTTCTTCATGATCTCGGACAAGGAACTGCCCATGCCCGAATGGCTGCGGCGCGGCCTGAAATACGCGCCGCTGGCCGCGCTCGGTGCCGTCATCGTTCCGGAACTGTTCATGACGCAGGGCCACTTCATCCACACGCTGATGGATGCACGCCTGCCCGCCCTCGTCGGTGCGGTGATCTACTACTACAGCCAGCGCGGCATTCTCGGCACCATCCTGGTCGGCATGCTCATCTATCTGCCGCTGCATATCGGCCTGGGCTGGTAGAACTTGCAAAGGCGCCTCGCCGGGTTTGCGCAGCGAAAAACAGCACGACAAGCCCCGCGTCAGCCACGGCACCTACAATTCCGACAGTTTCGTGTCCGTGCCATGACAGTGCCCTGCACCGCCCGTGGCGCCGTATCCGTATTCATCTCCTAGAACCATCATGCACATTCTTCGTTTTTCCGACATCTGCGCCCAGGGCAAGGCTTCCGGGCAACGCGTTTTCATTCGCGCCGATCTGAACGTTCCACAGGACGATAGCGGCAGGATCACCGAAGATACGCGCATCCGGGCGTCAATCCCCTGCATCCAGATGGCGCTGGACGCCGGTGCCGCCGTGATGGTGACCAGCCATCTGGGCCGGCCCACCGAGGGAGAGTTCAAGCCGGAGGATTCGCTCAAGCCCGTGGCGCAGCGCCTGTCCGAGCTGATGGGCCGCGAGGTGCCCGTGGTGGCGGACTGGGTGGACGGCGTGAGCGTGCAGCCCGGCCAGGTCGTGCTGCTCGAAAACTGCCGCCTCAACAAGGGCGAGAAGAAGAACAACCCGGAACTGGCCCGCAAGATGGCCCAACTGTGCGACATCTACGTGAATGACGCCTTCGGCACCGCGCACCGCGCCGAAGGCACGACCTATGGCATCGCCGAGTACGCCAAGACGGCATGCGCCGGCCCGCTGCTGGCCGCCGAAATCGATGCCATCACCCAGGCTCTTGCCAATCCGAAGCGTCCCCTCGTGGCCATCGTGGCCGGCTCCAAGGTGTCGACCAAGCTGACCATCCTGCAAAGCCTCTCGAAGAATGTGGACGGCCTGATCGTGGGCGGCGGCATTGCCAACACCTTCATGCTGGCCGCCGGCCTGAAGATCGGCAAGTCGCTGGCCGAGCCCGATCTGCTCGGGGACGCCAGGGCCGTGATCGAATCGATGAAGGCGCGTGGCGCCGAGGTACCGATCCCGACCGACGTGGTGGTGGCCAAGAACTTCGCCTCTGACGCCGTCGCCACCGTGAAGAAGGCCACCGAGGTGGCCGATGACGACATGATCCTGGACATCGGCCCCGAAACCGCCGCAAAGCTCGCGGCGCAGCTCAAGGCCGCCGGCACCATCGTCTGGAACGGCCCGGTCGGCGTGTTCGAGTTCGACCAGTTCGCAGGCGGCACCCAGGCCATTGCCCGAGCAATCGCCGAATCGAGCGCCTTCAGCATCGCCGGTGGCGGCGACACCCTGGCCGCCATCGCCAAGTACGGCATCGAGAAGGATGTCGGCTATATCTCCACCGGCGGCGGCGCTTTCCTGGAAGTGCTGGAAGGCAAGAAGCTGCCCGCCTTCGAGATCCTCGAAAAGCGCGCTGCCTGATCGCACTGTGACGATTCAGAAACGGGGGCCCTGCAAGGCCCCCGTTTTGCTTTTGCGGTGCCGCAAGGCGCATTGCAAACTGCGAACAAAACAACAGAAATTCAGTATCAACATGCACTTAAACACAATTTCTCTTGTTTTTTGTAACTTCTCTGCCCAGAATCGATAGCAATCCTAGGGGTGTTGTTTTCACCTCATCGTTCACTGGCAAGGAGGGAAATATGGCTATGAATAAGAAGCTCGGCCTGGCTGCGGCAGTTGCCGGCCTGGCAGCGGTGTTGACCGGTTGTGCGCCACCGGTGCCGCTCACCAAGAATTTCGAGGAAACCAGCCAATACAAGGTTCGCGCAGCAGGCCATTGGGATGCGATGTCGCATGACGTGGCTGCCCAGACACGCGAAGGTCTGGCTCGCTCGGGCTTCGCCGCCGACACGCCCCTGTACGTGGCCATGCCGCAGAATCCCAGCCCGTTCGATGCAGGCTTCCGCGATCTGCTGATCACGCGCCTGACCGACGCCGGCGCCAAGGTCTACACCACCCCCAACCAGCGACTGGAAGTGACCTATCACGCCCAGGTCGTGAAGACGCCCGGCCATGCCAATGTCGGCATCTACACCGAGGAAACCCATCCCTCCGGCTCGAACACTGAAGTCATCCTGACGACCACCGTCACGCATGCCGGCCAGTACGTCTCGCGCAAGACCGATGTGTACTACCTGGCCAACGCCGACGTGCCGCTGTTCGCCAAGCCCAACCCCATGCGCCCGGTCGACATGAAGGTGGTGGGCCAATGATGATGAAGACAAAGATGATGGCTTCTTCCGCCAAGTTCGCACTCGCTGTCACCGCCGCAACGGTCCTGGCCGGCTGCACAAGCTATAGCAGCGCGCCCGTCACGCGCGTCGATCCGACCTACAAGGACGCGGGCGAGAACCAGTTCCTCAAGAGCAGCAAGGACGCCGTGAACCAGCTGCTGACCGGCGTGGACGTCACCTCCGTGGGCCCGGGCCCCGTGCTGGTCGCCACCGTCGTCGACGTGAACGACACCACGCGCTCCGCCCCGCTGGGCCGCACGCTGTCCGAGCAATACGCCACCAACATGGCGATGGCCGGCTTCAACGTGAAGGAAATCAAGCTGCGCGGCACCGTCTTCGTCCGCGAAGGCACGGGTGAGCTGCTGCTGTCGCGTGAAGTGCGCGACATCGCCCGCCAGCACAACGCCGTGATGGTGCTCGTGGGTACCTATTCCCCTGCCTCTGCCTACACCTATGTGAGCATGAAGCTGGTGCGCACCGAAGACAGCCGCATCATCCGCGGCTACGACTACGCCCTGCCCATGGACCGTGACGTCAAGCGCCTGCTGGGTGCGCAACGCTGAGCGGGGGACGCGACCAGGGCAGGACTGCTGACCTGACCGACTCTGGGTGGTTTGCAGCAGGCTCAATGTAAAAAGGGAACGTGGTCTACACGTTCCCTTTTTACTTGCCTTCAGCTTTGGTTGGGCTTGTCTGAATGGTCCTGGCCCCTTGGGGCGGTTCTTGTTGTGGAGGTCTTTTTTAGGGCGGAGAGCAGAAGTCGAACCAGCCACCCTATCGCACAGACCACATCACAAGCTGCGATCTCAGCCCTGCTTCTTTCCTGATGGCAACAATACGGAGGCGATGGCCACCATCATGAGAACAACGGCGGTCCAGTCCTGCCAGTGCAACTGCTCCCCCAGCCACAGCGACCCGCTGAACAGACCGATCACGGGGATCAGCATCACGCTCAAGGTCGAGGCCACGGGCGGCAGGTTGCGGGCCAGGAAGAACCACGTCACCTGTGCGAAGCCGAGCGCCAGGAAGCCGTTGTAGAGCACGCCGAACAGCGCCGCGCCTTCGGGTACGTGGAATTGTGAGCCTTCGAAGATCACCGCCATCAGGGTCAACGCGGCGGCACCGATCGCCACCATCCAGAACGACAGCGTGATCAGCGGCACGGGAATCCGCGTGCGTCGCAGCAGCTGCGTGCCGATCGCCCAGCTGGCCGCTGAGACCAGCATCAGGCTCACGCCGAAAGGTCGGCTGCCGAGCGCCTCCAGCTCGTGCCAGAGCAACAGCAGCACGCCGATGGCCGCGGCCGCCACGCCGATCCATGCGCGGGCCGGCAGGCGGTCACGGAAGAACAGGCCGCCGAACACGGCGGAGAAGATGGGCATGGTGTAGCCCAGGATCGCCGCACGGCCGCTCGAGAGATTCGGGATCGCCAGGATCATCATGCTGTGCCAGAGCACCATGTTCGGAATCGCAAGCACCAGCAGCATCGGCCAGAACGAACGCGGCACCTTGAACGAGGCCTTCTGGTAGACCACGACCATGCCGATGATCGGCAGGCCCAGCAGCAGGGACAGCGCGCGGAAGGTAAGAGGGGGATAGTGGGCGATGCCCTGCTTCATCACGGGCCAGTTCAGGCCCCAGATCAAGGTGAGCAAAACCAGCAGCACCAGCTGGCGACGGGAAAACGAAGGCATAGCGGCCGATTGTGCCTGCGGGATGAAGATTTCGCTGAGCCCACTAAAATCGCACCCATGACCTTCATCGAAATGCTGCGCAACGCCTCGGCGCAAAACAATTCCATGCTGTGCGTGGGCCTGGATCCCGAACCCAGCCGCTTCCCGCAGGGCATGCGCGGCGACGCACAGAAAATCTACGATTTCTGCGCGGCCATCGTCGATGCCACGGCCGATGTGGCCGGTTCGTTCAAGCCCCAGATCGCCTATTTCGCTGCGCATGGCGCGGAAGACCAGCTCGAGCGCCTGATGCAGCACATGCGCTGCAATGCGCCGCACGTACCGGTGATCCTCGATGCCAAGCGCGGTGACATCGGCTCCACGGCCGAGCAGTACGCCAAGGAAGCCTTCGAGCGCTACGGAGCGGATGCGGTGACGCTCTCTCCCTTCATGGGTTTCGACTCGATCGAGCCCTACCTGCAATACCACGGCAAGGGAGCGTTCCTGCTGTGCCGCACATCCAACCCGGGTGGCAACGACCTGCAGGCCCAGCGTCTGGCAAGCGTCGAGGGCCAGCCCCTGCTTTACGAGCATGTGGCGCGCCAGGCGCAAGGCCCATGGAACAAAAACGGCCAGCTGGGCCTGGTGGTGGGCGCCACCTACCCTGCGGAGATCGAACGTGTACGCGCGCTGGCGCCCACCCTGCCGCTGCTGATTCCCGGCGTGGGCGCCCAGGGAGGCGATGCCGCTGCCACCGTACGCGCGGGCCTCACGCAGGACGGCATGATCGCCGTGAACTCCTCGCGTGCCATCCTCTATGCGTCGTCCGGCGACGACTTCGCCGCCGCTGCACGCCAGGCCGCCCTGACCACGCGCGACGCGCTCAACGCGGCCCGCGCCTGAGTACCGCCCTTCAGAGGTCCCGGCCATGCAATTGAAGTGGCTGGAAGATTTCATCGCTCTCGCCCAGGAGCGCAGCTACACCCGTGCAGCCGAATTGCGCCATGTGACGCATCCGGCCTTCGGGCGCCGCATCCGCGCGCTCGAAGCCTGGGCGGGCACGCCGCTGGTCCAGCCGGGCGGAGGCCCCGTGCGGCTGACACCGGCCGGCGAGGCATTCCTGGAAACGGCGGAGCAGCTCATCCGCAACCTCACGCAATCGCATGACGAGTTGCAGACGATTGCCGGCCGGCACGCGCGCACCGTGACGCTGGCCACCGGCCGCACGCTCGCCCGCACGGTGGTGGCTGATTGGCTGGTGCGCGTACGCAACCTGCTGGGCGAAGGCGAGCTCCACATCCGTACCGGATCGCTCGCCGAAACCGTGCAATTGCTGCAGCAGGGCGATGCGGATTTCTCGGTGCTGTTCCACCATCCCGCGCTGGTCGTGCCGCTCGACGCGCGCCAGTACATGCACGCCACGCTGGCCTCCGACAGGCTCGTTCCCCTGTCACAGGCCCTCGCCCAGGGCGAGCCGCGCCACGCTTTCGGCAGGCACGCCGCAGCGCCCACGCCCTATGTGGCCTATGCGCGCAGCCTCGCGCTCGGGCGCCTTGTGGAAGACCACCTCGCCCACCACCCCGATGCGCCGCACCTGCAGCGCCTGATGGAGTGCGATTCGCCCGATGCGCATCTCGAGTACGTGCTCAAGGGCCTGGGTATGTCCTGGCTGCCCTGGTCGCTGGCCCATGCCGAAGTGGCGGCTGGGCGGCTCGCTCGGGCGGGCGACAAGCGTTTCGACATCCGCTTCGACGT
Source organism: Diaphorobacter ruginosibacter (assembly GCF_014395975.1). Taxonomy (NCBI): domain Bacteria; kingdom Pseudomonadati; phylum Pseudomonadota; class Betaproteobacteria; order Burkholderiales; family Comamonadaceae; genus Diaphorobacter; species Diaphorobacter ruginosibacter. The sequence continues at coordinate 4,757,400 of NZ_CP060714.1, read as the reverse complement.
GCGCGTGTATCGCCCCAAGCGCAGGCTCTCTCCCTTCGCGGAAGCCATGTGGGAGCGGCTTGCCGTGCGCAGCTGAGGCCCCCCAGGGCAGCGCCGACCCCCGGTCAGGAAATGTTCGCGCGAGGTTTTCGAGGACGACATTTGGTTTGAATTGGCACCATATTGTGCCGAATTGGCACCAACACCCGCGAGCCGCTTCCGCAAAATCCGCCTCGCACACCACCCATCCCTACATAACGAATCGGAAGACGACACCATGCACCACCGGACCGCCACCACGCCATTGCCCACTCCCTCGATTTCCCGCCGCAGCGCAGCAGCCCGCGCGCTGGCATACGGACTGTCGCTCGTCGCCGCCTGTGCCGCTCCGGCCCACGCCGCGGAAGACCCGGCCGCCTACCCCACCAAGCCGATCACCATCATCGTGGGATATCCGCCGGGCGGCAGCACCGACCTGATGGGACGCCTGGTGGGCGTCGAGCTCTCGAACCGCCTCGGCCAGCCCGTGGTCATCGAGAACCTGGGCGGCGCGGGCGGCACCATCGGCGCACAGAAGGTGGCGAATGCCGCCGCCGATGGCTACACGCTGCTGGTCGGCGCGAACAATGAGCTGGCCATCGCCAAGCTGGTCACGCGGAATGTGAAGTACAGCATCAACAGCTTCACGCCCATCGGCCTGATCGGCTCGCAGCCCATGGTGCTCGTGGCCTCGCCGAAATCCGGTGTGAAGAACGCCAACGAATTCACGCAGCTCGTGAAGAAGAATCCCGGCAAGTTCAGCTACGGCAGCTCGGGCGTGGGCACGGCGCTGCACCTGGCGGGCGAGATGGTCAAGGAACAGGGCGGCCTGTTCATGACGCACATCCCCTACCGCGGCGTGGCACCGCTCACCAACGACCTGGTGGGCAATAACCTCGAGTTCGGCGTGTTCGTGCTCTCCAGCGGCCTTCCGCACATCAAGGCCGGCAAGGTGATCGCGCTCGGCACCACGGAAGCCAAGCGTGCGCAGGCCACGCCCGACATTCCCGCGCTCTCCGAATTCCCGCAGTTCAAGAACGTGGACATCACCTCGTGGTTCGCGCTCATGGCCCCGGCCCACCTGCCGCAGCCCATCCAGGCCAAGCTGAAGAAGGCGCTGAATGAGACGCTCGCATCGCCCGACTTCCGCCAGAAGATGTCTGCCGCAGGCTCCGGCGTGGCCTCGCCCGATGTGAACATGGGCAAGTTCCTGAACGACGAGATCGCGAAATACACCAAGATCGTGCAGTTCGCGAAGATCGAAGAATGACCGAGTGAACGAACCAGTGCATCAGTGAACACATTCGCGAATGAGCCCTCCCATGTCCGCAGAACTGAAATTTGAACTTCCCGCACCCGACCTCGGCGCCTGGCGCACGGGCAACACCGGCACCGAAGGCGTCTGGCATTTCGACTCCGGCCAGCCCGGCCGCCATGTGCTGATCAGCGCACTCATCCACGGCAACGAACTGTGCGGCGCCTGGGCATTGAAAGGCCTGCTCGATGCGGGCTTCAGGCCGGAGCACGGCACGCTCACGCTCGCGTTCTGCAACCTGGCCGCATTCGACACCTTCGATCCGCACAACCACGATGCCTCGCGCTTCGTGGACCAGGACATGAACCGCCAATGGAGCGACGAGCGCATCGACGCCGGCGACACCCAGGAGCGCCGCCGTGCGGCGCAGCTGCGTCCGTTCATCCGCCAAGCCGACTGGGTGCTCGACATCCATTCGATGCACGAGCCTTCGGCGCCGCTGCTGCTCACCGGCATTCAGCCGCGCAACCTCACGCTTGCCGCACAGATGCGCGCGCCCGAACACATCGTGATCGACGCGGGCCACAAGGACGGCACGCGCATGCGCGACTATGGCCGCTTCGGCCAGCCCGACGACACTGCAGGCGACTCGCGCACGCTGCTCGTCGAATGCGGCTTCCACGGCGACCCACAGAGCCGCGCCGTGGCGCACGACACCTGCGTGCGCTTCCTGGAGGCCGCGGGCACCGCCTCGCGCGAGACACTCAACACCCGGCTGCCGGGCTGGCGTCTGGCCGATGCACCACGCCAATGGGCGCTGGAGGTGACCGGCCCGGTCGTCGCGAAAAGCGAGCGCTTCACCTTCACCGAACCCTTCACCGGCCTGGAAGTGATCGCCAAGGCAGGCACCGTGATCGGCGACAACGACGGCGAGCCCGTCACCACGCCCTACGACGACTGCGTGCTGGTGATGCCCTCGACGCGCCAGGCGCGCGCCGGTGTGACGGTGGTGCGGTTCGCGCGGCGCAGGGTGGTTTGAGGAAGCCTACTCCCTCCTTCTCCCCCTCCTCCTCCAAGGCATGAGTGCAGTGCGTTCTTGTTCTGCCGTGGGGGTCCGGGTTTGAGTGGGGGTTGATAGTTGTTTTGAGGGAGGAGGCCGGGAGTGCCCCCGGCGGGGCAGTAACTTTTTGGTCTTGCCCAAAAAGTCACCAAAAATGCGCTTTCAATGCGGGTTCACGCGGTAAAACTCACTTCGCGCTGCGCGCTCCGTTCAGACAGCCACCGCGAGTCAGTCTGGAAGATGTGTTTACGGCACGTCGCTGCGCTCGTGCCTGCTCGCCCGACTTCGGGCGAGCCGACAGCGTCAAGTTTGAACCACAGGGGTGAATTGGGTCACTGTACATCTCGCGAAGTCGCGAGATGCCCCAGCACGAGCGCAGCGACGTGCCGAATGCTCCTCCCCCTAATCTGACTCACGGCGGCTGTCTGAGCGGAGCGCCGCAGGCGAAAAGCGAGTTCTGCCGTGGGTATTAAAACGCCTTTTTGGTGACTTTTTGCGCGCGCAAAAAGTGACTGCCCCGCCGGGGGCACTCCCGGCCTCCGCCCTCAGCCAAGAACCCAAAAACCTAAGCCAGATAAGGCTTGAGATACCTCCCCGTATGGCTGCCCGGATTCCCCGCCACATCCTCCGGCGTCCCCACCGCCACCACGGTTCCCCCGCCCGCACCGCCCTCCGGCCCCATGTCGATGATCCAGTCGGCCGTCTTGATGACATCGAGGTTGTGCTCGATGACGACGATGGTGTTGCCCGCGTCACGCAGTTGCAGCAGTACCTTGAGCAGCAGGTCGATATCCGCGAAATGCAGGCCTGTCGTGGGCTCGTCGAGGATATACAGCGTGCGCCCCGTATCGCGCTTGGAGAGCTCCTGCGCCAGCTTCACGCGCTGCGCCTCGCCGCCGGACAGCGTGGTGGCGCTCTGGCCCAGGCGGATATAGGACAGACCCACGTCCAGCAGCGTCTGCAGCTTGCGCGCAATGGTGGGAACGTCCTTGAAGAACGCATGCGCATCCTCCACCGTCAGGTCGAGAATCTGCGCAATGTTTTTGCCCTTCCACAGCACCTCGAGCGTCTCGCGGTTGTAGCGCTCGCCGTGGCACACATCGCAGGGCACGTAGACATCGGGCAGGAAGTGCATTTCCACCTTCACCACGCCGTCGCCCTGGCAGGCCTCGCAGCGGCCGCCCGCGACGTTGAAGCTGAATCGGCCCGGCCCGTAGCCGCGCTCCCGGGCGGTGTTGGTTTCGGCCATGAGCTCGCGGATGGGCGTGAACAGGCCGGTATAGGTGGCCGGGTTGCTGCGCGGCGTGCGGCCGATGGGCGACTGGTCCACGTTGATGCACTTGTCGAAATAGTCGATGCCCTCGATCGCCTCGTGCGGCGCGGGCTCCTCGTGTGCGCGGTAGAGCTGGCGCGCCACCGCGGCATACAGCGTGTCGTTGACCAGCGTGCTCTTGCCCGAGCCCGACACGCCCGTCACGCAGGTGAACAGCCCCACGGGGAACTCCGCCGTCACGTTCTGCAGGCTGTGTCCGCCGGCGCCGATCACGCGCAATGCCTGGAGCCTGCCCTGCGTGGCGCGGTGCACTTCCATGCGCTCGGCCTTGCGGCGGCTGGCAGGGGTCTCGGGAAAGCGTGATTTGCCGGCTTTCTCCGGCGCTGCGGGCTGCTCGGACTCAAGCACGGGCTTCCACGGCGTGCGCCGCTGCGGCACCGGAATGCGCAGCTTGCCCGAGAGATACTGGCCGGTGAGCGACCCGGGCTCGGCGCACAGCTCGTCGTACGTGCCCTGGGCCATCACGCGGCCGCCATGCACGCCTGCACCCGGGCCCATGTCCACGCAGTGGTCGGCGGCGCGGATCATGTCCTCATCATGTTCGACGACGATCACGCTGTTGCCGATGTCGCGCAGGTGCTGCAGCGTGCCGATCAATCGGTCGTTGTCGCGCTGGTGCAGGCCGATGCTGGGTTCGTCGAGCACGTACATCACGCCCGTGAGTCCCGAGCCGATCTGGCTCGCGAGGCGGATGCGCTGCGCCTCGCCGCCCGAGAGCGTCTCGGCGCTGCGGTCCAGGCTCAGGTAGTTCAAGCCCACGTCGTTCAGAAAGGTCAGGCGCGATGCGATCTCGCGCACCACCTTGTCGGCGATTTCCGCCTTGGCCCCCGAAAGCCGCAGGTTCTCGAACCACGCGAGCGCGTCCGACAGCGTTCGGTGGCTGATCTCGTAGATCGCGAGCGGCTCCTCGCCCTCTCCCACCTTCACGAAACGCGCCTCGCGGCGCAACCGCGCGCCGTGGCATTCGGTGCAGGGCTGCGTGCTGCGGTAGCGCGCGAGGTCTTCCCGCACGACGGAGGACTCCGTCTCGCGGTAGCGGCGCGACATGTTGGGAAGAATGCCCTCGAACGGATGCAGGCGCTCGATCGCCTTGCCCTTCTGCGGGCCGCTGTCGAGCAGGTAGGTGAACGCGATCTCCTCGGTGCCGGAGCCGTGGAGGATCGCGTGGCGCACAGGCCCCGGCAACTCCTCGAACGGGGTCTCCACGCTGAAGCCGTAGTGCCTTCCCAGGCTCTCGATCATCGCGAAGTAGTAGCCATTGCGGCGGTCCCACCCCTTGATCGCGCCGCTGGCCAGGCTCAGCGAGGGAAACGCCACCACGCGCTCCGCATCGAACACTTCCTGCTGCCCGATGCCGTCGCATGCGGGGCATGCCCCCGTCGGCGAATTGAACGAGAACAGGCGCGGCTCCAGCTCCGCCAGCGAGTAGCTGCAGACGGGGCAGGCAAACTTGCTGGAAAACATGTGCTCCCTGTCGGTGTCCATCTCCAGCGCGAGCACGCGGCCGTTGCCCTCCGTGCCGCCCACGCGCAGCACGGCCTCGATGCTTTCGGCCAGGCGCTGCTGCGCATCCGGGCGCACCCGCAGGCGGTCGATCACCACGTCGATGTCGTGCTTCTCGGTCTTCTTGAGCGCCGGCAGGTTCTCGAATTCGTACACGCTGCCGTCCACGCGAAAGCGCACGTAGCCCAGTGCCTGCATCTGCGCGAACAGCTCGTTGAATTCGCCCTTCTTCTGCCGCGCCACGGGCGCAAGCAGCATGATGCGCGTGTCCTCGGGCAGCGCGAGCACGGCATCCACCATCTGGCTCACGGTCTGCGACGACAGTGGCAGGCCATGGTCGGGACAGTACGGCGTACCGGCGCGGGCATAGAGCAGGCGCAGGTAGTCGTAAATCTCGGTGACCGTGCCGACGGTGGAGCGCGGGTTGTGGCTGGTCGCCTTCTGCTCGATGCTGATGGCGGGCGACAGGCCCTCGATCAGGTCGACATCGGGCTTGTCCAGCCGGCCCAGGAACTGGCGCGCATAGGTCGACAGGCTTTCCACGTAGCGCCGCTGGCCTTCGGCGTACAGCGTGTCGAAGGCCAGGCTCGACTTGCCCGAGCCCGACAGCCCTGTGATCACCACCAGCTGGTCGCGCGGCAGGTCGAGATCGATGTTCTTGAGGTTGTGCGTGCGCGCTCCGCGGATGCTGATGCGGCGCTGGCGCAGCGAATCCGCCATGTAGCGACCGTCATCGCTACCGGAGTGAAGGGAACGGAGTGGCTCCGCAGACTTGTCTTGCTTTGGGGGCATGGAATCTCACACATCGCAGGCGAACCAAACATCATAGGACACCGCCCGCACCGCTGCACAGCCCCACGCGCTACAAGCCTACAAACCCCTGTCCGGCGCGTTCGACGGCTTCGTGTTGCGCCTATTAATTACAAACGATATAATTTCAATTGAAATCAAATAACATCCACGACGATCATGAGCCTTGACTCCCGCCTCGAACGCATTCTTGCCGGCAAACCCCGAAAAGTGCTGGATGCCGTGGCCGCATCGCGCCTCATGCTGCACACCGCCGCCCTGCTGGAGCAGCGCGTGAACGAGGCCTTGGCGCCGTTTGCGCTGCACATGCAGGAATACCTGGCGCTCAACCTGCTTGCGGATGCCGTGCACGAGCCGCTGCGGCCCTCCTCGCTGGGCGTGTCGCTGAACGCCACGCGCACCCAGGTCACGCGCCTGCTTGACGGCATGGAGCGGCGCGGACTGCTGGTGCGCTCGGCCGACGCGCAGGACCGGCGCAGCCTGCAGTTGCAGCTCACGTCCCAGGGCGCGGAGCTGCTGCTCAAGACCATGCCTGTCGTGCAGGCGGTCTATCTGCAGATCTGGTCGTCCATCGGCGATACGGCAACACACGAGATGCAGCAGCAGTTGCGGCGCGTGCACGAACGGCTGCAGACCATGGACGTGACGGCGGCCTCCCGGGCCTGATCCCCGGAACACACGCCCCGACGCACGCCGCACCGCACCACGCATGCGTGCACGCACTTAGGACACCCTCATGAAAGCCCCGCGCTGGCACCATTTCCTGCATCGAGAAAAGCAGCTGCTGCTGATGTGGCTGCTGGGCGCGCTGGTGGGCATGGAGTTTCTCGAGAACGGCATGTTCGTCTTCGCCTCGTCGCACATCCTGGGCGGCATCGGCGTGGCGCCGCGCGAGTTCGCACAGGTGCAGGCAGCCTACGCCATCGGCAGCATGCTGATGATCGCGATGCAGCAGTGGCTGTCGAGGCATTTCGGCTACCGCCACTACCTGCTCCTGGCGCTGCTGCTGTATGCGCTCGGCGACCTGGCCTCGGCGAATGCCGCCAACCTGGCCGAACTCACCACCGCGCGACTGATGCAGGGCCTCGGTGGCGGCGCGTTCTTCATCAGCACACGCGTGCTCATTCCCATGCTGTTCTCGCCCGCCCAGCGGCCCCGCGCCGTGCGCGTGTACATGCTGAGCATCTTCAGCGTCGGCGCGATCGGCCCGCTGCTGTCCGCATGGCTCGTGGACGGCTGGGGCTGGCGCTGGGTCTTCTGGGTGGTGCTTCCGCCGGCCGCACTGATCGCCCTGGCCGTGCGCTGGCTGCTGCCGCGCCACCTCGGCAGGAGCAGCACGCCGGTGCGCTGGTCGCTTGCGCCCGTCCTGCTCTTCGTGCTGGCGATCGGCTGCGTGCAATGGAGCTTCTCGGAGGCCCGCTACGAGCTCTTCGATCATCCCGAGCGCCTCGCGCTGGTGATCCTGACCGGCGTGCTGCTGCTGGGCCTGTTCGGCATGCACCAATGGAAACACGACGAGCCGCTGCTGCATCTGCGCGATCTCACGCACCCCGGATTCCTGGTGGGCATCGCGCTGTATGCGCTCTACTACTTCATCGTGAACTTCAGCAACTACCTGTTCCCCCAATTCGCGGAGCAGGGCCTGCACATCCCGCTGGTCACCACCGGCTGGCTCAACAGCTTTGCGGCCCTGATCAGTCTGGCCGTCGCGGTCCTCTACATACGGTATGCGGGCCAGGTCGCCAACAAGCGCGCGCTGATGATGGCCGGCTGCATCGCCATGGCCGGTGCCTCGTTCTGGCTGAGCAGCATTCCACCCGATGCCCCGGCATCGGCGCTGTATGGTGCATTGGTCATCAAGGGGTTCTTCGGCGTGCTGATGGTGCTTCCGGTGGCCGCGCTCACCTTCCGCGCACTCGATGCCCGGCATTTCGCCAAGGGCTATCAGAGCAAGAACATCATGCGCCAGATGATGGCATCGTTCTCCTCCGCCGTCGCCGCCGTGGCGCTGCAGGACAATCGGTTCATGGAGTACAACGACCTCGCAGCCCGCGTGACGCCATCCGACCCCGCGGCGGTGTCGTGGCTGCACGCCATGCAGGTGCATTTCGAGCAGCTGGGCTATACGGTGTCGCAGGCCCAGGGCGCCGCGCTTGCGGAACTGGGCGCCACCCTCCAGCAGCAGGCGCTCTTCATGGCGTGCCAGCACCTCTACCAGGTCCTCGGCGCCGTCGCCGCCCTCGCCGCCGTCGTGGTGGTGAGCCAGCGGCATCTGCGCTGAAATCCCTTGTTGCTTCATGGCATTCGGCACTGAGGCAGGATGCGCACGCTTTTTCCTTGCGCCACCTGCCATGACCCATCGCATTTCCGCCCTTCACGCCGTGCGCGAATCCGCAACGTCTCCCTGGCTCGCCGGGGGGTTGCTGTGCGCACTCGCATGGTTGTTCATCGCGGTGGGCCATGAAGGGCGTCGCGTGGCCCAGGTGCTGGTGCTGCTGATGCCGCTGCTCGTGCTCCTGGCAGTGCCGCTGCAGAGCGCCGCGCTGCAGAAGGCGCGAGCCCTTCTCGCGTGGCTGTGGGTGATGCTGTTCGTGCTCGATGGCGTGGCGCGCGGCTATCTGCAGGATGCCTACCAGGCCGCACCCAACGGTGCGCTGGTGCTGGGGGCCGCCGCCAACACCAATGTGCGAGAGGGAAGCGAATACCTGATGACCCAGTGGCGCACGCTGGGCCTGTGGACCGCTGCCCTGCTGCTGGCGGGCTGGGCGACCTGGCAATGCGCCCGTGCGCTGCGCCGCTTCGGCGGCTGGCCTGGCGGCGCAAGGCGATCGATGCAGGTGGCCCTGGTACTGCTGCTCGCGGTGACGCTGGTGGCCTACGCCAGCAAGCCCTGGCGGCGGCTGCATCCGGTCGCGTTCTGGTTCGACTGGGCAGAGTCTGTCCAGGCGTTGCGCAAGGACTGGTCGAACCAGGGTGTGCAGCGCCTGCAGGCGATGGACAACGCCCGTGCGCTCGCTCCGCGCGTGGCGGGCAGCACGCCGTCCACCATCGTGCTGGTGATCGGGGACAGTGTGAACCGCGACAACATGTCGCTCTACGGCTATGCGCGCAACACCACGCCCCAATTGCAGGCGCTGCAGCAACAGGCGGGCGCGCACATGCTGGTGCTGCGCAATGCCTGGTCGGTGGCGGCAAGCACGCTACCCGCCCTGCACGGCATGTTCAACATCCCCGTACAGGGCTCAGACCACAGCCAGCACCTGCTGGCCATCGCCCGGCAGGCCGGCTACCGTGTCTGGTGGGTGAGCAACCATGACGACCTGGCCATCGAGCAGCAGCATGCGCAGCTGGCCGACGTGGTGCAGCTCGTCAACCGCATGCCCGGCCGCTCCAGCGAATCGCTGGACGGCGAATTGCTCGACGAGGTGAAGGCCGCCCTGGCCGATCCGCACGAACGCAAGCTCATCGTCGTGCAGCTCCTGGGGGCGCACCCCCACTACCGGCTGCGCTTTCCGGAAAACGCCAACCCGTTCGACGACCACCCTGACACCGTGGAGAACCAGCTGATCGCACAAGGCCGGCCGGGCTGGGTTCGCGGCTTCCGCCAGGAATACGACGCCGCCGTGCTGTACCACGACAGCGTGATCGCCGATCTGCTGCGCATGACGCAGGCCAGCGGCGCGGAGCGCACGGCACATACGGCATGGATGTATCTGTCCGACCACGGCCAGGAGGTGGGGCACACGATGAACCATGCGGGGCACAGCCAGAGCACGGCCTCGGGCTTCCGCATTCCCGCCATCCTGTGGCGCAGCGAGGCCTTCACTCCGGTGGATGAGACGCTTGACGATCGCCCCTTCCGCGGCGACTGGATCGCGTTCACCCTGGCCGATCTGATGGGGCTCGAATGGGACGGCCAGATGCGCGAGCGCAACGTGCTCGCCTCCGGCTACCAATGGCAGGAGCCCGTCCTCCCGGCCAAGGTTGCCTCGTTCACGCGCTGACGGCAGTGCCACACGGGCACGCTGCGCGGCAGCCCCCGCCCGGCGAACATGGCAGAATCCCCCGCAGTCACCCGATCGCCCGGTGGTTGCGCCATGCCCGATGCACCGCGCCGCATCGGGGGTCAGAATCCAACTCTTTGCCCGCCTCAGCCGCCCGTGCCGGATACCTTGTCCTCGACCCACTCCTCGCCTTCAGCCTCCACCAAGATGACGGCACTGGAGCGCCGCTCCAGCATCAGCCTTGCGCTGATCTTCGCGCTTCGCATGCTGGGCCTGTTCCTGGTGCTGCCGGTGTTCGCACTCGAGGCACGCAAGTACCCCGGCGGGGATGATCCTGCCCTGGTCGGTCTGGCCATGGGCATCTACGGTCTCACGCAGGCCTGCCTGCAACTGCCGCTGGGCATGGCCTCCGACCGCTTCGGGCGCAAGCGCGTGATCGTGTTCGGACTGCTCGTCTTTGCGGCGGGCAGCCTGCTCGCGGCGCTGGCCGACTCCCTGACCGGGCTGCTGATCGGCCGTGCCCTGCAAGGCGCGGGCGCCGTGTCGGCAGCCGTGACCGCGCTGCTGGCCGACCAGACGCGCGATGGCGTGCGCACCAAGGCCATGGCACTGGTGGGTGGCAGCATCGGGCTGATGTTCGCGATTGCACTCGTGGCAGCCCCCGCGCTGACCTCCCTCGTGGGCCTGTCGGGCCTGTTTGGACTGACCTGCGCACTGGCGCTGGCCGGCATTGCCGTGGTGCTCTGGGTCGTTCCGCCCGAGCCCGTGCAGCATGCCGACGCCCCGCGCGGCCGCGCGGCCGATGCCTGGAAGCATCCCGACCTGCTGCGGCTGAACCTCGGCGTGTTCGTGCTGCATACCGTGCAGATGTCGATGTGGGTGGCCGTCCCGGCGCTGATCGTGCAGGCGGGGCTGCCCAAGAGCGAGCACTGGCATATCTACCTGCCCGCCGTGGTGCTGTCGTTCGTCGCCATGGGCGGCCTGTTCTCGATGGAGCGCCGCGGCCGGCTGCGCGCCGCGCTGCTGACCGCCATCACGCTGGTGCTCGTGGTACAGGTCGCCCTCGGCCTGCTGTTCGCGAGCGGCAGCACGCCCTCGCTCACGGTGATGGGCGTGGTGCTGTTCGTGTTCTTCTGCGGCTTCAATGCACTGGAAGCCACGCAGCCCAGCCTGGTCTCGCGCATGGCACCGGCCAACCTGCGCGGCGCGGCGCTCGGCAGCTACAACACCCTGCAGTCGCTCGGCCTGTTCGCGGGCGGCGCGCTCGGTGGCGCGCTGATCAAGTTCCTGGGCGCACCGGGCCTCTTTGGCGTGACGGCAACACTGTGCGCGCTATGGCTTCTGATCACATGGCCGCTGCGGCCGATCGGGCGCACCGAGGCACGAACCGAGGGCAAATCCGCCCCTCATTGAGGGGCGCCAAGAATCACCTCGCCAGCGCTTCCCGGCTTGGTGCACAATCCCCCGTTCAGGCGCGCTACTCAAACTCCATTTGGCGCGCAGACTCAACATTTTTCGAAGGTATCTGCAGCATGGCATCCGTCAACAAAGTCATCATCGTCGGCAATCTGGGACGCGACCCCGAAATGCGCACGTTCCCCAGCGGCGATCAGGTAGCCAACGTCACCATCGCCACCACGGATCGCTGGCGCGACAAGAACACCGGCGAGAACCGCGAGGCCACCGAATGGCACCGCGTGGTCTTCAACGGCCGCCTGGCGGAGATCGCGGGCCAATACCTGCGCAAGGGCTCGCAGGTCTATGTGGAAGGCTCGCTGCGCACCCGCAAGTGGACCGATCCGCAAAGCGGCCAGGAGCGCTACGCCACCGAGATCCGCGCAGACCAGATGCAGATGCTGGGCAGCCGCCAGGGCATGGGCGGCGGCAACGGCGGTGGTGGTGGCGGCTATGACGACGGTGGCTATGGCGGCAATGACGGCGGCTACGACGCCCCCCGGCCCCGCAGCGCCGCGCCGCGCCCCCCGCCCCCATGGCCCAGCGCCCCGCCCCGGCACCGATGCAGCCACGCCAGGCACCGGCACCGGTGCAGCAGGCGCCGCGTGCGAATTCGGGCTTCGACGACATGGACGACGACATTCCGTTCTGATCACCGCCGCCTAGTAACGGCAGTCAACGGCAGTACGCTCCACGGGTCCCACCTTCGCAAGAAGCGTGGGGCTTTTTGCTTTTCAAGGCCTGCGCCGGCGTGCGCAGCCCTCCCGGTCGACAGACAGGACAGCCCCATGAAAGAAGAGCTCATCCAACGCGCCGCAGGCTACGTGCTCGAGCACGGCCTGCTGGACGGCTCGATCCGCGAGATCGCGAAGAACATCGGCACCAGCCACCGCATGATCAACTACCACTTCGGCAGTTCGGAGGGGTTCTGGGAGGCGCTGGTCAACGAGATCCGGCGCGTCGAGATCGAGCGTTCCCGGCAGTATTTCGCAGCGCACGGGAACTCGCCCCTGATGACGGTGTCACGCGGCTGGGCCTATTTCTCCACGCCCGAGTACCAGCAGATCTTCAAGCTGATCTTCGAGCTCTATGTGAAGACGCTGCGCGCACCGCAGGAGCATGAGGCCTTTGCGCACACCTTTGTCGACCACTGGATCACGCTGCTGTCGGAACGCCTTGCCAGCGATTTCCAGCTTGCATCCGAGGAGGCCCAGGGCTTTGCCCGGCTGCGCCTCGCGTGCATCCGGGGACTGATGCTCGACCTGCTGCTCACCCAGGAGCGCGAGGGCATCGCCAGAGCCGTGGCCCTGTACGACGCCATGTTCGAGCACTGGGTGACGAGCCGGTAGCGGGCTGTCCCTGATCCTTGGCGCTCCGCCCGCTCACGCCGCAAGCGTCGCAAACTCCAGCGACTTCGGCGTGCTGACCAGCACCTCGGGTCGGTCGCCCACCACCACCGTATCGTCGATGCGAAAGCCCCCCAGGCCGTACACGTAGAGCCCCGGCTCGCTGGAATAGACCTCGCCCGCCAGCAGCGGGCGGTAGTTGTAGGCCATGTCCTCCGGATACTCGTGCAGCATCAGGCCGACCGCGTGTCCAGTGCGGTGGAAGACGTACTCGTCAAGCCCCGCCTTCTGGATCACGGCCAACGCCGCAGCGTCGATGTCGCACACGCGGTTGCCCGGGCGCGCCGCAGCAACGCCGGCTTCCGTGGCCGCCATCGCCGTCTCGAAGCAGCGTTTCTGCATGTCGTTCGGCTTGCCCATGAACCAGGTGCGCTCGTTCTCCACAAAGTAGCCGTTCAGGCGCGGCAGCACGAAGTTCACGATGGTGTCGCCCTTGCCGATCACCGCTCCGCAGTTGGCGCCGTCGCCGTGCGGCGATGCGGATGCCGGGCCGCTCAGGGTCCAGCAGCGCATCACCTCGAAGCTTTCGCCGGGAAAGCGCCGCGCGGCCTCCTCCGCCATCAGGGCCGCCACCTGGAAGTCGAGCACCTGGGTCTGGAGGCCGGGCCTGTAGAGCCGCCGGAACTGTTGCTGTGTCCAGTCCGTCAGCGCTGCCAGCGAGCGCATGATGTGCAGTTCCTCGTCGTTCTTCACCCAGCGCAGCGACCGCAGCGTAGCCGTGGCTGGCATGAGCCGCGAGCCGGGCAGCAGCAGCGCAGCCTGTTGCAGGACGCCCGTGGCCGCCTCGGTCAGCAGCGTGCCGGTGGCAAGCCCCGCCTGCCGCAGCACGGAGGCGAGCAGCTGAGGAAGCTCAGCGGGTACCGGAAGGCGCGCGGTGATGCGCGGGTGCTCGGTGTAGAAGTGGATGTCCCGCTCCGCGAGCCAGAGCGTTCCCTTCTTTGCCGAGAACTTCAGGTGGTGCGTGGACAGTTCGTTGAACACCGCATGCAGCGCGCCATTGGCGGTCACCACGCAGAAGATGGGCCGCTCCCACGGCAGCACATCCACCGCGAAGTTCGTTGCGTACTGGATGAAGTCGGAGGTGGTGAAGACGATGCCGTCCGCACCCTGCGCCGCCATGAGTGCCTGCATGGCGCCGATGCGTGCATCGCGCGTTCGGTGGGTCAGGCGAAAGCTCATTGGCGGATCCCCAGTTCATCGATGATCGGTGCCCACAGCGCCGAATCGCGCCGCGTCAGCCTCTGCACGTCCTGCGGGGTGCTCTGCACGGCGGTGAGCGATTGCGCCGCCAGCCGCTCCTGCATCAGCGGGGTCCCGAGGACACGGTTGATCGCGGCATTCATCTTCTCGATGACCTGGCGATCGGTTCCCTTCTTCATCACGATCGAATACCAGCCCGGAACCACCACGTCGTAGCCGAGCTCCTTGTACGTGGGCACGTCCGGGAAGGCCTTGAGCCGCTCGGACCCCGTGACGGCCAGCGGAACCAGCTTGCCCGACTGGATCAGCGGCGCGATGCCGCCCGGCACCGTGGTGTACATCGCGGTGTCGCCCGCGATCACGCTGCTGGAGCCAGCCGCGCCATTGAAGGGCACGTGCACCAGCTGCAGGCCGGTGCGCCTGAGCATCAGTTCGGACGCCAGGTGCGTGGAGTTGCCGATGCCTGCGGACGCAAACGAATACTTGCCGGGGCTGGCCTGCATCAGCGACTTGAATTCGGCAAACGTCCTGACGCCGAGCCTCGGCGAGACCACGGTGATGAACGGGGTGTCCGCAAACACCGCAACGCCCTCGAAGTCCTTCAGCGAGTCGTACGGCAGATGGCTGTAGAGATGCTGGTTCCAGGCCATGTTGGAGACGCCCGCCATGAACATGGCGTGGCCGTCGGCCGGCTGCTGCATGAAGAAGTTCACGGCAATCAGCCCGTTCGCACCCGGCTTGTTCTCGACGACGATGGTTTGCCCGAGCTCCTTGGCCAACGCGTCGGCAAATGCCCTCGCCAGCACGTCCACGCCCGTTCCGGGCGCCATCGGAATCGCGAACCGGATCGGTTTCGATGGCCATCCGGCCTGCGCCGATGCACCCGCCGCAACGCAGGCCAGCACGCACCACGTCAACACGGCTCTCAACAGCTTTCCACGCATGATTTCCTCCTTTGTACCAAGTGGTACACACTATACGAACGACAGCCAAAGGAAGGCCATGGGGGTAATCACCAAGAGAGAGACCGGCTTCGCCGTTCGGCGGCGGGCGACTGCGCTGCGGCAAAAAACACACGCCAGCCCCGAGGGGCCGCCTCAACCGATCCGCGTGCAGCCACAATCGCCGCATGTTCATCGCCATCCCCCTGGAAAACAAGCCATCCTGGAAGTCGCCGCCCTGGATGACGGTGCTGCTCATCGTGATCAACTGCATGGTCTATTTCGGATGGCAGCAATCCGAGGAGAGGGCCGTGGCACGCGCTGCGGAAGGCTACGCAAGGACGGCATTGCCCGCCATCGAGCTGCCGCTGTTCGTCGCCCACCTCGAGGAAGCAAGCCGGCGCGGGGACCGGCGCATCGCGGCGCCGCTGGCGCGCGCGGCCCGACAGATGCTCAAGGGCAAGCAGTACGCGCAGCTCTATGAGCTGATGTGGCAGGAAGGCCGCTTTCGGCAGCAACTCCTCTCGGGCGAGGCCATCGACGCCGACACTCCGCGGTACGAGGAATGGAGCGCCGCCCGCGCACGTTTTGCTCCGCTCGAGCCCCGGGCCTTCACCAGCCGCTGGGCCATGAGCTACGAGAGCGGCGCGGGAGTGCAGCCCGTACAGGCGCTCACCTCCACCTTCCTGCATGGCAGTGTCGGGCATCTGCTCGGCAACATGGTGTTCCTGTTCCTGTTCGGCTTCACGCTGGAGATGGCGCTCGGCGCGTTCGTCTATCTCGCCTTCTACCTGCTATGCGGTTTCGGGGCCTCGCTGTTTGCCGGGCTGTTCTACGACGGCATGGGCGGCCTCGGCCTCGGTGCCTCGGGCGCGATCGCGGGCCTGATGGCGATGTACGCGGTGATGTACCGCATGCGGCGCATCCGCTTCTTCTACATGCTGGCGTTCTACTTCAACTACGCCCAGTGGCCCGCGCTGGTCATGCTGCCGGTGTGGATGGGGTTCGAGTTGGTCCAGCATGTCATCGGCGGCGCGCAGGTGGCCTACATGGCGCACTTTGGCGGCCTGCTCACGGGCGCCGTGCTCATGGGCATCTACATGCAGTTGCAGAAGGTGGAGACCCCGGTCGATGTGGAAGGCGAAGCAAGAAAGGCTGCCGATGCGCATCGCCAGCTCGTCGACGAAGCGGTACGCCGCGCCCGGAAGCACACCGATGCGCTGACCTTCGACCGCGCCGCGAGGGCCTGGCGCGAGGCAGCACGGCTCGCACCCGCCGACCTGAAGATCCTGCGTGCCTGGTTCGAGAGCGCGCGCCACGAACCGGCCGGCGAGGACTTCCATGCCGCCGCGCGCGGCATTTTCAAGCTGTCGGGACGCACCGAGCAGGAACGCGAACTGCAGCACCGCAGCTGGCGCACCTACTGCGAACGCGCGCAGCCCGTGCCACGCATCTCGGACAACACCCTGCACGCACTGGCCCGCAACTTTGTGCGACAGGGCGAATTCGCCGATGCGCAGGCGCTGTGCCGCATGCTGGAGAAATCGGCCATCGCGCGCCCGCATCCGCATTGGAGCGGAACGCTTGCGCTGCTGGCCAATGGCCTGGCCCGATCCGGCAGGATGGACGAAGCGCGGACCTGGCTGCCCGCGCTGCAGCGCGATGCGCCGCAGGAGGCGATCACGCGCTGGCTAGCCGATTCGCGGCCATGACGGGCCTGCATTCCCGGCCCCGCCGGACATCACCGCGCCCGGCAGTCTCGCAGGGGAAACCATGTCGTAACATGGGCGCAGTTCAGGGAGCAGACACATGAGCGACGGGCATTCGCGCAACAGACAGGGCAGGCAGGTCGCAGACGACCACGAGGACGAAGCATCGTCCGGCTGGAACATTCCGCCGTTCTGGCAGAAGCTCAACAGCTTCTTCCTGTTCCCGCTGCAGATGGAGCCGATGATCTACGCCTCCGTCCTGTCGCTGTGCGGCTTCCTGCTGATGGGCGGTTTCTTCTTCGCACTGGTGGCCGGCATCGGACTGATGCTGGCCGTGAGCCGCTATGCATTCAAGGTGGCCGCGCTGGCCTCGCGCGGCATCACCGACAGCGCGGACTACCGCTCCGACATGATGGACGACGCCTGGAAGGCGCTGCCCTGGAAGTTCTTCGGCGTGCTGCTGGTGCACGGCTTCGTGATCGGCTGGACGGCCGGCATCAGCCCCGCCCTGGGTGCCGTCGCCAACCTGCTGTCGTCACTGGCCCTCCCGGCGACGCTGATGGTGCTGATCAACACCTGCAGCCTGCGCGCTGCCATCAACCCCTTCGAGCTGCTCGGCACGATCGCCGGCATCGGCAAGTCGTACCTGCTGCTCTGCCTGTTCCTGTTCCTGCTGATGCAGGGCGTGCCCATGGCGCTCGGGCTGCTGCTGCCCATCGTTCCCCGGTTCGTGCTCGCGCCGCTGATCACCTTCGTGATGATCTACTTCAGCTGGGTGATGGCCGCGATGATCGGCTATGTGATGTACCAGCACCATGCGGCGCTCGACATCGATCCGGTGAAGGCGCCCGACTCCGCTCCGGTGGAGCCCGAGGATCCCGCCGCCGCCGAGGCCAGGCGCCGCGACGCCATGGTGGCCCGGCTCGTGCAGGACGGCGACATGAAGTCCGCGCTCGACAACGCGCGGGAGTGGCAGCGCACCGGCTGGGACAACGCCGCCGACCAGCGCCGCTACCACCGCCTGCTCAAGCTGACCGATCGCACCGACCACCTCGCGCAGCATGCGCAGCGCTTCATTCCGCTGCTGGTCCAGCAGCAGCGCGAAAGCGAGGCTCTCGAAGTCTGGGGCAGTTGCTACAAGCGGGCACCGCAGTTCACGCTCGACTCCGCGGACCATACGCTGGCGCTCGCGCGCTTTGCGTGGAAGGGAATGCAGTCGGGCCACGTGCTGGCGCTCTTGCAGGGCTTCGAGAAACAGCATCCCGGTCACGACCGCACGCCCGAGGCGCTTGAGCTCATCGTCCGTGCGCTCAAGCAGGGCGCGAACAAACCCGATCAGGCGCTGCGCGTCTTCATGCGCATGAAGACACGCTATCCCGACCATCCCGGCACCCAGGAGGCCGAGTGGATCCTGCGCGATGATCTGCAGAAGGTGTTGGGGCAGGACCCGGCCAAGGCCTCAGGCACGCCTGCCGCCACCGCGCCCTGAACGTCTCTCGCACCCTCTCTCGCATCCCCGCGCTCAACGTCGCGTTCAGCGCCGCGCGGGACGCCACCAGTCGTCGGTGAACTCGCTCTTGAGCCAGGCCACCAGTTCCTGCACCTTCGCGGGCACGAGGCGCGGCGAGGGGAACACCGCATGGATCTCCTGCGTGGGCAGGTTCCAGCCATCGAGCACCGGCACGAGCTCACCGGTGCGCAGGCCATCGTGCGCGACGTAGTGCGGAAGCACGGCGATGCCGAAGCCGTCGCGCGCTGCCGCCAGCAATACAGAGAGATTGTTGGAGCGCAGGCGGCCATTCACCGCAATCGCCTGCGTGCTCTCGTGCGCGGTACTGAAATGCCAGATCGCATCGCCCTGCACCGTGCTGTAGACCAGCGCATCGTGGGCCGCAAGATCGGCGGGTTGCGTGGGCGCTCCATGCTCGCGCAGATAGTTCGGCGAGGCCACCACGACCCACGGGCTCACGCCCAGGTAGGTGGCGCCAAGCGATGAGTCGGCCAGCCGGCCCATGCGGATGGCGACATCCACGCCCTGCTCCACCAGGTTCACGTAGCGGTCGTCAAAGCTCAGGTCCACGCGCAACAGGGGGTGCGTGCGCATGAAGTTGCTCACCATCGGCGCCAGCACCCGCCGGCCGAACGCGATCGAGGTGCTGATGCGCAGGACGCCCTGCACCTGCGACTGCATGAGGGACGCGACCGAACGCGCCTCCTCGTCATGGTGCACGATGAGCTTGCACTTGTCATAGTAGAGCTTGCCCACCTCGGTGGGTGTCACGCCATGCGTGGAGCGGTGCAGCAGGCGCGCACCCAGTTCCTTTTCCATGCGGGCGATCTGCTTGGTGGCCGAGGGCTGCCCCATGCCCAGTTCGGCCGCGGCACGGCTGAACGAGCCCAGGTCGACGACGCGGGTGAACAGAAGAAGCGCTTGTATTCGGTCCATGGCCAGATCACAGGAAGGGTGCAGGAAGGGCGGAAATCGATGGTCGGGGGTATTCCACCACGGAATAAACGTCATGCAGCGTACCAGCATTCCCGAAATCCGCGCAAACGGGGACGATGACGACAACTCACCAATCATCCAACTCAACCGTTTTGCAGGAGACTCACATGGCGAAGATGAAGGCCGCGATGGCCGCAGTGCTGGTAATGGAGAAGGAAGGCATCACGCAGGCATTCGGCGTGCCCGGCGCCGCGATCAACCCGCTGTATGCCGCCTTGCGCGAACGCATGTCGATCGCCCACGTGCTGGCACGCCATGTCGAGGGCGCCTCGCACATGGCCGAGGGCTACACCCGCGCCAAGGCCGGCAACATCGGCGTGTGCATCGGCACCAGCGGCCCGGCGGGCACCGACATGATCACGGGCCTGTATTCCGCCAGCGCGGACAGCATCCCGATTCTCTGCATCACCGGCCAGGCGCCACGCGCCCGCCTGTACAAGGAGGATTTCCAGGCCGTGGACATCGAGTCCATCGCCAAGCCCGTGACCAAGTGGGCCGTCACCGTGCGCGAGCCTGCACAGGTGCCGCGCGTGCTGCAGCAGGCCTTCCACCTGATGCGCTCGGGCCGCCCGGGACCGGTGCTCGTGGACCTGCCGTTCGACGTGCAGATGGCCGAGATCGAGTTCGACATCGACACCTACGAGCCCCTGCCGGTCTACAAGCCAGCCGCCACGCGCAAGCAGATCGAGAAGGCACTGGACATGCTGGCCGCAGCCGACAAGCCGCTGATCGTGGCCGGTGGCGGCATCATCAATGCCGACGCATCCGGACTGCTGGTCGAGCTGGCCGAACTCACCGGCGTGCCCGTGATCCCCACGCTCATGGGCTGGGGCACGATTCCCGATGACCACCCGCTCATGGCCGGCATGTGCGGCCTGCAGACCAGCCACCGCTATGGCAATGCCAGCATGCTGGCGAGCGACTTCGTGCTCGGTATCGGCAACCGCTGGGCCAACCGCCACACGGGTTCGGTCGAGGTCTACACCCAGGGCCGCAAGTTCGTGCACGTGGACATCGAGCCCACGCAGATCGGCCGCGTGTTCAACCCGGACCTGGGCATCGTCTCCGACGCCAAGGCCGCACTCGAGCTCTTCGTGCAGGTGGCACGCGAACGCAAGCAGGCCGGCGAACTCCGGGACTACTCCACCTGGGCCGCACGCTGCGCCGAGCGCAAGTCGCTGATGCAGCGCCGCACGAACTACGACAACGTGCCGATCAAGCCCCAGCGCGTCTATGCCGAAATGAACGCGGTGTTCGGCAAGGACACGGTCTTTGTCTCCACCATCGGCCTCTCGCAGATCGCCGGCGCGCAGTTCCTGCACGTCTACGGCCCGCGCCAGTGGATCAACTGCGGCCAGGCCGGCCCGCTCGGCTGGACGATCCCCGCCGCCCTGGGTGTGGTCGCCGCCGATCCGAACAAGACCGTGGTCGGCCTCTCGGGCGACTATGACTTCCAGTTCCTCATGGAAGAGCTGGCCGTGGGTGCGCAGTTCAACCTGCCCTACGTGCAGGTGCTGGTGAACAACAGCTACCTGGGCCTGATCCGCCAGTCGCAGCGCGGCTTCGACATGGACTACTGCGTGCAGCTTGCCTTCGAGAACGACAACGTGACGGACCCCGACCTCAAGGCCTACGGCGTGGACCACGGACAGGTGGTGCGCGGCCTCGGCTGCAAGGCCCTGCGCGTGACCGATCCGGCCAAGCTGCAGGACGCGCTGCGCGAGGCGCAATCGCTGGCACGCGAACACCGCGTTCCGGTCGTGGTGGAGGTGATCCTCGAGCGTGTGACCAACATCGCGATGGGCACCGAAATCGACAAGGTCGTCGAGTTCGAGGACATCGACTGCCGCCACCCGCAGGGCACCGAAGGACTCGTGGCCGCCGGCCTGCTGGATTGAACGACCTCGCCGAATGCGCGCTCCCCGCGGGCGGCATTCGGCACACGCACCCACGCCATCACCAAGAATCAAGACCCAAGGAGTTTTTCATGCCCCGTTTTGCCGCGAACCTCTCGATGATGTTCAACGAGGTGCCGTTCCTCGATCGCTTCGATCTGGCCGCCAAGGCCGGATTCCAGGCCGTGGAGTTCATGTTTCCCTATGCGTTCTCCGCCAAGGAAATCCGCACGCGCCTGGACAGCAATGGCCTTGCGCTCGTCCTGCACAACCTGCCCGCCGGCGACTGGGAAGCGGGTGAGCGCGGCATCGCCTGCCAGCCCGAAAAGGCTGCGCAGTTCCGCGAAGGCGTGGCCAAGGCCATCGACTACGCAGGCGCACTGGGCGTCAAGCAGCTCAACTGCCTGGCCGGCAAGGCACCCGATGGAGTGTCCGCCGACGCGCTGCGCGCCACGTTCCTCGAGAACCTGCGCTTTGCCGCCGACCAGCTACGCGGCGCGGGCCTCGACCTGCTGATCGAGCCGGTCAACACCTTCGACATCCCCGGCTTCTACCTGAACCGCCCGGTGCAGGCGGTGGCGCTGCTCGAAGAGCTCGACCTGCCCAACGCCTTCCTGCAGTACGACCTGTACCACACGCAGCGCATGCAGGGGGAGCTTGCCTCCACGCTGACCAAGTACCTGCCGCTGATCCGCCATGTGCAGATCGCGGACAACCCCGGCCGCAACGAGCCCGGTACCGGCGAGATCAACTACCCGTTCCTGTTCGCGCTGCTCGACCGCGTGGGATACACGGGCTGGGTGGGCTGCGAATACAAGCCCGCGACGACCACCGAAGCGGGCCTGGGCTGGCTGCATGCATTCGCGTGATGCGCGCCCGATGCACCCGTGAACGAACAACAGATGAATGAACAGTGATTCAAGGAGAACACAGAGATGACAGACAAACCACAGAAAATCGGCTTCGTCGGACTCGGCATCATGGGCGCGCCCATGGCATGGCAGCTCATCAAGGCGGGGCACCAGCTGTTCGTGCACACGCGCGGCAAGATCGCCGACCAGATCGCTGAATCGAGTGCCACCAAGTGCGTGAGCGCGCGCGGCGTGGCCGAGCGCGCGGACATCATCTTCTGCATGCTTCCCGATACGCCCGACGTGGAGAGCGTGCTGTTCGGCGAGAACGGCATCGCCGCGGGCCTCAGCAAGGGCAAGATCGTGGTGGACATGAGCTCCATCTCGCCGATCGCCACCAAGGACTTCGCCAAGCGCATCAATGCGCTCGGCTGCGACTACCTCGACGCACCGGTCTCGGGCGGCGAAGTGGGTGCCAAGAACGCCACGCTGTCGATCATGGTCGGAGGAGAGGATGCGGTGTTCGAACGCGTGAAGCCGCTCTTCGAACTCATGGGCAAGAACATCACGCTCGTGGGCGGCAACGGCGACGGCCAGACCGCCAAGGTGGCCAACCAGATCATCGTGGCGCTGAACATCGAAGCCGTGGGAGAAGCGCTGCTGTTCGCATCGCGCGCAGGTGCCGACCCGGCACGCGTGCGCCAGGCACTGATGGGCGGCTTTGCCTCCAGCAAGATCCTCGAAGTGCACGGCGAGCGCATGATCAAGCGCACCTTCGATCCGGGCTTCCGCATCGAGCTGCACCAGAAGGACCTGAACCTCGCGCTCAGCAGCGCACGCAGCCTGGGCGTCTCGCTGCCCAACACCGCCATCGCCCAACAGTTGTTCAGCAGCTGCGTGTCCTACGGCGGCAAGGCATGGGATCACTCCGGCATGGTTCGCGCACTGGAAAAGATGGCCAACTTCGAGATCGGACAGAAGGCATGATGACAGGCACCACAGCGCCGGCGGACCTGCTGCGCCGCATGTTCGATGCAGCCGTGGCGAGCGCCCAGCCCGCGCTGTGCGTGCCGCCGCACCTGCCCACACCCCGGCAACTGGAAGGTGGCAGGCTCATCGTGATAGGTGCGGGCAAGGCCTCGGCCGCCATGGCGGAAGCGGTCGAGACGCACTGGAGCGGGCCGCTCTCGGGACTCGTCGTCACCCGCTATGGCTACGGTGCGCCCTGCTCGCGCATCGAGATCGTCGAAGCCGCGCACCCCGTTCCCGACGCCGCGGGCCTGCAGGCCGCCCAGCGCATGCTGGAGCTGGTGCGAGGACTGAAGCCGGAAGACACCGTGCTGTGCCTGATCTCGGGCGGCGGCTCCGCGCTGCTGCCGATGCCGCTGCCCGGCCTCACGCTCGAGGACAAGCAGGCCATCAACCAGGCACTGCTCCAGAGCGGCGCCACCATCGGCGAGATGAACTGCGTGCGCCGCCACCTCTCCGCGATCAAGGGCGGTCGCCTGGCCGCTGCCTGCCATCCGGCGCGCGTGATCACGCTGCTGATGTCCGACGTGCCGGGCGACTCGCCCGTGGACATCGCCTCCGGGCCCACCGTGGCCGACCCCAGCACCTGCGCCGATGCACTCGCCATCGTGCGGCGCTACGGCATCGCACTGCCGCCGGCGGCACGCCGGCTGCTCGAGGAAGGCGACGCCGCCGAATCCATCAAGCCCGGCGACGCGCGCCTCGCACGCAGCGAAACCCGCATGGTTGCCACCCCGCAGATGGCGCTCGAGGCGGCCGCCGACGTCGCACGCAGGGCCGGATACGCCGCCCACATCCTCGGTGACGCCATCGAAGGCGAGGCCCGCGACGTGGGCAAGGTCCTCGCCGGCATCGCGCTGCAGACCGCCAACCGCGACCAGCCGTTCCGGACACCGTGCGTGCTGCTGTCGGGCGGCGAGACCACCGTCACGCTGCGCGGCACCGGCCGCGGCGGCCGCAACGTCGAATGCCTGCTCTCCCTGGCCCTCGCACTGCGCGGCCACCCCGAAATCCACGCACTCATGGGCGACACCGACGGCGTGGACGGCGCGGAAGACATCGCCGGCGCCATCGCCGGCCCGCAGACCCTCGATCGCGCCTGGGCCCTGGGCCTGCGCCCGGCCGACGAACTCGCCAACAACAACGGGCACGGCTTCTTCCAGGCATTGGGCGATTCGGTGATCACGGGCCCCACGCGCACGAACGTGAATGACTTTCGGGCGATCCTGGTGACGGATTGAGGCGGCGACAGGCGCCTTTGACTGCAATCAGTTGATGATGTAGCATTAGATGCTACTTTTCTGCATGACCCACGTCGTGCAGAAAAAGCGCTCGCCCCCGCTCCGGGATGCCATGTCCCCGCGGGTTTTCAAATCTTCCTGGTTCGACAAGGCTGCCCGTAAGGCATTGATCACCGACGAAGAGCTATGCCATGCGGCAAGACAGGCGATGCAAGGACAAGCCGACGATCTTGGCGGAGGCGTGTACAAAAAGCGCCTGAACGGCAACAGGCACAGATCCATCGTACTTGCCAGAGGTGGGCACTATTGGGTGTACCAGTTCCTGTTCGCCAAGAAGGAGCGCGCCAATATTGAAGATTCGGAGCTGGCTTCGTTCCGGCACCTGGCCAGGCAGTATTCGCAACTCAGCCCGGAGCAGGTGGCGCAGATGCTTGCGATCCGCGAATTCCTGGAGATCTGCCATGACTGCCAAGACTAAGTTCAAAAGCGATGCCTTCGAGGCAATCCATGCGTCTGCGCAGGCACTGCACAGGATTGGCGCAATCGACAAGGCCACACTGCGGACCTTTGACGACTCCTGTATTGCGCCCACACCGGAAATCGGCCCCGAGCAAATCAAGCGCATCCGCATCGAAAACAATCTGAGCCAGCCGATATTCGCCATGTACCTCAACACCACCGAGTCCACCGTTCAGAAATGGGAAACCGGCGCCAACCGACCCAGCGGCACGGCCCTCAAGCTGCTGCACATCGTGCAAAAGCATGGACTCAAAATACTGAGTTGAGCGCCATCCATGAAATCCATGCGGCCCACTTGCGCGGGCGCTCCGTTTGGGGGGCTGGGCAACTTCAGTACTTGATATCCCGCTCCTTGATGAGCTTGCCCCAGCGCTCGGTGTCCTGCGCCAGGTACCTGGCGAATTCCTCGGGTGTGCCGCCGCCGGCGGTGGCGCCGATGGACTCCCATTTCGGCTGCACTTCAGGGCTGCGGACGACCTCGGTGATGTCCGAGGCGAGCTGGTTCACGATGTCCCTGGGTGTTCCCGCGGGCACGAAGATCCCGTACCACGCCGAGGCCTCGTAGCCGGGCAGCCCCTGCTCGATCACCGTGGGCACGTTGGGCAGCCACGGCAGGCGTTTGGGCGACGTGACCGCAAGCGGCACGACGCGCCCCGCCTTGATCTGCTGGAGCACGCCGTTATCGAACATGATGTCCACGCGTCCGGCCAGCAGGTCCTGCTGCGCCGGTGCGCTTCCCTTGTAGGGCACGTGCATGAGCTTCACGTCGGCCATGCTGGAGAACAGTTCGCCCGAAAGGTGGGTGGACGTGGCCGTGCCTGTGGAGGCGAACGAGATGACTCCCGGCGACGCCTTGGCCTTGGCAATCAGTTCCTGCACATTCTTCACGCCCACGGTGGGCGCGGCCACGAGCACGTTCGAGATCGTGGTCAGCGGCGTGACGGGAACAAAGTCCTTGAGCGGTTCGTACGGCAGCTTGTCCATCAGGAACTTGTTGAGCATGAACGGCATCGCCGTCAGCAGCAGCGTGTGTCCGTCCGGCGGCGACTTGATGACCGCCTCGGTCGCGATCACCGTGTTGCCGCCCGGCTTGTTTTCGACGATCACGGGCTGCTTCCATTTTTCCGACAAGCGCTGCCCGACGATGCGCGCCTGGATGTCGGTCGCTCCGCCCGGTGGATACGCGACGATCAGGCGCACCGGCTTGCTCGGCCAGTTCTGGGGCTGGGCCATCGCTGCAGGCGCGATGGAGGACATGCCGGCAGCGGCGATCAGCGCGCTGAGCAGGGTACGGCGTGGGATGTTCATGGTCATTGTCTCTTTCATTGTTGTTGCCGCGGCAGCGCCGCATTGGCGTTTCATCGGTCGCCGCTCCGGTAGGCGGGCTTCAGCGGCGCCCCTGCGAGCCAGGTCCGGATCGGCTCCGTCCAGGCCTGCGGGTCGTAGAGCAAGGCCTGGTGGCCGTAGGGGGTGTGCACGACATGCGTGCCGGTGGCGGAGGATGGAGGCGGCGGGAACAGCCTGTCCGAGGAGGCATGGACCAGGGTGGTGTCCGCGGGAAGCGTGCCGACGTCGAAGCCGGCGGCCGCCGCACGCAGGCGCCACAGCGAATCCGCAGTGAACTCCCGCGCCCAGCGGCCGACACGCTCGCGCTCGCGCCGGTGCGCCTCGGGACCCTGGTCTTCCACCCATTCCGGCAGCCCCGATCGCTGGAGCACGTCCAGCCGGAAGCCGGCCCGCTGCGCGGGCTCGGCCAGGCCACGCAGCATGGGCAGCTCATCCGCGCTGCCACGCCCCTTCGGTGCGGTGCACAGGCCCAGGACGCGCCTGACGCGCCGCGGATAGTCCGCCTTCAGCTGCAGCGCCACGTAGCCGCCGAACGAATAGCCGATGGCGCCCTCGAGCGCATCGATACCCAGTTGCTCCAGCAGCGCATCGACAGCGCCTGCCATGCCGCGGACGGACGCGTGGGCATCCTGTGCGCCCTGCCACTGCGAGCCATAGGAGGAGCCCGGCAGGTTCACGGTGAGGACCTGGCAGCGGTCCGTGTCCAGCGCCTGCCCCGGGCCCACCCATGCGCCGGCCCATCCGGAATCGGCGGCACGCGCATCCCCCGCCACCGCATAGTGGCTGCCCGTGTAGCCGTGCAGCAGCAGGTAGGTTGGCGCATGCCGCGGGCCGCACAGGGTATAGGCCAGTTGCAGCCGCACGACCGCGCCATCGGCAAGACGGAAATCATCCAGTGTCGTCTGCGCGCACTGCACTTCGGGCTCCGGGCCGCGTTGCATGGCCTGCGCCCCTCAGACCGGACGCTCGCCGCGCACCGTCGTGCGGTACAGCGTGCGGTGCTGGCCGGCCGGCAGGTCGCGCGTCGTGGCGCTGTGCATGGTGGAACGGTTGTCCCACATCACCACGTCGCCGGGGCTCCAGCGGAAGTCGTAGCGGAAGTCCGGGCGGATCGTGTGCTCGAACAGGTACTCGAGAATTGCATTGCTCTCCTCTGCCGGCATTCCGACGATCTCCGCCGTCATACCCTTGTGCGCGAAGATGGACTTGCGGCCGGTATCCGGGTTGGTGCGGATCAGCGGATGGACCACATCCGGCGTCTGCGCCTTCTGCGCCTCGTTCAGTTCCACGCGCGTGCTCTGGCCGTCCGTATTCTGCTTGCGGCGGTAGCGATGCACCGCGTGCAAACCAGCGAGGCGCTGCTTCCACTCGGGGGAAAGGGCTTCGTAGGCCGCCTCCATGTCGACGAACAGCGTGTCTCCGCCTTCGGGCGGAATCTCCAGCGCATTGAGGATCGTGGCCTTCGCGGGCTGCTCCTGGAACGCGAGATCCGAATGCCAGTAGGAGCCGCCGTCCGCAATGCCCATGGGCTGCCCGTCCACCACGCGGTTGGAGAGCCGGAAGATTTCCGGATGCTCCGGGTGGTTGTACTGCGTGAGCAGGTGCACCTCCAGCGGGCCGAAGCGGCGGCTGAACTCGATCTGTGCCGCCGCCGAGAGCGACTGGTTCTTGAAGCAGACGAGCTTGTTGTCCACGAAGACCTTGTGGATCTCGGCGAATTCGTCGTCGGTGAAGGCGCGCGCCAGGTCGATGTCGCTGACCGCAGCGCCGAAGCGCTCCGAGAGGGGGGAAATCTGCATGTCTCTTGCTCCTTGTTTAATTAGCGAACAGTTGTTCGCTAATTAATCTATATCAAAGTTTCGCTTCTGTCGAGCCCTTCACGATTTATCCTTGGAGCCCGCAGCCCCAAGCCGCCGGGGTCGCCTCGCCGCTTTCAGGATTCACAGGCCACACATTTCCGGATCAATCCAATGCAGAAGAAGAACGCACCGCCCGTGGCGGCAGAGCCCGAGGGGAAACGGGAGTTTCTGGACGCGCTGGCCAATGGGCTCCAGCTCATGGAGGCTTTCAACGAGGAGATGCGCAGTGTCACGATCCAGTCTGCCGCCGAGCTGCTCGGGGTCACGCGCCCGGCGTCCCGGCGCATCCTGCTCACGCTGGTCGAGCTTGGGTACATGCAGCAGAACGACCGCCAGTTCTCGCTGGCCCCCCGCTGCATCGAACTGGGATACCGCTATTTCCGCTCCCTGGGGCTGGCCGGTGCCGTGCGCCCCCACCTGCGCAGGCTCTCGCGCGAGCTGGGCGTGGGCGCGGCCCTGGGGATCCTGTCCGATGCCGACGTGCTGTTCGTCGAGCGGGTGGAGGCCGACCGCCCGATCAAGCTCGACCTGCGTGCGGGCGACCGCCTGCCCGCCTACGCGCACTCGCTCGGACGGGTGCTGCTCGCCCAGCTCCCGCCGGACCAGCTGGCCGCGCATCTGCCGCAGGGAACAATGCACCAGCTCGCGCAGCGCACCGTCACGGAACGCCAGGAGCTCGGCCAGGAACTCGAGCGCATCCGCGAGCGCGGCTGGAGCTTCGTGAACTCCGAGCTGGTCAACGGCCTGTTCGGCGTGGCGATCGCACTGCCCGGCTCGGGGGGGCAGAGCACCATCGGCCTCAATGTCACCTCGATCGGCGAGCCCTGGTCCGTCCGGGAAATCGAGGAGCGCATCGTGCCGGCCCTGCAGGAATGCGCGCAGGCCATGCGGCCGATCACCGACTCGCTGGCCTGAGCAGCGGGCAGAGGACTGCGCGCCGCAAACGACAAGGCCCGCTTGCGCGGGCCTTGTCGCCTCTGGATCGTCTCCAGGTCGTCACCGGGCCATCAGCCCGGCGCGGATCACTGCCGCGTCACTTCACCACCATCAGGGTGAACGGCCAGACATAGGCCTGCATCGTCACGTACAGGCCCACCAGGCAGGCCAGCGCGATGGAGTGGAAGAACACGTAGCGCAGGATGTCGCCTTCGCGGTTGAACCAGCGCGTGGCGGTGGAGGCCACCACGATCGACTGCGCGTCGATCATCTTGCCCATCACGCCGCCGGAGCTGTTGGCCGCGCCCATCAGGTTGGGCGACAGGCCCAGCTGGTCGGCCGCCACCTTCTGCATGCCGCCGAACAGCACGTTCGATGCCGTGTCGGAGCCGGTCAGCGCCACGCCCAGCCAGCCCATCAGCGTGCCGAAGAAGGGATAGAGCACGCCGGTGTTGGCAAACGCCAGGCCCAGGGTCGTGTCGGTGCCGGAGTAGCGCGTGAGCGTGCCCAGCGCGAGCATCAGCACGATGGTCAGCAGCGAGTAGCGCACCAGCCACATCGTCTTGAAGAAGGTGCGCACGATGGCGACCGGGTTGTACTTCATCAGGAAACCGCTGAGCACGGCGGACAGCAGGATGGCCGTGCCGGTGGCCGACAGCAGGTTCAGCACGTAGACGGCGCCTTCCTTGGTCGGCTGGGTCACGACGGGCGGCACCTTCTCGATCATGTTGTGCAGGCCCGTCATCGGGAACGATGGAGCAAACAGGCTGTTCAGCCAGGCCTTCACGGACGGCAGGCCCCAGATGAACACGAACACCGACAGGATCACCCACGGCATCCATGCGGCGATCAGCGCCTGCCTGCTGTGCTTGACCACGGGCTGGGGCGGCTTCACCTCGGAGGCGCTGACATCCTTGCCGCGCAGCGAGGCCGATGTCCAGATTTTCTTGGGCTGCCACACGCGCAGGAAGCCCACCAGGCAGATCATCGAGACGATGGCCGCGATGATGTCCACCAGCTCGGGGCCGATGTAGTTGGACACCAGGAACTGCGGAACCGCGAAGCTCACGCCCGCCACCAGGATGGCCGGCCAGATCTCCATCATGCCCTTGCGGCCCGCGAAGGCCCAGATCAGCCAGAACGGAACAAGCACCGAGAAGAACGGCAGCTGGCGGCCGATCATCGCGGTCACTTCCATCAGGTCGTAGCCGTGCACCTTGGCCAGTGTGATCACCGGCGTGCCCAGAGCGCCAAAGGCCACCGGGGCGGTATTGGCGATCAGCGACAGGCCCGAGGCGGCCAAGGGCGAGAAGCCCAGGCCGATCAGGATCGCGGCCGTCACGGCCACCGGCGTGCCGAAGCCCGCCGCGCCCTCGAAGAACGCACCGAAGCAGAACGCGATCAGCAGCAGCTGGATACGGCGGTCCTCGGTGATGCCCGAGAGCGAATCCTGCAGCACCTTGAAGCTGCCGTTCTGCTCGGTCAGCTGGTGCAGGAAGATGATGTTGAGCACGATCCAGCCGATCGGCAGCAACCCGGTGAAGCCACCGAACAGTGCGGCGCGGCCGGCCATGTCGGCCGGCATGCCATACGCGAAGACCGCCACGAGCAGCGCGGCGATCAGCCCCATGCCCGCTGCGATGTGCGCCTTGATGTGAAAGAAACCCAGTGCCGCCAGCATCACCACCACGGGTATTGCCGCGAGCAGGGTGGAAACCACCATGTTCCCGATCGGATCATAGACCTGCTGCCAAATCATCTGACATGCCCCTTATCTGCTGTGTTAATTAGCCTGCTGTTGTGAATCAACTGCCCGGAACCGCCAGCCCCGATGGAGGCCGCAATGAGTTTCGGACAACTTTTTTGACATGCGTGAGCGGGCAAACCCGCTCAAGAACTATCGGCATGGCATCAGCGATGCGCCCAAGTCCTATCCGCAAAACGGGCGCGAGTGTATTGGCGAGTCAAGCGCCGCAGCATCAGAGGGAACACCAAGAAGGCGCGAAAGCAACGCGCGCCCAGAGGGGCGCGCGTTGTTCGAAATCTTTTCAATTGACTTCAGATTTTTTCAAATCCACCATTCACCCACCTTGGCGCCCATGGCACAAAGGGGGAGTGAACGGGCTGCCGGCCGGTGACCGGATCAGTGCGGATCAGTGATCTGCCGTGATGATGCCGCCCCCCAGGCACACGTCGCCGTCATAGAGAACGGCGGACTGCCCGGGCGTCACGGCCCATTGCGCCTCGGGAAAGTGCAGGCTGAACGCCTGCCCGTCGGCCTTCACGACGTTGCAGTTCGCATCCGCCTGGCGATAGCGGGTCTTGGCCGCACAGGCGCCTGTGGCGGGCGCATGGCCGGCAATCCAGCTTGCATCCTGGGCCTTCAGATCATGCGACAGCAGCCACGGGTGGTCATGGCCCTGAACCACGCGCAGGGTGTTCTTCTCAAGGTCCTTGCGCGCCACGAACCAGGGCGCGTGGTCGCCGGCGCCGCGCTGCGCGCCCTTTTCCTTCACCCCGCCGATGCCCAGCCCCTGGCGCTGGCCCAGCGTGTAGAACGACAGGCCCACATGCCTGCCGAGCTTGCGGCCCCGGTCGTCGAGGATCAGGCCGGGCTCGTGCTGGATGTAGCGGTTCAGGAAATCGCGGAACGGGCGCTCGCCGATGAAGCAGATGCCGGTCGAATCCTTCTTCCTCGCGTTGGGCAGGCCGATCTCCTCGGCGATGCGGCGCACCTCGGTCTTGTGCAGCTCGCCCACCGGGAACATGGCCTTCGAGAGCTGCGCCTGGTTCAGGCGGTGCAGGAAATAGCTCTGGTCCTTGGACGGATCCAGGCCCTTGAGCAGCTCGAACAGCTGCGTTTCGCTGTTCTGGCGCACGCGCGCATAGTGGCCCGTGGCGATCTTCTCGGCCCCGAGACGCATGGCGTGGTCCAGGAACGCCTTGAACTTGATCTCCGCATTGCACAGCACGTCGGGGTTGGGCGTGCGGCCTGCCTGGTACTCGCGCAGGAATTCGGCGAACACGCGGTCCTTGTACTCGGCCGCGAAGTTCACATGCTCGATCTCGATGCCGATCACATCGGCCACGGCGGCCGCGTCGACGAAATCGATGTTGGACGAGCAGTATTCGCTGTCGTCGTCATCTTCCCAGTTCTTCATGAAGATTCCGACCACCTCATGCCCCTGCTTTTTCAGCAGATGGGCGGTGACGGCGGAATCCACGCCGCCCGACAGGCCGACGACGACACGATGTTTGGAAGAAGCGCTCATTGGGTGGATTGTATTTTTTTGCCATCCCGCCTGCCCCGCTCGTGGACGCAAACCCCTTCGCACGAGACGTTTCCCAGATCGTGAAAAGCACGGCCCCTGCCCTCATGAGAGGGGCTTGTGGCTGGCATCCTCCGCATCCGCGCGGTAAACTTGTCCCGGTCCGACAAGGACTTGCGCGTGAATGCTGATGATTTCGCTCAGGTGAGCGGCATCCATGCAAGGCCCGTGCTCCGTCCCGCGGCGCGGCCGCCCACCTCCATCGGAGTCGATTTTGAAGAAAGAACTTGGCGCGCTCTGTGCGTTGCTCTCCGCCGCGATGGCGCTGCCCGCATCGGCGCAACCCAAGGATTTCACGGTCTACGGCACCATGGACCTTGGCGTGCGCCACGCGTCGGGGCTCACGGACCGGCACATGCCCGCCAGCGGATCGCAGAACAGCCTCTCCAGCGGCCTCAACGATGCCAGCCGCTGGGGCGTGCGCGGCACCACGCCCCTCGGGGGCGGGCTGAATGCGGTGTTCGAGCTGGAGTCCGGCCTCAACGCCGACACCGGCATGCCGGCGCAGGGCACGCCGTTCTTCGACCGGGGCAGTTGGATCGGACTGCAGGACACATCGGGCAACACGCTCAAGGTGGGCCGCCAGGCATCGCTGCTCGCCGATGCGCTCGTCACCATCGACCCATTGCAGCGGCGCTTTCCCGATTTCAACCCCAACATGACGGTGGGCGCGCTCGCCCGGCATGGGCTGGGCACCCCATATGGCAACACCGGCATCGACGGCAACGCCTACTGGCTCAACAATGCGCTCAAGCTCACCAACCGCACCGGCCCGTACCAGTTCAGCGCGATGTACAGCGCCGGCGAACAGGCAGGCGACCACAAGCCGCTGTCCTCCGGCGGCCTGGGCCTCGCCTGGGAAGAAAACGGCACGGCTGCGGCCGGTGCGTACCAGACCTTCAGGGACGCCAGCGGCCGACAGCTCAAGGCCTGGAACCTGGGACTGTCCCACCGCGCGGGCAATGTCCGCCTCGCCGCAAGCGCGGCGCGCAGCCAGACCGGCGACGGCGAGGCCGCACGCACGCGGCAGCGCGTGGTTTCCGTGGGTGCCACGCTGTCCACCACCCAGCAAAGCGACTGGACGCTCGCCTACTACAAGGTCGACCGCGAACGCGCCTCGCTCGCCAACGACGGCTACGGCCGCTTCGTGGCGTTCTATGAGTACCGGCTGTCGATGCGCACCAGGCTGTACGCAGAATTCGACCTGACGAACTGGGACGACGGATACCAGGGCGCGGGCAACAAGAGCCGCGCGACCGGCTTCGGGCTGGGCATGCAATACCGGTTCTGACCCATGGAGCTGCGCCAACTCCGCTACTTCGTCCGTATCGTCGAGCTCGGCTCCATGGGGCGGGCAGCGCTCGACCTGGGCATGGTGCAGTCGGCGCTGAGCCAGCAGATCAGCCGCCTCGAGGGCGAACTGTCCACGCGCCTGCTGCAGCGCACGAGCAAGGGCACGGTACCCACCGAGGCCGGCCTGGCGTTCTTCCACGAGGCGCAACTCACGCTGCGCCATGCCGATCAGGCCATCCTCGCGGCGCAGCAGGCACGGCTGTCCGGCGCGGTCAGCGTCGGCCTGTCACCGACCAATGCATCGGTGCTCGGCCTGCCGTTGATGCGCGCCATGCGCGAGCGCTACCCCGACGTGCGGCTGCACATGGTCTCCGCACTGTCGGGCCACCTCTCGAGCCTGCTCAACGCACGCCAGCTCGACCTGGCCATCCTGTTCGACACCCAGGCCGCGCGCCGCTGGAGCGTGACGCCGCTGCTCGAGGAGCGCCTGTTCCTGATCCAGTCGCGCCGCAGGCCGCTCTGGCCCCTGGCCGAGCGGATCACGCTGCAGCAGCTGCAGGAAAAGCCGCTGATCCTGCCCTCGGGCAGCCACGGCCTGCGCAGCTCGATCGTCACGGCCTGCGCACAGGCCGGCTTCCAGCCCCAGCTGGCCATGGAGATCGATTCGCTCACCATGCTGATGGAAGCCGTGGACGCGGGCCTCGGCGCAACGGTGCAGCCCTGGTCGGCCGTGAACTCCTACGAGGACGCGGCCGAGCGCTTCTGGTGGTCCGAAATCGATGATGAGCACGTGCGCCGCCAGGCGCTGCTGTGCAGCCTGTCGGACGACGAGCTCTCCCCGGCCGCGCTGGCCGCACGCGTGGTGCTGACCGACTGCGCACGGCAACTGGTGCAGTCGGGCAAGTGGATGGGCGCCCGGCTGGTCGAGCGGGGCCCCGCCCCCGCCTGAACTCAATCGCCGCGCGAAACCACGGGCAATCG
Organism: Diaphorobacter ruginosibacter; assembly: GCF_014395975.1. Taxonomy (NCBI): domain Bacteria; kingdom Pseudomonadati; phylum Pseudomonadota; class Betaproteobacteria; order Burkholderiales; family Comamonadaceae; genus Diaphorobacter; species Diaphorobacter ruginosibacter. The sequence goes on along the minus strand of NZ_CP060714.1, from coordinate 4,722,920 downwards.
CAGCACGCAGCCCCGAGGCCCTCCCAGCTCGAACGAGAACCTGGGGGGGCGACCGTGCGGCACCTGCTGGAAATGCTCCGCGTCGGCCCCGCTCAGTGACAGCTTGAGACGGCTTCCGGCCTTCAACCGCCACCCCACGGGCAGCAGCGCGATCTGCACCTGCTCCATGACGAGCGGCGTCATCCGCCGGGCATGGCTGCGCGAGTACTCGCGGTAGGGCCACACCGCCTGATAGCGCGGCGGCGGCGCACTGGTCTGCCGATGGGCCAGGCGCAGGCAGCCATCGGTGATGAAACGCAGCTGGCCATCGCTTTCGAGCTCCGAGAGATACGCGAAGATCGCGCCATCGCTTTCACTGCTGCTGAGCGTCAGGTCGAGCCGGACGTGGCCACCCAGCTCGAGATCGTCGGGCAGCGGATCCGACACGAAGGACAGCATGTGCGCCTCGTTCCGCGCCCAGTCGCTGTAGTAGTCCACCGTCGCCTGCGCCGCAAGACGCTCGAAGCGCGTGTGCGTGCCGGTGGAGACCGTGAATTTCGTCTGGTGCTCGACCGTGGCGACGCGCTCCTGCGCCGTGAGATCGAGCCTGCCCGGACGAAGATGCCAGAGCCCGGGAGACGATACGGGCGGCCATTGCGGAGCGCTTCGCCATTCCTCCGCATGCGTGCAGAAATAGTGCACGGGGTCCTCGTTCTCGATGCCGGTCGGTCGGCCCGCCAGATGATGGTCGAAGAAGCGGAGCACCTCGGCAAGAATAGGAAAGTCCGGAGCGCTCCGGCCCGGCGTGCGCCAGGGCGAGCCGTTCGCCCTCGCTCCGTGATCCCAGGGTCCGAGCAGCAGGCGGTCAGACGCCCCCTTGAGGGTCAGGAAGCGCGAGATGGAGCCATGCACGAAGGCGCTGCCGTCATACCAGCCGGAGACCGAGTAGACCGCCACCTTTCCGGCCACCTCGTGCAGGTACCAGTAGGGGCTGCATGCCCCGCTGTGCAGCTCCGGATCGTGCAGGCAGCCTTCCTCGCGGAATGCCATCTCGGCGGCCATGTCGCGCAGCATGAAGCTGTCCTTGTGCTCTTCGATCGCCTCCTGGACAAGCACGCCCTGCGGATCGTCGTCCACCGGCGCGGGACCACAGTAGCGCGGATCGCTGAAATACGCGTAGGCCTTGAGTTCATCGCGCAAGTCCCAATCCAGAGCGCGAATGAGATCGTCATAGTTCGAGGTGACCGTCTTGCACATGATCCCGCCGGGAAACACATGGTCGGAATACGTGTCGGACACCGCGAAGAGCGGTGCCACAGCCTTGACCGCCGGGTGCCCCGTGCTCCCGAGAAAGCAGGATGCCGCACCCAGGTAGGAGATGCCGGTCGCGCCGATGGAGCCATTGCACCAGGGTTGCGACGCGATCCATTCGGCCAGCTCAAGGTAGTCGCCGCGCTCCTTGGGAGAGCGGAAGGCGTCCCGCCGCCCGAAGCTCGCGCCGCTGCCCCGCACGTCAAGCACCACAAGCGCATAGCCACGCGGCACGAAGAAGTCGCGATAGATGGCGATGTTGGGTGCGGGCTCCGCACCCTCGCTGCTCACCTTGAAGCGGCGGTAGTACGGAGTCATCACGGCGATCACCGGGAAGCGGTCGCCCGGAGCATCGCCATCCATGGGCAGGTACACATCCACCGCGAGCCTGCACCCGTCGCGCATCCGCAGATATTGCGAGCGCGGTGCGCCTACCGACCATTGCGCCTCGCGGCCCCTGCTGTATTCACCGGGAGATACGGCCCACGCCGCCCCGTTCGTATCCAGATCCGACATGTCTTCCCTCAGTCCAGCGTGATATTCAGCGTCTTGATCAGATCGCCCCAGATCTTCGACTCCTGCGTGGCGCGCAACTTGATCTGCTCGCTGCTTCCGGGGATGGGGAACAGGAACTGCTCGTTCAGCTTTTTCTTGTTCTGCTCGTCATCGAGGAAGGCCGACACGGCCAAGGCCAGCTTGCCGACCACGTCGGGCGGCATCCCCGCCGGACCCACAAGGGCATACCAGCCCGGAAGCGCCGGCATGCCCGGGGCCAGCTCCTTGATCAGTGGAATGCCGGACATCCGGCTCGCGCGCCGCTCCCCCGACTGCGCCAGCGCAAGGACGGTGCCCGCCTCATACTGAGGCAGGGCGGTGACGGTCGTCACGCACATCAGGTCCGTTTCCCCCGACACCACGGACAGCAGGGCGGGGCCCGAGCCCTTGTAGGGAATATGGCGCAGATCCAGCTTCAGGTCCCGCGCGATCTTCTCCATGTAGAGGTGCGTGGAGTTGCCGAGGCCACCGCTGGCAAAGGTGAGCTTGCCGGGCTCGCGCCGCGCCCTGTCGACAAAGTCCGCCCAATTGCCGATGCCGCTGCGCTTGCTGGCAATCACCATGAAGCTGGCGTCCGCCACGGGTGCAATGTAGGTAAAGTCGTTCAACGCGTCATACGGCACCTTCTTGTAGAGGTGCTGGTTGAAGCTTGCGATGGAGACACTGGTGAGAAAGACCGTATATCCGTCCGGCCGCTCCTTGGCCACGCTGGACGAAGCAAGGATGCCGTTGGCGCCGGGCTTGTTGTCCACGACCACCGCGCCATGGAGATGCCTGGCGAGAAACTCGCCGAGCTGTCGCCCCGTGGCATCCGCTCCGGAGCCCGGGCCCTGCGGGATGACCAATTTGATCGGCCGCGTGGGAAACTCCTGCGCAAAGACCGCCTTCGCAGGAATTCCTGCCATCGCCGCCAACGCAAGAACGCTGCGCCGCTGAATACCACCGTGATGCATAGGCTCCTCGTCAATCCTTGTTGACACAACAAAATGTCGAATGGGCATTCGGGCACCCGGAATCCAGCGGGACACCATGGACGAAATGCCTGTGGTGGGCCGGGTTCCGGGGCCGGGGGGTCAGCTGCAGCAGATGCTTTCATTATTTGCAGGATCGCTCGGCGTGGGCTACTGAAATTAATCGATACACACATTAGGAATCGCTCATGCGTGACTTGGCTGACGGCTTCTCCTGGGCCAGAAAACTCAAGGTCCGGCACCTCGAATCCCTGTTGATGCTCGAGAAGGCAGGCACCCTCACCGAGGCGGCGGCCCGGCTGCACCTGACCCAGTCGGCCATGTCGCATTGGCTGGCGGAAATGGAAAGCCTGGTGGGCGCGCCCATCGTGGTTCGCGGCCGGCAGCTGGAACTCACCCCCGCGGGACAGTTGATGAAGCGCCTGGCGATCAGTGTTCTGGGCGACGTCTCGCGCATCGGCCAGGAACTTCACGCCGCCGCGCAGGGCAAGGCCTCCCACCTGCACGTGGGCAGCGTATGGGCCGGCATGGCGACGCTCCTGCCATCGACCATTACCGAATTCCAGTTGCAGCACGAGGGGGTCTCGGTAACGGTCACCGAGGAGCCCTTCAACACGCTCCTGGAACGCCTCACCCGCCGGGAGCTGGACGTCGTCGTGGGCACCATCGATGCGCGTGCGCAGCACCTGCGGATCGATCACGCCGTGCTCTTCGAGGACGAGGTCTGCGTCGTGGCCGGGCGCGGCAGCCGGTTGTGGGGCCGGTCGGAGCCCCTGCGGCTCAGCGCATTGATCGACGAGAACTGGGTCGTGCCGCCCCATGGCACCTCCATGCGCAGCCAGCTCGACTCCGCCCTGGTCGATGCGGGGGTGCCCTGGTTGCAGCCCAAGGTCGAGACGGCCGCCATCACGACGCTTCTGGCCATGCTCAACCGTGGCAACTACATCGGTATCTGCTCGGAGGAAATGACACGCTACCAGGTCGCCCGGGGGACGCTTCAGCGCATCGAGATCGACCGCGTGATCAAGTTTGGCGCCGTAGGAGTGCTCTGGAACCGCGACGTCCACTCCGCCACGGTCAATGACTTCGTACAGATCGCCAAGGCCACCTGCACCGCCGAGCGGACCGGCTCATACCGCCATCACGAATCGTGATAAGCCCATGCCGCCTTCACCGTAGGCAGGCGGCGCGGATCTTTCTACAGTTGCTTCAAGCATCCCCGCTGCGCGGTCCGGAACGACAGGACCGCCCGCTGCGGAATCAAGACGAAGACACGATATATCCACGAGGTCCGCTGTGCCCACAGATCACACCGCCCTGCTTTCAAGCCTGCGGGTTCGCCCATGCGGACAACCATCATGACGACAGAATCCTTTGACACCGACGTGCTCGTCATCGGCGGCGGCAACGCCGCGCTGTGCGCGGCCATCATGGCCCGTGAAGGCGGTGCGCGCGTGCTGCTGCTCGAATCCGCGCCGCGCGAATGGCGGGGTGGCAACTCCGGCCACACGCGCAATCTGCGTTGCATGCATGACGCGCCGCAGGACGTGCTCGTGGAAGCCTATCCCGAAGAGGAGTTCTGGCAGGACCTGCTCAAGGTGACCGGAGGCCTTACCAACGAACATCTCGCGCGCATGGTGATCCGTGCATCGTCCACCTGCCGCACCTGGATGCGCAGGCATGGCGTGATCTTCCAGCCGCCGCTCTCCGGTGCGCTGCATGTCGCACGCACCAATGCGTTCTTCATGGGCGGCGGCAAGGCCCTCGTGAATGCCTACTACCGCAGCGCCGAGAACCTGGGCGTGGAAGTGCGCTACGACGCCCCCGTGGACAGGCTGGAGATCGAGGACGGCATCTTCAAGGCCGCGTGGGTGAAGGGCCGGCGCATTGCCGCCAGAAGCTGCGTGCTGGCCGCGGGGGGCTTCGAATCGAACCGCGAATGGCTGCGGGAGGCCTGGGGCCGGAATGAGCGTGGGGAGTTTCCCGCTGACAACTTCCTGATCCGCGGCACGGCGTTCAACCAGGGCGTGCTGCTCAGGCACATGCTCGAGGACCACCATGCCGACCGCATCGGCGACCCCACGCAGGCACACATGGTGGCCATCGACGCGCGTGCGCCGCTCTACGACGGCGGCATCTGCACACGCATCGACTGCGTCTCGCTCGGCGTGGTGGTCAACCGCGAGGCCCGGCGCTTCTATGACGAGGGAGAGGATTTCTGGCCCAAGCGCTATGCGATCTGGGGCCGCCTCGTGGCGATGCAGCCGCAGCAGATCGGCTACTCCATCATCGACTCCAAGGCCATCGGCCGCTTCATGCCGCCGGTGTTTCCGGGAGTACGCGCCAACACGCTGGAAGAGCTCGCCACCAGGCTGGAGCTCGACGTTCCCACCTTCATGCAGACCATGAACGAATACAACGCCGCCTGCCGGGTGGGGCGCTTCGACCACACCGCGCTCGACGATTGCCACACGGAAGGCGTCACGCCTGCGAAGACGCACTGGGCGCGCCCCATCGACACGGCGCCGTTCTACGGCTATGCGCTGCGCCCCGGCGTGACCTTCACCTACCTCGGCCTCAAGGTGGACGACACCGCCGCGGTGCGCTTCAACGACGAGCCCAGCCGCAACCTGTTCGTGGCGGGAGAGATGATGGCCGGCAACGTGCTCGGCAAGGGCTATACCGCGGGAGTCGGCATGTCGATCGGCACCGCATTCGGGCGCATCGCCGGGCGCAATGCCGCCTTGGCCGCGCAAGGCAAGCCCGCGGCGCGGGGCGCCGTGGCCGACGACACCACACAGCACATGAAAGAGGCAGCCTGAGATGCAAACGCTGCAAGCCCTGACCCGAGACGCCGCCGAGCTGGCACAAGGCCGACCCGTTGCCATGACGCCCGCAGAAGAAGAAGTGGCGCGCGCCATGCAGATCTGCAATGCCTGCCGCTACTGCGAAGGCTTTTGCGCGGTGTTTCCCGCCATGACGCGCCGCCTGGAGTTTCCCAAGGCGGACGTGAACTTCCTGGCCAACCTGTGCCACAACTGCGGCGCCTGCCTGCATGCCTGCCAGTACGCGCCGCCGCATGAGTTCGCCATCAACATCCCCAAAGCCATGGCCGAGGTGCGCGGCGACACCTATGCGGAGTACGCGTGGCCGCCATCGTTCGGAAAGCTCTACAGGAACAACGGACTCACGCTCGCTGCCGCGCTGGCGATCGGCCTGGCGCTGTTCCTTGTCACGGCCGTGGCCCTGCACGGCGGCATGGGAGCGCTCTGGAGCCACGACACCGCGGGCAATTTCTACAACCTGTTCCCGCACAACCTGCTGGTGGGCATGTTCGCGCCGGTATTCCTGTTCGTGGTGTTCGCCCTGTCCATGGCCACGCGAAATTTCTGGAAGCAGATCAAGCCTGCCACCAGCGGCATGGATGTGAGCGCCCCTGCCGCTGCCGAGGCCACGCACGATGTGCTTCGCATGAAGTACCTCGACGGCGGTGCGGGCCAGGGCTGCCCGAACGAGGACGATGCCTATACGCTGGCGCGCCGCCGCATGCACCACTTCACGTTCTACGGCTTCATGCTGTGCTTTGCGGCGACGGCGCTCGGCACGGTCTACCACTATGTCTTCGGCATGGCGGCGCCGTATGACCTGCCGAGCCTGCCCAAGGTTCTGGGCGCGGTCGGCGGTGCCAGCCTGATGCTGGGTACCGCGGGCCTGTGGCGGCTGAACCTCCGGCGCGCACCAGACCATGGCGACCTGAAGCAAAAGCCCATGGACCTGGGCTTCATCGCACTGCTGTTCTTCGTGGCAGCCAGCGGCATCGCTCTCTGGCTGGGCCGCAGCACGCCGGCCATGGCCCTGCTGCTGTGCCTGCACCTGGGTGCCGTGATGGCGCTGTTCCTCACGCTGCCCTATGGCAAGTTTGCGCACGGCGTTTTCCGCACCGCCGCGCTGCTGCGCCACGCAACGGAAAAGCGCCAGCCCCATCCGATCGGCCTGGGCTCCGACTGATCCGAGCGCATCGTGGTTGCGCCATCGCCATCGCCCTCAGTCGCGTGACGCGGCCAGAGCCAGGGATCCTCTGCACGAGTCGATCGACAAGCAGCTAGTGCGGATCGGGATGGGCTGCAAGGCGAAAACCGCAGGGATAGCCGTAGCTATCGCGAGGATTTTCAACGCCGCAGACCGCCCGAGACCGCGCTAGCATGCGTCGATCTGAATCGTGCAGAGGGTCCCGACCCCCAGGCTCACGAGCACCGCCCCGAACACCCGGTCGATCCAGTGGCGTACGGCCAGGAGCCGGGTGCGGATCGCGGGTGCGGAGAAGCAGCAGGCCACGATGGCAAACCACACCAGGTGCACGGCCGAGATGAACACGCCGTACGACAGTTGCTGCGCAAGCATCGTGCCGGGCTTCACCACCTGCATGAACAGGCTCACCACGAACACCGTGGTCTTGGGGTTGAGCGCATTGGTGAAAAAGCCCATGCGCCAGGCAGCCCAGCCGGACAGCGGCGTTGCGGGCGTCTCTGCCTGCGTAACCGTGGCCGGTTTGCTGCGCAGCATCTGAACGCCCAGGTAGATCAGGTAGAGCGCGCCCAGCAGCTTCACACCATTGAAGAGCAGCAACGACTGCTGCATCAGCAGGCCCACGCCCAGCAGCGTGTAGCCCACATGCACCCATACGCCCATGGCGATGCCCAGCGCGGTGAGCAGGCCGGCCCGGCGCGAAAGCAGCAGCGCGTTGCGGGTCACCATGGCGAAGTCCGGACCAGGACTCAGCACAGCGAGTAGGGTGATGGTGATCACAGCAAACCATTCGTTCATGACGCAATTTCCAGGGTATCAAAGCGAAAACTGGATGTTAGAAAGCCGAAGGCGCACAATCAAACGATGATTTCTGACGATATTGGTGAACTGAACTCACAGATTGCCTCACAGCGCCTGCCATCCCTGAACGCCCTGCGCTGCTTCGAGGCAGCTGCCAGGCTCGAGCATTTCGGACAGGCCGCCACGGAGCTGCACCTGACCCACGGCGCGATCAGCCGCGCCGTGCGCTCGCTGGAAGACGACCTGGGCATCGCGCTGTTCGAGCGCCGCAGCCGCCGCGTGTTTCTCACCGATGCGGGCCGCGAGCTCGCACAGGCCGTGCAGGAGGGGCTGGAGCGCATGCGCGGCGCATGCCATCGCCTGCGCATGCGCGCTGCCAATGAACAGCGCCTCACGCTGTCCTGCGAACCCACGCTGCTGATGCGCTGGCTGCTGCCGCGCTGGCCCGCGTTCCATCGCAGGCTGGCCAGGAGCCATCCCCGCGCGCACATTCACCTGGTCGCCGGTGGCGGACCCTTCTCGTTCGGCGACGGCATCGATCTCGCGATCCGCCGAGACGATTTCAGCTGGCCGGCCAGCACCCATTCGGACAGGCTCTTCGCGGAGCGGATCGGCCCCGTGTGTCGCGCCGACCAGGTCCGGCGCTGGTTCGGACCCCAACTGGAGTTGCGTGCCAGCACGCCGCTGCTGCACACGCGCACACGGCCTTCGGCATGGCGCACCTGGGCGCAGATCAGCGGGCGGGAGGTCCCTTCGGCGGCACGGCCCCAGATGTACGAGCATTTCTATTTCAGCCTGCAGGCAGCGATCGCAGGCCTGGGCGTGGCCATCGGCACGCAGGAACTGACCGCCGAGGACGTGCGCAGCGGGGTGCTGGCCGCGCCGCTGGGCTTCATCGAGGACGGATCGAGCTACTGCCTGCTCGCACCCGCGCCCCCTGCACCCGGCAGCGTGCATGAGCAGTTGCTGAAATGGTTGCAGGGCGTGTCCGCAGCCGCGGGCAAGGCGACGGGAGGCCGCCGCCCCGTCAAAGCGGGGACTTGAACACGCTGTCGTGGGTGAAGACCATGTCGAGCGGGTAACGCTTGCCGCTCAGGTAGTCCTCGATGTTGCGCACGACGAAGGGACTGCGGTGGCGCTCGGCCGTGGCCTTGATTTCGTCGAACGTCATCCATACGGCGCGCACGATGCCATCGTCCAGCGCACGCCATCCATGGTGCGCGGCAGCCTTGCCGCAGAACGTGAAACGCATGTAAGTGATGTCGTCACCTGTACGCGTGCGCACAAAGCGGTTCATGTAGACGCCTACCAGGGCCTCGGGAACGAAGTCGTAGCCTGTCTCCTCCAGCACCTCGCGCACGCAGGCCTGGACAGGCGATTCGCCAGGGTCCAGGTGGCCGGCGGGATTGTTCAGGCGCAGGCCATCGGCCGTGTCCTCTTCAATCAACAGGAAATGACCGTCTCGTTCGATGACGGCTGCTGCGGTGACGTTGGGCTTCCAGCGATTTGGCATGCGGCATTATGGCAAGTGTGTTTTACATAGCTTGATTGCATGTATGGAATCACACACTTGATAACAATAAATGCTTGCAAAACGCGGGAAATTGCGAGCAAACAATGAAGTCCGTGGGTGCAGTTTCGGCATGCGCACGGAAGGCTCAATCCCATCGTGCCAGCATGTAGACGGCATCGTCGCCGTAGGTGGCAAGGCGCGCGCGCTGTGTCGCATCGGCCAGCGCGTGCAGGGCATAGCCCTGCCGTTCCCAGTAGGCCTGCGAGCCTTGCACCGAGACCAATCCCGAATACGGCAGCCGCCCCGCCAGCGAAGACCGCGCCATCGCGCGCATCTCCTGAAGCAGGGTGTGTGCCAGGCCCTGACCCGCGTACCCGGGGTGCACCGCCATGTCGTGGAGATAGAGTGTGTCGGGAGCGAGCACCGGCTCGAAATCGCCATGCAGCGGAGTGACCTTGGCCGCCATGCTGCGATAGGCCGCAAGATAGGCGCAGACGCTACCCTCGTGCTCGATCACCAGCGAACAGTTCGCAGCGCTGCGCAGGCGGCGTGCAAACACCTCCGTGCTTTCGGCAAATCCTTCGCCATAGCAGGCGATCTGCACCTCCATCAGCCCCGGCAGGTCGGACGGCTGCAGGGCGCGGGTCATCCAGCGGGACACGACGCTTGATCTCCGTATCGCCTGGAGGGCGTCAGTGCGGAAGCCTCGGCGCCTGGACGAAATCCTCCAGCGACAGGCCCTTTTCCTTGAGCAACGCCTCCAGCACCGGCTGCAGGCGCCCCAGGCTCTCCTGCACGGTCTCGCGCACCGTGTCGACCACCACCTGCGTGCCGCGTTCGATCTCCACGTTGAGCCTGTCGCCCGCCTTCTTGTCGCCGAACACGGTGGCACGCAGCGTCTCGGGAATCAGCCAGACTTCGAACCAGCCCTCCTGGCGGTTCACCTCGGCCACCGTCAGGCTCGCGCCGTGGATGGCGATGTAGCCCTTGGCGAACACGTAGCGGCGAAAGCCCTCGGGCACGGCCACGCGCCACACGACGTTGTTCTCGAGGTGCCTCACTTCGGCCAGCGTGGCGGAAAAATCGATATGCCCCGACAGCGGATGCCCGCCGATCTCGGCACCATCCTTCGCCGCGCGCTCGACGTTCACGCGGTCTCCCACGCCGTAGCTGCCCAATGTGGTGACGTTCAGGCTCTGCAGCATCACGTCGAAATTCGCGCGCGTGGGAGAAACCAGCTCGGTCACCGTGAGGCATACGCCGTCGGTGGAGACGCTCGCGCCGATCTCCAGGTCCTTGCAGAAGCCGCCTGGGAACTCCAGCGTGAAAGTGCGCAGCCCTGCGCGATCTTCGATGGCGGCGATGCCCGCCGTGGCTTGAACGATGCCGGTGAACATGGATTGCTGTGCCGAGGCGCTGGCCGTCGTGCCGGCCCCACGCCCCGTATTTCGTGGAAACATTCAATTCTGCCATCCACGAATAAAGAACCGCGCGAGTATGGCTACTCGCGCGGCAAGGCTTGCACCACTCTACCTTTTGCGCGCGCCTCGCAGGCCGATCCGTTGCCGGCTCCCGAACGCGCGCTTCTCGTTGTTCAGCACGCAGGCCGCGCGATCACTTCGCGCGCAGGAAATCGCCCACTTCAAGCAGCACCAGTTCGTTGTCGTCCTGCTTGTTGGGGTCGCGGCTGGAACTGAACGGCAGGTTGTTGTCGTTGCCGACCACGATGTGGCTGGCATCGACCACATCCACGTTCTCGATCGTGAAGAACGGGAACTTGAGCACGCCGTCATGCAGCGGCTTCTTCGCGAGCTTGCCTGGGTCCTGGATGTTCAGCAGGTCGATGTGACCGATCTTGCGCAGTTCGCCGCCGGCGTTCGCATCCGTCAGCTCCACCTTGTAGACGCGCTTGAACTTCGCGATGTCGTCGAAGCAGTCCTTGCGCTTCTCGCCGGCCGGGCAGGCCTTGTCGGCCATGCCTTCGCCGTTGTCGCGCTCGATGATGAGGCCCGTGGTCTCGTCGATCATGTTGAAATCGCCGATGGCATGGTGATTGGCCTCGAGCACATACTTCCAGCTGCGGCCGGTCCATTGCTCGGCCTTCACGTCGAACTCGAGCACGCGCAGGAACTGCTTGCCGCCATCGACGCTTTCATAGGCCTTGGCCTCGTCGTTCCACATCGGCCCTTCGAGCAGCGCGTACAGCTTGCTGCCGTCGCGGGAGGATGCCATGCCTTCGAAGCCCTTGGAGCGCTTGACCTGGAAGGCGGCCATCTTCGCGTCGGGTGCACCGGGCGTCACGATGCCGGGCGCATCGGGCGAGCGCACCACCTTGCCGTCGACCTTGGTGTCGAACACCGCCTGCACCTTGCCATTCAGGTCGGCCTTGATCAGGTAAGGGCCGAACTCCTCGCCGATCCACAGCGATCCGCCCGCGAACTGGAAGCTCTCGGGGTCGAAGTCGGAGCCCGTCAGATAGCGTTGCTTCGTGCCTTCCTGCACGATGCGGAACGGCACCTTGTTGTCGGGGTCATGCAGGAAGACGGTCTTCAGGCGATCGAACTTTCCGCTCTTGAAATCCACCTTGTAGTGGTTCAGGTAGAGCATGAAGTCGGGCGAATTGGCCTTGGCGCCCGCACCGTTGTCCGTGAGCACCCAGAACGTGCCGTCGGCCATGCGCTTGATGCCGGAATGGCCCTGCAGCGGCTGGCCCTTGAAGGGCAGCGAGACCCCGGTCGGGCGGCCATTGGACAGGCCCTCGATGCTGCCCGCCTGGTCGACACGCTTCGCCGTCGTGAACTTGCCGCTCATCTGCAGATCGGCGGGTGCGTCCTTGGGCGCCGCAACGAACGACTGCGCTGGCAGCACGGCATGGCCCGCCAGCGTGGCGGAAAACGCCTGGTCGGCACGGGCCTGCGCCGCGATGGCTGCGCCCGCGAGAACGATGACGGCGGTAGCGATTTTCTGGAGTTGGTGCATTTTCGAAGGCTTCTCGATACGAAAACCCGCAACCATGCCGTGCCGGTGTGACAGGGGCATGAATCCGCCCCCGTCCCGGATGGCGATCCGCCAGTCAGCCCGCCGCGGCCAGTGCGCCGGCGGCAAAGCCGCGCGTGAAGGCTTCCTCGAAGACCGAGTAGCCCGACCAGTCCGCGTGTGCGAACAACAGACGCCCCTCTGACGGCGTGGGCGTGAGGGCCACGCGCTCGCCATTCAGCAGCGCGGCCTTGCGCCCTTCGCCATGCGCATGCGCCCCCAAGCGGCCAAGGAAAGCCTGGTCGCCGGGCACCGGGATCGACATGGCGTGGCCGTAACGCGTGATCTCGATGCGCGTGGCGCGCTGCGCCAAGTCGGGATGGGCACCCGAGAGCGAAGCGAGGATCGGGTCTGCCCAGTAGCGCCACGGCTGCTCGGACAGCAGCCGTCGGCCGTCCCGCAGGTCGCCAAGCGCCTGGTAGTAGCTCAGCACCGTGGGTGCCGGGCGTGGATCCAGGCGCTGGTGGCCCGCGTCGACATAGCCCAGGCCGCCTGTCACCGCATCGCCGAACAGCACGTTGTCCCAGGCGGGCGCCGCGCCTTCACGATCGGCCAGCGGTGCATCGATATGGATGTTCGCGACCAGCCAGGGTGCCCACTGCAGCCGCCCGGCGGCATCGCGCAGGAACTGCGGCGCATCCCGCACCACGCGGGCCGCCACGAACACCGGCAGAGCCACCACGCAGCGCTCCGCGATCCAGCGCTCGATGCGGTCCGACGCCGCGTTGTGCACATCCACCTCCACGCCATGGCGGGCCTGCGCGATGCGCAGCACGCTCCCGCCCACGCGCAACTGGCCGCCCCTGGCGAGCGGCACGGCCAACTGCCTGCTGAGCCAGCCGTTGCCCTCGGGCCAGGTCAGCACGGCATCGCGGTCCGCGTCATCGCCGCCGCCGTCCTCGCCCGGCGCGTGAAAGCCATGCCGGCTCGCAAAGTACGCAATCGCAGCCCACGCGGAGACACGGGAAAGGCCCGCGCCGTAGTCGTCGCGGCACGAATAGTCGAGATACCAGCGCAGTTGCGGATCGTCGAGCCCGTTGGCGGCAAGCCAGGCATCCATCGTCTGCGCGTCGAGCGCAAGATGCGACGCGGGCAGGCCGCGTCCATGCATCCACGTCTTCATCGCCGGCATGGTGAAGGGCGCGTCGCGCGAGGCCCGGGCCACCAGGGCGGAGAACTGCCGGTACTGCTGCAGCGTGCGCTGCGACACCCCCTGCAGCGGCAGCAGCCCCTCCTGCCAGTGACCGTTGAAGAACAGGCGCTCCTGCGGGCTATGGCAGAGGGCCATCTCGTCGTACTGCCAGCGTCCGGCCGCGCGCCTGCGCAGGCCGAGCTCCTCCAGGAAATCCTGCACCTCGCGCGCATCATCGCCGGGTACGGGCAGGTAGTGCGCTCCCATCGGGCAGGCAATGCCGTTCACGGCCGTCCCGCGGCTGTTGCCGCCTGCCTGGTCCTCGAGTTCGATCAGCGCGAAATCCTCCACGCCCGCGAGCCGCAGCGCACGCGCGGCGGAAAGTCCCGCAATGCCGCCGCCGGCGATCACCACCCGGGTACGACGCTCCACTGCGGGCGCAAGCGCCGACGCGTCGCCACGTTTGAGTCGATCACGCAGCGCGTGCCCACGGTCCATGCCGATGCCGGTGAAGCCGCCCTGCAGCTCCCGCGCGGAGGGCTCGCAGGCCGCAAGCAGGCCCGTGCCCGCGAGCGCCGCTGCGGCCTGAAGGATCTGGCGGCGGGAGACGCCCGGCATCAGTGCGCCACCTCGCCCCATTCCTGCTCATAGGTGTGCACCAGCACCTGGTTCGACAGGCGGTTCACCTGCGTGGGCACACGCGCCATGTCGACCGGGAAATCGAACATCAGCGGCAGCGATGCAGGAGACAGGAACCGGAGCCCCTCGGGAAGCTTCTCGGGCAGGCGCCACGGCCTGCGGCTCGCGATCACGAAGCCCCACTCCCCGAAACTCGGCACGTGCGCGTGGTAGGGCCTGGCGGAGAGGCCCACCGATTCGATGGTCTCCACCACGGTCCAGAAGCTCTTGCGCGCGATCAGCGGCGACGTGGTCTGGATGACCGCATAGCCGCTCGCCGCAAGGCGCTGATCGAGCAGCGCGTAGAAGCTGTTGGTGAACAGCTTGCCGATCGCAAAATTCGTCGGATCGGGAAAGTCCACGATGATCACGTCGAAGGTATCCGTTCCCTGCTGCAGCCACTGGAACGCATCGGTGTTGATGATCTTCACGCGCGGGTCTTCGAGCGCGTGCCGGTTCAGCCTGGTGAGCATCGGATGCTGGCTGAACAGGTCGGTCATCGCAGGATCGAGTTCCACGAGCGTGACCGATTCGACACCCGGGTACTTCAGGACTTCGCGCACCGCCATGCCGTCGCCGCCGCCGAGCACCGCCACGCGCCGGGGCGCACCGTGCGCGGCCATCACGGGATGCACCAGCGCCTCGTGATAGCGGTATTCATCACGCTCGGCAAACTGCAGGTTGCCGTTCAGGTACAGCCGGTATCCGGGTTTGCCGTGCGTGACCACGATGCGCTGATAGGACGTAGCGCTGGAGAGCACGATGCGGTCCTGGTAGAACTTGTCCTCGGCGAAGCGCGTGATGTGGTCGGCACCCAGCAGCCCCGCGAACAGTGCCAGCAGCACCAGCGCACACGCCACGGCATGGGACTTGAAGCGCCGCAATTCCTTGCGGAACAGCCACAGCGCCCACACTGCCACGGCCGCGTTCATGAAGCCGAACAACAGCCCCGTGCGCACCAGCCCGAGCTGCGGCACCAGCAGCAGCGGGAACGCCATCGACACCGCGAGCGCGCCCAGGTAATCGAACGTGAGCACCTGGGACACCAGGTCCTTGAGCTGCACATTGCGCTTGAGAATCCGCATCACCAGCGGAATCTCGAGACCGACGAGCGTGCCCACCAGCAGCACCATGCCATACAGGAGCACCCGGAACGCGCCCGGCGCATAAGCGTTGGACAGGAACAGGATCGCCGGCAGCGAGCCGCCGACGAGCGCCACCATCAGCTCGATGCGCAGAAAATGCGCGGGTAACTGGCGTTCAAAATAGCGCGACAGCCACGAGCCCACACCCATCGCGAACAGATAGGTGCCGATGATGGTGGAGAACTGCAGCACCGAATCGCCGAGCACATACGATGCCAGCGCACCCGCGGCCAGCTCGTACAGCAGCCCGCAGGCGGCAATGACGAACACGCTGGCAAGCAACGCGATGTCGATGGGGCGCGCGGTGCCCGCGGGAGCCTCGGGCTCGGGGATGATGAGGGGGTCGCTGTGGGAATTCATGGAGGTGGTGCCGTCACGCACGCTTTCTGGCCCCCTCGGCCTCTTGGCGGAGAGGGTGAGTGTGAGGGAACGGCTGAACGCGCCCGGCGCTTCACGCGGATGCGGTCATCGTCCTCACCCTGCCCTCCCCAGCCTGCGGGAGAGGGAGTGGACGCAGTCAATGAATCGCGGCGGCGACGATGATGCTGATGCCCAGGCACATGGCAGCGACGACCATAGCAAGCGCCTTGTTGTGCTTCTCGACGATCTCCGCCCACAGGTCATAGGGCGTGATCTTGTCAACGATCACGAAGCTCACCCAGAAGATCACCACGCCAATCAGTGCGTACAAGATCGAGCCCAGCAGTGCCGCCGGCTTCAGCCATTCCATAGCGTTCATTTCAAAATCTCCCTGAATTCAAACCAATCACACGCCCGCCACGTCGGCAGGCTCACTTGTGTCCACCACCCGAAGAGTACCCGCCATACGATCCGCCCGAGCTGCGATACCCGCTGCCGCCGGATGAGCTGGTGCAGGTGCTCAGGATAATGAGGATCACGAATATCACCACCAGGATCAGGATGACCGTGCCGCAGCCTATGCCCTTGGCGGACAGCACGGGCGCAGCGTCCTCGCGCTTGAACCGCGCGAGCTTGTCGGTCATCTTGAACGCGTTGGCGACGACGACGGCATCGATGCGCTCACCGTGGGACCAGGTCACCTCGCCCTTGGACTCCTCGCGGGAAAGCACGGCCTTGCCGCTCGAGCTCTCGAAGTCGCTGTTGAAGGTGGTCTGTCCGCGCACCACGGGCCAATAGAACTCGCCCACGACGTAGCTGGTCTCGGCCTTGTAGCTGTATTGCAGCTCGTAGTTCGTGCCGAGGTACTTGGTGCTGTTCGCCCCCCGGTTGTACTTCGGTGCCCCCGTGGTCGGGCGCACCAGGCTCCAGCCGTCGGTGGAATCCACGAGGAAGATGAAGCCGCGCTTGCGGTGGTAGAGCAGGTATTCGTCCCAGCCGAACCACTCGTCGTCGCCGGGCTCCACACCCATGCGGTGCTGGAAGCCCACCACCTGCCACTTCGCGCCCTCGAATTCGCCGATGCGGCCCAGCGCGATCATCGGCTCCACGGGCTCGTCCTGTGCCGCAAAGCGCATCTCGCCGCCCACACCCTGGCTCAGGTCGATGATGCTCTTGCAGGAGGGGCAGGTGCATGACTGCGTGCTGTCCAGCGCCACCGTGACCGGTGCGCCGCAATTGGGGCAGTTGAACTGGCGCGCGCGCTCGTCCTTGACGGAGGCTCCATCCTTGAGCCCCTTCATGTTCAGGGCTTCGAGCCGCACGGCGTAGCCGCGCTGGATCTGCGGCGGCGTGGTGCCATAGTCGATCGACAGCACCTCGCCATCGTCGCTGCGCAGCTCCACCACAGTGAACGGCTGGCCCAGTGGCGCCAGCCTGGGCAACTCGCCCTGCGCCGCCACGAGCGACGCCTGCAGGTTCGTGCTGACGCTGAACTGTTTGCCGCCCACGGCCGTGGTCATGCCCACACGGAAGCGATCCGCGGCGGGAACGTCGCGGCCGAGCGGCGCGCCACGGGTGAAGACGAAGTTGCCGTTGTCCTCGCTCAGCGTGGCCAGGCTGCCGTCGGGCAGGAATGCGTTCCACTCGTTCCAGCTGCCCTGCTCGCCCTTGTACTGCGCGCGCCCCACCAGCATGAAGGGGACGCTCTTGCCGTCGATCGGCATCGTGCCGGACGCACCGAGCTGCAGCGGCGAATAGTCGTCGAACACCTCGGCCATCTTGCCGATGCGCTTGAGCACCTCGCCATCGCGCACCACGGTGCTCTGGCAGTAGGGACAGACCGCGTAGATCGACTGCGCGCTCCTGAACTCCACAGGCGCGCCGCAACCCGGGCAGGGCGCGGAATAGGAACGCTGGGTCGCGCTATCTGCCATAGATCAGTTCATCTTGTTGGTACACGGCGCCGCTGCAGGCCTCCTCTCCAGAGCCTGCGGCGGTCGCCCTCGCGGAAGACACGGGCACGCGGAAGATCACACCAGCTTCTTGAGCAGCTCGGTCTTCTTCGCGTCGAATTCTTCCTGCGTGAGGATGCCCTTGGACTTGAGCTCGCCCAGCTTCTCGAGCGTGGCCATCACCTCCTCGGGCTTCATCGCGGCAGCCGCCGGTGCGCCCTGGGGTGCAGCAGCCTGGGGCGCTGCGGCAGCACCACCGCCTTGCAAGCCCTGCTGCAGGTTCTGCGCGAGCACCTGGCCCAGCGCCACGCCGGCGCCCAGGCCCATCGCATCGCCCGCGATACCGCCGCCCTGGCCCGCGCTCTCCGCGAACTTCGGGATCGATTGCGCGGTCTGGTACTGCATGAACTTGCCCATGTCGTTGCCGACCATGCCCATGCCGATCTTCTGGTCGAGGATCTTCTGCAGTTCCTCGGGCAGCGACACGTTCTGCACGGTCATGCCTTCGAGCTTCAGGCCGATCTTCTCGAGCGCCGGAGTCAGGTCCTTCGCAAGCGCATCGGCGAACATGATCTGGTTCGCCGCAAGGTCGAGGAACGGCACGCCGCTCGCGGCAATCGCCGTGCTGATGTGCTGCAGGATGACGCCGCGCAACTGGCCGTCGAGGTCATCGACCGTGTAGTTGTCGCGCGTGCCGGAGATCTCGGTGTGGAACAGCTTGGGATCGGCCACGCGGTAGGCGTAGTTGCCGAATGCGCGCAGGCGCACCATGCCGAAATCCTGGTCGCGGATGGTGATGGGCTGGGGCGTGCCCCACTTCTGGTCGATCTGCTGGCGCGTGCTGAAGAAGTAGACATCGCTCTTGAAGGGCGACTCGAACAGCTTGTCCCAGTTCTTCAGGTAGGTCAGGACCGGCAGCGTCTGCGTGGTCAGCTTGTACGTGCCGGGCATGAACACGTCGGCCACCTTGCCTTCGTTGACGAACATGGCCAGCTGCGACTCGCGCACGACGAGCGTGGCGCCATTCTGGATTTCCATGTCGCGCATGGGGAAGCGCCATGCCAACGTGCCATCGCTGTCCTCAGTCCATTGAATGATGTCAATAAACTGTTTCTTGATGAAGTCCATCAGTGCCATGAAAACGCTCCCGCTCCGTGAATGAAATCGTTGGGATGGTGGCTGAGCCACCGAACCTGCGCATCATAGCGACTCGCTACTGACGCTTCATCACAAACACACGTGGTTACGAGTCCTGCCCATGTGCTGCCTATCGCGGCGTTCAAGACTTTCGATTGGCCCTTGAAGATGAGAACAACTATCATTAAACCATCTTCAAAAGGAACTCCCGATCATGACCCGCCTGCTCGATGCCGCCCGCCACAACCGGCTCACATTGATGAAGACCGGCAGCTACTACCTCATCCACATCTGCGTCGCCGCGATGGTGGCCTATGCCGTCACCGGCAACCTGATCGCCTCGCTCACGCTCAGCCTGCTGGAGCCCACGGTGCAGGCGGTGGCCTTCTTCTTCCATGAAAAGGTGTGGGAGCGCTCGCTCAAGCGACGCGGCACCGCTGCTGCAATGCAGGGAGCCTGACATGCTGACACGCTGGTTCCAGGCCTTCTGGCGATGGTTGGTGACGGGATGGCAGGTGCGTGCGGAGGTGCATTGAGTTGGCACTCAAACTCCTAGGGGCGATGCTCCCTCCTTCCTCCTCCCCACGGCGCCAGAAGGTACGAGCCATCTGAGGTGTAGTGGTTGTTTTGAGGGTGGAGGCCGGGAGTGCCCCCGGCGGGGCAGTAACTTTTTGCGCGCGCAAAAAGTCACCAAAAAAGCGTCTTAATACCCACGGCAAAACTCGCTTTGCGCCTGCGGCGCGCCGCTCAGACAGCCGCCGTGAGTCAGATGAGGGGAGGAGCATTCGGCACATCGCTGCGCTCGTGCTTTCACATCTCGCGACTTCGCGAGATGTGCAGTGTCCCAATTCACCCCTGTGGTTCAAAAGTGGCGCTGTCGGCTCGCCCGAAGTCGGGCGAGCAGGCACGAGCGCAGCGATGTGCCGAGTGCACCTCTTCCAAACTGACTCGCGGTGGCTGTCTGAACGGAGCGCGCAGCGCGAAGTGAGTTTTACCGCGTGCCCCCGCATTGAAAGCGCATTTTTGGTGACTTTTTGGGCAAGACCAAAAAGTTACTGCCCCGCCGGGGGCAGTCCCGGCCTCTGCCACAAACCACCCAGCAGAAGAATCTCAAGACAAGATAAGCAAGAGCCGCCAACTCAGCCCCCCATCACCAATTGCAACTTCGCCTGCGCATCAGAGTCCGTCCAATCCATCTCCCCCACATGCCAGAACCGGATCTCCCCCTTGGCATCCAGCACGAAACTGGTCGGCAGCGCATACGCACTCCAGGCCTTCATCTGCGTCTGGCTCCGGTCCAGCAGCACACGCCCCTCGAACGGGACCTCCTTCAGGAACTGCAGCACGCGCGCAGGCATCTCGCCATGGTTCACGGCCACCACCTGCAGATGCTTGTCCCCGTACAGGTCCATCAGCATGTTGAACGACGGCATCTCGAGACGGCAGGGACCGCAGTACGAAGCCCAGAAGTTCAGGATCAGCGGCCGTCCGGTAAACGCCTTGAGCGTGACCTGCTGGCCGTCGAGCGTCTGTGCCAACAGCGCGGGCGTGGCGCCCTTTTTCCAGGGTCGCAGCTTGCCCCCGCTCGCCTCCTTCGCATCGGCAGGCTGCACGGCATGGCTGGGCCGGAGGGTGCCCGCCAGCCCGCAAGCCACGCAGGCCAGGGCGCCAAGGTGGCGCAAGTGGGCTCTGCGGTGCTGCTGCAGGTGCGGCGCGCTGTGCTTCTTCTCCATGGCGATCAGGCCAGCTTGCGCGAGGCGATGGTATAGCTGAAGTTCGCCGGATCGAGGCTGTCCAGGCGACCGTTGGCGGTCTCGCCCTGGGGATACATCAGGAAGCCCTCCACGCGCTCGGAGCCCGGCAGGCGCACGTCGGCGGCCGTGTTGTAGGCCATCCAGTTGCCTTCCCAGGCGCCGAACAGCAGGGCCTTGGCGGCACGCACCTTGGGCGCATCCTTGGGCAGCCCGCCCGGCTGCTCTTCGAGCATGACCTTGGCGACGTCGGCCGGATCGACCGGCACCCAGCCAAGGCCCTCGGCATGGAACTGCGCGCGGCAGTGCTGTGCCTTCGTGATGTCGCCGCTCTTGCCCAGGCTCTTGAAGCCGCGTGCGGAGTCCTCCACGCGCACGCCGTACACGTCGCGCGCTGGCACGCCCACGGCACGCGCCAGCGCCGTGAACAAGCCGTTCAGGTCGGCACATTTGCCCGACAGGTTGCCCGACGTGAGCGTGTAGCTCACGTCGCCCGTGCCGCAGCCGGCCACGGCGGGGTTGCGCGTGGCATTGGCGACGATCCATTCATAGATCGCGCGGGCCTTGCCGACCGCGTCCCTGGGATGGCCTGCGTCGGCCTGAATCCGGTCGGCCGTCTCCTTGACGATGCCATGCAGCGGCGCGAGCGAGGTCGGCTGCAGGTAGGGGCGCAGCGCCGCAGCGGGCAGCCTGCGTTCGTGGCCGCTGCCTCCCAGGTCGGCGGCAATGTCGCGCGTGGCGATGCGGCTGGTGATTTCCACCGTCTGCGCCGCGCTGGCGTCGGCCCATTCGACCATGACCATGCGCACGTCGCTTCCGGGCTGCGCGACGAGTTCGACCTTCTTCGCGCCCGGGGCGTTGAAGCTCAGGTCGAGCGTGTGCTGGTAGTTCTCGAGGTGCTTGACGGGCACGGGGATCCACACGCGTGCACGGGGTGTTTTCTCGGACACCTGCACCTTGGTGGTGATCTCGTACTGGCGCCAGCCCTTGAGGCTGTCTTCGGAGGGCGCGGATGCGGCCAGCGCGCCGCGGAACGAGCCGGCCGAGGCGGCCAGAGTGGACAGGGCGATGAAATGGCGGCGCTGCAGGGGCATCGTTGGCTTTCGCAAAGTGAGGTTCATGAAGATGAGGACTCCCTTGCGAGCACCTGCGGCATGTGTCGGAGGACGATGATGCGCCGCCCGTCGGACGAAAACCATGGAAATCTCGACACTGCAGGACCTGCAAGAGTGCCCGGATCGTATCACCTAGGGAGCCTCTGCATAACCTTCGCCAATAGGCTGGACGTGGATCGGGATGAGCCGCAAGGCGTCTTTTGAAGGCAATAGCCGTAGCTATTGACGAAAAAGACAACGCCGCGGATCGCCCGAGGCCACGTTCAGACGATGGCAGGGAGTTATGCAGAGGTTTCCTAGGCCTTTCCATGCGCAGGCGCTCGACCTTGCGCTCAGGCGTGTGCATCCACGAGGCACTTTCCGAACGCCGCCGCCGCGCGGCTGGGCTGCGGCGACTTGCGCACCAGACTCACGAAATCGCAGTAGTAGTTGAGCAGCTCGGGGTGCACGGCGCGCATCAGTCCCTGCGCCTCGAAATGCTGCGCATAGTGGTCGGGCAGGAATCCCAGATAGCGGCCCGAGAGGACCAGCGTGGCGATCGACTCCTGGTCGAAGCCCGTCGCCGCGCGCGAAAGCCGTGCCTGGTGCGTGAGCTCCATGTTGGGCGAGTGGTACCCCAGCCCGGCAAACGGATAGTCGCGCACCGCATCCCAGTCGAGCGCCCCATGGTCCGCCTCGAAGAGCGGATGGCGCGCGCCGCAATACAACTGCATGGTCTCGCCGAACAACCGGTGGTAGACCAGGCTGTGCGAGCTGCGGTGCGTGGGAATGATGCCCACCTGGAAGGTGCCGTCCATCACGCCACGCTCGATCGCGTTGATCGATCCCACGTGCAGCTGCAGGTGCACGTCGGGCGCCAGCGCATTGAACGCACCGATTGCCTCCCCGATGCGCGCCGCCGGATTGCTGGCCGTCTTGTCGAACACCGCCACCGCGAGCTGGCCGCCCATGCGCGCATGGATGTCGTCGATGCTGTCGCGAAAGCCCCGCACCGACGCCAGCAGGCGCAGCGTCTCCTCGTACACCCGCTGGCCTTCCGCCGTGAGCGCGAAGCCCGCACGGCCGCGCCGGCACAGCGTGAGGCCCAGGCGCATCTCCAGGTCCTTGACGTGGCGGCTCACGGTGCTGGTGCCGATGTTGAGCTCAAGCTCCGCAGCCGACATGCCGCCGCATTCCACCACCGCCTTGAAGACCTGCAGCAGGCGCAGGTCCATGTCGCTGAGCTGGCCCAGGACGGCGCGGTTGCGCGTGGCCAGCGGGGTCTGTTTCGTACGGGAAGCGGGCCTGGCGGAGGCTGTCTTTTTTACTTGCATAAATCCTCAAGTAAACAGTGATATTGCGCTATTTACCGGATTATCCGCCAACCCAACAATGCACCCATGCCGCATCCTGCCGGGGCGCGGAATTTCTTTCCCGATCAACGTCTTGCCCGAACCTTCTGGAGACACGCATGAGCTTCGCCACCATCGACAATCCCGCAAGCGCCGCCGGCGCCGTCCGCACCGATGCCGCCTGGCTCGACGCACACTGGATGCCCTTCACCGGCAACCGCAACTTCAAGGCCAATCCCCGCATGATCGTGGGTGCCGAAGGCGCATATCTGCGTGACGACAAGGGTCGCAAGGTCTTCGACGGCCTCTCGGGCCTGTGGTGCACGGGCCTCGGCCACGGCCGCCGCGAGATCGCCGAAGCCATCGGCAAGGCAGCCCTGCAGCTCGACTACGCGCCGGCCTTCCAGTTCGGCCACCCCGCCGCGTTCGAGCTGGCCAACAAGATCAAGGGCCTGACACCCCAGGGCCTGGACTATGTGTTCTTCACCGGCTCTGGCTCCGAGGCCGCGGACACCTCGCTCAAGATGGCACGCGCCTACTGGCGCCTGAAGGGCCAGGCCAGCAAGACCGTGCTGATCGGCCGCGAGAAGGGCTACCACGGCGTGAACTTCGGCGGCATCTCGGTGGGCGGCATCGGCGGCAACCGCAAGATGTACGGCCAGGGCATCGCTGCAGACCACATGCCCCACACCCAGCCACCCGCGGGCACCTTCCAGAAGGGCATGGCCGAAGAGGGCGGCCGTGCGCTCGCCGACAAGCTGCTGGACATCATCGCGCTGCATGATGCGAGCAACGTCGCCGCCGTGATCATCGAGCCGTTCGCAGGATCCGCCGGCGTGGTGATCCCGCCCAAGGGCTACCTCGAGCGCATCCGCGAGATCTGCACGCAGAACAACATCCTGATGATCTTCGACGAGGTCATCACCGGCTTCGGCCGCTGCGGCGCGATGACCGGCGCGGACGCCTTCGGCGTGGTGCCCGACATCATGAACTTCGCCAAGCAGGTCACCAACGGCGCCCAGCCCCTGGGCGGCTGCGTTGCCAGCAAGGACATCTACGACACGTTCATGGCAGCGGGCGGCCCCGAGTACATGCTGGAGTTCGCGCACGGCTACACCTACTCTGCCCATCCGATCGCCTGCGCCGCCGGCGTGGCAGCGCTCGACCTGCTGGAAAAGGAAGACGGCCCCGGCCGCGTGAAGGCACTGGCCCCCTACTTCGAGAGCGCCGTGCACAGCCTGAAGGGTACCCGGCACATCGCCGACATCCGCAACTACGGCCTCGCTGCCGGCTTCACGATCGAGCACGCTCCCGGCGAACCCGCCAAGCGCCCCTACGAGATCGCGATGAAGATGTGGGAACTGGGCTTCTACGTGCGCTACGGCGCCGACACGATCCAGCTCGCGCCCCCCTTCATCAGCGAGCGCGCGGAGATCGATCGCCTGATCAACGCGCTGGGCGAGACTATCCAAACGGTCGCCTGATGTAGCAAACTGCCCGTAACTCGTCTCCTGGTTTGCGTGTTCAAACCAGGGCTTGCGAAGCGCAGCGAGCCCACGAATCACCCACCACAATGACGAGATAGGCCCTCAGGCCAGGCGTGAAGCCGCAGACAGTACTCCTGTACGACAAGGCTTCCACAACAACGCATGAGGGCCTATATCGTCCCCCCCAAACGACTGACCTTTCACCTTTAAAGTAAAGCCACAAAAAAATGAACAACGACAAGAACGTCACTTCTACTGTGGGCCATCTTATCGACGGCAAGATCGTTGCAGACACCGCCCGCACGCAACCCGTCTTCAACCCGGCCACGGGCCAGTCGACCACCAACGTCGCCCTGGCCAGCAAGGCCACGGTCGAAGAGGCGATCGCCTCCGCGGAAAAGGCCTTCCCCGCATGGCGCAACACTCCGCCGCTCAAGCGCGCCCGCGTGATGAGCAAGCTGAAGGTGCTGCTCGAGGAAAACGCCGACAAGATCGCTGCGCTCATCACCGCCGAGCACGGCAAGGTGCTGGCCGATGCGCATGGCGAGCTGCAGCGCGGCATCGAGAACGTCGAGTATGCAAGCTACGCCCCCGAGCTGCTCAAGGGCGAGCACAGCCGCAACGTGGGTCCGAACATCGACAGCTGGAGCGAGTTCCAGGCGCTGGGCGTCACGGCCGGCATCACGCCGTTCAACTTCCCCGCCATGGTGCCGCTGTGGATGTGGCCCATGGCCGTCGCCTGCGGCAACACCTTCGTGCTCAAGCCCTCCGAACGCGACCCATCGAGCGCCCTGCTCATCGCCCAGCTGGCACTGGAAGCGGGCCTGCCACCGGGCGTGCTCAACGTGGTCAACGGCGACAAGGAAGCCGTTGATACGCTGCTGCAGGACCCGCGCGTGAAGGCCGTGAGCTTCGTGGGCTCCACGCCGATCGCCGAATACATCTACGCCGAAGGCTGCAAGAACGGCAAGCGCGTGCAGGCACTCGGCGGCGCGAAGAACCATGCCATCGTCATGCCCGACGCCGACATCTCCAACGCCGTCACCGCGCTCATGGGCGCGGCCTACGGCAGCTGCGGCGAGCGCTGCATGGCCGTGCCGCTGGTGGTCACCATCGGCGACGACACGGCCGACAAGGTCATCGAGGCCCTCAAGGTCGAGATCAGCAAGATGAAGGTCGGCCCCGGCACCGACAACAGCAACGACATGGGTCCGCTCGTGACCAAGCAGCACTTCGAGAAGGTGAAGGCCTACGTCGATGCCGGCGTGGCCGAAGGCGCCAAGCTGGTGGTCGACGGCCGCGGCGTGAAGGTGGCCGGCCATGAGGAAGGCTACTTCCTCGGCGCCTGCCTGTTCGACGACGTGAAGCCCGGCATGAAGATCTACCAGGAAGAAATCTTCGGCCCCGTGCTCGGCGTGGTGCGCGCCAAGAACCTGCAGGAAGCGATGAAGCTCATCGACGACCACGAGTACGGCAACGGCACCTGCATCTTCACACGCGATGGCGAAGCGGCCCGCTATTTCACCGACCACATCCAGGTCGGCATGGTGGGCGTGAACGTGCCCCTGCCCGTGCCGGTGGCCTATCACTCGTTCGGCGGCTGGAAGCGTTCGCTGTTCGGCGACCTGCATGCCTACGGCCCGGACGCCGTGCGCTTTTACACCAAGCGCAAGACCATCACGCAACGCTGGCCTTCGGCTGGCGTGCGCGAAGGGACGATGTTCAGCTTTCCTAGCAGTAGATAAGAGGCATCCCCCTGAGGCGCTTCGCGCCTTCCCCCTTCTCTCTACGCGACTACGTCGCTTCGGGAAGGGGGACGCAGCCAGTGCGGCGGGGCGGCCCTTGCACGGCTGCCCTCGCATGGGGCGCGCCGGTTTTGTGGGCTGTGTTCTAGTTTTGTGGCATCCCCCTGAGGCGCTTCGCGCCTTCCCCCTTCTCTCTACGCGACTGCGTCGCTTCGGGAAGGGGGACGCAGCCAGTGCGGCGGGGCGGCCCTTGCACGGCTGCCCTCGCATGGGGCGCGCCGGTTTTGTGGGCTGTGTTCTAGTTTTGTGGCATCCCCCTGAGGCGCTGCGCGCTTTCCCCCTTCTCTCGAATGCTGCGCAGTTCGGGAAGGGGGCGCAGCCTTTGCTCGGCTGCCCGCGCATGGGTCGCGTCGGTTTCGTAGGACGCGCTCGGGGCGGAGGTCGGGGACACTCCCGGCCTCGAACTCGAAATCCCACAGCAGGAGGAGATCAAAGTCCCCTCCCCGAAAAGGAACGATCAATCCAACGTGATATTCGCAGTCTTGATCACAGCCCGCCACTTGGCGATCTCATCCCCGAGAAAAGCCGTGGAAGCCTTGGGATCCAGCCCGGAAGGCAGTACCCCCGCCGAGTCGAACTTGGCCTTCACTTCCGCATCCGGCAGCGCCTTCGCAATCTCCTTGTACAGGCGATCGACCACCGGCTGAGGCGTTCCCGCAGGCACTGCCGCCATGAACCACGCGTCGGCCGTGAAGCCCTTGAGGCCCTGCTCGATGAAGGTGGGCACGTTCGGCATGGCGGGCAGGCGCTCGGTATGCGCCACCGCGAGCGCCTTGACGTTGCCCGCATTGAGCTGCGAGTTGATTGTCACGGCGGTCAGGAAGCCAAAGTCCGTTTCACCGGCCACGAGCGACACCACCGAAGGCGCGCTGCCCTTGTAAGGCACATGCGTGACCTTCACGTTGGCCTGCATCGCATACAGCTCCGCACCCAGGTGGTTGGGACCGCCCGTGCCGGACGACGGGAAATTCAGCTTGCCGGGCTGGGCCTTCGCCGCCGCGGTCAGGTCGGCTACCGACTTCAGCGGGCTCTTGCTGCCCACAGTAAGCACCAGCGGGCTGCGGCCGACGAGGCTCACCACGCTGAAGTCCTTGAGGGGGTTGTAGGGCAGCTTGGTGTACAGGCCGGGCGCCATCGCCATGCAACCCACGTCTCCAAGAATGATGGTGTAGCCGTCGGCGGGCTGCTTGGACACGTAGTCGCAGCCGATCGTGCCGTTCGCGCCGGGCTTGTTGTCCACGACCACCGAGGCGCCCATGTTTTCTCCCATCTTCTGCGCCAGCAGCCGGCCGATGATGTCCGTGGACCCGCCTGCGGCATACGGCACGATCAGGCGGATGGGTTTGTTCGGATAGTTGCCGGTATCGGCCTGCGCGGCCGTGGCGGCCATCAGCGAGGACAGCACGGCGAAGGAAGCCGTGGCCACGACACGCAGGGTGCCGCGATGAGAGGAGATGCGTGGGGCCGAAGCGAACGAATGGAACATGGGCGGGAGGACGGTTGGAGTGAATGGATGGATGGACGGATGGCTAGATAAAGACGGGGTGAGCGAATGAACGACTGGATCGCGGCCGAAGAATCCTGCACCACAGCGCGCTGTTGGCGGCGCGCGAGCATAGCAGTGCCCTTGGCTTGTCCTACATGTGCCGGGGGCTTAGCTCCCCGCAGGGAAGATCCATGGCCATGCCACGAGAAGTATCGTGTCAGCTGGCGGTCGACTTTGCCTTGGAAGACCTGGAGGTCGTCCTCGCGCTGCCCGCTGATTTCCTGGAGGTGGTTGGCTTTTTCTCCAGCACAGCCTGGGATGCGGTGGATACGGGCACGCGCGGACTGCGCAGCGAATCGGCATCCAGAATCAAACGGCCCTGGATGCGTCCCTTCATGCGCTTGACCGCGCGCGTCGCATCCTGCATGTGCCGGGTCATGAGGGCACGCACCTGCTCCGCGTCGCGCGCCCGGGCCGCGGCCACGATGTCGCGGTGGTAGTTGGCGTTTTCCTCGCCGAAGCGACGATGCTCGGTCTGGGGCGTGCGGTTGCCGAACACGATGAGCTGGCGGATCATCTCGTTGATCAGCTCGCACGTGAAGCGCAGGAAGGGATTCGGGTTGGCCGCGGCCAGGATGTCGTGGAAGTTCACGTCCTCGCGGCGCTGCATGATGAGGTCCGTCTGGCTCGACGCGGGATCGCAGCAGGTGATGCTGTGCTCAAGCGCCACGAAGTCCTCCTCCGTGAGATGCGCAACCGCCCCGGCGGCAAGCTCCGGCTCCAGCATCATGCGCACCGCGTAGATGTTGTCGATCGTGACTTCCTTGAAGAACAGGTAGTTCTGCAGGAACTGCAACGTGCGATCGAGCGGCACTTCCACGATGGTTCCCCCGCCCGACGGGCCCGTGGAAATGGTGATGAGCCCCTGCACCTCGAGCGACTTGAGCGCTTCGCGAATCGTTCCCTTGCTGACCTCGAACTGCGCCTGCAGTTCGCTCTCGCGCGGCAGCCGGTCACCGGGACTGAGATTCTTCTCGGTGATCATGCGCTTGATTTCCTGGGCTACCAGATCAGAGCGCTTGAGCTGCCGGAACTGCTTGATGGCCAGCGGTGAAGACTTCTTTGTTGCCATGTTGGACGTGATAGAGCGGACACCGTACGGGCACGGCATGCGTGCATTCACGGGCTTGGTGCAGTATGCACCGCGAACGTGATTTGTCACCATCGTCTAGGGTTTGTCCGCGTCATATTTGTTCTATTTGTCACTATAAATAGCACAGAGGAGCACAAGTGGCCCGATCCGATCTGGCACGCATCGTGCTCCCATAACAAAGCAGACCGCCATGGTCTCGATTCCACCCGGAGACACTTTCATGCAACGCCGCAATTTCCTTCAGCTGTCCGCACTCGGCGCATTGCCGGGCTCCCTGGGCCTGGCCCACAACGCCTGGGCGCAGGCCAAGGACGCCATCCAGTTCGGTTGCCCCGTGCCGATGTCCGGTGCCTTCGCCGCCAACGGCAAGTTCGCAGACATGGGCATGAAGCTCGCGATCGAGCAGTACGGCAAGGCGCTGGGCCGCCCGCTCGCCTATACGCTGCTCGACACCGAGGGCAAGCCCGCCACCGCGATCCGCAAGGTGCAGGACGCCTCGCAGCAGGGCGCGAAGTTCTTTGCCGGCGGCATCCTTTCCTCCGAATCGCTGGCCATGGGCAAGGAGGCAGAGAAGGCGGGCGGCATCTTCATCACCACCGCCGGCGCCGACGAGATCACCGGCAAGGACTGCAACAGCGCCACGTTCCGCTGGTCGGTTCCCACCTTCGGCGCGATCGAGCAGACCGTGCGGCCGCTGCTGGACGCCCACCCCAAGGCCAAGCGCGTGTACACCATCACGCCGCAATACGTGTTCGGCGATGGCCTGCTGACCGCGGCCAAGAACATCTTCAAGGAGCGCGGCATCGAGCACGTGGGCAACAGCTACCACTCGCTCACCGAGAAGGAGTTCAGCGGCTACCTCACCAACGCCGTGGCGGCCAAGCCCGATGTGCTGCTGATCCTGAACTTCGGCCAGCAATCGTCCGACACGCTGCGCCAGGCCGTGAGCTTCGGCATGAACAAGAACATGACCATCCTGATTGCCTGGGCGTCGGGCCTGGAGCAGTTCGAGTCGCTGGGCCCCGACCTGTGCGACGGCGTCTACTTCGGCGCGCAGTACTGGCACACGGTGGATGCGCCGCTGAACCTCGACCTCGTCAAGCGCACCAACGACAAGTTCAAGTTCAACCCGAACTACAGCCTGGCGGGCTCCTACATCATCACCAAGCTGATGATCGATGCCATCATCAAGGCCGGCACGGTGGACACCAAGGCCGTGATCGCGGCCATGGAAGGCATGAAGTACCAGGGCCTCACCGGCGAAGAGGAAATCCGCAAGGCCGACCACCAGGTGCTCAAGAACTACTACCTGCTCAAGGGCAAGGCCAAGTCCAAGATGAAGAACAAGGACGACTACGCCGACATCGTCAGCTCGGGCAAGTCCTTCCTGCCGGTCGACCAGACCGGGTGCAAGCTGGGTTGATCCTTGCGATGCCCTCGCCCCCAAGGGGGGAGGGCTGGGATGAGGCCGCTGCATGGTGCGGTCCGTGTGCCTGATCGAAGGCGGCCGCCATCCCTGCCCCAGCCCCGCCCTTCCCCTCTTGCGGATGGGGAGAGGATGCCGCCGGGACCCTGTACCCATTCATCCGACCAACCAGGCAAGCCATCAGGCGAGCACTTTCAAAAATGAGCATCTACCTGCTTCAGACGATCAACGGGATCGGCATCGGAATGCTGTACTTCCTGCTGGCCGTGGGCCTGTCGATCGTCTTCGGCCTGCTGCGCTTCGTGAACTTCGCGCACGGCACCTTCTATCTGCTGGGCGCCTACTTCTGCTACCAGATGGCGCAATGGGGCATGAGCTTCTGGCTGTCGCTGGTGGTGGTGCCCCTCGCCGTCGGTGCGGTCGGCTGGGTCACGGAAAAACTCATCCTGCGGCATGTGTATTCCAAGCCCCATGAATTCCACATCCTCATCACCGTCGGCTTCGCGCTGGTAATCCAGGAAGTGGTCATCATGATCTGGGGCCCGCTCGGCGACAGCGTGGCGGTTCCCGAGACGCTCAACGGCGTGGTGATGTGGGGCAGCTTCATCTATCCGAAGTACCGGCTCTTCGTGATCGGCTTCACCGCCGTGCTCGCGGTCATCATCTGGTGGGTGCTGGAAGGCACGCGCCTGGGAAGCGTGGTGCGCGCCGGCAGCGAGTCGACCGAAATGGTGTCGCTGCTCGGCATGAACGTGTTCGGCATCTTCAGCCTGGTGTTCGCGCTCGGCGTGGGCCTGGCCGCGCTGGCAGGCGTGCTCGCCGCGCCGATCCGCGGGGTGAGTCCGTTCATGGGTGTCGAGGCGCTCGGCGTGGCCTTCGTGGTCGTGGTGGTGGGCGGCCTCGGCAGCTTCAGCGGCGCGCTCGTGGGAGGCCTGCTGATCGGCATCGTGCAGAGCCTCATGAGCACCATCTGGCCGCCGGGAGCGAGCCTGATGATCTACGTGGCGATGGCGGCCGTGCTGCTGCTGCGTCCCAATGGCCTGCTGGGCCGCCAGGTTTGACGCATAACGAGGAACGCCACACCATGATCTCCTCCAAGAATTTCCAGTTCCTGACGGCAGCGGTGATCGTTGTCGCCATGCCGCTGTTCATGAAGTCGGGCTCGCTCGCGAGCGAAGTGCTGATCTATGCGCTCGCCGCGATGGCCTGCAACCTGCTGCTCGGCTACACCGGCCTGCTGTCCTTCGGCCAGGGCGTGTTCTTCGGCCTGGGCAGCTACACGCTCGGCATCGTGCTCACGAGATTGCCCATCTCCATGCCGCTCGCACTGCTCGGTGCGGTAGTGGTCGGCGGCATCGGCGCCGCCATCGTCGGCTGGGTGGCGATCCGCCAGCGTGGCACCTACTTCGTGATGCTTACGCTCGCGTTCGCGCAGATGTTCTATTTTCTGGCCTACAGCCTGCCCGACCTCACGGGCGGCGATAACGGGCTGATGGACATCCCCCGCAAGTCGATCTCCGTTGCCGGGCAGACGCTCATTCCGCTGGAAACACCGTGGCAGTTCTACGGCTTCGTAGCCGTGCTCTTTCTCATCGTCTACTGGATGCTGCGCACGGTCTGCGATTCGATCTTCGGCCGCACGCTGCTCGCGGTGCGCGACAACGAGGAGCGCGCCGCCGCCGTGGGCTACAACCTGCGGCTGCTCAAGTTGCAGGCATTCGTGATCTCTGGCGCGGTGACCGGCCTGGCCGGCGCACTGCATGCGCTGATGACGGGCATCGCCCCACTCTCGAATGCCGAATACCACACCAGCGAGATGATCCTGGTGATGACGGTGATCGGTGGCACGGGCAACCTGCTGGCCTCGCTGCTGGGTGCGGCCTTCTATGTGCTGCTCGGCGACTGGCTCTCCACGCTGTGGCCGCGCTGGCTGTTGATCCTCGGCGTGGTGCTGATGATCGTGAGCCTGGGCATGCAGGGGGGCCTCTGGGGCCTGTGCCAGAAGCTGGCGCAACTGGCACGCGGAAGCCGCCAGGCCAGGCAGGATGATGACAAGAGCGGTGCGCAGGGCACCGGCGCGAATGGAACCAATGGAACCAACGGAGGCCACGCATGAGTGCAAGCACAAGCACAAGCGCAATTGCAAATGCAGGCGGTCCCGTTCTGCTCGAGGCCGTGGGCGTGGAAAAGCGCTACGACAAGTTTGTGGCGCTCGGCGGCGTGAACATCAAGGTACGCGCTAATACCGTGCATTCGGTGATCGGCCCGAACGGCGCGGGCAAGACCACGCTGTTCCACATGCTCACCGGTACCAAGTCGGTGAGCGGAGGCAAGATCGTCTTCGACGGCCACGATGTCACGCGCGAGCCCGATCATGTGCGCGTGCGGCGCGGCATGGCGCGCTCGTTCCAGGTCACCAGCCTGTTCCTCACGCTGCCCGTGCGCGAGAACCTGCGGCTGGCAGCGCAGGGCGTGGCGCCCGCGCAGGCGCTCAACTGCTGGCGCCAGCCCACCGGCAGCCTGGCGCGCACCGACACCGTCGCGGGCGTGCTCGCGCGCATCGGCATGGAACGCTTTGCCGACACCCCGGCGGGCAATCTCTCGCACGGCCAGCAGCGGCGCCTCGAAGTGGGCATGGCGCTGGCCGCCCGGCCCAAGGCCATCTTCCTCGACGAGCCGACCTCGGGCATGGGCATCGACGACCTGGACGAGATGAAGCACCTGATCCAGAGCCTCAAGAGCGAGCACACCGTGGTGCTCATCGAGCACAACATGAACATCGTCATGGACATCTCCGACACCATCACCGTGATGCAGCAGGGCCGCGTGCTGGCCGAGGGCCTGCCTGACGATATCCGCAACGACGACCGCGTGCGCAAGGCCTACCTTGGCAACATGATCACCGGAGGCAAGGCATGAGCACCGCACCGATTCTCCAGGTGGACGGCATCCATGCGCACTATGGCAAGAGCCACGTGCTGCAGGGCGTCTCGCTGCACGTGAACGACGGCGAACTGGTCACGCTGCTCGGGCGCAATGGCGCGGGCAAGACCACCACGCTCAAGTGCATCGCGGGTGCGATGCAGCCCACGCAGGGGCAGATACGCTTCGCCGGCGATGTCACCAGCAGGCTCGCCACGCACCAGGTGGCGCAGCGCGGCATCTGCCTCGTGCCCGAACACCGCGGCATCTTCAAGCTGCTGACGGTGGAGGAGAACCTGATGCTCGGCCAGAAGAAGAGCTCGAAATGGCAGCTGGAAGACATCTACCGGATCTTTCCGCGCCTGAAGGAACGTCGCACCAACGGCGGCGGCCAGCTGTCCGGCGGCGAGCAGCAGATGCTGGCCATCGGCCGTGCATTGATGAATGCCCCCCGGCTGCTGATGCTCGACGAGCCCGTCGAGGGCCTGGCTCCCGTGATCGTGGAGGAGATCGTCGCGCAGCTCAAGGTGATCAAGGCGGCGGGCGTGTCGATCCTGCTGGTCGAGCAGAACCTGGAAGTCTGCACGCAGCTTGCCGACCGCCACTACATCATCGAACAGGGCGCCATCGCGCACGAGGCCACCAACAGCGACTTTCTCGCCGACGATGCCGCCCTGGACCGCTACCTCGGCGTCGGCATCGATTGACCCGCAGGGGTCTGGAGTTTGCAATCATCATGAGTTCCCAGAAGAAGCGATTCCTGATCGCACGACTGAACCACGAGACCAACACGTTCTCGCCGGTGCCGACGCCCATTGAGGCCTTCGCGCCCAACTATGGGGCCGACGCCTATCGCGCGAACAAGGGCATGCGCACCGCGATGGCGGCCTTCATCGAGCTGGCCGAGGCCGAAGGTGCGGAGCTGGTGACGCCGGTCTCGGCCATGGCGAATCCCAGCGGCCCGGTGCATGCCGCCGCGTACGACGAGCTCACACG
The DNA here is from genome assembly GCF_014395975.1 of Diaphorobacter ruginosibacter. Lineage (NCBI taxonomy): Bacteria > Pseudomonadati > Pseudomonadota > Betaproteobacteria > Burkholderiales > Comamonadaceae > Diaphorobacter > Diaphorobacter ruginosibacter. The sequence goes on along the minus strand of NZ_CP060714.1, from coordinate 4,688,852 downwards.
GCGCATCGTCGAGGCCGTGCCTGGCTGCGATGCCATCCTTCTTGACCTGCACGGCGCAATGGTGGCCGAGAACAGCGACGATGGAGAGGGGGACCTGCTCGCACGCGTGCGCGCCGCAGCCCCGGGCGTGCCGCTGGGCGTGGCGCTCGACCTGCATGGCAACATCACCGAGAAGATCGTCCGCAACGCCGATGTGATCGTGGGTTTCAAGACCTATCCGCACATCGACATGTACGAAACGGGCGAGCATGCCGGCCGCCTGCTGCTGGAAATGTGGCGCGGGGACACTCAGTACGAGGTGATCTGGAAGCCGCTGGCGCTGATGAGCCACACGCTGCGCAGCACCACGCTGAGCGGCCCGATGAAGGATGCCTGCGAACAGGCCCGGGTCATGGAGACGCAGGGACTGCCCGCCGTCTCCGTGTTCGGCGGCTTCTCGCTGGCCGACATCCCCGCACCGTGCGTGAGCGTGGTGGCCACCGTCCGCAAGGGCGACGCGCCAGCGCAGCAGCCCGTCATCGACGCCTTCGCCAACAAGGCGATCTGGCAGCGCCGCGCCGAATTCATCTACGACAGCGAGCCGCTTGCCGAATCGCTCGCCAAGGCGCAGCAGCTGGCCACGCGGGCGGACGGCAAGCCCGTGCTGCTGCTCGACCATGGGGACAACTGCATGTCGGGAGGCACCTGCGACACCATGGATGTGCTGCAGACCGCACTGTCATTGGGCATGAAGGGCATCGCCGTCGGTCCGCTGTGCGATCCGGAGGCGGTCGCGCAGATGTTTGACGCCGGCGAGAACGCACAGGTCGAGATCGCGCTGGGCAACAAACGCTCGCTCGCACACCTGGGAATGGACAAGCGCCCCGTCACGCTGCGCGGCGTGGTACGCCGGCTGAGCGACGGCAAGTACGTGGTCTCCGGTCCCATCTACAACGGCATGGAATGCCAGATGGGGCGCACGGCGCTGCTCGATATCGGCGATGCGCAGATCGTCGTCACCGAGCAGACCCATGAGCCCTGGGACCTGGGCGTGTTCCATTGCGTTGGGGTCGATCCGACCAAGGCACGCTACTTGCTTCTCAAGTCACGCATGTACTGCAGACCCGTGTTCGTTCCCTTGTCAGCCGGCTTGGTGGAATGCGACAGCCCCGGAGTGACCACCTCGGACTATTCGCGGTTCGCATTCGATCGTGTGAGCCGTCCCGTGTACCCGCTGGATCGCGATGTATGAGGGTTTATCCTGAACATTGGGGTGATCGATCCCTAAAATTTGAGTCGAGCCGCCCTTGATGAGGAGAACGAGCTGAGATAATCAAGGGTTTGCCCCGATTTTTCATCTTTCGAGTCATTGAAAGGAAGTGCCCGATGAAGTCCCTCTCCCGCCGTGCCACCCTCGCTGCCGCAGCGCTTGCCGCCATTGCCAGCCTGGGCACCAGCCCCGTGTTCGCCGCCGACAAGCTCAAGGTGGCCGGCATCTACACCGTGCCGTTCGAGCAGCAATGGGTCAGCCGCATCCATCTGGCGCTGAAGGCCGCCGAGGCACGTGGGGAGATCGAATACAAGGCCACCGAGAACGTCGCCAACCCCGACTACGAACGCGTGATGCGCGAATATGCCAACGGCGGCTCGCAGCTCATCTTCGGTGAAGTGTTCGGCGTGGAGGCTGCGGCACGCAAGGTGGCCAAGGACTTCCCCAAGATCGCCTTCGTCGCGGGATCTTCGGGCAAGCCCGCGGGCAACAACTTCTCCGTGTTCGACAACTACATCCAGGAGCCGTCGTACCTGTCGGGCATGATCGCGGGCGGCATGACCAAGTCGGGCAAGATCGGACTGGTGGGCGGCTTCCCGATTCCCGAAGTGAACCGCCTGATGAACGCCTTCATGGACGGTGCGCGCGCGGTGAACCCCAAGGTGACGTTCAGCATCACCTTCATCAACAGCTGGTTCGATCCACCCAAGGCCAAGGAAGCCGCGTTCGCCATGGTGGACAAGGGTGCTGACATTCTCTACGCCGAGCGTTTCGGCGTGAGCGACGCCGCCAAGGAGCGCAAGGTGCTCGCGATCGGCAACGTGATCAACACGCAGGAGCAGTATCCCGACACCGTGGTCGCCTCGGCGCTGTGGAACATGCAGCCGACCGTGGACGAAGCCATCAAGCAGGTGAAGGCCGGCACGTTCAAGGCTGCCGACTTCGGCCCCTATTCCATGATGAAGCACAACGGCTCGTCGCTCGCGCCGCTGGGCACGTTCGAGGCGAAGGTGCCCGCGGATCTCAAGAAGAAGGTGGCTGACAAGCAGGCCGAGATCCTGGCCGGCAAGTTCACCGTGAAGGTCAACGACGCTCAGCCCAAGCCCTGATGCCGCAGGAAGGAACGGCCGGCGCAAACAACAGCCCGGCGCCGGTGCTGGAACTCAGCCGCATCACCAAGCGCTTCGGGTCCCTCACGGCCAACGATGACATCTCGCTCACGCTCGGCGCGGGCGAGGTGCTCGCGCTTCTGGGTGAGAACGGTGCGGGCAAATCCACGCTGATGGCGATTCTCTTCGGTCACTACGTGGCCGATGAGGGCAGCATCCGCGTGCAGGGCAACGCGCTGCCGCCCGGCAATCCGCGCGCGGCACTGGCCGCGGGCATCGGCATGGTGCACCAGCACTTCGCCCTGGCCGACAACCTGAGCGTGCTCGACAACATCCTGCTCGGAACGGAGTCGCTGTGGTCTCCGCTGTCGCAGCGCACGGGTGCACGCGAGAAGCTGCTGGCCGTCTCCAGGCAGTTCGGCCTGGTGATCGACCCCGATGCACGGGTGGGCAACCTGAGCGTGGGCGAGCGCCAGCGCGTGGAAATCCTGAAGGCCCTGTATCGCGGCGCGCGCATCCTGATCCTGGATGAGCCCACCGCCGTGCTGACACCGCAGGAGAGCGAGGCGCTGTTCGACACGCTTTCGCAGATGGTGGCCCAGGGCCTGTCGATCATCTTCATCAGCCACAAGCTGGGCGAGGTGCTGCGCGTGTCGCACCGCATCGCCGTGCTGCGCCACGGCAGGCTGGTCGCCCAGATGACGAGCCAGGGAGCCACCCAGGCCGACCTGGCATCCGCCATGGTGGGGCGCAGCGTGCAGGCCGGCGTGCGCCATCCAAGCACCGTGCAGGGCGACGTGGTCTGCGCGCTCGAGGGCGTGCATACATCCGCGGGGCCCGCGGGACGTGATGCGCTGCGCGGCGCGACGCTCGACATCCGTTCCGGCGAGATCGTGGCCGTGGCGGGCGTGTCCGGCAATGGCCAGGTGGCGCTTGCGGGCGTACTCAGCGGCATGGTGGGCATCACGCAGGGCCGTGCCATGCTGCAAGGGAAGGCACTGCCCTCCCTGCCCGCGCAACTGGTGGCGCAAGGCGTCGCGCGCATCCCCGAGGACCGCCACGGCACGGGTGTCGTGGGCGATCTGCCGGTATGGGAAAACGCGGTGTCGGAGTACCTGCACCAACCGGGCCGTACCCTGAAACTCCTCGGGTTCGTGAAACGCACCGCGGCGCGGCTCAAGGCACAGAAGATCAACGAGAACTTCGACGTACGCGGCGGCGGGCTCGATGCGCTGGCGCGCTCGCTCTCGGGCGGCAACATGCAGAAACTGGTGCTTGGCCGCGCGCTGAGCGCATCGGACACAGGGCGCCCCACGCTGATCGTCGCCCACCAGCCAACCTGGGGCCTGGACATCGGCGCGGTCACCTATGTGCAGCAACAGCTGCTCGCCGCGCGTGACGCGGGCGCAGCCGTGCTGCTGATTTCAGATGATTTGGATGAAGTGATGCTCATGGGCGACCGCATTGCCGTGATGCACGAAGGCCATCTCTCACCCGCGCGCCCTGCGGGCGACTGGACACGCCAGAGCATCGGCCTGGCGATGGCGGGCAGCGCAGAAGAGGTCCCGGCATGAGATTGGAAAAAAGACAGGCGCTGTCGCGTTCAGCGCTGCTGATGGCGCCGCTGTGCGCACTCGCCGCGACCCTGCTGGTTGCCGCGCTGCTGGTGATGTGGGCGGGCAAGCCCGTCGGGCAGACCTTCACGCTGCTGATCCAGGGCGGCTTCGGTTCGAAGTTCGCGTGGAGCGAGACGCTGACGCGTGCCATCCCGCTGATCCTCACGGGCCTTGCCGTCGCGGTGGCGTTTCGTGCGCGGCTCTTCAACATCGGTGCGGAGGGCCAGCTGTATGCGGGCGCCCTGGCCGCGGTGGCGGTGGGCGGCATGCACGGCGGCACGGGCTTCGATCTGCCGATGCCGCTGCTGTTCGTGCTGATGATGCTGGCCGCGGCCCTCGCGGGTGCGCTCATGCTGCTCGGCCCGGCCCTGCTCAAGGCACGCCTGGGCGTGGACGAGGTGGTCACCACCCTGCTGCTGAACTTCATCGTCGCGCTCGCGGTGTCGGCGCTGCTGGACGGTCCGATGAAGGATCCGATGGCGCTCGGCTGGCCGCAGACCGTGGCGCTGCAGTCGGACCTGGAACTCTCCCGGTTGCTCGAGGGCACGCGCCTGCACACCGGCCTGCTGTGGGGCATCGCGCTGGCCGTGATGCTGTGGTTGCTGCTCGAACGCACCGTTCTCGGCTTCGACATCCGTGCAACGGGCGCCAACCCGAAGGCTGCGAAGTTCGCGGGAGTGAGCACGCTGCGCACCATCGTCATGACGGCGCTGATCTCGGGCGGTGTCGCCGGCCTCGCGGGGGCGGTCGAAGTCGCCGGGCGCGCAAGCTACGTCACGCTCGACCTGTCGCCGGGCTTTGGCTACACCGGCATCGTGATCGCCATGCTGGCGGGCCTGCGGCCGCTCGGCGTGCTGGCCTCCGCCATCCTGGTGGCCGGCATCCAGGTCGGCGCGGACAGCATGAGCCGCACCGTGGGCGTGCCGACCTACATCGCCGACGTGATCGTCGCGGCCGCGCTCATCGCGGTGCTGATCGCATCGCTGATGACGCAATACCGCATTCAGTGGAGGGCCCGCTGATGCAGGAGCTCATGGATACATTGGCCAGCATGCCGTTCTGGATCGCCGTGCTGCGCGTGGCCACGCCGCTGATCCTCGGCACGCTCGGCGTGCTGATGTGCGAGCGGGCGGGCGTGCTCAACCTGGGCATCGAGGGCATCATGGTCGCAGGCGCGTTCGTGGGCTGGTTCACCGTCTACAGCGGCCACGGCCTGTGGGCGGGCGTGCTCGCCGCCATGCTGGCGGGCGGCCTGCTGGGCCTGCTGCATGCGCTGCTCACCGTGGGGCTCGCGCTGTCGCAGCATGTGTGCGGGCTGGGCATCACCATGCTCGCCACCGCGCTGTCGTATTACGCATACCGGGTGAAGTTCCCGAAGGTCGACACGCCGCCCACCATCGAGCCGTTCGCCGCCATGGACTGGCTGCCGATCCCGGTGCTGAACGCGCAGACGCCGTTGACACTGGTCGCGCTGCTGCTCGTGCCGGTACTCTATTGGATGCTGATGCGCACGCCGCTGGGCCTCGCGATCCGCATGGTGGGCGAGAGCCCCCAGGCCGCCGAGAGCCAGGGCATCAACGTGGTGTGGGTGCGCACCGGCGCCATCGTGCTGGGATCGGCCATCATGGGCCTGGCGGGTGCGTTCCTCACGCTGTCCGCCTTCAACGCGTTCTTCTTCAACATGATCAACGGACGCGGCTGGATCTGCGTGGCCCTCGTGGTGTTTGCATCGTGGCGTCCCGGCAAGGCCTTGCTCGGTGCGCTGCTGTTTGCCTTCTTCGATGCGCTCCAGCTGCGGCTGCAGCAGGGCGCAAGCGGCGGCCTCGTGCCGTATCAGGTCTACCTGATGCTGCCCTATGTGCTGTCGATCCTGGCGCTGGTGGTGATGGCGCGCCGCGCCAGCTATCCGCAGGCGCTGATGAAACCGTATCGCAAGGGAGAGCGTTGACATGCTGGATCTGATCGTGCGCCACTGCACATTGCCCGATGGTCGCCAGAACATCGACATCGGCGTGCAGGCGGGCCGCATCGTGGCCGTGGAAGCCGCACTGAAGGCGCAGGGCGCCGAGGAAATCGACACAGGTGGCCTGCTGGTCTCGCCACCGTTCGTGGACTCGCATTTCCACATGGACTCCACGCTGAGCTACGGCCTGCCGCGCGTGAACGAGAGCGGCACGCTCCTCGAAGGCATTGCGCTGTGGGGTGAACTCAAGCCCCTGCTCACGCAGGACGCCATCGTGGAGCGTGCCCTCGCGTACTGCGACTGGGCCGCCGCACGCGGCCTGCTCGCGATCCGCAGCCATGTGGACGTGTGCGACCCGCGCCTGCTGGCCACCGAAGCGCTGCTGCACGTGCGCGAGCGGGTCAGGCCCTACATCGACCTGCAACTCGTGGCCTTCCCGCAGGACGGCGTGCTGCGTGCCAAGGGTGCGCAGGAAAACCTGGTCCGCGCGCTCGACATGGGCGTGGACGTGGTCGGCGGCATTCCGCACTTCGAGCGCACGATGCATGACGGCGCCGAGAGCGTGCGCTGGCTGTGCGAACTCGCGGCCGAGCGCGGCCTGCGCGTGGACATGCATTGCGACGAAAGCGACGACCCCTTGAGCCGCCACATCGAAAGCCTCGCCTTTGAATCGCAGCGCCTGGGCCTTCAGGGCCGCGTGAACGGTTCGCACCTCACGTCGATGCACAGCATGGACAACTACTACGTCTCCAAGCTGCTGCCGCTGATGCGCGAAGCGGGCGTCTCGGCGATCGCCAACCCGCTCATCAACATCACGCTGCAGGGCCGCCACGACACCTATCCCAAGCGCCGCGGGATGACGCGCGTGCCCGAAATGCTGGCCGCCGGCATCGACGTGGCGTTCGGGCAGGATTGCTGCATGGACCCGTGGTACAGCCTCGGCAGCGGCGACATGCTGGAGGTGGCGCACATGGGCCTGCACGTGGGCCAGATGACCAGCCAGAACGCCATGCGCCAGTGCTTTGACGCCGTGACGGTCACGCCGGCGAAGATCCTGGGCCTCGAGGGCTACGGGCTGCAGGTCGGCTGCCATGCGGACATGGTGCTGCTGCAGGCCCGCTCGGCCTCCGAGGCGATTCGCTTGCGGTCCACGCGGTTGAAGGTGTGGAAGCGTGGTGTGGTGATTGCCTCCACGCCCGCGGCAGATGCGGCGTTGAACATCACGGGCAGGCCTGGGAGCGTTTCGCCGCTTGCCTTGCGTTGACCTTGCGCTGCTCCTCATACCCACGACAGGACCCGGGGACTGGGTTCAGGCTTCTTTCACGCTTGCCCAGTTACCCCGCCGCGCCCAACTGCACGGAAATCTTCCGTGCAACCTCCTGCACCAGCGGGATCACCTCGCGCATGCGCGCCTCGTCGGTGTAGGCATCCGTGCTGGTCACACTGATGGACGCCACGATCTCGCCGCTCGCATCGCGCACGGGAGCGCCCACGCAGCGGATGCCGTCGATGTTCTCGTCCATGTCGAAGGTGTAACCCTTGGCCGCATAGTTGGCCATGGCGGCCAGCCATTCGTCTTCCGAGAGGCGTCCCGCGACGCCCTTCTCGGCCTCCTGCTGGTAGCGCTTCTTCCAGGCCGAGCGGCCCTGGTCCAGGATCAACGCCTTGCCGACCGAGGTGCAGCAGACGGGCTTGCGCCCGCCGATGCGGGTGTTGACCTCGATGGGACGCTGGCCGCCGATCTTGTCCAGGTAGATGATGCCCTCGTCGCCGTCGAGCGCGGCGAGGTGGATGGTGTCCAGGGTCTGTGCGGCCAGTTGCTCGAGGAACGGCCGCGCCGTCACCATGATGGGCGACTCGCGGTAAGCGATGAAGCCCAACTCGACCAGCCGGCTGCCGAGGCGATACCCCTTGCGCGGCTCGAAATGCAGGTAGCGGATCTGCACCAGCGCCGACGCCAGCCGGTGCGTGGTGCTGAAGGTGATACCCGTTTTCTCGGAGATCTCCTTCACGGTGCGGCAGCCGTCGGCAACGGCGCTGACGACATCGAGGCCGCGGAAAAGGGTCTGGCTGGCCAGGGGTTTGGTGGTCTTGCTGGCGGTGTTGGCGTTCATGTCGGGCGAAGCATGCGGGGCAGTGCGGTGAAATTCAATGCGTGTCGTCCTTCACCGGCACACACGCTCGCATGCATGCCACACGCCATCGAGATCACGAGTCCAATGGTTGTCCGGTGCGGTCCTTGGTGAAGCTGATGGCGATCAGCGAGACCAGTGCGCACAGCGCGATGAAGACTGCAACCGGGACATAGCTGCCATGATAGCGAGCCAGCAGCGCCGTGGCGATCAGGGGCATGGGGCCGCCGACGAGTGCCGCACCCACCTGGTAGCCGAGCGAGATGCCGGTGTAGCGCACATTCGGCGGAAAGCTCTCGGCGAAGAACGTGCCCAGCACCGAGCCGTAGGTGGACCAGATGACCGAGAAGCCGAGCACCACGGCCAGGGTGGAGATCACCGCGGAGCCCTGATTGAGCAGCCAGAAGTAGGGACCCGCGTACAGCGCGATGACGATCGTGCCCCACACGAAGACCTTCTTGCGGCCGATGCGGTCGGACAGCGCACCGAAGTACAGCATCACGGGCACCGCGATCACGGCGGCGATCAGCACGATGTTGAGCGCCTCCACGCGCTTGTAGCCCAGGCCCACGAGGTAGGAAATGGTGAACGTCGCGAACAGGAAGAAGGTGGAGGTCTCGACGAACTTCGCGCCGATGGCGACGAGCACCGGACGCCAGTGCTGGGTGAGCGTCTCCATCAGAGGCAGCTTCTTGGTGGCCGCGGTGGCGGGGTTGGCCCTGGCCTGCTCGGCGACCTTGCGGAACGAGGGTGTTTCCTCGACCTTGTTGCGGATCCACATGCCGATCATCACCAGGACGATCGAGAGCACGAACGGAATGCGCCAGCCGTAGGACAGGAAGGCCTCTTCCGAGAACGCCATGCTCAGGCCGGAAGTGACCAGGTTGCCCAGCGCCAGGCCGAACAGCGCGCCGGTCTGCGGCACGGCGCCGAAGAAGCCGCGCTTGTTGGCGGGCGAGTATTCCACGGCCAGCAGCACGCCGCCGCCCCACTCCCCGCCCAGGGCAAGGCCCTGCAGCAGGCGCAGCAGCGTGAGCAGGATCGGCGACCAGATGCCGATGCTTTCATAAGTCGGCGTAAGGCCGATGAGCACCGTGGACAGGCCCATGATCGACAGCGTCATCACGAGCGTCTTCTTGCGGCCGACGCGGTCGCCGATGTGCGCGAACACGATGCCGCCGATCGGGCGGATCAGGAACGCAAGTGCGAACGAGGCGAGCGCCAGCAGCTGGCTGGTGACGGGATCGTCCGAGGGAAAGAACAGCTTGCCGAAAACGATGGACGACATGGTTCCGTAGAGGAAATAGTCGTACCACTCGATGGTGCTGCCGACGGCGCTGCCAAAGAGCGCGCGGCGGCGGTCTGCATCGCTGATGCCGGACTCGGGGGCTTGGCTTGTCTGGGCCTCGCGGCCCTGTTGTGTTGCAGCCATGGGATTCACTTGTCTCTTCAAAATCTGACCAGGCATCGGGAGATGCCATCGATGAAATGCGCGGCGCGGACCCCGCGCCATGCGGCCCGGGGCCCGGGTCTGTGTGTTGCCTGCCTGCCGCGCCCTGCGGGTCTCAGGCCCGCTGCTTGAGGATGTCCAGCGCCACGTCGACGATCATGTCTTCCTGGCCGCCCACCATGCGGCGCTTGCCGAGCTCGACGAGGATGTCGACGGTCTTGAGGTGGTACTTGGCCGCGGCGGCCTCGGAGTGGCGCAGGAACGAGCTGTAGACGCCGGCGTAGCCCAGCGCGAGCGTTTCACGGTCCACGCGCACGGGACGATCCTGCAGCGGACGCACGATGTCGTCGGCGGCATCCATCAGCTTGTACAGGTCGGTGCCATGGTTCCAGCCCATGCGGTCGATGGCGGCGATGAAGGCCTCGAGCGGCGCATTGCCCGCGCCCGCGCCCATGCCGGCAAGGCTGGCGTCCACGCGGTCGCAGCCTTCTTCGACGGCGACGATGGAGTTCGCCACACCCAGGCTCAGGTTGTGGTGCGCGTGCATGCCGGTCTGCGTCTCGGGCTTGAGGACATCCTTGAATGCGCGGAAACGATCGCGCACGTCGTTCATGCCGAGCGCGCCACCGGAATCCACCACGTAGCAGCAGGTCGCGCCGTAGCTCTCCATGAGCTTGGCTTGCTGCGCGAGCGCCGCCGGCGAGGTCATGTGGCTCATCATCAGGAAGCCCACGGCCTCCATGCCGAGCTTGCGGGCGTATTCGATGTGCTGTTTCGACACGTCGGCCTCGGTGCAGTGGGTTGCAACGCGCACCACGCGCACGCCCGCATCGTAGGCATTCTTCAGGTCGTGCACGGTGCCGATGCCGGGCAGCAGCAGCGTGGCGATCTTGGCGTGCTTGACCACGCTGGCCACGCCCTCGATCCATTCGAGATCGGTGTGCGCGCCAAAGCCGTAGTTGAAGCTCGAGCCCTGGAGGCCGTCGCCATGCGCTACCTCGATGGAGTCGACCTTTGCCTCGTCGAGCGCCCTGGCGATCTGCTTGGCGTTCTCCACGCTGTACTGGTGGCGGATGGCGTGGCTGCCGTCGCGCAGCGTCACGTCGGAGATGTAGATCTTCTTGTTCGGATTCATGGTGTTGTATCTCCTGCGTCAGGCGGCCACGGCTTCGGCGGCCAGCATGCGTGCGGCCATGTGTTCTGCGGTGCGCAGGCCGGCGCTGGTCATGATGTCCAGGTTGCCCGCATAGGCCGGCAGATAGTGCGCGGCGCCCTCCACCTCGAGGAAGATCGAGGTCTTGAGACCCGTGAGCGCATCGCCCACGCCCGGCAGGCGCACAGGCCTGTCGATGCGGTCGAACTGCACCTTCTGCTTGAGGCGGTAGCCGGGCACGTACGACTGCACGGCGGCGGCCATCTGCTCGACCGACTTCGCGATGGCATCCTCGTCGGCCAGCTCGCTCAGCGTGTAGACCGTGTCGCGCATGATCAGCGGCGGCTCGGCGGGGTTCAGCACGATGATGGCCTTGCCCTTGGTGGCGCCGCCCACGACCTCGATCGCCTTCGACGTGGTCTCGGTGAACTCGTCGATGTTGGCGCGCGTGCCCGGGCCGGCGCTCTTGCTCGAGATCGACGCGACGATCTCGCCGTAGTGCACCTTGGCCACGCGCGAGACGGCCGCCACCATCGGAATCGTGGCCTGGCCGCCGCAGGTGACCATGTTCACGTTCAACGCGTCCAGGTGATCCTCGCCGTTCACGACGGGAATGCAGTACGGGCCGATCGCGGCGGGGGTCAGGTCGACCATGCGGATGCCGGGCTTGAGCGCTCGCAGGAAGGCGTCGTTCTTCACGTGGGCGCCCGCGCTGGTGGCATCGAACACGAAGTCGATGTCCTGGAACACCGGCAGCCTCGCAAGGCCTTCCACACCTTCATGCGTGGTCGCGACCCCCATGCGCGCGGCGCGGGCGAGGCCGTCGGATGCGGGGTCGATGCCGACCATTGCACCCATCTCGATGTGCTGGCCATGGCGCAGGATCTTGATCATCAAGTCCGTACCGATGTTGCCGCTGCCAATGATCGCGGCCTTGAGTTTCCTTTGAGCGTTTGACACTTGACTCCTTCCATTGCGGGGCCCGGCCCCGTTGTTTTCTACGGAGCGCGAGTTTAGGGAAAATTTTTCAAACTTTCAATATATGAATGTATTTCTCAATATTTGAGAAATAATGAAAATCCAACGCACCGATATCGGCAGGGTCCAAGGGGGTATGGACCCAGTGGCCCGTGAAGCACCGGTTTGGTGCGCAGGCCGCGTCCGCTGGGGTTTTCCCGCTATCAAAGGCATTTGCCCATGCCGATTGGGCATCCGGGCATCACAACTGTTTCACTCCACAGCCAAATGACAGGCAAGCGGCCTACAATCGGCTCCCCTTACCCACGCTGACGGCGGTCAGGAATCAAAAGCTACGTGCGCCGTCAGCATTCGCTGGAGACTCTTGATGACCGAGAACACGGCCCCTACGCCTGTCGACAAACGCGCCCAGCTGCGCAAAGCAGCACTCGAGTACCACGAGTTTCCCAAGCCCGGCAAGGTCGCGATCGCTGCCACCAAGCCCATGGGCAACCAGCATGATCTGGCCCTGGCCTATTCGCCCGGCGTGGCCGCGCCCTGCGAGGAAATCGTCAAAGACCCCGCCGCCGCCTTCAAGTACACCAGCCGCGGCAACCTCGTGGCCGTGATCTCCAACGGCACGGCCGTGCTGGGCCTGGGCGACATCGGTGCGCTGGCCTCCAAGCCCGTGATGGAGGGCAAGGGCGTGCTGTTCAAGAAGTTCGCCGGCGTCGATGTGTTCGACATCGAGATCGACGAGAAGGACCCGCAGAAGCTGGTCGATGTGATCGCCGCGCTGGAGCCCACCTTCGGCGCCATCAACCTTGAGGACATCAAGGCTCCCGAATGCTTCTACGTCGAGCGCGAGCTGCGCAAGCGCATGAACATTCCCGTGTTCCATGACGACCAGCACGGCACGGCCATCACGGTGGCGGCCGCGATGGTCAACGCGCTCAAGGTGGCCGGCAAGAAGGTCGAGGACATCAAGCTCGTGGCTTCGGGCGCCGGCGCCGCGGCGCTGGCCTGCCTGAACCTGCTGCTGAAGATCGGCGTCAGGCGCGAGAACGTGTTCGTGACCGACATCGCGGGCGTGGTCTACGAGGGCCGCGCCGAGCTCATGGACCCCGACAAGGCGCTGTTTGCCCAGAAGACCGACCTGCGCACGCTGGGCCAGGTGATCGAGGGCGCCGACGCCTTCCTCGGCCTGTCGGCCGGCGGCGTGCTCAAGCCGGACATGGTGAAAAAGATGGCCGCCAAGCCGATCATCTTCGCGCTGGCCAATCCGAATCCGGAGATCATGCCCGAGGATGTGAAGGCCGTGCGCGACGACGCGATCATCGCCACGGGCCGCACCGACTATCCGAACCAGGTCAACAACGTCCTGTGCTTCCCCTACATCTTCCGCGGTGCGCTCGATTGCGGCGCCACCACCATCACCGACGAGATGGAAATCGCCGCCGTCTATGCCATCGCCGACCTGGCCCAGGCCGAGCAGAGCGAAGTGGTGGCGGCGGCCTATGCGGGCGAGCAGCTCGCGTTCGGCCCTGAATACCTCATTCCGAAGCCTTTCGACCCGCGCCTGATGATGAAGATCGCGCCGGCCGTCGCCAAGGCCGCGGCCGACAGCGGCGTGGCCCAGCGCCCGATCGCCGACATGGGCGCCTACAGCGACCATCTGCAGACCTTCGTCTACGCCTCGGGCACGACGATGAAGCCGATCTTCACCGCCGCCAAGGCCGCCGCCAAGAAGCGCGTCGCCTACTCCGAGGGCGAGGAAGAACGTGTGCTGCGCGCCGCACAGATCGTGGTGGACGAGAGGATTGCCCGCCCGACATTGATCGGCCGTCCGGCCATCATCGCCCAGCGCATAGAGAAGTTCGGCCTGCGCCTGAAGGAAGGCCAGGACTACGACGTCGTCAACGTCGAGGAAGACCATCGCTACCGCGACTTCTGGCAGACCTACCACCGCATGACCGAGCGCAAGGGCATCACCGCGCCCGTGGCCAAGATCGAAATGCGCCGCCGCCTGACGCTGATCGCCTCGATGCTGCTGCACAAGGGCGAGGTCGACGGCATGATCTGCGGTACCTGGGGCCTGACCGCACACCACCTGAACTACATCGACCAGGTGATCGGCAAGCGCGCGGGCTGCAACACCTATGCCTGCATGAACGGCCTGCTGCTGCCCGATCGCCAGGTGTTCCTGGTCGACACCCACGTGAACTACGACCCGACGGCCGAGCAGCTTGCCGAGATCACCGTGATGGCTGCCGAGGAAATGATGCGTTTCGGCATCAAGCCCAAGGCCGCTTTGTTGTCACATTCCAACTTTGGATCGAGCAACCAGCCAAGCGCAGTAAAAATGCGTGAAACCCTGGAAATTCTCAAGATTCAGGCACCCTGGCTCGAAGTGGATGGCGAGATGCATGGCGACGTGGCCCTCGATCCCAAGGCCCGCGCCGCGATCATGCCGCACAGCACCATGTCCGGTTCCGCCAATCTGTTGGTGATGCCCAACATCGACGCCGCCAACATTGCCTACAACCTGCTGAAGACCGCAGCGGGCGGCGGCATTGCCATCGGCCCCGTGCTGCTGGGCGCCGCGGAGCCTGTGCACATCCTCACGCCAAGCGCCACCGTGCGCCGGATCGTCAATATGACGGCCCTGACTGTCGCGGACGCCAATGCCGCCCGATAACGGCATGAGTCATAGCTAGTGCTAACTCTTGTTGTCTATTCCTGACCAAGGGACTGCCCATTTTTTGGGCAGTCCCTTGCTTTTTGGAGCTGGTTGAGTCAAACTATTGCCTCGAAATTACGGGTTTACCCGTAATTTCCGAAAGGTGTCGTTGATGTTGAAGGCTATCGCCGTCCCAAGGAACCACACGGGGTTCGGAGCTGGTTTGAAGACTGGTTTCAGAACGGGCATCGCAGGATTGGCATACGCCCTGATGGCCGCGTGTCTTGTTGCGACGCCGGTGTCTGTGTCCGCGCGTCAAAGCACGGATCATTCCGGATCCTCCACCATTGAAATGGCAGAACTGCCGCCGCAGGCGCGCACGACCTATGCCTTGATCAAGGAGGGTGGCCCCTTCGCACACGATAAGGACGGAGCGGTTTTTGGCAATTACGAGCGCCAGCTTCCCAGAGCGCGACGCGGCTACTACCGTGAATACACCGTCAAGACGCCTGGAGCCCGCAATCGGGGGGCTCGGCGCATCGTGTGTGGCGGCCCTGTGCGTACGCCGGACGCTTGCTACTACACCAACGATCACTACGCGAGTTTCCGTGAGATCAAGGAATAAGTGCTCACCCGCCTTTATCCTGCCCCTCTGCCGAACACAGATACTTGGCGATAGCACGTTATCGGCACACAATTCTGCGTTCCCCCGAATTGAATCGAATCGATCAATCATTCATCTTTTTGTGGATATCTAACAAGAAAGAGCAACGGAGATGGAAATGCCACTTCGTCATGATCAGGACAACAACAACACGCTGCTGCGCGGTGTGCGGCCGAATATCGTCCAGTCCATCCGTGCCTATCGCATCCAGGACCTGCAGACTGCAGCCCAGGCGATGGGGAACCACTTCCTGTACGCCAACCTGGCGCATGCCCAGTCCAAGCAGGACATCCTCGACCTGATCGCCCAGCAGTTCATGTTTCCGGCGCATTTCGGCAAGAATTTCGATGCGCTGTACGACTGCATGACCGATCCGCTGCACAAGTCCGGCCCCAGCCAGGCTTCATCGTGGTGCTCGAACAGATCCCCACGACGCCCAAGTTCGACAAGGAAGCCCGCGAGCAGCTGCTCGACATCTTCCGTGACGCCGCTGATTACTGGGCCGATCGCAAGATCGCCTTCCGCTGCTTCTATTCTTTTCTGTAGCCCGTTCTGCAACCTCAGGCCAAGTGGAACGGGCCAGCATGGCCGAAACAGCCGTCCGTCGGCGTTCTCATGCTATCGAAATAGTAATAGATACTCCCAGTGGCGAAAAAATGCCCACCGACAAGATCGTGGACGTCTCGCCACAGGCCCTGCGCATGAGCAGCCCGTTCAATGCCAGCTACTGGCTGGCAGCCGCCTGAGATGAACTGAAATCGCGTCAATTGCCCGCAATTGACGCGATTTTTGTTTCAGGGGTAGGAAAACCAGGGTAAGAAGCATCACCCTGCGGCAGGCTTCAACTCCAGCGCCAGCCGTACGTAATCCGCCACAGGCACCTCCTCCGCCCGCCGCTGCACGTCGAACTCGCCCCCATAGCCCCGCCCCTCAAGCCAGGCCCCCAAGGTATGCCGCAGCTTCTTGCGCCGCTGTGAGAACGCGACCTGGACCATCTCCTCCATCAGCTTCACGTCCACGGGCGCGGGGTCGGCCAGGGGCACCATGCGCACCACTGCGCTGTCCACGCGCGGCGGCGGGTCGAAGCTCGCGGGCGGCACGAACAGGAAGTTCTCCATCGCATAGCGCCACTGCAGCATCACCGACAGCCGGCTGTAGTCGCCCGACGAAGGCGCCGCCACCATGCGGTCGATCACTTCCTTCTGCAGCATGAAGTGCTGGTCCTGGATCACGTCGACATAGTCCAGCAGGTGAAACAGGATGGGCGTCGAGATGTTGTAGGGCAGGTTGCCCACCACGCGCACCTTGGGCACGTTCATGTCGCGCGCGACCTGTGCGAAATCGACGCGCAGCACATCGGACTCGATCACGGTCAGCTGGCCATGGCCGCGCAGGCGCTGCGCCAGGTCGCGGTCGAGCTCGACCACGGTGAGGTGCCCGAGCCGCTCGACGAGCGGCTGCGTCAGCGCCGCCAGGCCGGGGCCGATCTCCACCATGGGCTCGCCCGCAACCGGGGCGATGCCGCTGACGATGGCGTCGATGATGTGCGAATCGGAGAGGAAATGCTGGCCGAATCGCTTGCGCGGAATATGCTTGCTCATAAGGAAAAACGGCCGCTGTTGTCGCGGCCGGAAAAATCATTGTTGCGGTGGTTCGCGGTATTCCACATAGGCCCTGGACCGCGTTTCCTGCTGCCAGTTGGTGTAGGCCTCCTCGAGCTTCTTCTCGCGGACGACATCCCGCACCATCTCGCGTTGCTCGCGCTGCGTCAGCTTGACTTCGCGGCGCTCGAGCAGCTGGATCAGGTGCATGCCGAAACGCGACAGCACCGGGCCGCTGATCTGGCCGGGCTGCAGGGCATTGACCGCCTGCTCGAACTCGGGCACATAGCGCCCTGAGCCCGCCCAGCCGAGGTCGCCGCCCGCCTGGGCACTGCCGTCCTGCGAGTACTCGCGGGCCAGTGCCTCGAAAGTGGCGTTGCCGCTTTCGATACGCCGGCGATAGTCTTCCATGCGCTGTGCGGCCTGCTGTTCCGAGAGGTGCGCGCCGATACGCAGCAGGATGTGGCGCACATGCGACTGCACGGCCACCGAGGGCACGCCCGTGAGGCTGCGGTCCACCACCTTCAGGATGTGGAAGCCGGCTGGCGAGTGGATGGGGCCTACCACGCTGCCCACGGCAGCCTTCTGCGTGGAGGTGACGAAGAGTTCGGGATAGCGGTCGGCGGGGCGCAGCCCCATCAGGCCGCCCTGCGCCGCATCCGCGGCGTCGGAGGATTCACGGGCCGCGGCATAGAAGTCCTTGCCGCCACGGATGTCGTCCACCAGCTGCCGGGCCTTTGCACGCTTGGCCTCGACGGCGTCGCTGCTGGCGCCCTCAGGCACGGCGATGAGGATGTGGCCCAGGTTGATCTCGGCATTGGCGGCAGAGGGCGACGACGCGCCTGCACGGCCCGAGGCACTGCCCTGCTCGCGCAGGAACTGGTCGATATCGAGCTCGGACACCTTCACGCGGGCATCCACCTCGCGCTCGCGCAGGCGCTGCACCAGCATCTGGTTGCGCAGCTCGGAGCGGAACTGCTCCTTGGAGATGCCATCGGAGGCAAGGCGACGGTACATGTCGTCTTCCGCGATCTTGTTCTGCTGCGCCACCGACTTCGCTGCCTGGGAGACGGCATAGTCGTCGACCTTCATGCCCATTTCCTTGGCGTTCTGGATCATGATCTTTTCCATGATCAGGCGCTCGAGCATCTCCTTGGCCAGCACGCTCTCTGGGGGCAGTGCCACGCCCTGGGCCTGCATCTGGGCACGCGCACGCTCCATGCGGATCTGCACGTCATTGTTGGTGACCGGCTCGGAGTTGACCACGGCCACGATGAAATCGGCAGCACGCGTGGCGGGCCTCGCGCCCGGAGCCGGCAGCGTCACGCTGGGCCCCTGTGAAGAAAGGCGCGGCGCCTGCGGCACGCCAGCGGCGCGCAGGCCCTGTGCGACGGCAGCCTGCGGCACGGTGCCCGCGAGCGTTGCGACAGAGACGAGACTCAAGGTCAGTGCACGGATTTTCATGACTTCTTCAAAAATTAAGGGGCGACGCCCCACGGCCGACGCGAAGCTTGCCTGCTGGCATGCATCCGGGATCGCGGCTCATGGTTGTACATCACTTCATCAGTCGTATTGCGTGAATCGGCTGGGCGCTGTCACGTCCTGGCGCAGCATCTGGTAGCGCGGAACGTTGCGCTGCAGGCTCTGCAAGGGGTTGGAGCCCAGCGACAGGCGCGAGAATCCAAGGAACTCCACCTGGAACATCACCCGGGTGTTGGACGATACCAGCGTATTCTGCAGGCGCTCCAGCACCACGCGGCCAACCCAGCAGCACGCCTCGTACTCGAGACCCACCACGGTATCGACGAACTTGTTGTCCTTCAGGCTGTAGTTCAGGCGTCCCACCGTATACCAGCGGCCGCCCTCGCTCGTTGGTCGCTCGCTCTTGTCGCCCCAGAGGGCGTTGAGAGGCCACTGCCAGCCCACGTCAAGCTGCTCGCTGGGCTCGGTGATGAAGTCGGTGACCTTCTGCAGGCGGTAGGCCGCGCTGACGGTACGGTACTTGCCCGGAGAGTAGCGCGCGCCCACAGTGCTGCGCATCGAGCGGCCGGTCTTCTGGTTGTACTGCACCGTGGAATCCAGCGCCCATTCTGGCGTCCAGTTGATGCCGGCGCCAAAGAGCACGTCCGACAGGCGTTCGCTGATCGTACTCACGCCGGGCATGTTCACGCGCTGGTCGGCAAAGCGCAGGCGCTGCGCCACTCCCAGGCGAACGGCCTCGGCGCCGGTGTCGGCATCGAGCAGGCGCGTCGTCACACCGGCGGTCAGCAGGTTGTTGTCCGCGATGCGGTCATTGCCCCGAAGCTGTTTTCCGTGTAGATGGACGCAAAATTGAAGTCGTTGGGCGCCGTATCGTAGATCGGGATCATGCTTTGATCCCGATAGGGCGTGTACGTGTAGAAGGCGCGCGGCTCCAGCGTCTGCAGGAAATTGCGGCCAAAAAATTGCGTTTCGCGCTCGAACACCAGGCCGCTGTCCAGGCTGAACGTGGGCAGCGTGCGCGACGCGGTCGTGCTGCCGTTGCCCAGCGCATAGTCGAACTGGTAGTTCGTGGTGTTCAGCATCACCTTGGGGATCACGAACCCCGCGGGTGCCAGGAACGGGCGGCTGATCTGCGCCGCTGCGAACGACCGCTGGGCATTGGGCTGCCTGGTCAAGCTTCGATCCGCATGGAAGCTGGTGTAGTCCGCATCCACGCTGGCATCGAACCCGCCCGGCAGGTCCTGGGGCGCATAGCGGTAGTGCAGCTGCGGCATGCGGTCGTAGGGCGGCACGATCGGCGCCGACGTATCCTGCAGGGTCTGCCACTTCAGGGTGCGCAACTGCACGGAATGATCGTTCTTGGCCCAGTTCAGCGAGGCGTCGCCCGAGAGCAGGCGCTGCGATAGCTGCGTGTACATGCCGGCCGGGCTGCTGCGCTGGGTGAAATCGCGCCAGTAGTTGTCGTCGCTGACCCGCTTGATGTCGATGTTCAGGCCCAGCCCGCCCACAGGCGAGTCGATCAGCCCGGTATGCTTGAGGCTGTAGGCCCAGCGGTCGCGGTCGCGCAGCTGGTCGCTGGGCATGTAGACGGCCGATGCCGTGCCCTGGTAGCTTGGCTCCAGGTAGCGGAACTCACCCGCCAGGGCCGCGCCACGACGTGACATCAGCATCGGCGTGATGGTGGCGTCGCGGTTGGGAGCGATGTTCCAGTAATACGGCTGCTCGTACTCCATGCCGCTGACCGTGTCGAGGCCGATCGTGGGCGGCAGGAAGCCCGATTTGCGCTTGTCCGACAGCGGGAAGGTGATACGCGGCACCGGCAGGATGGGGACACCCTTGAACTCCAGCACGCCGTTCTCGGCGGTTCCCACGTCTTCGGCACGGTCCAGGGTGATCTTGCGGGCGCGCAGGATCCAGTCCGGGCGCCAGCTGTCCTCGTTGGTGCGCTCGCAGGTCGTGTAGGTGCTGTTGTAGACCACCGAATGGTCGTTGTCGATGAAGTCGACGCGCGAGGCCTCGCCATGGCCGCCGGTTTCAAGAAAACGATAGCGCGCATCGCTGAAGAAACCGGAGAAGGCATCGACCTGCAAATCGAGCAGCGTGCCTTCGTACACATTGCCCGCGCGGTTGATGTGCACATTGCCCTCGGCGGTGGCACGGTCCTCGGGCACGTCGTATTCCATGCGATCGGCACGGATCACCGTGTCGCCGCGTCGCAGCTCGGCATGGCCGTCGATGACCGCCTTGATGTCCGGCTGTCCGGTGACCTGATCGCCCGACACGAAGACCGGCTGCTGCCCGCGCACCTCGGAGGGAAGATTCTCCTGCAGCATGGGCGACGGCTTCAGCGCCGGTGCAGGCAGCGCGGCAACTGCCGGGGCCTGTGCCGATGCGGGTTCCGCAGCTGCCACACCGGCCGGCTCGGAGGCGAGGCTGGAAGCAGGCTTGAGCGACTGCGCCGGCGCCGTCTCGGCCGGAGGCATCTCCTGCACCCGGGAAGCTTGCGGCGGCGACATCGGTTTCTCCGGTGGGGCCAAGGGTGCCGATGGCTCGGGTGGCGCCGCCTGCACGCCGGCAGGCGCGGGAGCAGCGGGTGCTGCCTCGCTGGTGCCGGTATCCACGAAGGCCTCGGTCACGGTCGAGCCGTCCGCCGCCTTCCATTGCATCGAGGACGCGGCCTCGTCGGCCAGCGCCAGGCCGGGGGCCGCGCCACACAGGGTCGCGGCCATCAGGCGCACGAGCAGCCGCTGCTCGAACCGCTGCTGCGCGCCGGTTGCGGGCGCAGCACAGCGCGCCAGCTGGCGGTCGTTTCCAGGGGCTCGTTGTTTGTCAGTGTTCAAGTCGTCGGGCAAGGCAAGTCAGTCCATGGTGTCAGAAGACGGGCATTCGAGGGCGCACGCACCGCTTCGTCGGCATCCGGCGGGCCGGGTTTGTAGAATCGGATTATCCATGAGCCAACCCATCCAACCCATCCAAGCGGGCACTCCAGCCCCCGCCGCAGCCGTTTCCTGGTCGGATCCGGCACGCGAGAAGCTGTTCGATCAATGGCTGGCGTCGCAGGCTCCCACGCACGGGCTGCTCGTCGATTCCGTGAGCACGGCCTCGGCGGATGCCAGCTTTCGCCGCTATCTGCGCGTCAAGAGCGCCAGCGGCGCGAGCTACATCATTATGGACGCTCCTCCGGACAAGGAGGATTGCCGCCCTTTCGTTCACGTGCAGAAGCTGCTGGAAGGTGCCGGCGTTCTCGCACCCCAGGTCCTGGCATGGGACGAGCCGCATGGCTTCATGTTGCTCACTGACTTCGGCGACCAGACCCTGATCGGCCTGCTCGACCCGCACAAGCCCGAAGCGGCCCACGGCTGGTATCTGCAGGCGGTGGATACGCTCATCGACTGGCAGAAGGCCTCGCGTCCCGGCGTGCTGCCCGAATACAACGACGCCCTGCTGCGCCGCGAGCTGAACCTGTTTCCCGACTGGTACCTCGGCCGGCACCGCGAGTTCACCCCGAACGACAAGCAGCAGACCCTGCTGCAGCGCACGTTCGACACCATCATCGCCACCAACCTCGAGGCGCCCGGCGTGTTCGTGCACCGCGACTACATGACGCGCAACATGATGGTCACGCCCGGCGGCAAGCTGGCGGTGCTCGACTTCCAGGACGCCGTCCATGGCCCGGTGACCTACGACATCGCGAGCCTGCTGCGCGATGCGTTCATCAGTTGGGAAGAGGATTTCGTCATCGACATTACTGTCCGTTACTGGGAAAAGGCCCGGCGTGCGGGCATTCTCGGAACGGGCAGCGCCAGCGGCTGGGGCGCCGATTTCGGCGACTTCTACCGCGCCGTGGACTGGATGGGGCTGCAGCGCCACCTGAAGGTGGCGGGCATCTTCGCCCGGCTGACGCTGCGCGACGGAAAGCCGAAATACCTGGCCGACACCCCCCGCTTCATCGCCTACATCCGCCAGACCGCCAGCCGCTACCGCGAACTGACCCCGCTGCTGCGCCTGGTCGACGAGGTGGAAGGCACGCAGCCGGCGTTCGGCTTTGCCTACGGCCGGATGTGACACGGGGAAAAGCATGCCGCGTTTCTACTGTTCACTGCCGCTGGCCACCGGCGCAGACATCACCCTGCCGCCCGCGGCCGCACGCCACGTGCAGGTGCTGCGCCTGCAGCCCGGCGACGGGGTCACCCTCTTCGATGGCCGTGGCGGCGAATATGCGGCCACCGTCACCCGCATGGGTCGCAGCGATGTGGCGGTGCATGTCGATGCGCACGCCCCCCTCGAGCGTGAAGCGCCCGTGGCCGTGCACCTGATCTCCGGCATGCCGGCCAATGAGCGCATGGACTGGCTGGTCGAGAAGGCCACCGAGCTGGGCGCCGCCGGCATCCAGCCGCTTGCCGCCGCACGCAGCGTGATCAAGCTATCGGGCGAGCGTGCCGACAAGCGCAAGGAGCGGTGGCAGGCGATTGCCGTGTCCGCCTGCGAGCAGTGCGGGCGCAACCGGCTGCCCGAGGTGCACTCGCCGCTGTCCCTGGCCGAGTGGCTGAGGAACCCGCCCGCCCAGGCGCTGGCGGGCGACGCGGTGCGCCTGGTGCTGTCGCTGCGCGAAGGCAACCGGCCGCTGCGCGAGCTTGCGGCCGGAGCGCGGAAGGTGTGGATCCTGCATGGCCCCGAGGGCGGCCTCACGCAGGAAGAAGAAGATGCAGCGCTTGCCGCCGGATTTGCGCCCGCCAGCCTGGGCGAGCGCGTGCTGCGCGCCGAGACCGCCGCGATCGCAGCGCTGTCGCAGTTGGTATTTGCTTGATGCGCGCGGTTCCTGAAGGAGCGGGCCTCGCGCCCGCCGAGTTCGATTTGCATTCCCCGGAAGCCACCGGAGCCCAGGTCGCCACCGTGGTCGATTTCTTCCGCGACGCGGATGCGGCCAGCGACTCTCCGCTGCTGTGGAGCCTTACCCACCAGCCCCAGATCACGCATGCGCTCAGCGGCCTGTTCCACGGCAATGCGGCGCTCGTGCAGTTGCGCGTGTGGGTCTTTCTCCAGCTGGCGAGCCAGGGCGACGCGCAACTGCCACGCGAGACCATCGATGAGATGTTCCACGCGCTGCGCCCCGAGGCGCTGGAAACCGTGCTCAAGCGCTTTCGCGACGTGGGCCTGCTGGTGTGGGACGAAAGCCTGCGCATCTACACCCTGCCGCCGATCGCACAGCGCGTGGCGGCCATGCTCGCGCCGCTGGCCAGCGAGACCGTCCCCGACGCGGACGACGACAGCGCGGAACTGGCGGCACTGCTCGGCCAGGTGGTGGGCGCGAACCAGCTGGGCGCCGTCGATGCCGGCCAGGTCAGGCTGCTGCATGCACAGCTTGCGCGGCTGCACGGCGAGTTCGCCGATGCGATCGCCAGCGGCTCGGAGTTCCGCCTGCGCGAGGCGCGCAAGCGCTACGACCGCGCCGCCACGCTGATCGACCGTGCATCGGAGACCATCACCGCCATCATCTCGAACTCGCACGGCCATGTCGTGCTCGAGCGCGCGGCCCGGGGCATGGGCCAGGCACAGTCGAAGCTGCTGGCCATGGCCAGCCAGTTCAATCGCGCACTGCAGCAGATGGACCGCCAGCGCGTGACGCTGGGCACCACGGGCATCACGAGCACCGACGTGAAACGCTGGCTGCAATCGGCGCCGGGGCTGCACAGGCTGATCGACGGTGCGATCGGCTGCACCACGTCGCTGGCCACGCTGGCCCAGCACGAACTGCTGGACGTGGTGGAGGCCGAGTTCGAACGCGACCGCCCCGCCCCGCTGCAGGACGAGGCCCTGCCCGCATCGCAGGAGGCCCCCGAGGGCTCGCTCAAGGCGGTCGCACTGCCCGTGGAACTCACGGATCTCAACACCCTGCTCGCGGGCTGGGTGGGCGACGGCGAGGAAGCGGGTGTGCACGCCGTGGCCGACGCGCTGCTGGGCAGCAACCCCGCCGACACGCGCTATGCGCAGGTGGCGTATCGCGCGCAGCTCATGCCGCTGCTGGGCGACCCGCAGGCCGAAGTGCTTCCGGGAGCCACCGGAGCCTTCGCGCGCCAGCCCTGGCGCGTGCAGTGGCTTGCCACACAGAAACGCATCAGGCACCCGCAAGTCGAATTGCTGAGCCAGGGCACGCTGGTGCCCGTGGGCGCGCTCCCCACGGAGCCCTCCGAGCCCGCAAAGGAAACACATACCCATGGATGACGCCGCATTGTTGATTGCCGAGCTGCTTGCTCGCCGCTGGTTGCCGCGCAGCCACCCACGCGTCAAGCGCGCGCTGGTGGATGCCGAGCTGTTCGCGCAGGTCGAGCAGCGCCTGGCCCAATCGGGCCTGCGCTTCATGGACAGCATCTACGCCGAACATGTCAGCATCGCCCTGCTGCCCGCCGCGCAGAACAGCGTGCTGGGCGAGGCCGGCCTGAACACCAACAACAACATCGACCTGCCGCGCGACGCGCAGGCACTGCTCGTGGTGCTGTGGGCGCTGATCGTGCTGCCCAAGCGCGAACGCCAGACCAGCCGCATGGAAGAGCCGGAGGTCGGCCAGAACGACATGTTCCCCGGCGCGAAGCCCCTGCCCGTGGCGCGGCTGGTGAGCCCGGTGATCTCGTACAAGGCCCTGCTCGAGGACTACGGCCCGCAGCTGGGCAAGAAACTGCGGCTGGATGCCAATCTCAAGCTGCTGGAGCGCCACGGCTTCATCACGCGCAAGCAGGACGAGATCGGCGAGGGCCCGCTGCTCGACGTGCTGCTCGACTACGACGTGCTCGCGCCGCGCATTCTGGACGGCGCGCTCGCCGACGTGCTGGCGCGCGAGAAGGCCCAGCGTGAAAGCGAGGATGCGGCAGCGGCGAACGTTGCAGCCCCCGTGCCCGTGTCCCCCACGCCCGCGGGAGTCGATATGGAAGCGGTGCAGGCGGCCGCGCCAGCCGCCGTGCCTGTTGCATCCCACAGGCCCGTCGCCCTCCCGGCCGATCCCGCGACCGACCAGTCCTATGTGCAGTCGGTGACCGAGCCCCCGGTCGGCCCCGACGTGGAGGAAACCATCGAGGCCGCCATCGACGACTTCGAAGACGAGCGCGCCGCCACGCCGCTCAGCCCCGGGGAGCGCTGACCACCATGTTCCATCTGCAGACTCTGGAGCTCGTTCACTGGGACTACTGCCAGCGCGTATCGCTGCCCCTGGACGCATCCATCATCACCATCGCGGGCCCCAACGGCTCGGGCAAGACCACGCTGCTGGACGCCATGCGCACGCTGCTCGGCCTGCGCTGCTCGTCCCCCCGCGACTACAAGACCTATGCGCGCCATGCGGGCGCGCAGACCGCCTGGCTGCGCGCCGTGGTGGACAACCGGCCCCAGGGCCGCCAGACATCGAGCCGGCCGTTCGCACGTCGCCTGATCTACAGCGACCAGGTCACCCTCGCCTGCCGCATCGACCGCAACGGCGGCGACTGGCAGCGCCGCTACTGCCTGGTCGAGGGCGACGCAAGCATCGAACAGCTGCGCGACACGCCCGAGAAGGACCTGGGCTTCATGGGCGTCGAGAACTGGGGGCGCGTGCTCGCGGGCGCGGGCCTGTCGCCCGCGATTGCACGCGTGCTCTCGCTCGAACAGGGCCAGACCGACCGCCTGTGCGAATTCAGCCCGCGCGAACTGCTGCGCCTGGTATTCGATGTGTTCGGCGACCAGGAGGTGCTGGACGCCTACGAAAAGGCACGCGGCCACCAGCAGGAGCTCGCGCGCGAGATGGCGCAGGCCGAGCACGAACTCGACCACAGCCGCGCCCAGCTCACCGAGCTGGCCAACCGCGTGAACAACTACAAGACCTGGCGCCTGCGCCTGGCCGAACGCGAGCGCCTCGCGACCGAGGTCGTGCCCGTGCTGGCATGGTGGAGCGAACGCGAATCCCTGGTGAAGCAATCCCGCGATCTGCGCCGGCAGAAGACGCAGCATCGCTCTGCACTCACCGAGATCGCCGTGCAGAACAAGCGCCTGCTGCACCTGCTCGAAGAAGGCGCGGGTTCGGAACAGAAGGCCGAGCAGCTGCGGCTGGAACGCGACCAGGCCCGCGCGGCATTCGACGCCGCGCAGCGCCACGAGGCACCGCTCGAGAAGATCGTGCAGCGCGAACAGGAATTGCTGGCGCTGGTCGACAAGGGCAGCAATGCGGATGAGCTGCAGGCGCACATGAAAGAGCTCCAGGCCCGGGAGGCCGAGCTGCTCGATCAGCGCGGCACGCTGCAGCAGCGCCGCAAGGCGGCGCAGGAGGCCCTGGCCGCGCTCGAAGGCCAGACGCTGCCGCCCATGCCGCCCGAGGTGCTGAAGTTCCGCTGCTCGCTGAACAGTGCGGGCATTGCGCACCAGTTCGTGGCCGAGGCCGTCGAGGTGCTCGACGAGAAATGGCGGCACGCGATCGAAGGCGTGCTGCGCGGACACCGTTGGGTGGTGCTGCTCGAACAGGAGAAGGACCTCACCGAGGCCTACGAGCTGGGCGAACGCGAGCGCTATCGCCACTACATCGTCGAGCCCGGCCAGACCGCGCACCGGGGCGATGCCGGCACGCTGCTCGAGCACGTGAAGTTCACGGCCCCCGTGCCGCGCTGGCTCGTGCAGCAGCTGCAGCAGCTGCGCTGCGTGGCCGATCCGCACGAAGGCAAGCGCATGGGCGGCACCTGGATCACGCCCCGGGCCTACATGCATGACGGGCGCGGCGCGCGCTCGATGTGGGTGGAGGCGCACGAGCACCAGTTCGGCGCAGCAGCCGTGCAGGCCCGCCGCGCTGCCGCGCAGAAGGAGCTCGCCCGCATCGACGCCCAGCTCGCGCCGGTGCATGACGAGGTCATGGCGATCAAGCGCCAGATCACCGACACGCGCCGCGCACTCGAGGGCCACAGCGCCGCCGAGGAACTGGCGCGCCGCAGCGACGAATTCGCCGAGGCCCGCGCTGCGCTGCCCGCCGCCAAGCAGGCGCGCATCGCGGCCGGCACGCGCTGGCAGCAACTGGAGGCGGACACCACCCGCGCCCACGATCGCCACCGTGCATTCACCGAGGAGCACAAGCGCCTGGAGGCGCAGCTGCTGCGCGCACGCGGTGACTCCGAACGCGCGGCACAGGACTGGAACGCGCGCCGCAGGCAACAGCAGTCGCAGGTGGCGCAAAGCCAGTCGCAACGCTCGCAGTTCCCCGCGAAATGGATCACGTCCGGCACCATCCGGTCGCTGGTCGACGAATACATGAACGAGGTGCAGGCCAAGCTGCGCCTGCACACGGTGGAGCAGGAACTCGATCAGAGCAGTTGGGAGACCGACGACACCGTCGAGGAACGCCACCGCCGCATGGACATGACCGTGCGCGAACAGGCCGCCAACCTCGACGACCACAAGGTCAAGAATGTGCAGGCCGGCACAGCAGTGCACAACGCACGCGAGAGCTACATCGAAGTGCTGCGCACCACGGTGCGCCGCTACCGCAAGAACATCCAGGAACTGGGCGCGCTCGCCGGAGTGGAAGTCGCAGCCGACCTGCCGCTGCTCGAAAACGAAGACACCGTGCTCGCGCAGGCGGGCCTCAAGGTGAACTTCGCGTTCGACGGCAAGGGCACGATCGGCCTGAACGACGGCGAGGCCTCGGGCGGCCAGCAGGTGATCAAGTCACTGATCCTGCTGGTCGGCCTGCTCAAGGACGAGGAAAGCGGCTCGGGCGGCTTCGTGTTCATCGACGAGCCATTCGCCCACCTCGACGTGCGCAACATCCAGCTCGTGGGGCACTTCCTGCGTTCCACACGCGCGCAATATGTGCTCACCACGCCGATCACGCACAACCTCGAGGTGTTCGAGCCCGCCGAGATCACGCTCGTGACCAGCAAGAAACCCAAGGGCGGGCGCTGGGCGCCACCGATTGCGGTGGCCAAGCGGCGCGGCGTTCCGGAACTGGGAGAATTGCCGGCATGAGCACCCAATTCGAAGCCCTGAAGGATCCCGACCTCTATCCCTCCGCATTCCGCGTGGAGGCGCCCGCCGAGCTCGGGGAGCGGCAGATCACGCCGCGCAAGCCCTCCTTCCTCATCGCCCGCACGCTGGCCGCTGCAACGGATGCCGAACGCGCGGCGGAAGCAGCGCAGGCGGCTGCCGCCCCGGCCGCCGATGAGGAGACAGGGGCCGGGGCCGTACCCCACGCCAAGCCGCGCCTGCTTGCGCCCGCACAGTTCGGGCTGGTGCCGCAATGGGTCAAGTCCGCTTCGGATGGGCGCCTGCGTGCACCGAAGCTCGCGCATGTGAAGTCGGATCTGGCCTCCACGGGAACGGCCTTCCGCGATGCGTGGCTGAACAACCAGCGCTGCATCGTGCCGATGATGGCCTTCATCGTGGACGACCACCGCGGCGGCAAGCCGCTGCCCACGCGCATCGCGCGCGTGGATGGGCTGCCAATGGGCGTTGCGGGCATCTGGGCGCGCTGGCGAGACCCCGAGGATGGCTCCGAGCTGCTGAGCTTTGCCCTCATCACCGTGAACGCCAATGCCCATGCGCTGATGAATCGCTATGCGGCACCGGGCGCGGAAAAGTTCATGCCGGCCATCCTCAATGAAGGTGCCTACGACGCCTGGCTGGGAGCCAGGGCATCGCAGGCCAAGGAGTTCCTGCGTCCCTATCCCGCGCAGAAGCTGCTGGCCAACCCGGTCGAGAAGAAGGGACGCAAGCCCCGTCCCGAGCCCTGGATGTAACCCGGCAAACCACCACTCAGTGCGAGTTCGCGCCAGCCGGCGGGTGCACCAGCACCACGCCCTGTGTCCCGGCACGCACGGGCAGCCCGCCATGCTGCGCGGCATGGCGCTCGGCCTCGTCGAACGTGGGGAACCAGTGGTTGGGATAGCCCGCGTGCGACGCCAGCACGTCGAGCTGTGCAAGCTCCTGCGCGCTCATGGTGGCGACGCAGCCGCGGTACTCCTCCCAGCTCCCGTGCCCGGCCTCGATGGCCAGCATGCGAAGCACATGCTTGCGCTGCACGATGTCACGGCGGCGGTGGAGCTGCGGCAGGCTCACCTCGCGCAGCGCGCCGCACTGGAGGATCCTGCGCAACACGGGCAGCGACATCGCGAGCGAGTCGCTCGTAGCCTGGCGGTGCAGCTTCTTGGCGGCACGCAGCAATGCGGCGAGCGCGCGGCTTTCGGGCGTGGCGGTAGTGGGGGAAACGTGTTCGGTATGCATACCAACTCCTTGTGGATCTGGCCGTTCTCGCTGGGGCCGGGAGGGTATGCAAGGCGCCGAGGACCTCTGTGGTCGGCGGCGCGGCTTGCAGCAACAAAGATGAAAAGGTGCGTGCGCTTTTGCGAGAAGGGCGTCCTTTCCGCCCGAGCCTTCGATTCTATGCGATCACCGGAATCGGTGCCGAGACCTCATGAGGGTGGCGTGCATCCAGCCAGTGGCGCAGCGCGCCAAGCACCGGCTCGGCCAGCGCGGGCGTCTCGTTGAAGAGCTCGTGGTACAGCGTCTCGAACTCGCGTGCCCTCACCACGTTTTTCGGGGCGGCGGCCGCAAAGCCGCGGCTGCCTGCCGGCGACACCAGGTGGTCGTCGCCCGCCCACAGAAGCAGCGTGGGCGTCGACCAGCGCGCGGCCTTCTGCAAGGTTTCGGCGCCAGCATCGGCAATGAAGCGCGCCAACCGTGCAGCCACCTTGCGGTGGCACAGCGGATCGCTTCTGTAGGCCTCGATCACCGATGCATCGTGCGAGAGATATTGCAGTTTCAGGCCGTTGTCCACGCGCAGATTGGGAACGATGCGCGGCAAGGTGCCCAGCAGCATCTTCTGGAAGCCGGAGAGCCCCGGATCGAGCGCAGGCGACGACAGCACCAGCGCGTCGACCTTCGCCCGCTCGCGCGCCACCGCATTTGCCGCCACCAGCCCTCCCAGGCTGTGTCCG
Source organism: Diaphorobacter ruginosibacter (assembly GCF_014395975.1). Taxonomy (NCBI): domain Bacteria; kingdom Pseudomonadati; phylum Pseudomonadota; class Betaproteobacteria; order Burkholderiales; family Comamonadaceae; genus Diaphorobacter; species Diaphorobacter ruginosibacter. The sequence continues at coordinate 4,658,857 of NZ_CP060714.1, read as the reverse complement.
AGCAGGATCAGGGGCACGCCGATCTCCGTGCGCGTGATGGTGTCGTTGAGCACCAGGGCCAGGTCGTCGACCAGGCGTGCCTCGTGGTCGAGGCCGCCGCGCGGCCCGTCGGACCGGCCATGGCCGTAGTGGTCATAGCCGCGCACGACGAAGCCCCAGGAGACCAGTTGCCGCGCCAGGGCCTCATAGCGCCCCGAATGCTCGCCCAGGCCATGCACCAGCACCACCACGCCGCGTGGCGGCACCAACGCCGGAGGTGCCCAGTCGCGCACGGCGATGCGCGCACCGCGGCTCTGCAGGAACCAGACCGAGGACGAGGCCACGGAAGATGCTTCGCTCATGTCGTGCCCTGGAGAAGACGGGACGCCATCAGGCGCTGGCCGATGACGAACCTGTTGCCGATGCCACGGGCATGCTCGCGATCACCTGCGCCACGGCCGCTGTCAGCTTCTTGGCGTAGGGTACGTGCAGGAACTCGTTCGGGCCGTGCGCATTGCTCTTGGGACCGAGCACGCCGCAGACCATCATCTGTGCCGTTGGGAATCCCTTGCTGAGCATGTTCATGAGCGGAATCGTTCCTCCCTGGCCGATATAGCCGCAGTCCGCGCCGAAATGCGCGTTGCTGGCCGCGTTCAGCGCACGCTCGAACCAGGGATCGATGCCTGGCGCATTCCAGCCGCTGGCCGCGCCGTCGGGCTTGAAGGTGACCTTGGCCTGGTAAGGCGCGTTGTCCTCGAGCAGCGTCTTGAGCTCGTTCAGGCACGCCGCCGCATCGACGAGCGGCGGCAGGCGCAGGCTCAGCTTGAACGCACTGTAGGGACGCAGCACGTTGCCCGCGTCCTTGAGCGCCGGAAAACCTTCGGCGCCGGTCACGCTCAGCGTGGGCTCCCAGGTACGCCGCAGCAGCGCCTGCAGCGGGTCGGTGGTCGTGGGCAGCGCGAAGGTGGTCGCGCCACCGCAGTCATAGTGCGCCCAGGGGAATCGCTTGTAGAGCTCGTCGCCCAGGATCTGCGCCGTGGCGCGCGCCTGCTGGATGCGATCGCCCGGCACCTCGCAGTGAAAGCTCTGCGGCAGCAGGCGGCCCGTCTTGCTGTCCTCCAGCCGGTCCAGCACCATGCGCATGATGCGGAACGACGACGGCACCAGTCCGGACGAATCGCCCGAGTGCACGCCTTCGGTGAGGATTTCCACCTTCAGCGTGCCGCTGGCCATGCCGCGCAGGCTGGTGGTGAGCCAGAGCTGGTCGTAGTTGCCCGCGCCGGAATCCAGGCAGATCACCAGCCCCACGTCACCGAGGCGGGCCTTGAGCAGATCGACGTAGGGCAGCAGGTCGCCCGAGCCGCTTTCCTCGCAGGTTTCCACGAGGCCCACGATGCGCGGGTGCAGCACCTTCTGGCGCTTGAGCTCCTGCACGGCGGCGATGCTCGCATAGATGGCGTAGCCGTCATCCGCGCCGCCGCGCCCGTAGAGCTTGCCGTCCTCGTACTTCGGAGTCCAGGGCCCCAGGTCGCTGCGCCAGCCTTCGAATTCGGGCTGCTTGTCAAGGTGACCGTACATCAGCACGGTCTGGGCAGAAGCGGCGTTCGAACCGGGCAGGGTGCCGTCCACCTCGAAGAAGATGACGGGCGTGCGTCCCGGCAGGCGCACGACCTCGAGCTTGAGGCCCTCGACCTTCTGCGCCTCGACCCAGGCCGCGGCGTTGCGCACGACGGTATCGATGAAGCCGAGCTGCTCCCAGTCGGGAGCGAAGCCGGGCGACTTGGCGGGAATGGCGATGTAGTCGGTGAGCTGGCGGACAATGTCTGCGTCCCATTGCTCGCTGATGCGGGAAAGCGCCTCTGCGGGTTGCAGCAGATGTTCGGCGGGAGTGCGGGCGTTCATGGCGAAATTCCTTGGACTGAATGTTCATCCATTGGCGCATTGCCCCCACCGCAGGGCGCGGGGGCGGCAATGGCCAAAACGCCATTGTCCCGCAGAGTGGCACATCGCGCCATCTACGCGCCATCACCGTGGACCGCGCGGGCCCGCCGCTGCGCCGATGCCTCGCTGCGTCCCGTCGTCGTTACTGCCTCTCCAGGCAGAACACCGCCGTGCTGGCGAAGAAATTGGGCAGGGTGCGCACCACATTGCCCACCTCGTCGAGCCCGAAGGCGTCCACCACCCCCAGCCGGTTCTTGCGAGCGAGCACCTCGAAGTCCTTGAACGTGCCGACGCGGATGTTGGGCGTGTCATACCACTGGTAAGGCAGGCGGCTCGTCACCGGCATGCGCCCGCGCATGACCGACAGGCGGTTGGGCCAGTGTGCGAAGTTCGGGAACGCGATCACGCCGCTCTTGCCCACGCGCGCGGTCTCGCGCAGCATGGTTTCGGCATTGCGCAGGTGCTGCAGGGTGTTGATCTGAAGGACCACGTCGAAGGTGTCGTCCTCGAAGATGGCCAGGCCTTCGTCGAGATTGAGCTGCACCACGTTCACGCCGCGCTTGACGCAGGCGAGCACGTTGGCATCGTCGATCTCCACGCCATAGCCCGTACAGCCGTTTTCGCGTTGCAGGTAGGACAGCAGTGCGCCGTCGCCGCAGCCCAGGTCGAGCACGCGCGCGCCCTGCGGCACGAGCTTGGCAATGGCTTGCATGGTGGCTTTGTCGGTCATGCGGAGAGCTCCTTGGCGGCGTTGTCGAAGTACGAGGCCATCACGGACAGGTAGCGCGGATCGTCAAGCAGGAAGGCGTCGTGGCCGTGCGGGGCATCGATCTCCGCGTAACTCACGTCGCGCCTGTTGTCGAGCAGGCCCTTGACGATCTCCCGGCTGCGTTGGGGCGAGAAGCGCCAGTCGGTGGTGAAGCTGACCAGCAGGAATTTCGCGCGTGCCCGGGCCAGCGCCAGCGTGAGGTTGCCGCCGTGCGGCCGGGCCGGGTCGAAGTAGTCGAGCGCACGCGTGATCAGCAGGTAGGTGTTGGCGTCGAAGTACTCGCTGAACTTCTCGCCCTGGTGGCGCAGGTAGCTCTCGATCTGGAACTCGATGTCCTGGGTGCTGTACTTGAGATCGATGCCGCCGCGCAGCTCGCGGCCGAACTTCTCGTTCATCACGTCGTCGCTCAGATAGGTGATGTGGCCGATCATTCGCGCGATGCGCAGGCCGCGCTTGGGGATGACGTTATGGGCATAGAAGTCGCCGCCGTGGAAGTCCGGATCGGTGACGATGGCACGGCGGGCCACTTCGTTGAATGCAATGTTCTCCGCAGTGAGATTGGGCGCGCTGGCGACTACCACCGCATGGCGCATGCGGTCGGGATGCTGCAGCGTCCAGGACAGCGCCTGCATGCCGCCAAGGCTTCCGCCCAGCACCACGGACAGCTGCGCGATTCCCAGGCGATCCAGCAGCCGCGCCTGCGCGTTCACCCAGTCCTCGACGGTGACGACGGGAAAGCTCGATCCGTAGACTTCCCCGGTGTCGGGATGGGTGTGCATCGGCCCGGTCGAGCCAAAGCACGAACCCAGGTTGTTCACCCCGATCACGAAGAACTTGTTGGTGTCCACCGGCTTGCCCGGGCCGATCATGTTGTCCCACCAGCCCTCGCTCTTCGGCTGGTCGGCATAGACGCCGGCGACATGGTGCGATGCGTTGAGCGCGTGGCAGACGAGCACCGCGTTGGATCTGTTCGCGTTCAGCGTGCCGTACGTTTCGTAGGCCAGCGTGTAGTCGCGGATCGAGGCACCGCTCGTGAGCGGCAGCGCCTCCTCGAAATGCATGAATTGGGGTGTGGCGATGAAGGACATGAAAAAACCCGGCATCGCTAAAAACGAGGCCGGGTCGATTGCGTGTCGCGTGTCGTCGGACGGGTCTTTAGCTGGATTTATAAAGCGCCCGCAAGCTGAAGCAAATCGGCGCGTGAAGGCCGCATTATGCCAAAAGCTGCTTCACCGGGGTGTAAAGCGCGATCAGGCCCAGCACCAGGAAGATCACGGCGGAGATCACATGCACCGTGCGGATCGGCACCTTCTTGACGATCTTGTCGCCCAGCCACACCACGGGTGCGTTCGCCAGCATCATGCCGAGGGTCGTACCGGCCACCACCCAGGCGTAATAGGCGCTGTACTTGGCCGCGAGCATCACGGTGGCGATCTGCGTCTTGTCGCCCATTTCCGCGAGGAAGAAGGCAACCAGCGTGGTGCCGAAAACGCCCCACTTGGAATGGCCGCCCACTTCGTCCTCGTCGATCTTGTCGGGGATCAGCATCCAGACGGCCATGGCGATGAAGGAAATGCCCAGGATCCAGTGCAGCGCACTTTCACCGAGGTACTGGGTGATCCAGGCGCCCACCGCGCCGGCCAGCGCATGGTTGACGATGGTGGCGACAAAGATGCCCAGCACGATCGGCAGCGGCTTGCGAAAGCGCGCCGCGAGCACGAGCGAGAGAAGTTGGGTCTTGTCCCCCATCTCGGCGAGCGCGACGATGGAGGTGGAGATCAGGAAGGCTTCCATGGCGGGGTGTATCGGCCGGAGACACCAGTACAAAACACATTGACCACGCACCGGCTCCGGCCCAATGGTTGTTGGATCGGTACGTAGTCAATGGTCTCGTCCAGCGTGGTGCGAACTGCGGTTCACCCCTGCCTCATGCACCATAGGCCGTGAGGGCCCAAGTCTGTTGATGCATGCCTTTTTGCGCGGTGGCAAAAACGGACTACTCCCCAAAGACAGGCGCGATTGTAGCGTGGCCCGCGCCGCGATACGCAAAGTCGTACCTGGCCGGAGTTGTCAAAGACGACCAGAGATCGACATATTCCAATACTTCACTAAAAACCTCGATCATCATGACCTTTGGTAGCAAGGGAGTGCCCTTGCTCCAGGGCTTCGACCGCCGCTCTTCTCACGATGTAGAAGCCCATGTGGTCGATTACCCCTAAAAACAGCGCACACTGGGGTAAATCCCCAGCGAAAGTGTTGCACCCGCGCCAACGCTTGCTTTTTTCTTCCAAGTGATGCTTGATAATTGTTTCAGCAATCTGTGTTACAGCGTGCTGTTTGCGGTGATAGTCGATTTCGCATCATTGAAGTCGTTATGGGTTTGTTGGCTGCGTCGGGCTCCATCGCTTTTTTTGAAATTTCTTAGAGCCTCGTTTTATGAGCAACAAACTGTACGTCGGCAACCTGCCTTACACCTTCCGTGACGGCGACCTGGAACAAACTTTCGGCCAGTTCGGCAGCGTCCAAAGCGCCAAGGTCATGATGGAGCGCGACACCGGCCGTTCCAAGGGCTTCGGCTTTGTGGAAATGGGCAGCGAAGCAGAAGCCCAGGCCGCCATCGAAGGCGCCCATGGCCAGAACTTCGGCGGCCGTGACCTGGTGGTGAACATCGCCCGTCCGATGGAGCCCCGCCCACCCCGCAGCGGTGGCTTCGGTGGCGACCGTGGCGGCTTCCGTGGCAATGGTGGCAACGGCGGCGGCTACAACCGCTCCAGCTATTAATTGTCTGGCCCGTGACGGACTGATTACATTTTCGGTCAACTCAGATAATCAAAATCCCACGTGAGGTGCCAGGAGGCCTGGTTTTTAGGATTCCCCCCTCACATGATCTTGCATTTTTTTCGAAGTTGTGGCGCATAATGTTTTGGCTGGGGTATTTTTCACGCCAAAGTTGCGGTGGTCCGTCAAATTTGTGCAGCTTGAGCTTGCACATGTGCGATTAGCCGACTGCGGTTTCGAGTCTCCATCACTTTTTTCTTAGTTCTTGAGGAGTCCCTTGATGGGCAACAAACTGTATGTCGGCAATCTGCCGTACTCGGTGCGCGACAACGATCTGGAACAGGCCTTTGGTCAGTTCGGCGTCGTGACCAGTGCCAAGGTCATGATGGAGCGCGACACGGGTCGTTCCAAAGGCTTTGGTTTCGTGGAAATGGCCAGCGATGCAGAAGCGCAAGCAGCCATCAATGGCATGAACGGCCAGCCCATGGGCGGCCGCAGCATCGTCGTGAACGAAGCACGTCCCATGGAGCCGCGTCCTCCCCGTAGCGGTGGCGGCGGTTTCGGTGGCGGCGGTGGTGGTGGCTACGGCGGCGGTGGCCGCAGTGGTGGCGGCGGCTACGGTGGTGGCGGCGGTGGTCGTGGTGGCGAAGGCGGTTTCCGCAGCCCCTACGGCGCTGGCTCGCGCAACGGTGGCGGCGGTGGCCGCAACGGTGGCGGCGGCTACGGCGGCGGCAACAACGGCTATTGATGATGTTTTTTGCGCTTCGGGCAGCCTGGTTGCCCGGTGCGTGAAATCCGTCACGGAAAAAGCTCCTTCGGGAGCTTTTCTCGTTTCTGGACCACGGCCGGCGGCCGGCATGCCGCGCCGAAACTCCCGGGAGCTTTGCCTACGCGTCGGCGGACGACGCCCGGTGCTTGCGCGGCCGCCCCTGCAGGATGCGGTCGAACAGCGCATTCGGCATGGCACGCAGCAGCTTGGCGACGATGCCCATCTGCCACGGAATCACCCGATAGCTGCACCGCGCCGCAATCACGTCGAAGGCCTTGTCGGCAAACGCCTCCGGGCGCATGAGAAACGGCATGGAATAGCGGTTCTTGCGCGTGAGCGGGGTATCCACATAGCCCGGGCTGATCGTCACCACGGACACGCCGCTTGGCCTCAATTCGCCGCGCAGGCTCTCGCAATAGCTGATCACGGCCGCCTTGCTTGAACAATACGCCCCATGCCCCGGCAAGCCCCGGATGCCCGCGACGCTGGCGATGCCCACCAGGATGCCCGAGCCGCGCTCCCGCATCGGCGTGATGAAGGGCTGGAAGGTCGCGGCAAGGCCGATGTTGTTCACGGCATAGACGCGCGCCATGAGGTCGATGTCCTCGCGCTCCGCGGTGTCCACCCCCAGGCTGACGCCGGCGTTGGCGATCACCACGAACGGCAGCCCCTGGTTGGCAAGGCATGCCTGGGCGGCAGCCACGATGCTATCGGTCTGCCCCACATCCGCGCCATACACCCGGCAGCGTTCGTCGCCAAGACCGTGCGCGTCGGCCCAGGCCTGCATCTCGTCCACACGCCGGGCCACCAGCGCAAGCCGGTAGCCTGCCTGCGCATACCGCAGCGCAAGGGCCTGCCCGATGCCGCTCGATGCTCCCGTGATGAAAACCAATGGCGACAGGGTCATGGTGGAGAGGGGGCCTCAGCCCCGCTTGCGTTGGGCTGCGGCAGGCGACGGGCTCAGCGTGCCCTTGACGTTGCCGCGCATGTTGAGGATCTGGGTCATGTTGTCGAAGTCCATGGCATCGCCAACGAACTTGTCCGCGCCGCGCGAGAGCGTGACGGGCTGATTGGACTTCACCCGCTCCTCGTTGGGCCACACGTGCAGGAACTCGCCGCGGAACTGCATCTGCGGCACCGGCTTGGCGCCGGCCTTGCGGAACTCCTCGCGCGTGACGATCGCATTGCCGAAGAGCTGCACCTCGGAACCGTCGGCATTGGACAGCGCCTTGTTGGCGGTCGCCCGCGTCACGCGGCTTTCCAGGTTGATCGAGCGCATGCGTGCCTGCTCGACCTCCAGCGTCTCGGTGTCCATGAAATGCTTGAGCGTGTCCCCCTTGAGCTCGCTCTGCAGGCGGCCCTTCGCATCAAACGTCTTGATCGAGAAGTCGCGCATGAAATAGTCGGGCTCGTGGGAGACGGCGCGTTGCTGCGGCGGCTCGGCAGGCTTGGGGGCATTGCGCACCAGCCAGTAGGTGCCCAGCGCCAGCAGCCCCATCAGCAGGATGGGAAGGTAGATGGAGAAGATCTCCCAGACACGGCGCGTGCGCTCTTTGATGATCATGCGTATTCAGCCAGAATCTTTGCGTAGTGACCGCTTGCGACCAGCAGCAGGTCGCACAGTTCGCGAGCCGCACCGTGGCCCGCCGCCGCCTGCGTGACGTAGTGTGCGTGGGCCTTCATTTCGATCTGCGCGTTCAGCGGCGCGCACGCAAAGGCCGCGCGGCGCATCACCGGCAGGTCGGGCCAGTCGTCGCCCATGGCGGCGGCCTGGCTCCAGTCCAGTCCCAGTTCGGCCAGGATGGCCTCGGCCGCGGGGCGCTTGTCTTCCGTACCGAAGCGCGCATGCACCACGCCCAGGGCCTTCAGGCGCAGGCGCAATGCGGGCGAGTCGCGCCCCGTCACCACGGCGGGCGTGATGCCCGCGCGCTGCAGCAGCTTGAGGCCATGGCCGTCGAGCGTGTTGAAGCGCTTGATCGTCTCGCCCTGCTCCGAGAAATACAGGCCGCCGTCGGTGAGCACGCCATCCACGTCGAAGAAGACGACGCGCACCGGCTGTGCGCGCAGCAGCAGTTCGGGATCGATCCGCAGCGCGGGTTGCAGCGGTGCGGCTGCGGCTTGGGAGTTGTTCATCAAATGACCTTCGCGCGCATCAGATCGCCAATATGCACCATGCCGAGCAGCTGGTTCTCTTCGTCCGTCACCAGCACGCTCGTGATGGAGTGCTGCTCCATGAGCGCTGCCGCATCGGCCGCAAGCGCACCCGGGCGGATCGTGCGCGGGCGCGTGTGCATGACTTCACCCGCCTTGGCGCCCAGCAGCTCGGCCCCCGACTCGATGCGGCGGCGCAGGTCGCCGTCGGTAAAGATGCCGAGCAGGTGCCCCTCGCCATCCACCACCGTCGAAGCGCCCAGCGACTTGGCGCTCATCTCGCGCATCAGCTCGCTGAACGAGGCACCTGCCTCCACGCGCGGCAGCTCGTCGCCCGAGCGCATGACATCGCGCACCAGCGTGAGCAGCTTGCGCCCGAGCGCGCCACCGGGGTGCGAGCGCGCGAAGTCCTCGGCACGGAAGCCGCGCGCATCGAGCAGCGCCACGGCCAGCGCGTCGCCCAGCGCCATCTGCGCGGTCGTGCTGGTGGTGGGTGCCAGGTTGAGCGGACAGGCCTCGCGCTCGACGCCGCTGTCCAGCACCACGTCGGCGTGACGTGCCAGGGTGGATTCCATGCCTCCCGTCATCGCGATCAGTGGAACGCCCTGGCGCTTGAGCACCGGCAGGAGCACGGTGAGCTCGTTGGCTTCGCCGCTGTTGGAGATGCCCAGCACCAGGTCGACCGGCGTGACCATGCCCAGGTCGCCATGGCTGGCCTCGGCCGGATGCACGAAGAAGGCCGGTGTGCCGGTGGAGGCCAGCGTGGCGGCGATCTTGCGGCCGACATGCCCGCTCTTGCCCATGCCCATGACCACGACACGGCCACGGATGGCAAGGATTTTGGAAACCGCGTTGACGAAAGGTTCTCCCACACGATCGGACAGGGCCACCAGGGCCTGGGCCTCGTCCCGAAGCGTTTCCCGCGCGAGTGTCAGTGCGCGCGCCGGATCGAACGGATGGGTGGGCGTGGATAAAGAGGTAGACATTCGGGAATTTTATAGGGCGCACCCGACCTTGGCTCGTTTAGCATCGGTCATGTCCTCACTTGCCCTCACCCTGCTGTATCTGCTTGCCGCCGTGCTGGCCGTCGTCGTCTGCCGCACGCTCAAGCAGCCGCCGATGCTGGGCTATCTCGCGGCGGGCGTGCTGATCGGGCCGCATGCGCTGGCGCTGGCCAGCAATTCGGAGGGCGTGCGGCACCTGGGAGAGTTCGGCGTGGTGTTCCTGATGTTCGCCATCGGGCTCGAATTCAGCCTGCCCAAGCTGCGCGCGATGCGCAAGTTCGTGTTCGGGCTGGGGTTCGCGCAGGTCGTGCTGTGCATGCTGCTGTCCTTCGCCGGCATGATGCTGCTGTCGCGCTTCTTCGGCCGCGTGTGGGACATGAGCTGGCAGACGGCCGTGGCGCTGTCGGGCACCTTCGTGATGAGCAGCACCGCCATCGTCGTGAAGATGATGGCCGAGCGCGCCGAACTGGAATCCGAGCATGGCCGCCGCGTGCTCGGCATCCTGCTGTTCCAGGATCTGGCCGTGGTGCCGCTTCTGATCCTGATTCCCGCGCTTGCCTCCGACCCCGACAAGCTGGTCTGGTCGCTGCCTTTCGAGATGCTCAAGGCCGCTGCGCTGATCACCATCCTGCTGACCGGTGGCCAGCGCGTGATGCGCTGGTGGTTCACGCTGGTCGCGCGCCGGCACAGCGAGGAGCTGTTCATGCTCAACCTGCTGCTGTTCGCGCTGGGCCTCGCCTGGCTCACCGAACTGGCAGGCCTGTCGCTCGCGCTGGGCGCCTTCATCGCAGGCGTGCTGGTCTCCGAGACCGAATACAAGCACCAGGTGGAGACCGACATCCGCCCGTTCCACGACGTGCTGCTGGGCCTGTTCTTCATCACCATCGGCATGCAGCTCGACTGGCATATCCTGCTCGAGCGCTGGGCCCTGGTGCTGCTGCTCCTGATCGCGCCGATGGTGGCCAAGGCGCTGGTGATCTTCGCGATCGCGCGCTACATGAAGTCGCCCGCGGGCGTGTCGCTGCGCACCGGCATCTACCTCGCGCAGGCGGGTGAATTCGGCTTCGTGCTGCTGTCGCTCAGTGCCTCGCAGGGGCTGGTTCAGCCTGCGCTGATGAACCCGATCCTCGCGGCGATGGTGGTATCCATGCTGCTCACGCCGCTGCTCATCCAGTACAGCAACCGCATCGTCATGCGGCTGGCCGCGAGCGACTGGCTGCACCAGTCGCTGCAGATGACGCAGATCGCCCGGCAGGCCATCAACACCGACCACCACGTGCTCATCTGCGGCTATGGCCGTTCGGGCCAGAACCTCGCCCGCCTGCTGACGCTGGAGAACATTCCCTACCTGGCGCTCGACCTCGACCCCGACCGCGTGCGCCAGGCCGCCGCGGGGGGCGAATCGGTGGTGTATGGCGACGCCACGCGCCTGCAGGCGCTGATGGCGGCAGGCCTCGGCCGCGCGAGCGCGGTCGTCATCACGCACCTGGACACGCATGCGACGCTCAAGACGCTTGCCAACACCCGCAAGCATGCCCCCGATGTGCCGGTGATCGTGCGCACCGTGGACGACGCCAATCTCGACAAGCTGCAGCAGGCCGGAGCCAGCGAGGTCGTGCCCGAGGCCATCGAGGGCTCGCTGATGCTGGCCAGCCATGCCCTGGCGCTGGTGGGCGTGCCCATGCGCCGCGTGATCCGCCTCGTGCGCGAGCAGCGCGAAGGCCGCTACCAATTGCTGCGCGACTACTTCCACGGCGCGGACGACGATACGCCCGCAGAGCTCGACCAGGAGCGGCTCAAGTCCTTCACCCTGCCGCCCGGCGCCGCGGCCTGCGGCCACGCGCTGGGCGAGTTGGCACTGGCTGGGCGCGACGTGCAATTCGTCGCGGTGCGCCGGTCCAGCGGCGCGGTGAGCGCCGACGCCGACGATCCGACCCTGCTTGCCGAAGGCGATACACTGGTGCTGCGCGGCCTGCCCAAGGCCCTTGCGCTGACCGAAGACCTGCTGCTGCGCGGCAGGTGAGCCGCCGGCACGCGCCGGCCCTCCCCAAGACTTTCCAGATACCAGAACCACCATGCAGCAGCCCGAGCAACTGAGCGTCAACGAATACCTGCGCCAACACATCCGCACGGTTGCGGACTGGCCGGCCCCCGGCGTGCAGTTCCGCGACATCACGCCGCTGCTGCAGGACCCCAAGGTGTTCCGCGTGCTCGTCGATGCCTTCGTGCATCGCTACATGGACAAGGACCTGCGCCCCGACGTGGTGGCCGGCCTCGATGCGCGCGGCTTCATCATCGGCGCGGTGATCGCCTATGAGCTCAACGTCGGCTTCGTGCCGATCCGCAAGAAGGGCAAGCTGCCCTTCACCACGGTCGAGGAGACTTACGAGCTCGAATATGGCAGCGCCACCGTCGAGCTGCACTCCGACGCCGTCAAGCCCGGCGATCGCGTCCTGCTGATCGACGACCTGATCGCCACGGGCGGCACGATGATGGCCGGCAAGAAGCTGCTCGAACGTCTGGGCGCCACGGTCACCGAAGGCGCCGTCATCGTCGACCTGCCCGAGCTCGGCGGCTCACAGCGCCTGCGCGACGCGGGCCTGAAGATCTTCAACCTGGTGGATTTCGACGGCCACTGACAGGCACCGCGGCACGGGTGCCGCGCCCAGCAGGGCACGGCCGGTGGAATCAGAGATCCCCGTACTGCGTGGCGCTCAGGTCCGAGCTCGCGGAGTCCTGCGCCGGCATTTCCGTATCCGCAAACCCCGAGGGTTGCAGCAGCGGAGAGCGTGACATCGGGCCGCTGCGCACCATCGTCCCGGGGCGGTCCGATGCCGACACGGGGCGGGCGCCGCTGCTGGCACCACTGCCGCTGAGGGCGCGCTTGAATGCCGCCACCTCATCGTCCTCGATCGGATCGAAATGGCCATTGCCGCCATTGATGACTGGATGATGATTGCCGATCAACGGCGCCTGCGCACTGTTGCCGCCACCGAGGGGCGGGAGCGGCGAGAGGGGCGCACGGCTGCTGTGCAGGGGTGCCGCGCCCGAATTCAGCGGCGCGGCGCCGGAATGGCGCAACGGTGCGGGCGCCGAAGCCCGTGCTTCATAGGCCCCCACGGGCATGATCGGGGCGCGCAGCGTCTGTGGGGCACCCGAGCGCGTGGCGGGAGCGGCCTGCCTGTCGGCCGCGCGGCGCATGTGCACGCCGACTCCGGCGTTGTCATGCACCCGCCAGTAGACGGCGGTGACCAGAATGTCGAAGCGCGACTTCGCGCTCTGCGTGATGAGGGTTTCGATCTCGGTGAGCCGCGCCGTGCTGGCGCCGTACTCGCGCGCCAGGTCGATCATCACGACGAACTGCTGACCCAGCTGGTCGAGCGAAAGCACCTTGAATTTGTAGCCTGCCGACAACACGCCGGCGCGCACCATCGCATCGCGCACCACCATGTAGAGCGATTCGCGACGCTCCGTGCGGATATTCTTGCGCCCAAGCTGATCCGCGGCCTCCTGCGAACGCTGGGTCAACGGGTGCGCTGCGCCCGCACTCTGCTGCGTCGCATTGAGCGGCGCCTTGCGCGCCGTGGTCCCATGGGCGGGACGTCGAGAAAACCAACTGAGAAAGGACATGGCGCACCTGAAGTGAAGTGCACTGAAACACACGCAAAGAAGTGTACAGCGCTACCTATCAGCGGATGCTAATAGTCAGACGAGAACTGCGCCAGTGTTTTTTTTTGATGATGTGGGTCAAAAAGTTGACATTTCTCAGGTAGATGCCACCCGACGCTTGCGGTTTCCGAGCCGCTTCGAGAGGACGGCGCCCACAGCCATCACCAGATGGAGTGCGACTGCCGGTTGACGATTCGACAGCTCGGTGAACCGCATGGCAGGCAGGCTCCAGAGCTTGCACGGCGCGCCCGCCTGCACCGTCGCAGAGCGTGGAAGATGCGAGAAGAACGCCCCCTCGCCCACAACGGAGCCAGGACCTACGATCGCGAGACGCAGGCGCTGCTTCTCGTCCTCGAAGTGCACGCTCAGCGTACCGCTTTCCAGCAGATACAGCGTGCGGTCGGTCGTACCCTGTGCGAACAGCACCTGCCCAGCAGGCAACGACACGGGCAGCAGATAGGCCGACAGCAGATCCCACTGCTCGGCCGTGAGCAGGTTGTTGAGACTGTCTTCCGCGGTGGCATGGCTGATGGCCTGCACCAATCCATGCAGATCCACCTTTCCATCCGCTCTATTGACTACGGTATTCATGGCGTGGAAGGTAATGCGGTTACAGGGTTTGAACAAGGACACATACGTGTTATTACAATTCATCAGCACGAATGCTTGCAGCGAATCACGAGTGGCCTGTTGATGGGATTAAAGCAGAACTGCACAAGAATTCAATCAGCGTGAGAGCCGGCACGGCTTCAAGCTATGGTGCTGCCAGATCGTCGCGCTGCCGCTGCTACCAACGATGTTCATTCCGGTCAATGCCCACCCAAGAAGCCCGCGCTCACATCAGAAACACATCCAGGCATGGAAGGGTCATGCAAGAGAGGGGCTTCGTGCAGGCGACTCCCAAGCAGGCACCGGCGCGCGGCGTCTACTTCCCGATGCAGAACGAAGAAAAAATCACCCCCAGCAAATCATCGGACGTGAATTCGCCCGTGATCGAGTTGAGTGCGTTCTGTGCCAGCCGCAGCTCTTCCGCCAGCAGGTCGAGTGCAGGGCTGTCCGAATGGATCTGGGCCGCGGACTCCATGAGGTGGGAGTCCACCTCGGACAGGGCCGCGACGTGGCGTGCCCGGGCGATGTAGACGCCTTCGGGCGCCGACTGCCATCCGGCCATCTCCAGAAGCTGGCGGCGCAGCGCCGCCAGGCCGTCGCCGGTGCGCGCGGACAGCTGCACCTGGGCCACGCGGCCGGGCTGCAGCGTGGCGTACGCTGCGGCCGCTTCCGGGGTGGCCGCGTCGGTCTTGTTCCACACGTCGATCACGGGCACCTGCTCGTGCAGCTGGTCGGCCAGCGCGCTCGCGATCCGTGCGTCGGCGGCCGCGTAGTCGGGCTCGTGCCAGCGGGTGAGGTCGTGCAGGAACAGCACGGCATCGGCGGCCTTGATTTCCTCCCAGGCGCGCGCGATGCCGATCTTCTCGACCTCGTCGTCGCTCTCGCGCAGGCCCGCCGTGTCGATCACGTGCAGCGGCACGCCCTCGATCTGGATGGTCTGCTGCACCTTGTCGCGCGTGGTGCCTGCAATCGGCGTGACGATGGCCAGCTCGGCACCGGCCAGCGCGTTGAGCAGCGAGCTCTTGCCTGCGTTCGGCTGCCCCGCGATCACCACCTTGATGCCTTCGCGCAGCAGCGCGCCCTGCTGCGCACGCTGCATCACGCGCGCCAGTTGCAGCTGCAGCCGCTCCAGCTGCCCGGCGGCATCGGCCTTCTTCAGGAAGTCGATTTCCTCTTCGGGGAAGTCCAGTGTCGCTTCCACGAGCATGCGCAGGTGGATCAGCGCATCGCGCAGCGTGTGGATTTCCTTGGAGAACGCACCCGAGAGCGAGCGCCCCGCGCTGCGTGCAGCCGCCTCCGTGCTGGCGTCGATCAGGTCGGCAATCGCCTCGGCCTGCGCCAGGTCGATCTTGTTGTTGAGGAACGCACGCTCCGTGAATTCGCCGGGTTCCGCGAGGCGCAGGCGCGGCAGCGCCGTGCGCGCGAGCTCCAGGCAGCGCGCCACCAGCAGCTGCAGCACCACCGGCCCGCCATGCGCCTGCAGTTCCAGCACATCCTCGCCGGTATAGCTGTGCGGTCCCGGGAAGAACAGGGCCAGGCCATGGTCGATCGCCTGCCCGTCCTTGTCCGCGAAAGGCAGGTAATGCGCCTCGCGGGGATTCGGCTTGCGCCCGAGGAGCTGCTCGACGAAACCGCCCAGCCCCCTGCCCGACACCCGGACGATGCCCACGGCCCCGCGCCCGGGTGCGGTGGCGATGGCGACGACGGGATCTTGGTGACGGGCGAGCATGGACGGGGACTTTCGCGGTGAAGGGGAGAGGCGGCAGGCAACGGACAGGCGTCGATTATCCGCGCTTGGTGCTCTCGCCGCGTAAAGGCGCTCTCCTGACTACGGCTGCCCGTAGGCCCTTGCGGCAAGTGCTGCGGCGAGGATCGCCGAGGGATCGACCAGCGTCCAGTCACGTGCCTCCGGGGCCTGCGGCAGGGCCAACGGGATCTCGGTGCATGCCATCACCAGCGCAATGTCGCCGTGCGTCGCGCGCAGTTGCTGGGCGACCTGGGTGAAGCGCTGCTCGGCGAGCCGCATGTCGCCGGCCTTCACGCCGTCGTAGATGCCCTGCATGAGCCAGATGCGGGCCTCGTCGCCGGGCAGCACGCATTCGATGCCCTGCGCGGCGAAGGCCTCGTCGTACAGGCCGGTGTCGTAGGTGCCCTGCGTTGCCAGCAGGGCCACGCGCGGGTGGCCCAGGCGCCGGATCTCGGCGGCGGTTTCGCTCGCGATGTGCAGCAGTTCGACCTGCGGCACACGCTCCTGCAGCGCGGCATGCCAGGCGTGCGCCGTATTGCAGGGAATCGCGACGGCCACGGCGCCCAGCGCGGTGAGCTGGTTCAGGCCGCGGAGCATCGCCTCGAGCGGCTGCGGTGCGGCCGGGTCGGTGAGCGCGCGCGTGCGGTCCGGGATGGGCAGTTGCGCCATCCAGTGCTCGGGATAGGCCTGGTCCAGCACGGGCTGACCGTGCTCGCGCAGCCAGGCTTCGCAGGCGCCCACGAAGAGGCGCACGAAATCGACACCCGCCGCGGGGCCCATGCCGGCGAGGATGCCTACGGTCCGGGGAGAAGGATTCATCGTGCTCACCTCAGCATGCTGGACATGGCGGAGAAGCAATTGAGCATGCGCACCGCCGACTCGATTTCAGGTGCGGTGAATCGCACCGCGCAGCCGTCCACACGCTCGAGCGTCGGCCACTGGCAGAACAGGTCGGCCAGCGCCGGAGACTGCGTGACCAGGTCCACGGTGACCGGTCCGCCGATCACGAACGGCTTCACGCCTCCTGCCCGCTGCACCGCGGATGCAACGCCCTTGCGGATGGCTGCGCGCGCCTGCTCGGGCGAGAGGCTGATGCCGCTGGTCTGGCCGGTTGCACGCTTGACCTGCACGAACTCGGCTCCGGGAAACAGGCCACGGGTTTCCTCGATGAAGACGTCATCGCCGGACGCCGCGATCACCGGCGCGCCATAGGTTCCTGCCAGCGCGCCATAGATGCCGGCCTCGCCGAGCTCCACGCCGTTCAGGCTGATGCGCGCAAAGGCGAAACTGTTGATCGTGTGCGCCAGGATGCCGCGCCCCTGCGCACGCGAGTGGTAGCCGACGAAGCACACGCCGTGAAGCCCCAGCTCCACACCCGCAACCATGCTGAGGTACCGCGGCTTGCCCTGCACGGCCAGTGCGCGCGCATCGAGCAGATCGGGCGGCATGTTGCGAAAGCCTCCGTGCGAGTCGTTCACGTAGACCTCGGTTGCGCCCGCATCGAATGCCCCGGCAATCGCGGCATTCGCTTCCTCGGCCATCAGACGGCGCGCGCGCTCGTACTCGGGGTTGCCCGCGCGCACCTGCTCGGGGTGGTAGACCCCCGCCACGCCTTCGATATCAACGGAAATCAGAATCTTCATATGTCGGTCCGGGTTCGGGTGCCGGTTCAGGCACCCATTGTGTCCAGCATCTCGCGCAGCGATGCGCGATGGTTTCCATCGCGGCCGGTGACCGGCCCGGCATGCCACAACGCGTGCACGATGGCCTGCTCGACGCTGTCGGCCGCAGCCTGGAACAGGCCGTCCAGCAGCGCCTCGTTCACCATCGCCACGGCGGGCATCGGTGCATCGGGCAGATGCGGCAAGGTATACGCCGTGGAGAACGCGAGCGCAATGTCGCCGCTGCCGTGACCATACACCGAGCCCGTGCGCGCGAGACCCGCCGCCGCGCGCCAGGCCAGGCGCTGCAGCTGGCGCGCATCGAGTGGTGCATCGGTGGCGATCACCATGATGATCGAGCCCTTTTCGGCGCGCTGCGGCGGCTCTTCCGCCACGGCCATCGCGGCGAGCCTCTGCCCGAGCGGCTCGCCGCCCCACAGAAGATTGGCCTGCACGCCGAAGTTGGAGAGCACCAGCGCGCCCACGGTATGTGCCGCGCCATTGGCAAGCTGCGCCCTGCGCGACGCGGTGCCTATGCCCCCTTGAGCTGGAAGCTCGACATGCCGCGCCCCGCGCCCACCGCGCCCTGCTCCACCTGCAGGCCCGCAGCCTGCAGCGCAGCCTCGTAGTGCTGCGCGGTGATCGCCATGCGCTGGATGTCGTTGAGATAGCCGTCGTTGCATTCGAGCACCAGCGGATTCACCGTGGGCAGCGAGCGGCCCGTCTCGGGATTGCCGCGGATGCAGTGCGCGACCTGCGCCTCGGCCAGCGCGCCGACCGAGAAGGTGTTCGTGAGCGCGATCGGCGTCTCCAGCTGGCCCAGCTCGGAGAGCTGCATCAGCCCCACGCTCTTGCCAAAGCCGTTGATCACGGCCGTGGCCGCGGGTACCTTGTGCTGGAACGGGTCCCGTCCGTGCGGACGGATCACCGTCACGCCGGTCTGCACCGCGCCTTCGGCCAAGGTGACGCTGCCCACGGTCACGCCGGCAACGTCGGTGATCGCGTCACGCTCGCCGCTGCGCAGCTGGCCGACGCGGGGAGGCTGGCTGCGCGAGATCATGTCTGGCGGTCGATCTTGGGGTCGAGCGCGTCGCGCAGGCCGTCGCCCAGCAGGTTGAATGCCAGCACGGTCAGGAAGATCGCGAGGCTGGGGAACAGCGCGACGTGCGGCGCGTTCACCATGTCGGCACGTGCCTCGTTGAGCATCGCGCCCCATTCGGGTGTCGGCGGTTGCGCGCCCATGCCCAGGAAGGACAGGCTGGCGGCCGTGATGATCGACGTGCCCACGCGCATCGTGAAGTACACGACGATGCCCGAGATCGTTCCCGGAAGAATGTGGCGCATGATGATGGTCCAGTCGTTCGCGCCGATGCTCTGCGCCGACTCGATGTAGGTCATTCGCTTGAGCACGAGCGTGTTGCCGCGCACCAGGCGGGCGAACGCGGGCACGCTGAACACCGCCACCGCGACGATCACGTTGATCATGCTGCTGCCGAGGATCGCCACGACACCCAACGCGAGCAGGATGCCGGGGAAGGCGAACAGCACGTCGGAGATGCGCATCACGATGCGGTCCCACCAGCCTTCGTAGTAGCCCGCGAGCAGGCCGAGCGCCGTGCCGATGATGCAGCCGATGAAGACCGAGAAGAAGCCCGCCGCCAGCGAAATGCGGGCCCCCATGAGGATGCGGCTGAAGATGTCGCGGCCCAGCGGATCCACGCCGAACCAGTGCATGGCCGACGGGCCCTCGTTCAGGCGGTCGTAGTCAAAGAAGTTCTCCGCATCGAAGGGCGAGATGTAGGGTGCGAGCACCGCAATGGCAACCAGCAGCACCACGAACACGAGCGCCGCGACCGCGACATGCTGCTTCTTGAACTTGCGCCAGAACTCGCGCCAGGGGGTGCGCACGCTCGCATCCTGCGCGGAGGCTGCCGCAGCGGCAGGAGTGGGGGAAATGGAGGGGGTGGTCATGCTTGTCGGTATCCCGTTCGGTCTGGCTGCGTTCTTACTTGTAGCGGATGGTGGGGTTGATGTAGCCATAGAGCATGTCCACCACCAGATTGATGAGGATGAACTCCAGCGAGAACATCAGCACCAGCGTCTGGATGAGGGGGTAGTCGCGCGTGTTCACCGCGTCCACCAGCAGGCGGCCCACGCCGGGCCAGTTGAAGACCGCCTCCACGACGATCGAGCCGCCCAGCAGGAAGCCGAACTGCAGGCCCATCATGGTGACCACGGGAATCATCGCGTTGCGCAGGCAGTGCTTGAGGATCACGACGCGCTCGTTCAGGCCCTTGGCGCGCGCGGTGCGCACGAAGTCCTCGCTCACCACTTCCACGAACGAGGCGCGGGTGAAGCGCGCCATCACGGCGGCCACGGCCGCACCCAGCGTGATGGAGGGCAGGATGTAGTGCTTCCACGTGTCGGCGCCCACCGTGGGCAGCCAGCCCAGGTCCACCGAGAAGATCTGCATCAGCAGCATGCCGAGCGCGAAAGCGGGAAACGAAATGCCGGAGACCGCGATCGCCATGCCCAGGCGATCCGGCCATTGGTTGCGGTAGACGGCCGAGATGATGCCGATGCCCATGCCGAAGATCACCGACCAGACCATGCTGGTGAAGGTCAGCAGCAGCGTGGGCATGAAGCGCTCGCCGATCTCCGCCGACACCGGACGGTGCGTGCTCATCGACGTGCCGAAGTCGCCCTGCAGCATGCGTCCGAAGAACTGCACGAACTGCGTGGGCAGCGGTTGGTCCAGGCCCAGTTCCTTGCGCACCATCTGCACCGTGGCTTCATCGGCGTCCGGTCCGGCGGCCAGCCGCGCGGGGTCGCCGGGCAGCATGTGGACGAACATGAACACCAGTATCGCGACGATCAGCAGCGTGGGCAGCAGGCCGACCAATCGTTTGAGGAAGTAATTCAGCATGGAGGCAATGCTGCAGGCGCAGCAGGAAAACGTGGGAACAATCTCGAAAACGTCCCGCGCCGTCGTCACCAGGGCAGGGACGACGCGCGCGGGAGGGGTGCGTGGCAGGCCACGCCGGCTTACTTCACCGCAATTTCATCGACGTTGAGGTTCGCATCAGGCATCACATAGACGCCGGACAGGCGCTTGGCGTGGCCCGAAAGGTTCACCTCGGTGACCAGCGGAATGCGCGGCAGGTCCTTCATGAGCTGTTCCTGCACCGACTTGTAGAGTTCCGCGCGCTCGTTGGAGTCGGTGGTCACCAGCGCCTTGGCGATGCCGCTGTCCACCACTTCGTTGCTGTAGTACGCCACGTTCTGCAGCTTGGGAGCCCAGGCTTCCGTCGCGAACAGCGGACGCAGCGCCCAGTCGGCTTCACCCGTCGACGACGACCAGCCGATGTAGTACATGCGCACGCCGGCGGTCTTCGGATCGGGCCATGCATCCACCATTTCGGAGCGCTGGCCCGGCTCCAGGATCTGCACCTTCAGCTTGATGCCGACCTGTGCGAGCTGCTGCTGCACGAACTGCGCCACCTTCTGGCTGGTGGTGTTGTTGTAGCCGCTCCAGATCACCGACTCAAAGCCGTTGGGGTAGCCGGCTTCCTTCAGCAGTTCCTTGGCCTTGTTCACGTTGTAGGGGATCGGCTCCATCTTCACCGCGTACTGGATGCCCTGCGGCACGATGCCCTGCGCGGGGATCGCATAGCCGCCGAACGCCACCTTGGCCAGCGCCTCCTTGTTGATCGCATAGGCGATCGCCTGGCGTACCTTGGCGTTGTCATAAGGCTTCTGCAGCATGTTCAGGCTCAGGAAGCGCACGATGATGGAAGGCGTGTTCACCACTTCCACCTTGTCGTTCTTCTTCAGGTTGGCGGCCTGCTCGTAGGGCAGCGGGAACGCGAAGTCGGCCTCGCCCGTCTGCAGCATCGCGGAGCGGGTGTTGTTCTCGGGAACCGGCTTCCAGGTGATCTGGTCCACCTTGGGATAGCCCTTCTTCCAGTAGCCGCCGAACTTCTTGCCGATGATGGCCTCGGTCGGCTTCCACTCCACGAACTCGAACGGGCCGGTGCCCACGGGGTGGAACGCGATGTCCTTGCTGCCCCACTTCTTGAGCGCGGCGGGCGAGATCATCGCGGCGGATGCGTGCGCGAGCGAGTTGATGAACGGGCCGAACGGTTCCTTGAGCGTGATGCGCACGGTCGATGCGTCGACCGCTTCCACCTTGGAGATGCGGTTGAACTGCGTGATGCGCAGCAGGCGGTTGGCGGGGTCCATCACGCGCTCGAGATTGACCTTCACGGCCTCGGCGTTGAAGTCGCTGCCGTCGTGGAACTTCACGCCCTTCCTGAGCTTGAAGGTGTAGACGAGGCCGTCCTTGGAGACGTCATAGCTCTCGGCCAGCACGTTCTTCACCTTGAGGTCCTTGTCGAACTGGAACAGGCCTTCGTAGAACGTCTTGGTCACGGCCGTGGTCATGGTCGTGTTGGTGTTGTACGGATCCAGCGTTTCGGGCGGATAGGCAATCGCCAGCACGGGGTTGCTTGCGGCGGCCAGTGCGGCGCCGGATGCGGCAAATGCGGCGAGGGCCAGCAGGCTCTGCGCGATGCGTCGGGTGGAAGCGGTGTTCGTCATGAGGACCTCCGGTTGGGAAAAAGGGTGTGGTTGATTCGGATGGCGCCAGGAAGGCGTCGATGGGCGGGCGCCTGCGCGTCAGGCCGTGGCGGGAGCCACGAAGTGATCGGGACCGACCTGCACCAGGGGCGGCACGACGGGCTCGTCACCCACGGCACGGATCGGGCTGGGGATCTCGCCTTCCTGCAGTGCGCGCTTGAGGAAACGGCGCGAAGGGTCGGCGATCGGCACTGCTGCCATCAGCTTCCTGGTGTAGGGGTGCTGCGGGTTCTCGAAGATCGCGCGGCGCGGACCGATCTCGACGATGCGGCCGAGGAACATCACGGCCACGCGGTGGCTGATGCGCTCCACGACGGCCATGTCGTGCGAGATGAACAGGAAGGCCACGCCCAGCTCGCGCTGCAGGTCGAGCATGAGGTTGACGATCTGCGCCTGGATGGACACGTCGAGCGCCGAGACCGATTCGTCCGCCACCACGACCTTGGGATTGAGCGCCAGTGCGCGCGCGATCGCGATGCGCTGGCGCTGGCCACCGGAGAATTCGTGCGGGTAGCGCTGTGCATACTCGCGCGGCAGGCCCACCTTCTCGAGCAGCCAGTCCACGCGCTTCTGCGCCTCCTCGCGCGTGCCCACCTTGTGCACGAGCAGCGGCTCCATGATCGAGAAGCCCACGGTGAGGCGCGGATCCAGCGATGCGAACGGATCCTGGAAGATGAACTGGATGTCGCGGCGCAGCGACTGCACCTCGCTGCGCGGCAGGTCGAGGATGTTGCGCCCGCCGAACTCGATGGCACCGCTCTGGCTCTCCACCAGGCGCAGCAGCGAACGGCCCGTGGTCGACTTGCCGCAACCCGACTCGCCCACCAGTGCCAGCGTCTCGCCAGGGTAGAGGTCGAAGCTCACATGCTCCACCGCATGCACGCGGCGGGTCACCTTGTTGAACAGGCCGGAGCGCAGGTCGAAGCGCGTGACCAGGTCCTTCACGCGCAGGATGGGCTGCGCGCCCGCGGGACGCGTATCGAGCGGCGTGGACTCGACGGCGGGCATGCTCCCGTCCACCCGCAGCAGCTCGAACTGGCGCGGCAGGTCCGTGCCCTGCATCGCGCCCAACTTGGGCACGGCGGACAGCAGGGCGCGCGTGTAGCTGTGCTGCGGTGCCGCGAAGATCTGGTCGGAGCCACCCTCTTCCACCTTGTCGCCGCGGTACATCACCAGCACGCGGTCGGCCACTTCGGCCACCACGCCCATGTCATGCGTGATGAAGATGACGCCCATGTGCATCTCTTCCTGCAGCTGGCGGATGAGCTGCAGGATCTGCGCCTGGATCGTCACGTCCAGCGCCGTGGTCGGCTCGTCGGCGATCAGCAGCTGCGGCTTGCACGAGAGCGCCATCGCGATCATCACGCGCTGGCGCATGCCGCCCGAGAGCTGGTGCGGAAAGCGGTCCAGCACGTTCTTCGCCTCGGGGATGCGCACCAGTTCCAGCATGCGCAGCGCCTCGGCGCGCGCGGCGGCGCGGTCCTTGCCCTGGTGCACGCGGATGGATTCTGCGATCTGGTCACCGGCGGTGAACACCGGGTTCAGCGAGGTCATGGGCTCCTGGAAGATCATCGCCACATCCGCGCCGCGCACGTCGCGCATCTGGGCCTGCGATGCACTTGCCACGTCGAGCACCTGGCCGCTGCGACGGCGCAGCAGCGCCGAGCCGTGGGTGATCTTGCCGCCGCCATGTTCGACGAGGCGCATCAGCGCGAGCGACGTCACCGACTTGCCGGAGCCGGATTCGCCCACGATGGCCAGCGTCTCGCCGCGGTCCACGTGGAAGGAGAGGTTGCGCACCGCTTCCACCGTGCGCTCGGACGTGGCGAAGCGGATCGTCATGTCGTTCACCGCGAGCACCTGTTGCTCGGGCAGGATGAGCTGCGGCGTGTCGGAGGATGAAGTCGTGTTCATGCGAGATACCAAAATAGAAAAACCCGGCGCCGCGTTCAGCGGTAGATGAAGGTCTCGGGCGCGACGCCCGCGCGCGCAACACCGCGGTACATGCCCTCGGTGTTGAAGGGCAGGCAGACATTGCCGAAGCGGTCCACCGCGATCAGGCCGCCCGTACCGCCGATGGCCGGCAGCGCCTCGTGCACCACGGCGTTGGCCGCCGCTTCCAGCGAGCGGCCGCCATAGGCCATGCGCGCGCAGACGTCGTAAGCCGCCGCCACGCGGATGAAGCTCTCGCCATGGCCGGTGCAGGACACGGCGGCCGTGCGGTCATCGGCATAGGTGCCCGCACCGATCAGCGGGGTGTCCCCGACGCGGCCCGGGCGCTTGTTGGTGAGGCCGCCCGTGGACGTCGCAGCGGCCAGGTGGCCGTGCACGTCCAGCGCGACGGCGCCCACCGTGCCCATCTTGCGGTTTTCATGCAGCGGACGGGACTGCAGCGCGGCCAGTGCGGCCGCACCATCATGGTCGAGCACGGCGCCCGCGCTGCTGGCCTGCGCGGCCAGCAACTGCGCATGGCGCGCCTCGGTGAAGAAGTAGCCGGGCTCGACCATCGCCAGCCCCGCGCCGCGCGCGAGCTGCTCGGCGCCTTCGCCGATCATCAGCACATGCCTGCCGTCCTGCATCACCGCGCGTGCGGCCTGCACGGGATTGCGGACATGCGAGACGCCCGCCACGGCGCCTGCCGCAAGCGTTGTGCCGTCCATCACGGCGGCGTCAAGTTCATGGGTGCCGTCGGCGGTGAACACCGCGCCGTGGCCGGCATTGAAGAGCGGGCAGTTTTCCAGCTCGGTCACTGCAACGGTCACGGCCTCCATGGCCGAGCCGCCCTGTTCGAGCACGGCCTGCCCGGCGCGCAGCACGGATTGCAGCGCCGCGTGATAGGCGCGCTCCTGGTCGGCGTGGATGTTGGCGCGGCTCAAGGTGCCCGCGCCGCCGTGAATGGCGATCACGGGCGCCGCCGATGCGGCGCGCTGATTCGATGTGCTCATGGATGGACCGTCACTCGGAGGGGGATGTCTTGGACCTGGCTCGGGCAGCCTCGGCCCGGGCGGTTTTGGATGATGGGGCGGACTTCGGGGGCGTCTTCTGCTCCGGCGTGCGCAGGTTGAGGCGCGAGTTGTCCGCGCCATGGAGCCATGGCAGCACGGCCTCCGTCAGTTGCGCCGCGCCTTGCACCGACTCGTTGGCCTGCAGCGCCACGGCGCTGGCCAGCGCCTCGATCAACGCCAGGATTGCGGCCTCGGAATTCGCCGCATAGTAGTTCTCTGTCTGCGCGTAGAGGCAGCAGTCCGCAAGCTGCGCGACAGGCGACTGCGGCCCGTCGGTCAGCGCCAGCACGCGCACGCCGCGTTCGCGGGCCCGCTGCGTCAGCAGGATGGTGTCGGTGATGTAGCGTGGAAAGCAGACCGCGATGACCAGGTCGGTCGGCTTCATGCGCGGCAGCAGGCGCGCGCCGTGCGACGAACCAGCCACGCTGGCCAGCAGATGCACGTTGTCGCAGTGCGCCTCGAGGCAGCGGTGCAGCAGCCCGCAGAGCCAGCCGCTCGACCCGAAGCCCACCACGTAGATGCGCTGCGCGCCGAGGATCTCATGCACCGCCGCCTCGCAGGCCGCGGGCTCGAGCATCTCCAGCGTGGCCGCCACGTTGCGCTGGCTCTCCTCCATCGCCGCGACGAAGGCGTCATGGATCGAACCGGGCTTCTCGAGCCGCGCGCGCATCTTCTCGACGGGCGCCAGCATGGCCTCGAAACCCCGCACCAGTTCCGCGCGCAGCATCGGATACCCATCCAGCCCGATCGCCCGCGCAAAGCGGTTGGCCGTGGCGATCGACACTCCCACCTGCTCCGCCAGCTCATCGATCGGCATGGTCGCCGCCTGCAGCGGATGCGCCAGCACATAGTCTGCCATCTGCTGATGCGAACGCGTCAAACCCGGTCGGGCACGCGCAATGCGCGCGTCGATGGCAAGCGACTGATTTTGAGCATCAACGTGATGGTGGGCGGACATGCGAAGAAAAATGCGATGAATGATCGAAAAATGATCATTTTTCTGAGAAAAAATTCTCAATTGGCTATCTTATTGAAAATTTTCAGATCATTCCATCCTGTGAAGATACTTATCCGTCAGGGAAAATACTAGGTTCGACCAGCATCCCTAACCACAAAGCCTGCAATTGCAGGCTATATGGAACGCCTCGCGAGGTGGACAGGCCCTCGTTAGACGGCTCCTTGTGGCTTCAATTGCCTAGTCACTGAAATCGATATCGAAATCCGGTGTTTGTGTTAGCTTGTAACATCGATGTAGCGACCACTTCACAGCATCTAGCAACATGGATGACATTGCCAGCAGTGATCTCAAGGCCATCCTGCATTCCGCACGAGCGAACATCTACTACTTGGAGCACTGTCGCGTGCTGGTCAACGGTGGCCGCGTTGAATACGTCACTGACGCTGGCAAACGTAGTCTCTACTGGAACATACCTATCGCGAATACAACGAGCATCCTGCTGGGCACGGGAACGTCTATCACGCAGGCTGCGATGCGCGAATTGGCCAAGGCCGGGGTCCTGGTTGGTTTCTGCGGTGGTGGTGGCACACCCCTCTTCAGCGCGAATGAAGTAGACGTAGAGGTCGCCTGGCTGTCACCACAGAACGAGTACCGCCCTACGGAGTACCTTCAGTCCTGGGTTCGGTTCTGGTTCGACGATGAGTTGCGCCTCGTGGCCGCCAAGCATTTGCAGGCACTCCGTCTGGATCGACTGCTCGACGAATGGAATACGCGTGCCTTGCGAGACGCTGGTTTCTTGGTCGATATGAACAGGCTGAAAGCTCTGGCCGATCAATTCCGCTCGCAGTTGGCCAACGCGGCCGATGTGGCAGCGCTGCTGACGGATGAGGCCCGTTTGACGAAAGCACTGTTCAAGCTGGCCGTAGACGCCACCGGCTATGGCAACTTCACCCGTGCCAAGCGCGGCACAGGTACCGACTTGGCTAATCGGTTTCTCGATCACGGCAATTATCTGGCCTACGGGCTCGGAGCCACCGCTACGTGGGTTCTCGGGCTCCCCCATGGTCTAGCGGTGCTGCATGGGAAAACCCGGCGTGGCGGTCTTGTGTTCGACGCGGCAGACCTCGTCAAGGATGCAGCGATTCTGCCGCAGGCTTTTATCAGCGCCATGCGTGGTGATGACGAACAACAGTTTCGCCGTCAGTGCATTGAGACACTCACGCGCAGCACATCACTGGACTTCATCATTGACAGCCTGAAGCAGATCGCCGTCAGCACCGCACAACTGGCAATGTCAACAAAGCCGCCGGACGCCAACACATGAACGTGCTGTTCGTCTCCCAATGCACCAAGCGAGCACTGACCGAGACTCGGCGCATCCTCGACCAATTTGCCGAGCGCCGAGGAGAGCGAACCTGGCAGACGAGTATCACGCAGGCAGGCCTGGACGCCGTACGCAAGCTATTGCGAAAGACCGCTCGCAAAAACACGGCCGTGGCATGCCATTGGATACGTGGACGCGATCACAGCGAATTGCTGTGGGTGGTGGGAGATGGCAAGCAATTCAATGACCTGGGTGCCGTTCCTACCAACACGACTGCACGCAACATTCGCCGAGCAGAGGACGAGCGCACATGGCATTCTCTGCCCACGATCACGGCCTTGTCGGCATTGGCGGCACTCTTGCATGACTTGGGAAAGGCCACCCAATCCTTCCAGGAAAGGCTTTCCACGCCCAACCTGCGCGAGCGCAACCACTATCGACACGAATGGGTCTCTGTGCGACTATTCCAAGCCTTCGTCGGCGACTCTGCCGACGACAGCGAATGGCTCGGGAGGCTTGCGCATGCCGCCGATGACGGCGTCGAGCCGAAGACGTTTGAAACGTTTTGGCTTGATCGCCGAGGCGGTCGCTTGATTTGCGACGGCCTTGATGTGGCGGAAACCGCCGACCCCTTTCATCCTCTCAATCCTTTCCGCAGGCTCCCGCCGCTTGCACAGGCTGTCGCCTGGCTTGTGCTTACACACCATCGTCTCCCCTGTAAGCCGGTACGCTATGAACGCGGCAACCACGACCACGCTGAAACCGCAGACGGCACCAAGCAGAAATGGCGACGATTCGGTGCCCAACCTGGCTTCATTCGCCACGAAGAATTGGAGGGTCTGCTGGCACAAATTCATGCCGACTGGAACGAGCCACGCAATACGCGACCACGATCCCAAATCACGCCTTACTGGACTTTTCCTCACGGACTGCCAGTGGCCCGGCTCGCTTGGCGCAAACAAGCCGCGCGTTACGCCAATCGACTGCTGCAACTGGTGCCCACCTCCGTACAGGCTGAGCGCGTTCTGCATGACCCCTTCACCATGCACGTCTCGCGACTGTGCCTGATGCTCGCCGACCACCACTACTCACGTTTAGGACTCGAAAAAAACGGACAACCGGTGGTGTCACGCAAGCCTTACGTGCAAACCGATGCCCGGCTCGCGGCCAACACCGTGGTTTCAGACTCCGGGACGCGCGTGTTGAACCAGTCCCTCGACGAGCATCTACTCGGCGTTCAGGCCCATGCAAGCCTGATCACCCATTCGCTTCCCAGCTTGGCGCAGAGTCTTCCCGCGCTGCGCCACCATCGCGGGCTCCGAAAGCGCACCGGCAATCCACGCTTCCAATGGCAGGACAAGGCCACCGACCTCGCCACCAGCGTGCGCGAAAGAGCTGCAAGCCAAGGTTGCTTCGTAATCAACATGGCCTCCACAGGCTGCGGCAAGACCTTGGGCAATGCTCGGATTATGAATGCGCTGGCAGATCCGGCACTGGGTATGCGATGCGCGTTTGCCATCGGTCTTCGCACGCTGACCTTGCAAACCGGACGCAGCTTTCAGAACGATCTGGGGCTTGGTGATGACCAACTCGCAATCAAAGTAGGCGGAGCCGCGAGCCACGCCCTATTCGAATACTGGGAGCAACACGCGGAGTCTAGCGGCTCCGCCTCCACTCAAAGCCTGCTGGACGAAGGCGGGCAGGTACTTTTCGAAGGCCATGATCAGCATCCTTTGCTGGAGCGATTGAGCGATGATCCGCAAGTGCGCTCCCTGCTGGCCGCTCCTTTGTTGGTCTGCACAGTGGACCACCTCACTCCGGCAACGGAAAGCCTGCGCGGTGGCCGTCAGATTACCCCCATGCTGCGGCTCATGACTGGTGATCTGGTGCTCGACGAGCCCGACGACTTCGACCTCACGGACCTTCCCGCCCTCACCCGGCTCGTGCATTGGGCGGGATTACTCGGCTCGCGTGTGCTGCTCTCCTCGGCCACGCTTCCCCCTTCATTAGTGGAGGGCCTGTTCCAGGCTTACCGGGCAGGCCGCGCGACATTCCAACGCCATCGCAGCGCACGCCCTGATGAGCCTCTCGCCATCTGCTGCCTGTGGATCGACGAGTTCAATCAGACAGCCGCCGACTGTTACACCGCGTTGGAGTTTCGCGATGCCCATGGCAACTTCGTAAACCAGCGCACGGATCGGCTGGCCAAGGCCGAGATCCGCAGGCTGGCCCAGATTCAGCCGCTTCCCGGAACCTGGTCCGCGCTGAATACCCTCCAACGTCGGCATGAATTCGCCCGTCTCGCCTTGCAAACTGCCTGGGAGCTGCACAGCAATCCCATCCATCATGGATGTGATCCCACCAGCGGCAAGCGCATCAGCTTTGGCCTCATCCGCATGGCCAATATCGAGCCGTTGTTCGACGTGGCGTTGGCGATGCTCACACTGGGGGCTCCCGGCCCGAATGTGCAGATTCACCTGTGCGTCTATCACTCGCAGTTTCCGCTGCTATCTCGCTCCGTCATTGAGCACCAACTGGATGAGCTGCTCAATCGGCGGCCCTTAGAAGACGGAAGCGACCCTGTTTTTTGCCGACCAGCGGTGCGTGCGCTGATCGATAGCCATACGCAGCAGGATCAGATGTTCATCGTGCTGGGCTCACCAGTGACCGAAGTCGGCCGTGATCATGACTATGACTGGGCCGTGGTCGAG
Organism: Diaphorobacter ruginosibacter; assembly: GCF_014395975.1. Lineage (NCBI taxonomy): Bacteria > Pseudomonadati > Pseudomonadota > Betaproteobacteria > Burkholderiales > Comamonadaceae > Diaphorobacter > Diaphorobacter ruginosibacter. The sequence goes on along the minus strand of NZ_CP060714.1, from coordinate 4,629,144 downwards.
CCGTCCTCCATGCGGTCGCTCATCCAGCTCGCAGGCCGCGTGCGCAGGCATCGGCCGGGGGCGGTGGAGCAACCGAACATTCGCATACTCGACAGCAATCTGCGGACCTTCGAGCACAACGACAAAGCTGCGTATTGCAGGCCCGGCTTCGAGGCCGACCCTCTTGCCGGGAACAGTCAGGATGCCGCGCGTCACTTTCATCTGGACTCGCACCAAATGGCGGCGCTGTTATCACGCGAACTGCCAGGCGGCACGCCATGGCCCATGGACTCCCGCCCACGCATCGCTTCCGCCACGAAAGCCTTTAACCCGCGCCTGCATCTCGCGGATCTGGAACATGCGCGCTTGCATGACACCATGCTGCCCCGCGCTCCAGAGAAAAGGCAGCTAACGCCGGTGTCGCGCGCGGCAAGCCTGCACTGGACTCATCCCGAGCCTCTTTGGCTGACCGGCGTACTGCCGCAACTGCAACGCTTTCGCCACGACCCCAAGCCACGCGTCGACGTAGCCATGCTGCCCGATGATGACGAAGCGCGGTTACTGCTGCACCGTGTCACGGATGGTGATCGCAAGGGCCATCAGCTGTATGTATGCATCCACGAGATGTATCTGAGCCCCCTGCCGATACAACAGGCGGCGACGGGCAGCGTGAGCGCCTGGATGCAGCTGGACCTGCTTCAGGAGCTGGCCCTCCTAGCCGACCACCTGGGCATTTCAGTCCAGCGTTGCGCTGAGCGTTTTGCTACGGCCAGCTTGGCGGACTCCACGCATGGGTGGCATTGGCATGAGGTATTGGGCTTCACAAGAAAACATTGAATCGTTCATCAACCTGTCAAACTCAGGAAAGGGAATCATTTCATGTCCATACAACCTCCGTTAGGAGGATCGGCAAGATTCAGGGCTGTGATCGACTGTTTTATCCAAGACCGGATGCAAGCCAAGCTCGACAAGCTCAAGCCCGACGATCCCGAATACGACGAGGTGCGTGCCAGTTTTGCCAGAGACATCTGGCTTGCGAGCGCAGCCAAGCGTGTCGAACAGATCCAGGCCGTCACCCACTCCCTGAAACCCATTCACCCCGACGCACGGGGAACCAACCTGTATGTAGAGCCATCGAAATTGCCCGCACTCGAAGAGTTGGGCAGCCACGCATTGGGCGAGGTTTTCGACATCGATGTTGTCGGAAATGCGGCAGCGCTGGATGTGTACAAGCTACTCAAGCTCCGCAGCGATGGCCGCAGCCTGCTGACGGCTCTGCTCGCCAACGATAGCGAGGCGTTGAGTGCTCTGCATGACAACCCCCAAACGGCTGCTGCCTGGCGAGATGCACTGGTCTCGCTCACCCAGTCCCAATCCGGTGCTGCCAGCAGCCATCCGCTTGCCAAGCAGCTCTACTGGCTGACCGGGGAGGATCCCTGCGACGATGCGAGCTATGAGCTGCTCGCCCCTCTCTTCGCAACCTCGCTCGCCCACGCGATCTTCAAGGAGATCCACGAGGATCGTTTTGGCGAAACCAACAAGGCAGCGCGCCTGGCCCGCAGGGAGGGCAAGGCCCATGAGGGCGTATTCCATGACTACCCCGGGCTTGCCGTGCAGAAGATGGGCGGGACCAAGCCCCAAAATATCTCGCAACTCAACAGTGATCGCAGCGGCGTCAACTACTTGCTGTCGTGCCTTCCACCCATGTGGGACGCCCCCGGCGGCCAACTACCGGTGAGGTCCGAATCCGTCTTCGAAAAACTCTTTGCGGCGCGCCCGGAAGTCAAGAGCCATGTCCGGAAGCTTCGAACTTTCCTCGAATCCGACCCTGCACCCAATCAAGCCACACGCGATCGGCGTGACACGCTTCTGGATGGGCTACTGGACGAGCTGGTTGCCATGGCGGGCGAATTGCAGGAGTGCCCCGCAGGCTGGACGCGGGACAACGACCGCTTTGCCACGTTGGCGATGGACGAAAAGCTCTGGCTTGATCCATTGCGCTCCCAACTTCCCGAAGAATCGGACTTTGCGCGCCAATGGATGTGGATGGATTGGCCCGAAGCCGTCGGGAAACGCTTCGCCCGCTGGCTGAATGCGCAGTTGGGCCACAAACTGCCGGTCGGCGATGTCGAGGCACTTCAATGGAAAAAAGAGTTGCTGACCGACGAGGACGGCTTTGTGCAGCAACTGCGCGAGCTGCGCGCAACACTCCAAGCTACATCGCTTGCCGTAGCCCAGACTACGAGCGTCGGTGACAGTTTGAGCGAACAAGGAGGGGCGACATGAACCATTCGCCTCACAGCCCCCAAGCCATCTTGGTCATGCCTCAATTACGAGTGCAGAACGCCAATGCCATCGGTAGCCCGCTCACCCATGGCTTTCCGTCCATCACCGCCTTCACAGGGTTCATGTGGGCGCTCGAACGCAAGCTCTCCCTGGCAGGAGTTCCACTGCATCTACAGGGAGTGGGAGTGATCTGCCACCGCCATCAGGAACAGGCAACGCAGGGATTCGTGCGCAGCTTTAATCTCACGCGCAACCCTGTCAACAAGGACGGCGGCACAGCGGCCATCGTGGAGGAAGGCCGCACGCACCTGCGCATCACGCTGGTGTTCTCGATCTCGGAAAAGAGAGTGCCTGGTGCGCCCGCCAGACTCGTCCAGGACAACGCTGCACAATTGAAAGATTGGGCTGCACACGCTGGCGATCTGGCGGCGCAAATGCGCATCGCCGGGGGAACGCTCATTCCAACCGATCCGGTGCCCGGCAAACGCACCAAGCCCTGGATCGACATCGTCGCACCCGAAGCCGGGGAAGCCGCGCAGCAGTTCCGCCGCTGGCGCCGCCAATGGTTGCCCGGCTTTGCCCTGGTGGGGCGCGATGCCCTGCTCGCTCAACGCCTTGCGCACTTGAACAAGCAGGCGCCAGGCACAGGATTGTTGCAAGCTTGGCTGCATGCTTCTCGCTTCAACTTCGAACCAGAGACACCTGCTGAGGGCTCCAAGGGCACGCCCGATGGAAAACTGCGCTGGAGTGATCCACTGCGCCCGCGAGGCAGTGGTTGGGTGGTGCCCATTCCCGTGGGCTATGTTGCGCTCTCAGAAAGGCAAGCGGAAGGCTCGGTAGGCAATGCGCGGAACCAAGGCACACCTCTGCGATTCGTGGAATCGGTGCATTCACTGGGGGAATGGGTGGGCCCGCACCGCCTCGACCATCTGGCCCAACTGCTGTGGCATCCGGAATCCGACCTGGCCACCGGCCTGTTTCGTTGTCGCAGCGGATATTCACCGACGGCTGACACCGTTTCTCTTTCGGACGAACCTCCAGCCGAGAGTAGTGAGGACGCTGACACCTACGTCATGGACTAACCCCAATGCCTCTCACTGGCCCTGCTTCCATGACCTTATGTCCGGAAGCCCTCACCGCTCCCATATCAAAGGATTGAATACATCATGTCGAACACCTCTCTCAAGACCGCATCCGTTCTGGCTTTCGAGCGCAAACTGGATCCTTCCGATGCCACATTCCATGCAGGCCAATGGGCAGCACGTGACAGTGCCGCGAGCTGGGAACCGGTAAGGATCAGCACCAAATCCGTCCGCGGTACCATCAGCAACCGGCTCAAGGCCAAGGATCAGGATCCCGCCAGGCTCGATGCATCCATCGAGAAGCCCAATCTGCAGACGGTCGACGTCGCCGCTCTGCCCGCCACACTGGACACACTCAAGGTGCAATTCACACTGCGAGTGCTCGCCGGTACCGGCACGCCATCCGCCTGCAACAGCGCGGAGTACCAGGCCAAGCTGCAGCAGACCGTTCAGGGCTACGTGCAACAACAGGGCTTTGCGGAACTGGGGCTGCGTTATGCCGCCAATCTGGCCAATGCCCGCTTTCTCTGGCGCAATCGACATGGGGCCGAAGAGGTCCAGGTACAGATAGCACGCCTTCGCAACGGCTTGGCCGAAACGACATGGATGTTCGACTCCCTTGCGCAGGGCATTCGCACGTTTGACGCAGGAAATACGGATCTCCAGGCATTGGGCGCATTGATCGCCGATGGGCTTGCCGGGCGGACCGACCCTGCCACTAATCGCCCTGTTCATGTCCTGCTCCAGGTCACGGCATTTGTGCGCATGGGCATGGGTCAGGAGGTATTTCCCTCGCAGGAATTGATTCTGGAGCGTGGCGACAAAAGCAAGACGCTTTATCAAGTGGATGGTGTTGCCTCCATCCACTCGCAAAAGATCGGCAATGCCATCCGTACCATTGACACTTGGTACGAGAATGCGCAGAAACTCGGCCCCATCGCTGTCGAGCCCTATGGCTCCGTTACCACACAGGGGAAAGCCTATCGTCAACCCAAGCAAAAACTGGATTTCTACACACTGTTGGACGATTGGCTGCTGAAAGACAAGGTACCAGCCATCGAGCAGCAGCATTTCGTGATGGCCGTCCTGATTCGTGGCGGCGTTTTCGGCGACGCCAACTGATGCCAGGGAGGTTGGCCATGACCACGCATTACCTCGATATCCATCTTCTGCGCGACCCCGAGTTCGGCCAGCCACAGCTCCTGGGTGCCCTGATTTCCAAGCTGCATCGTGCTCTGGTCCAGCAGGAAAACACGCTGATCGGCATCAGCTTTCCCGAACATATTGATGCTCCAGCCAGCCGTCGCACCCTGGGCAGCTTGCTGCGCCTGCACGGGCACCCAGCAGCACTGGGTGAACTGATGTCCATGAACTGGCTCAGGGGGATGCGCGACCACGTCGAATACGGGCCCATCGCTCAAGCACCGGCCGACGCACAACACCGAGTCGTGCAGCGGCGACAGTTCAAGACCAACGCCGCCCGCCTACGCCGCCGTCGCATGCATCGACATGGAGAAACCATCGACGAGGCCCAAACCGCCATCCCCGACACCGTGGAGCAGCGCCCCCATCTGCCCTATGTTCAACTGCGCAGCAGCAGCACGGGACAGCCATTCTGCCTATTTATTGAGCACGGCCTGCCGACACAGGAAGCCCATCAAGGCAACTTCAACACCTATGGCCTAAGTGCGAGTGCCACGATTCCGTGGTTCTGACCCTTTTTTCCAGCTCGCCAGCCAAATCCTTGAAAATCAACGACTTGGCTGCATCACTGACAAAAGGGGATGCGCTGCTTGAAATGCAATTCATCTTTAAAAATCAAATAGTTAGTGATTTTTTGAGCTAGTTTGCTGCCGCATAGGCAGCTCAGAAAGCACGCAATGCGCCAACCGCAGGGGACGCCGAGTTTGCTGCCGCATAGGCAGCTCAGAAAACCTCGATCGGATCCTCTTTCGCTCTGTCTGGGTTTGCTGCCGCATAGGCAGCTCAGAAAGTGCTGATCAAGCATCCCCAAGCCACGTTTCTGTTTGCTGCCGCATAGGCAGCTCAGAAATCGTAAGGACCCCAGTAGGGCTCATAGAACCAGTTTGCTGCCGCATAGGCAGCTCAGAAAAGTCGTGGCGATCACGCGGCCAGAGCCGGAGCGTTTGCTGCCGCATAGGCAGCTCAGAAATGCTGGTCTGGCGGGAACTTCGGGTCCGGCTTGTTTGCTGCCGCATAGGCAGCTCAGAAAAGGACGCGCCGTTGATGTGGCTGCACTGCCTTGTTTGCTGCCGCATAGGCAGCTCAGAAATTGCGGAGGAATGGAGAAGAACGGCGTGCCGGGTTTGCTGCCGCATAGGCAGCTCAGAAAACCACAATGCAGCCATGGGCCGGGGTGAGCGCGTTTGCTGCCGCATAGGCAGCTCAGAAAATCTTGACGCCCAAGTCCTTTGCCTCGTTCGAGTTTGCTGCCGCATAGGCAGCTCAGAAAACCACCGCTTGCAGCCTGCATCGCCGCGCCACGTTTGCTGCCGCATAGGCAGCTCAGAAAAACTGGTCGGCCCACGTTTTGCGGCGCACGGCGTTTGCTGCCGCATAGGCAGCTCAGAAAGACGAGGTAGCCGAGGCGTTTCGTGTGCTCAAGTTTGCTGCCGCATAGGCAGCTCAGAAAGAGTTCGATCAGGCGACAGCAGATGAGCCAGAGTTTGCTGCCGCATAGGCAGCTCAGAAATGCTGGGCGCGCTGTGCCAGCTTGCTGCCTGTGTTTGCTGCCGCATAGGCAGCTCAGAAAGGCAGGCTCGGCAGGCGCTGCTCATGGCTGGCGTTTGCTGCCGCATAGGCAGCTCAGAAACATGAGCGCTGTGGATGCCGTAAACAAGCAGTGTTTGCTGCCGCATAGGCAGCTCAGAAAGGGTGCTGCGGCGCGATGAGCTCAAGATCCTGGTTTGCTGCCGCATAGGCAGCTCAGAAACGGTCGAAGCCGTTGATCTGCGCACCGAGGCCGTTTGCTGCCGCATAGGCAGCTCAGAAAATACGCGGATTGACGATGTCCAGCGCACTCGTGTTTGCTGCCGCATAGGCAGCTCAGAAATGCCGCGCTGAAAGGTTGGCACGGACAGGAACGTTTGCTGCCGCATAGGCAGCTCAGAAAGCCGTGCTGCCCGCCCTTCTCACCGCCATCTGGTTTGCTGCCGCATAGGCAGCTCAGAAAGGGAGGACGGACTCGACGAACACCTGGGAGCAGTTTGCTGCCGCATAGGCAGCTCAGAAAGTGGCGCCGAGGAGTATGCGGACTCTCATTCCGTTTGCTGCCGCATAGGCAGCTCAGAAAATCAGCAACATGGGGCACGCGCATGGATCGGAGTTTGCTGCCGCATAGGCAGCTCAGAAATCGACCGGCGCCAGCTTGAGCAGCTTGCTCGCGTTTGCTGCCGCATAGGCAGCTCAGAAAAATCGCCGCTTCAGTAGCGGGCAGTGCCGTCGGTTTGCTGCCGCATAGGCAGCTCAGAAACGCCCGAAGGTGCGCAAGCTGCGCGCCGTTGCGTTTGCTGCCGCATAGGCAGCTCAGAAAAGGACGTGCAAGAACACTTCCCTGCCGCGGTGGTTTGCTGCCGCATAGGCAGCTCAGAAAACGAACGACCCCAATATCGGCGTTTTTTCAGAGTTTGCTGCCGCATAGGCAGCTCAGAAAGTGCATAACGGCCAGTTAGACCGATTTGACGCGTTTGCTGCCGCATAGGCAGCTCAGAAAGCCGTCCCCAGCGCGATGATCTGCTCAGCATTGTTTGCTGCCGCATAGGCAGTTCAGAAAGTGAAGGTTTGCTCACCACTGTTCGACTTCCCGTTTGCTGCCGCATAGGCAGCTCAGAAATCAATGGAGGCGATCAGCCAAAAACAGAGACCGTTTGCTGCCGCATAGGCAGCTCAGAAAGTGGGGTTCTGTTCGCCTTGGCACGACTTCGGTTTGCTGCCGCATAGGCAGCTCAGAAAAATGGAGCGAGCGGCAACAAGAACAACAAACTGTTTGCTGCCGCATAGGCAGCTCAGAAAGCTCACCGCGAGGCCGGCAGACGAAGGACTTTGTTTGCTGCCGCATAGGCAGCTCAGAAAATGGTCGAATCAAAGATATGAATCATGTTGAATGTTTGCTGCCGCATAGGCAGCTCAGAAAAACCCATGGCGGCATGTTGAGTAGGGTGGGGTGTTTGCTGCCGCATAGGCAGCTCAGAAAGAAACGCTCGATCACATCGTTTGGGATGGTGAGTTTGCTGCCGCATAGGCAGCTCAGAAACCGCACATGCATGGAAACAAGCAGATGCCCCTGTTTGCTGCCGCATAGGCAGCTCAGAGGCTGGAGTAGCAAGGCACACACATGGTGGTGACGAACCCTCATGCAGTTGTGCTTCACTTCGTTCGTTGTGATCAACCAACGGTAGGACTTGCGCCCACAGGAGTGCATCTATGCAAAAAAGGCGCGGTACATGACCGCGCCTTGCTTGTGGATCATGGGCGGAGGCTGTGCTCCGCCCCTGTCAGTCCGTCATCCCGTCAGTTCAGCGTCGTCCAGTTCAGCATCAGGCGGTCGTCCGCGCGGTGCTGCGTGGTCACGCCCTTGCGCATGGCCCAGGGGCGGATCTGGTGGTGGACCGGGAGGTAGTAGTACTCGTCCTTGACCAGCTTGAGCGCGTCGTTGATCAGCGCATCGCGCTTCGGTGCGTCCATCTCGACCTTGATCTGGTTGATCATGCCGTCGAGCTTCGCGTCGCTGAAGCGGCCGGCGTTGTAGGTGCCCACGCCCTTGCCGTCCTTGGTGGCCATGAGTGCGTCGAGCGAGTACAGCGAGTCGAACGTGGCGACGCCCCAGCCGAACAGGTAGGCATTGACCTCGGCATTCATCACGCGGGTGACGAACTGGGCCATCGGTGCGGTCTTGAGGTTGGTCTTCACGCCGATGCGCGTCCACATCGCGGTCACGGCCTGGCAGATGGCTTCGTCGTTGACGTAGCGATCGTTCGGGCATTCCAGCGTGAGCGAGAAGCCGTTCGGGTAGCCCGCGTCGGCCAGCAGCTTCTTGGCGGCGTCGACGTCGTACTTCGAGGCGCGCGCATCAAGCTCCTTGGACCAGCCATGCACCATGGGCGCAACCATGGTGCCGGCGTTGACCGACAGGCCGCGCATGGTGCGGTCATGGATGCCGGCAATGTCGATGGCCTGGTACATGGCCTGGCGCACGCGCTTGTCCTTGAGCGGGTTCTTGCCGGGTGTGCCAGCGCCCGGCAGTTCGTCGCGGAACTGGTCGAGGCCCAGGTAGATGGTGCGGTTTTCCGCGCCTTCGAGGATCTTGATGTCGGGGCTGGCCTTCATGCGCGCCAGGTCCTGTGGCGGCGGGTCGATCACGACGTCGACCTGTCCGGAGATCAGCGCCGCGGTACGCGTGGCGGCCGACTTGATGGGAGTGAACACCACCTCATCGATATTGCCCCGGGGCTTGTCCCACCAGTTGGCGTTCTTCTTGAGCGTGAGCTTCACGTCGGGCTGCCAGCTGACCAGCTGGAACGGGCCGGTGCCGTTGGCGTTGCGCGAGGCGTAGTTTTCTTCCTTGCTCGCGTAGTCCTGCGACTTGACGGAGTTGTTCTTCTCGGCCCAGGCCTTGTTCATGATGCGAGCCTCGGTCAGGTCGCGCAGCAGCGTGGGGTTCGGGCCCTTGAGGATCAGGTCGACGGTGAAGTCGTCGACCTTCTTTGCTTCCTGGATGCTCGCGACGGCAGCGATCATGTTCGATGGCTTGGTGCCCGCGCGGGTCAGGGAGAACACCACGTCGTCGGCGGTGAAAGGCGCACCATCATGGAACTTGACGCCCTTGCGCAGTTCGAAGCGCACCTGGGTTGGGGACACCTGGGTCCACTTGGTCGCGAGCGCGGGAACGGTCTGGTACTTGTCGTCATAGCGCACCAGGCTTTCGTACACCTGCTGCATGTAGGCGTGCGTGGTCTGGTGATTCTGCGCCATCGGGTCGGTGGTGAGAATGTCGTTGGCACCTGCCGTGCGCAGCGTGACCGCGCTGGCCGTTGCGGCCATGGTGAACAGCATGGCCGCGACCAATGCGCCTCGCTTGAAGCTCGCTCCTCGATTCATATCCCTGACTCCTGACTGAGTGGGTGACTGTCGTCACGTCCGTGAATTGGATGATGTCCCCACTTGCAAGAGTCGTGCCCTGCACGCGAGGAACAAAGGAACTCGCATGCTACCGAAAACGACAACGGCCGCGTAGCGGCCGTTGGGTGATTTAGCTAGGGATAAACGCGAAAGCGTCTCCGCGGAGCGTCACTTGAACTTGGGCAAGTTGAACTGCGGCGGCACACCCATGCGCGTGTTGATGATCCACTGCTGCGCGATGGACAGGATGTTGTTCGTCAGCCAGTACAGCACGAGGCCGGCCGGGAAGAAGAAGAACATCACCGAGAACATCAGCGGCATGATCCACATCAGCTTGGCCTGCATCGGATCCGGCGGTGCGGGGTTCAGCGCGGTCTGCAGCAGCGAGGACAGGGTCATCAGCAGCGGCAGGATGAAGAACGGATCGGGCACCGAAAGGTCGTGGATCCAGCCGATCCATGGCGCATTGCGGATTTCCACGCTCGATTGCAGCACCCAATAAAGTGCCATGAACACGGGAATCTGCACCAGGATGGGCAGGCAGCCGCCCATCGGATTGACCTTTTCCTCGCGGTAGATGCGCATCATCTCCTGCTGCATCTGCTGCGGCTTGTCCTTCAGGCGCTCGCGCATTTCCTGGATGCGCGGGTTGATGGCCTTCATCTTGGCCATCGAGGCATAGGCCTTGGCGTTCAGCCAGTAGAAGGCGACCTTCAGCAGCAGCACCAGCGCCACGATCGACCAACCCCAGTTACCGATGAAACCGTGCAGCTTGGACAGCAGCCAGTACAGCGGCTTGGCCAGGATGGTCAGCCAGCCATAGTCCTTGACCAGTTCCAGGCCGGGGGCCTGGGCTTCCAGCATCGGCTCGATCTGCGGGCCGGCGAAAAGGCGCGCGGAGACCGACTTGGTCTGGCCCGGCTCGACCGTGCCCACGGGCGTCATCATGCCGACGGCGTAGAGGTTGTTGCCGACCTTGTTCACGAAGTTTTCACGCTGCGTGTCATCGGCCAGCAGCCAGGCGCTCGCGAAGTAGTGCTGCACCATCGCCACATAGCCGGCGTTGGAGGTCTTCTCCACGCTGACCTTGTTGTTCTCGATGTCCTTGAAGGTGACCTTCTGGTACTTCTTCTCGGCCGTGTACACGGCAGGGCCGGTGAACGTCGAGTAGAAGGGCGTCTGGTCGCCCGACTCGGAGCCGTCGCGCACCAGCTGCATGTACAGGCGCGGGTTCACGGCGGCGCCGCTGTTGTTCACCACATCGTGCTGCACGGCCACGTCGTAGGCGCCGCGCTTGATGGTGTAGGTCTTGACCAGCTTCACGCCGCCGACTTCGGCGGATTCGAAGCGCAGCTGCACGGAGTCCTGGCCGTCCTTGAGCTCGCGGGCGCCGGGTTGCACGGTCATCGCGGTCTTGTGGGTCGGGAAGGTGCCGCCGATCAGGCCGGTCTGGCCGAGATACTTGTGCGTCGCCGAGTCGTCGAACAGCACCACGGGCTTGGGCGGCTCGGACTTGTCGAAGTACTTGAGCAGCTCGGCATGCTTGAGCGTGCCGCCCTCGCTGTCGAAGGTCAGGCGCAGCACGTCGGTGGTGATGACCACGTCCTGGCGCGGTGCGGCATTGGCCACAGGCGCGGCCGCGTCGGCACCCGGCACGGCCGATGCACCGGCAGCGCCCGAGGCGGCAGCCGTCGTCGCCGTCGGCACGGTGGCATCGGCGGAAGCCGCCGCATTGGCGGCCTTGGCGGCCTGCTGCTCAGGCACGGGGAAGAAGGTGGCCTTGTGGCCGTTATGTACTTGCCACTTGTCCCACAGGAGAACCAGCGAGAAGGCAAATATCACCCACAGTATGGTGCGGCGAATGTCGTTCATGAAGTCTTCGTAGAAGAGGAAGCGGATGAAGAGGAGGAATCCAGGTGCCGTGAAAACAGCCGCATTGCGCGCGGCGGATCCTGCGGTACTGGATCGTGCCCTCCGTCACACCAGGGATGACAGCGCGCCAGGCGTCGCAGCGTCAAGTAGCTGCCGGCCGCCGCGCCATGTTTTTCCAAAGCCCCGAGAGCATAAACCGAACAGGTCGGTTCAAAGCGGCAAGCCGAGCCGAGCCAAGGGCTAAGCAGCAGCCGGTAGCCACGCACCAGCCCCATGAGCATGTTGCGCACGATCATGATGGGACGCCCGCCTTGGCGGGTGCGCCGGAAGATGGCCTGGACTGGCGGCGCACGGCATGGGCGAAGAGCTGTTCGAGCTCCGCGCGCACGGCGGCCTTCAGCGCATCGGATGTGGCGCTTGGAAACTGCTTGCGGTCGAAGGTGGTACGCAGACGCACCACATGCGCGGCCAGCGGCAGTTGCGACTCGAACGCCGCACCGGCCACATAGATCTGCCGTTTGATGGCATTGCGCGTGACGGCACGCCGCGCCCAGCGCTTGGGAACCATGGCTCCCAGCCAGGGGCCCGCGGGCTCGTTGGCGGCCACGACAAACAGGGCCTGCGCATCGTGCTGCTCGCGCGGCACGCTGCCAGACCCATTCTGTGTGTTCGTTTCGGCTGGAATCCTGGGGGAGTCACCGTCCGGCGGCACCAGGCCCAGCCTGTGCAGGACGAAGTGCTGTGTGCGGGAAACGGTTCCACCCGCCATGGCAGCCTGAAACTGAGGGCGGGTTTTCAACCGGTGCATAAGCGCCAAAGCAACGCCCTGCGCGGATGGAGGAGGCTTGCAACCGGGGCCTTCAACTCAGCCAGCCGCAAAGGGCTGCCGAGCCTGCGGGCCCGTCAGTCAGCAAGACCTCAGACAGCCAGACGCTTGCGGCCCTTGGCGCGGCGAGCGTTGATGACGGCGCGGCCGCCACGGGTCTTCATGCGAACCAGGAAGCCGTGGGTACGTGCGCGGCGGGTCTTGGAAGGCTGGTAAGTACGTTTCATGATTCAAATTCCTTGATAGTTCAGTTACAGGCCCGGCTTCGATCGGCCGAAAAGCCCGCCAGACAATCCCGGTTGCCTTCAACAATTAAAGGCCCGCCCGGGCTGGATCACCCTGAACAGGTTCAGGGAAACCCGCGATTATTGCAGGCTTGGCGCATCCTTGCAATCCCCGGGAATTGTCGGCCTATTGCCCGCCCGCCCCTCTGGCGCCCTGGGGGAACGGGGGCAGGCTGCGTATAGATATGCGGAAAAATTGTGGATAACTCCTCCCGGAAGGTACAATGGGGGCCCTTCAATGTTCCTCCTATCCACAACTAGAATTCCCCTGAAATGATCGAGGAACCTTCCCATCCTTCCCATGACGAGCCCGGCTCGGATGCTGGGCAAGGTCTGTGGCAAGCCTGCGTGGAGCAGCTTGCACAGGAGCTGCCCGAGCTGCAGTTCAACACCTGGATCAAGCCTTTGGTGGCCCAGGTGGAGCCCGACCTGTCCAAGGTCACCCTGTTCGTGGCCAACCGCTTCAAGCTGGACTGGATCCGCGCGCAATACGCAGGCCGCATTTCGGCCATTCTCGAAGGCCTGTATGGCCAATCCATCCCGCTGGAGTTAGCACTCGCTCAGCGTGAAAGCGTGGTGCGCAAGTACATTCCGCCGCAACCCGCAGCACAGCCCGAGCCCGCCGCCGCGCCCGAATCCGCCCCGGCAGCCGCCGAGGAAAACGGCTCGGGCCCATTCCGCTCGCGCCTGAACCCGGCCCTCACCTTCGATTCGCTGGTGGAAGGTACGGCCAACCGCATGGCGCGCTCGGCGGCCATGCACGTGGCGGCGTCGCCCGGCCACCTGTACAACCCGCTGTTCATCTACGGCGGCGTCGGCCTCGGCAAGACCCACCTGGTGCATGCCGTGGGCAACAAGCTGCTGGCCGACAAGCCGGACGCCAAAGTTCTCTACATCCATGCCGAGCAGTTCGTCTCGGATGTGGTCAAGGCATACCAGCGCCGCACCTTCGACGACTTCAAGGCGCGCTACCACTCGCTGGACCTGCTGCTGATCGACGACGTGCAGTTCTTCGCGAACAAGGATCGCACGCAGGAAGAATTCTTCAACGCGTTCGAGGCGCTGCTCGCCAAGAAGAGCCATATCGTGATGACGTCGGACACCTACCCCAAGGGTCTGGCCAACATCCACGAACGCCTGGTTTCGCGCTTCGATTCGGGCCTCACCGTGGCGATCGAGCCGCCCGAGCTCGAGATGCGCGTCGCCATCCTGATCAACAAGGCGCGCGCCGAGAACGCCGACATGCCCGAGGAAGTGGCCTTCTTCGTCGCCAAGAACGTGCGCTCCAACGTGCGCGAGCTCGAAGGCGCCCTGCGCAAGATCCTCGCGTACTCGCGCTTCAACCAGAAGGAAGTCTCCATCCAGCTGGCGCGCGAGGCGCTGCGCGACCTGCTGTCGATCCAGAATCGCCAGATCTCGGTGGAAAATATCCAGAAGACGGTGGCCGACTACTACAAGATCAAGGTGGCCGACATGTACAGCAAGAAGCGCCCCGCGAGCATCGCCCGCCCGCGCCAGATTGCGATGTACCTGGCCAAGGAATTGACGCAGAAAAGCCTGCCGGAAATCGGGGAATTGTTCGGTGGCCGCGACCACACCACGGTGCTGCATGCCGTGCGCAAGATCGCGGGCGAGCGCCAGCAATTGACAGAGCTCAATCAGCAACTGCACGTGCTGGAGCAAACCCTCAAGGGGTAACCATCCCGATGTTGATCTGCCATCGAAATTGTTTCATATCACAGGCAAAATGCCATGTCGGGCGGGCCGGCCAAGCTCTTGAGAGGGAGCAAAGCCCTGCGTGCAGCCGCCCCTCACAGCTTTTACCTTTCAAAAACCAACCAAGGTTGAAGACATGATTGTCCTGAAGGCAACACAAGACAAGGTCCTCGCAGTACTGCAATCGGTGTCCGGCATCGTCGAACGCCGCCACACCCTGCCCATCCTGGCCAATGTGCTGATCCGCAAGACAGGCAATGCCCTGCAGCTCACCACCAGCGATCTGGAAATCCAGATCCGCACCACGGCGGAGCTCGGCGGCGATACCGGCGAGTTCACGACCACCGTCGGCGCGCGCAAGGTGATCGACATCCTGAAGACCATGCCTTCGGACCAGACCGTGAGCCTGGAGTCGAGCCAGAACAAGCTCATCCTCAAGGGCGGCAAGAGCCGCTTCACGCTGCAGTCGCTGCCCGCGGAAGACTTCCCGCTGGTGCAGGAAGCCGCCGGCTTCGGCCCCGCGTTCAGCGTGCCGCAGAAGGTGCTCAAGAACCTGATGGGCCAGGTGTCGTTCGCCATGGCGGTGCAGGACATCCGTTACTACCTGAACGGCATCCTGTTCGTGGCCGAAGGCAACACGCTGAGCCTGGTCGCCACCGACGGCCACCGCCTTGCGTTCTCCAGCGCCACGCTCGACGTCGAGGTGCCCAAGCAGGAAGTGATCCTGCCGCGCAAGACCGTGCTGGAACTGCAGCGCCTGCTGTCCGACGCCGATGGCGCCATCGAGATGCAGTTCGCCAACAACCAGGCAAAGTTCTCGTTCGGCGGCATGGAGTTCGTCACCAAGCTGGTCGAGGGCAAGTTCCCCGACTACAACCGCGTGATCCCCCGCAACCACAAGAACAGCATCACGCTGGGCCGCGCACCGCTGCTGGCCAGCCTGCAGCGCACGGCCATCATGACCAGCGACAAGTTCAAGGGCGTGCGCCTGAACCTCGAACCCGGCCTGCTGCGCGTGGCGTCCAACAACGCCGAGCAGGAAGAGGCGGTGGACGAGCTGGACATCGACTATGGCGGCGACACCATCGAGATCGGCTTCAACGTGAGCTATCTCATCGACGCGCTCACCAACATGAGCCAGGACATGGTCAAGGTGGAACTGTCCGACAACAACAGCTCCGCACTGCTCACCATTCCGGACAACGACAACTTCAAGTACGTCGTGATGCCCATGCGTATCTGAGGTCTGGAACCCCACTGACGCACTGATCTACACGTCAATTCATCAAGGCTGCCATTGCTTGTTTTTTGAGCAATGGCAGCCATTTGATCATTTGATTGACTGAAATATCGACAGATTGTTAATGCCGGTCTCCCTGCCCCAAGCAGGATGCTGACCGGCTGATCGAGAGAAGAAAGCATTCCTCCATGACCGCAGAGAACACGCAGCCCACACCTGAAGAGCCGACCGCAAACCAAGGCGGCCCAGCTCCCGCGCCTTCCGCCGCACCGAGCGAAGGCTACGGCGAAGGCGCGATCCAGATCCTCGAAGGCCTGGAGGCCGTGCGCAAGCGCCCCGGCATGTACATCGGCGACACCTCCGACGGCACGGGCCTGCACCACCTCGTGTTCGAAGTGGTGGACAACTCCATCGACGAGGCGCTCGCCGGGTTCTGCGACGACATCGTCGTCACCATCCACACCGACAACTCGATCAGCGTCGTCGACAACGGCCGCGGCATTCCCACGGGCGTGAAGATGGACGACAAGCACGAGCCCAAGCGCTCGGCCGCGGAAATCGCGCTGACCGAACTGCACGCGGGCGGCAAGTTCAACCAGAACAGCTACAAGGTCTCGGGCGGCCTGCACGGCGTGGGCGTGTCCTGCGTGAACGCGCTGTCGATCAAGCTCAAGCTCGTGGTGCGCCGCGACGGCCAGATCCACCAGATCGACTTCTCGCGCGGCCAGGTGCAGGACCGCATCATCGAAGTCGTGGACGGCTTCGAGATCTCGCCCATGAAGATCGTCGGCCCGACCGAAAAGCGCGGCACCGAGGTGCGCTTCCTGCCCGACACCGAGATCTTCAAGGAAAACTACGATTTCCACTATGAAATCCTCGCCAAGCGCCTGCGCGAGCTCTCCTTCCTGAACAACGGCGTGCGCATCCGCCTTGTCGACGAGCGCACCGGCAAGGAAGACGACTTCTCGGGCGCCGGCGGCGTCAAGGGCTTCGTCGAATTCATCAACGGCACCAAGAAGGTGCTGCACCCCACCGCGTTCCACGCCATCGGCTCGCGCCCCGCGGAAACCTACGGCGGCATCCCCGGCACCGAGATCGGCGTGGAAGTGGCCATGCAGTGGAACGAAAGCTACGGCGAGCAGGTGCTGTGCTTCACCAACAACATCCCGCAGCGTGACGGCGGTACCCACCTGACCGGCCTGCGCGCCGCGATGACCCGCGTGATCGGCAAGTACATCGAACAGAATGAGTTCGCCAAGAAGGCCAAGGTGGAAGTCACCGGCGACGACATGCGCGAAGGCCTGTGCGCCGTGCTGTCGGTAAAGGTGCCCGAACCCAAGTTCTCCAGCCAGACCAAGGACAAGCTGGTCAGCTCGGAAGTGCGCGCGCCCGTGGAAGACATCGTCGCCAAGGCACTCACCGACTACCTCGAGGAAAAGCCGAACGACGCCAAGATGCTGTGCGGCAAGATCGTCGAGGCCGCCCGCGCTCGTGAAGCCGCCCGCAAGGCCCGGGAAATGACCCGCCGCAAGGGCGTGCTCGACGGCATGGGCTTGCCCGGCAAGCTGGCCGACTGCCAGGAGAAGGACCCGGCGCTGTGCGAAATCTATATCGTCGAGGGTGACTCCGCTGGCGGCTCCGCCAAGCAGGGCCGCGACCGCAAGTTCCAGGCCATCCTGCCCCTGCGCGGCAAGATCCTGAACGTGGAGAAGGCGCGCTATGAGAAGCTGCTGTCCAGCAATGAAATCATCACGCTGATCACCGCGCTGGGCACCGGCATCGGCAAGGCCAGCGTGGAAAGCGGCAAGAGCGGCTCGGACGACTTCGACCCGAACAAGCTGCGCTACCACCGCATCATCATCATGACCGACGCCGACGTGGACGGCGCGCACATCCGCACCCTGCTGCTGACCTTCTTCTACCGCCAGATGCCCGAGCTGGTCGAACGCGGCCACATCTACATCGCCCAGCCGCCGCTCTACAAGGTGAAGAACGGCAAGGAAG
The DNA here is from genome assembly GCF_014395975.1 of Diaphorobacter ruginosibacter. Classification (NCBI taxonomy): domain Bacteria; kingdom Pseudomonadati; phylum Pseudomonadota; class Betaproteobacteria; order Burkholderiales; family Comamonadaceae; genus Diaphorobacter; species Diaphorobacter ruginosibacter. The sequence goes on along the minus strand of NZ_CP060714.1, from coordinate 4,611,717 downwards.
AGCTGTACCTGAAGGACGCCTCCGCGCTCGACAGCTACCTGCTGCGCGTGGCGCTGAACAACGCCAGCATCTCCACCGGCGGCGCCAACGCGCGCGTGCTGCAGGGCGACGAGCTCAACGACCTGGCGCGCAAGCACCAGCACGCCGAACAGGTCATCGAACGCCTGTCCGCCTTCATGGACGCCGAAGCCCTGCGCGCGATCGCCGACGGCGTCGAGATCAAGCTCGACACCGTGCAGGACGCCGAGGCCAGCGCCGTGCAACTGCAGGCCAAGTTGCGCGAGCTCAACACCAACGGCGTGCCCGCCGACGTGGCCGGCGAATTCGACGCCCGCACCGACAAGCCCATCCTGCGCATCAGCCGCCACCACCACGGCAACATCAAGAGCAGCATCATCACGCAGGACTTCGTGCATGGTGCCGACTACGCCGCCCTCTCCGAAGAGGCCCACATCTTCCGCAACCTCATGGGCGAAGGCGCCAAGGCCACCCGCGGCGAGGGCGAAAAGGCCAAGGAAGAAAAGGTGACCGATTTCCGCGGCGCCATGCAATGGCTCATCAGCGAAGCCGAACGCACCACCGCCCGCCAGCGCTACAAGGGCCTGGGCGAGATGAACCCCGAGCAGCTCTGGGAAACCACCATGGACCCCGAAGTCCGCCGCCTGCTGCGCGTGCAGATCGACGACGCGATCGAAGCGGACCGCGTATTCACCATGCTGATGGGCGATGAGGTGGAACCTCGCCGGGACTTCATTGAGACCAATGCGTTGAGGGCGGGGAATATTGATGTTTGAGGTTGTCTGTAGATGACAGCAAAAAGTGAGAAAAGTGCAGCATAAGTTGAGAAACTGACTGCTGCGCACAAGACCAAAAACCGCCTGAGTGATGGACTCTAGGCGGCTTTCTTTTTTTTGGGGATTCGCCAAGCCTGCGCTGGACAGGCCGCACCGCCGTCCACGACCCTTGAGCTAGGTCCGCTGTCGGCCGATTGCGGACATTCGCCTATTCGCAAAAAGTCAATTCACGATATGCACCGACCATAAAAAAACCAAGCCACCTGCAGGTAGCCTAGTGATGATTTGATGGGCTAGCCCCTTTACCATACTAGGTAAGCGGCTGCGTTATTGCTGTATCCTAGTTTCGGAATTGTTAGTTCTCACGGCCAGTTAAGCAACAACGGGGGTTTCCGGTCTAAACCCTGCTTCATGGTTCGTTGTTATCGTCGTCCATTTCGTACTCAACGGGGCGTAGCTCAGGCTCTATCTGGAAGTAGTCTGCAGGGTCCTCATACGAGGTTGAGGTGTAAGTACTACCCAGCCCGCATGCGTTGAGCTTGGAAAATCCACTCACCTTCAGTTCGCAGGCCTTGCAGTCAAAATGCGCGGGGAGCATTGGGGTACGTGTAACGATGACATCGTTCTCCATTGCAGTTTTGGACGCACCGGCTGCCGTGCCCTGTACGAGAGCGATGCATCCGCATGACGGGCATGTCACTCGATGGCCGACCGCTTTGGTCGACGACACAACGGCAAGGTCCTTCAGACCTTGACGGTCCTCGGGGCTCTTGTTTTCCCATACTGTTCGGTGGGCCTGGATTGCCTGTTTGACAGCCTTCGCAGCTTCATCCTTATGCGCTTGAATCATTAGACCTGCGGTTTTTGCTTCTTCAGCGCCGAAGATTTCAATAAGACTGGAACCGGCCGCGACTACGAGTGGCTCGCATGCCGCATAAAACTGGGGGAGCCAGTCTGTTCCAAGTGCATCAAACGCAAGCCTGCCACTGTGGAGCTCTGCATTACGTCGCTGGAAGTGAAGAGCGCAGAAACCGACCATTTCGCGGTTGAAGTCTGGATAGAGCGCGTTTGCACGCGCAGCAGCTTCGGAAATATCGATGGATTTCGGCGATTGCTTATTCCCCGACGACTGTTGGTCAAGTGCGAAAGCTAGGTTGCTCCAATCTTTGCCATCGGCAAGAAATGCGGGCGACGCTTTGGACACTGCTGCGCGGACAATCATCTCGAGGCACAGCGAAGACCAGAATCCAAACTCCCAATCATCGCGCGGCCGCTCAAGCATCTTGTCGGCGAAGCGCTGCGCCTTGGCAAGCAAAGTCTCTGCCGACCATTCGTGCGGGGTTTTAAGCACCATCGTTCGCCTCCGTAAAATATGCGCGTTCAACTTTGCGGTGCAAGGCATGTGCTGGCACTTCGCTACGGCCGTGCAGCACGGCCCAGTTGTCAATCAGGATGGTATGAGCTGGGCGTTCCAGAACAACCTCTTTAGCTCGAGCCTTTGTCAAACTTGCTTCTACCTCTGCTCGTACGCGGAAAGCTGCAGCATTGTCAGGCACCAAGAACAATTCATCCCATCGGAAAATTCCTTGATGGAGCATGCGAACTAGAAACATCTCACCGCTTAGGGGACGCCGAAGCCGGAAACGAGCGCGGTCAATGGCAACCTGAGAAATGCCACTCATGAGCTCGCGATGATGGAGCAGCGGCGTCGTAACAGTGGATGCTCCAACGGTACAACGTAACATCAGAAAGCGTGGTGGTACGGCCCAGTTGGCCATGTCTGTATGGAGTGGTATACGACCCAGTCCAAAGTTTCCGCCGTATGTGTTTAGCGGCTTTGTATGCGCGGCGTTAGCTGTGAGCGACTCTGTGGCTCGCCATACCCTTATGTGAAAGTCGACGGCAAGTTGGGCTGCCGCAAAATCACCATCTTCACCCGGGCAGTATTCCCCGAGGTCAACAAAGCCGTCACGGATAAGGTTTGTAAGAGGCATGACATGTTTCGACGAGGTCGAGATACCGCTTTGCGGTTGCAAAATGATACATGAAGGTTGACTTGTGAGGCGCTTCGCAGCTTTCAGAACCAGAATCTGCCAGCGTTTTCTCGAGTTGCTCTAGAAAAGGCTGGACCTTCACCGACAACGGCATCAAGCCCCAAATTTCCCCCGGCGTTACTGAGCCGTAGCCCCGGGATATTTGGAAATTGAAGTCGCCTGAGTGATGACCTTGATGCCGGTTTCTTTTTGAGGATTCGCAACGCCTGACGCAACTGGGTTACTTCGCTATCCCTTGGGCTAGGTCCGCAATCGGCCAGAAGCGGAATTCCAGCTAATGGACGCCAGCGTCGGCTTTAAGCTGATTGCAGACAGCCGTATTCGGCGACCCCTTAGCGCTTACTGGTCGCGTGAAACCTTTTGCGGGTCGGGGCGGGATGGTGGCTTTTAGCGGCTATAAAACATGCTGGCGTATTTCGTCTGCACGCGAATGCTCGCAATTGCGCAGCCGCTTCACTGGTCTAAGGGCCGTTTCGGGCCATAGCAGCGGGTATAAAAAAGGTCATGAATGTACCTGGATGGCGAATCGGTGCTGCGTTGGTGGCATCGGCTGGAAGCGTGAACGTGTGTTCCTCAACTTCATCTTTGCCGTCCAGCGCGGCGGCACCGACGACAAGGTCGTGGTGTTCGAAATGAAGGGGGAGCACCTGAAGAGTAATGACGACACGAACTACAAGCGCGAGGTTCTGCGATTGATGGCGGGCGTTTGTGCCGTCGAGCAGACGGCGAGGGGCGGTGAGTATGATCTGATGGTGTCGAACGGCACTGAGGTCACATGCGATCTCGTCATGCTCAAGGACTGGAAGCCTACTCTGCCACCGTTACTTTCAACTTCTCCCCCTTGAGTCGGAATCCTTGAGCCGCGACATTAGTGACAGCGCCTGCGCTCGCTGCTAGTAGCTAGTAGCTAGTAGCTAGTAGCTAGTAGCTAGTTCGATAAGTCTATATTCGAGTATCAAATTTCTATAATTAAACTCAAGGGAAAATGCACAATGCCTATCAAGCCTGTATCCGAAGATCTATTCCATTATGTCATGCGCGACATCCCTGGTGTGAGATTTGAGGCGTTTGCAAAGCTCGTGTTCGCCGCAATATATGGGGAAGAGTTCTTGCCCCTCGGAGGAATTCATGACGGAGGTGCTGACGGAGTTATGTCGGCCTACGTTCAAGAAGTTAAGGGTAAGGCAAAGACCTATATCCAGTTTTCGGCTACTGATGGGGATAAGGCTCAGGTCAAAATAAAGGACACGATTACGTCACTGAAAAAAGTTGGGCGAAATCCACTTCAACTGATTTACGCCACGAGCGAAGCTCTTCCAAAGGCTGACCTAACGGTTAGCGAAGCATTTGAACGGGATTCGGTGCTTGTCCAAGTCAGAGACTATGAGCGACTTAAAGGGTATGTAAATAGTGATCAGAAGGTCAATGATGCCTTCTATAAAGCATTTACAACCGAAATATCAGAACTTGCAACCGCTGCAAACTTGAGTCTACCTTCTGTTAGTGAATACGCGAATGATCCGACCGTTTATGTATTCTTGAATCACGAATTGCGTGACAGATTCTCACGTGACCACCTCAATAACCGTGTTCTTGATGCTTTGATATATTGGGCGCTCCGTGAAACTGACCCAGATAAAAATATTCGATTGAAACGCGAGATGGTGGGTTCCGCAATATGCAATATTTTTCCAGCCGCCAAATCAGTGTTGCTTCCAAACTTGAACAACAGGCTTGAGGAGTTAAGCAAGAAAGACGCTGCTGGATTGGAGCGGTTGCGTCACTATCGGAAGGACGATAGCTTTTGCCTTCCTTTTGAGATGAGAAGCACGCTTGCAGTAGAGGCAGCCGAATTTGAAGGTAGACAATCGCGTTTTCGCGATAGCCTTACTACGAGGCTTTCCGAAGAAGCAAAGGAGAGGCTAACACCTGCTGTCATTCAGGATTGCGTCGATCTCGTATTCGCAACTGTTCACCTTTATTTTGTGGATCAAGGTGTTGTACTAGCCGCATTTCTTGAAGGTCATCTAGAAACCATAAAACTTTCAGACCAAATTGTCGAAGATACTATGGTTAAGGCACTGGCGAAAATAAAGCACCGAGGCCGTATAACGCCGAATCTTTTCGGGACGTGTATTGGTATGCTTCGCGGCATTTTTTACAGAACGACTGCGCCGGAAAAGGAGTATTTGGCCTATTTATCGAGAACATCTTGTTTGTTAGTTACGATGCAGTCAGCCCCGAAGTTGCTGGAATATCTTAATAAGATGGGAGGAAACTTCAGACTGCTGGTTGGAACCGATCTACTTATAAAGTCCCTCTCTGAGCAGTATGTCGAGAAAGAATTCATGCAGGTTACAAACCTGCTGCTTGTGTGCAAACAATTAGGTGCTGATTTGATTCTGACTGAGCCAGTGCTTCAGGAGGTTTTTACTCACTTGCATGCTGTAGATCTGGAATTTCAGAATAACTATGCAAAGCAGGAGCCATATTTGCAAGCGGCAGAGATTGCGGAATGCAATCGAATTTTGATAAGAGCGTATCTGCACGCGAGCAGATCCAGTGCGGGGCCGAAAAATTGGCGCGCCTACGTCAACAATATGACTGACCCAGATGGTCTTCGTGGAAAATCTGGACTCGCCAGGACTGCGTTGCGTGGGGTCCTGGTACAGAGGTTCGGCATGAAATATATGTCAACCGAAGAGCTGGAAAAGACCGTACCAGCCCAGAAGGTTGAAGCGTTAGCAGAGCGATTGGGAAATGAACGAGGCTTGTACAAACACGTAGAACTGTCTAGGAATGATGCGCTGATGGTGTACGCGACATATGCGCAGCGCAGCAAGAATAACGAGGTTGGGATCTATGATGGATTCGGATTCCGAACTTGGTGGTTAACTAAAGAGACTCGCATTCTTTCAATGACGGGTGAGCTCGTGCAGGACCAGGGGGGTGTCCCGTACATCATGCGTCCTGAATTCATACTGAATTTCGTCGCTCTCGCTCCGAAGGCTGCAGACGTTCGGCAGGCTTTCTCAGTCCTCTTGCCCACTACGGCTGGCCTCCAGCTGGGTCAATACTTAGATGACTCTGTAATGCATTCGATGCTCAACGAGGTAGACGAATGGGCCAAGTTGCCACCTGAACGAGTCAGCGTGATCTTGGGTGAGAAGATAAACAGATTGACCCATGATAGATACAAGCAGTACGTGCACAACATCGGTGCTCTCGCTAACACATAGGCGGTGTAGTCGGTTGGAACCATGAACCGCCTTCGGTTGTGTGCGGTGTGCGGTGTGGGGGGTGATGGTCTAGAGAACGTCTCGTCCGCCGCTGCCGGTCTGTTGACACCCTTGATCGGTTAGATTCTGACGGCGCGGAGCAACTTCCCGGCAAGGATCGGTTCGCCACAGGCAAAGATCATGTTTGCGCAGATTTACAACAGCGATTTTGCAATTCAGGATGAGCGGGATGTGGTCTTGTATCTGAATGGAGAATCGGTGCTGAGTTGGTGCGGGCCATCTTTCCGACCGGTCCAACTTGTTCCGCTTGTTCGAACTGACCGCTTGGGGCGTTTCCACTGCCTTGGCGCTCTTGGCGGATTGCGCCGAACTAGCTAGGGAAGTCCAGGATGTTGCGCACCGTGGCACCGCGGAAGGCATAGATCGACTGCACAGTGACGCCGGCACCGCCGGGCTTCATGCCCAACAGAATAGCCACCTGCAGCTGGTTGGTATCCTGGTACTCGTCATCCAGCACATGGTTCAAAGCGGTTGGCCAGTTCTTCTGCCAGCACCGGCTCGGTGACCATCTCCGCCCAGAACAGCAGCAGGTCGTCGTAGTCCAACACACTCTGGGGTTGCTTGGCTTCGACGTAGCCGCGGAAAAGCGCCTGCAGCTCGCTTTCGCCGATAGTATCCGTTTGGGCTTGATTGGTGACAGTCAGCAAACCGCTGCATAGCAGACATCTGGGTTCGATGTGTGGATGACAGCAGTGGGTCGTAAAGCGACATCTGGAGTCGCGTCTGAGCCTTCAATCCTTAGACGGACGTCGGCTTCAAGGTATGCCTTCACGCTCGTGTCGTGGTTTGATGCACCATAAACCCGACGTTATCCTCAGATTCCGCGACTCTAGTCATGGGCGGCGGCAGTTCTTTGCACTTGTGCACAAGCAGCCGCTAAGGTGGACGGGAGAAATTTCTCAGCTATTGCTTCCTGTTTTCCCACTGTTAGGTTGCAGGCTGTCTGTTAACGGTTGATTTTTAAGGGTTGAGTTTCTCACCTTTTACATTCAACTACATTGCCTATGGTCATCAGCCTTACAGGGTTGACGGCCGTCTTTCGTAAACCTCTGCCATGGCCCGCTCCAAAGTACAAAAGCCTCCAGCACCTACTCAGCCTTTCACTCCAGACCCACCGGTCGAGGAATTGGGTGATGATTTGTTCTCGAGGCAGTTCAAGCCCTGGCGCGAATGGCATACCGCAGTCGATTTCCTGACCAACCTGCATATCGGTGTAGATGACGCTCAGGTGTTTTGCAGCCCGCAGGACCCGCCGGACGTGATCTATCAAGATGCTGCGTTCGAGATCAAAGAAATCATGGACGAAGGACGCCGCAGACATGACGAGGTCAAGCAGGCACGTCAAAAGGCGATTCGGCAGCCTATTTCTCATGACTACACGTCGAGGTCTGTGATTGATTTGCTGCCTGAGGATGCAGGGCAACTTGTCTTGGCACAGTTGGAGGTCTTGGCTGGACGCTACCAGTCAGAGGTGAGGGCCCACACCGACATGCTTTTCTACGTCAATAAACGGGACCATTGGTTTGATGATGGGCCGATGCCCAGCTCTGCGCTATTTGTCAGGTATGGCTGGCGTTCTGTTTCAGCAGTAGTTGCAAGCAGCGTGAGCTTAGTGTTCTATGCATCTGCCAGTGCACCCAAATTTCTGCAAGACAACTGCGGCAAAGTTCGGAAGCGGCACGAGCGCTTGATCGTCGACGCGTAAAACTGCGTCAAATGCTTGGCCGCAAGGCTTGTTGTCGGCAGGCAGTAGCGCGCAGATCATCCACAAGTACGTTTGGCCTGTTATGGCTCTTTGCCACAAGAGCAAAGTACGGTAACTGATGTTGAGATCGACGCCGATCTGGCAGCGGTAGGTGGTAAGTTTCCAGCCCTCCCATCTAGACAACGGGATGTGACACTCTGCCATGGCCCAAGCAGCAGCGACAAGCCTCCAATGATGCGGCAGCAGTTCCTCAATCCGGCTGGCTTTGTGTGTAGGCAGGCGGGTCCGCGCAGGCTTCCGGCGAACAGTCAGTTGTTTCGGCCCACGGCGATGGGCCGGATCTGGTTTTCGACCCAGCTGCTGTATACCGATAGTTGCCCGTCGACTGTAGATCGAATCAATACTGCTCGGCACCTGATCTCGGCCAACTGGCTTTTGCTAACGGAGTGCAAGTCAAAGAATTTGCGAGCATGGCGCACACCACCGATGCCCACCTACTGGGCGAACATTCCAAGCCCAGTATCTACGATCCTTGTCTGGCGAAGGCCACGGTTCACATCGCCAGAACCACCGTGCCTTGGGCTATGGCACATAATTTTCGTGCTTGCCCATCGGTAACGTAGACCTCACACTGGCAGACGGCCATGCGTTTTCCTGCGTTGCGTGCCTGAGCACAGGCAATCAGCCGTGCGCCAATGGCCGGACGAACATAGTTGATCTTGAATTCCGCAGTCAGAGCATTGCCACCCAGGGCGATCCCTCCGGCAAAGGTAATAGCGTTGTCCGCAAGGTAGCTCACAACGCCTCCATGGGCAAAGCCATGTTGCTGTTTGTGGTGCTCTTGGAGGACGAGGGCAATTTCCACCCCATCCTCCGATGAAGCGACCAATTCAGCGCCTATGTACCGGCTGAATGGTTGAGACAAGAAAACCTGCTTGGCAAATTCTTGAATATTTTCCATTGGAAACACCTTCCCAAAAGCCGAGAGTTCTACATACCCCTGTCGGTAGCGGAACACATCAAGCGAACCCGTGGAGAATTCTAAGAAGTTACGTCGGGCCCGGTGTTTCAATTTATCTTGCATGATCGGCATCGTGATTAGAGAATCACATTGAGACCATTGATCTGAATATCTATCAAAAATTGAATTGAACATGAAACTGCCAACCATGCAGCAGTGTTTTCAAGATGTCAGCATGTGCATGCAAGAATGATCCCGGGTATTCCATCAATCAACCAATCGGAAAACAGCATTAAGACGAAAAAAGGAAAAGCACCAGCATGAGCTTCTTTCTTGCAATGAAGGGGGCTTGAATCGCCCCGGGTTTTCTAGACACCTCTGAGCCTCAAACCTGAGGCCCAATAGGAGGTGCCTGCTCTCGTCACCTGTGCCAAGGCAACGTGGGCGTTTCCATCTACATCTCACTGGACATGCCGGTGCCAATGCTCAAGATCGCAAAGCAGCCATTGGTGAATTTCCGGTGCCAGCCTGAAGCAGACCTGCGCGCTTCTCCCTCAACGCAATCGCAGAGGCAGTGCGCATCATCAGTTCAGTCACCTCCCCACCTCCCTAACCGCACTCAAATACCGAAATCCCCCACCCGCAATCTGCAGCCCGTCCCTCCGCCCCGCAAAATAACGCGCATTCAGCTCCGCGGGCCCCAGGTCCTCCTCCACCTCAAAGCCTGCGCCTGTGAGCAGCTCGTTCATATGCTGAGGCGTACAGGAAGAGCGCCATGGCTCGCCGCCTGCGGCCATCATGCTGGCGGTGTACTGCATCATGAGCCGCTCGATGGGGTTCAGCTGCGCTTCGTCCAGCCGGTAGTCGAGCGTGATGGTCGAGCCTGCAGGCAGTTGGCGGAGTGCATCGATCTGGCGTTCGACGGCGGCGTTGTCGAAGTAGACGAGCAGGCCCAGCATCGACAGGCTGATTGGGCGGGAGAGGTCGGCACCGCCTGGGGTGGCCAGGCTGACCATGACTGTCGTCTCGCGCAGGTCGGTGCCGACGTGTCGCAGATTCCGGGGCGTCGTCCATCCATTCCCGGCGTACAGGCGCGTCTTCCATTCCTGCATCGGCGGCTGGTCGAGTTCAAAGGCGGTGACGGCGGGTAGCGTGTGTGCCATGCGCAGGGCCCAGGTATCCAGGCCTGCGCCGACGATGGCATATTGCTCCGTGCCCATGGCAATGGCGCGCAGCAGCCTGTCTTCGGCGAAGCGCTGGCGGGCGATGATGCCCGCGCGCAGGGAGCGTGACGCGATGTCGTTGTGCGCCAGCGGGTCGCGCAGAAGCGATGCGGCGGTGGCGCTGCCCAATGACGCGATCGCGTAAGGGTCTTGGAAGAGCCGATCGTCCTCGAGGATCTGGTGCGCGGCGCGTGCCGTGGCTACGCGCAGGGCGGAAGGGCTGGGGCACCCGGTGGCAAGCGGGTTGGTGGGCGCTGCTGGAGGGTTCATCAAGTCGGTACTCCTTCTGAGTGGGTTGGACAGAGGGAGTACGTTCAGGCATGACGCAACGTGAGGGTCAAGCAGGCACGGCGTCGAGATATTTTCTGAGAGCCGGCGTCACGAAGTGCCCTTGCGCCAGGAGAGGCTCGCTGGCATGGGCCTGCGCGAGCCGGGCGGCCAGCGCCGGGTCGTGGCGGACCGTGCGGGCGGCAAGTTCCCGGTATTCCCCCAGAAGCGCACGCGCAGCCTTGGCGTGGGGCGGCACGCCGCGCGCCAGCAGTTGTTCTCCCCTGGCGGCGAATGCCTCCCATGCGGGGGCGGTGGTGCCGTCCAGGCGGTTCAGTTCTTGCGGCGTCAGGTGGCGCTGCAATGCGGCCAGCCGCAGTGCGACGGCCTGCTCCAGATAGCCGATGAGCGCGGGCGCCAGCCCTGCGTGGAGCGCCGCTTCGGGCGCTTCGCGGTGCATTCGCGCCCACTCGAGGATGACCGCCAGCCGGCCCTGGAACACCTGCATGGCCACGTTCATCCACCGCTGCGCGAGCAGCTGCACCTGTGCCGTGTCGACCGGCTCGGCCTGGGCACGGCAGCGCTCCAGTGCGTCGGCGATGGGCTGCCATTGCTTGCAGGCGCGGCGCCAGCGCGCGAGCAACTGGCGGGAGCCGCCGCCGGACAGGTAGCGCTGATGGGTTTCCAGGAGGCGGATGCCTTCGAGCAGGTCGTCCGGCGAGGCCGCCTTGTCCGAGACGGCCTGCTCAAGGAACTGCAGCTTCTCCCTGAGCGCCCTCGCCTGCTCCTGCACACGAGCCGCTTCGGCGATCTGGCCGGCCAGGAGTTGCCGGGGCGTGACGCCTCGGCCCGACAGCGTGGCGGCAATCGCGTCGAGGCTCAGCCCCAACTGCTTGAGCGACTGCACGGCGTGCAGGCGCTGGATGTCCTCCGCGCTGTACAGGCGGTATCCCGATTCGCTGCGGGCGCCGGGGCACACCAGGCCGATGCTGTCATAGTGGTGCAGGGTGCGCACGGTCACGCCTGCGCGGCGCGCAACAGCGCCGATCGTCAAATGAGTGGACGGCACGGGTCATCCTCTTGCGTCTGGCATTCGGATGCATCGGCCTCCCATGTGCGCATGCGTCACATGCTTGCCCCGGGCAGGCCGCATCCGGCTTGGGCGCGTACTTTACCGCGCCGCCTGCACCAATCCGTCGCCGTCGGTTGCGGTGGTCTCCTGGTCCAGTGGATAGATCGGGCGCGACAGGTGCTCGAACGGGAACAGCCCGTAGTCCGAGCTGCAGACGCCCGGCCCGCTCACCAGCACGACGTGGCGCGCGAAGGGGCCGAAGCCCGCGCGGAAATGCTGGCGCGACTTGATCAGCACGTATTTCACCTGGGCGGGATCGATGCCCGCGTGGGTGAACAGGCCGATGTCGTAGGGCTCCTGCGGGCGCTCGGAGATGAACACGCGTACCGACTCGCCGATGCGCAGCACCACGGTGCGGCCCAGGCTCAGCGTCATGCCGGTGAACATCGGCCCGGTGATGGTGTAGTTGCCGTCGGTGAGCTTCTCGATCACCCCCGTCAGCCGCAGCGGCTTGCCGGTGAGCTGGAGCGCGGGCATGTCGATCTTGCCGCCCACGTCCACCGTCACCTCGTCGCCGATGCGCTTCTCGAACAGCTCGGCCACGCAGGCCGGATCGCAGAACGGGCCGGCGACCACGTCCTCCAGCCCCTGGCGCAGCACTTCCTCCAGCACGTCCATGATGTCGGTGGTGCCGCCGGCGCCCGCGTTGTCGCCATGGTCGACCAGGATGACGGGGCCTTCCGGCAGGCTTTTCGCATGGGCGATGGACTCGGCCACGGGTTCGGTGGGAAACACGAAATCGGCGCGGCGCGACCATGCCAGGTCGCACAGCTCGTCCAGCAGCGCCTGCGCGGCCGGCATCTTGTCCCTGTCGGCGACGATGACGATGGACAGCCCTGCATACGGGATGTCCGACAGCGGAAAGCCGCCGAACACCGATGCATTGCGCACCAGTCCGTCCCGCTCTGCCTGCATTGCGCGGTCCATGATGTCCTTCATCGGCTGCATCGCGGGCGTCTGGCGCAACATGTGCGTGAGCATGGGCAGGCGCCGCCACAGGATCACCGGCTCGCTGCGCCGCTCGAGCAGCGCGCGGATGCTGCGCCCCACGCGTGCGCCGGTCTCGTACACGTCGATGTGCGGATAGGTGCAGTAGCCCGCGATGGCGCTGGCATGCGCAATCAGCTCGCGGCTGAAGTTGGCGTGGAAGTCGAGGGCCACGCCCACCGGCACGTCGGCCCCCACGGCCGCGCGCACGCGGCGCAGCAGCTCGCCTTCTGCGTCGGGGAAGCCGTCGGCCACCATGGCGCCGTGCAGATCCAGCAGGACCGCGTCGCAGCCGCCGGACACACTGGCAACCACGGTGTCGCAGATATGCTCGAATGCATCGCGCGTGACCACGCCGCTGGGCACCGCGTTGGCGCAGATCGCGAATTCCACCTCGGCACCCATCTCGCGCGCCATGTCCATGTAGGCCGCCGCGGCGCTGTTGGTGCCGGCGCAGGCCTTGGCCGCCGCCTCGCCATAGGCAGGCCCGCCCGGCCCCGTTCCCCGGCGGAAGTCACCCAGCACGGTGGGCACCGGCGAGAAGGTATTGGTTTCGTGGCGGATCAGTGCAACGACGAATTTCATCTGGCGCGGGCTTTCTCTTGGATCGTCTGACAGGGATTGGCTGGGCGGAGCGGGAAGTGCGAGAGGTGCAGGCAAACTGGACGGAAGGCGAACGCGCACTTACTGCTTTTCAAGCCCGGACTTCTCCACCAGGACGCCATAGCGCCGGGTCTCCTGGAGCAGGAATGCCTTGGCCTTGGCAGGCTCCGTCAGCACGGACTCGATGCTCAGGGTGTCGATCGTCTTGAGGTAGTCCTCCTCGGCAGACGATGTCTTCAGGATCTCGTAGAGCCTGTCCACGATGGCCTGCGGCGTGCCGCTGCGCACCACCACCGACTGGTTCGACTGCACGGTCAGCGCCTTCGGATCGCTTTCGTTCTGCGTGATGGCGTTCGGGAATTCCTTCACGCCCTTGCTGCGCATGATCACGAGAGGCGCCACGCGGCCGCTGCGGGCATGGGCGATCGAGGAACCGACCACGTCCACATGCCCGTCGATCACGCCGCCGATCAGGTCGGTCACGGCGGGCGCCGAGCCACGGTAGGGAACGATCTCGAAATCGAGCCCGTTCTCGCGGCGCCAGCTGTCCAGCGCCAGGTAGGCGGCCCCGCCCACCGTGTTCACGCTGATCGACAGCTTGCCGGGCTTGGCGCGCATGGCCTTCACCAGGTCGTCGAAGGTCTTGTAGGGGCCGTTCGCGTTCACGATCAGCCAGTGGGGGTAGGTGTTGAGCACGGTGACCGGCGTGAAGTCCTTGTCGCCGTCGTAGCGCGGATTCTTCAGCAGCCAGTGGTTGATGTTGAGCGTGTTGTCGCTCGCGAGCAGCAGCGTGTGGCCGTCGGGTGCATCGCGCATCACGCTGAGCGCGCCGGGCACCGTCGCGCCTCCGGAGACGTTTTCCACATACACGCTGATCTTCGGAAACGCCTTGCCCAGCTTGAGCGCCACGAGGCGGCCCATGATGTCAGCCGTGCCGCCCGGCGGATAGGGCACCACCACCTTGATCGACTTGCGCGGCCAGTCGAGCGACTGCGCCATCGCGCCGTTCAGCGCCGTGGTCATGCCCAGGGCGGGCAGCAGGCAGGAGGTCAGGGCCAGGCGCAAGACCCGGCGGCGGTTGTGTCGTTGTTGCATGCGTGTCTCCAAAGGGTGTGGCTGCCGTTTCCAGGCGCAGGACGCGACGCAGTGTAGACAGGCATATTTGTACTGTCTAATATATATTCAGACTAGGTTTTATACAGAAACTATATGGACGAGCATCGCCTGAAATGCTTCATCGCCGTGTATGAGCAAGGCAGCGTCTCCGCAGCCGCCGCGCGCCTGCACATGACGCAGCCACCGCTCAGCATCCTGCTGCGCAAGCTGGAGGACGAACTGGGCGTGACCCTGTTCGACCGCAGCGGCCACCGCCTGGCGCCCACCGCCGTTGGCGAACTGTTCTACCTGCGCGCCAAGGCGCTGCAGGCCAGCCTGCAGGCGATGCGCCGCGAGCTGCGCGAGGCCGAGCACGGCGCGCGCGGCACCGTGCGCATCGGCTGCGCCACGGCGGCCAGCCTGTTCATCATGCCCAGCGTGATGCAGCACATCGCCGAGCAGCAGTTGAACGTGACCGCCCACGTCCACGAGGGCGAAACCGGCTACATGCTGCAGCGCCTGCGCGAGCGCAACCTGGACCTGATCATCTGTCGCAGCCAGTACATCGCACCCGAATTCGAGAACCGCGTGGTGATGGACGAGCCCCTGCGCGTCGCCCTGCCCCCCGACCATCCGCTGCACGCCAGCGACCAGCCGATCCACATCGAGGACCTGCGCAACGAGCGCTTCATGCTGCACAACTCGCTGCTCGGTACCGGCATCACCGACATGCTGATGCGCAGCTGCCACGAGGCTGGTTTCTCGCCCGAGGTGATCTACACCGGCGTGGAAACGCTGCCCATGCTGCTGATGGCCCAGAAGGGCCTGGGCATCGCGTTCACGCCGGAGCGCTTTTCCACCCTGGGCCTGCAAGGGCTGCCCGCGCTCAAGCCGCTTGCGGACACCCGCCTGCGCACCCACCTGAACGTGATCTGGCACCGCCACCACCCGCTGTCACGGGCGGCCGAGCGCCTCAAGGAGTTTGTGGTTCAGCGGTTCGCGTGAGAGAGGGCGGGAAGGCGCAATGCGGCCAGTCCCTCGCAATTTCCCCACACCTGCCCCACAGTCAGCCAACAACTCGCCCCAAGCTTCCCAACAGGCTTATCCACAGGCTGCCGGCTTGCTTGTTCGCGCCCGGTTCTCCGGTTAATCCAGCTCCTTGCCCTTGAGCTCGGGCACCAGGAACGCCGTGGCCACCATGTCCAGCACGTAGATCGCGGCCAGTGCCGCCACGGCCACCTGGAAGGAATAGGCGGTCACCAGTGCGCCCACCACCACCGGGCCGAAGCCGCCGATGCCCCGGCCGATGTTGAAAAGCACGTTCTGCGCGGTGGCCCGTGCCTCGGTGGGATAGGCCTCCGACATCAGCGCGCCATAGCCGCCGAGCATGCCGTTCACGAACAGGCCCAGCACGGCGCCGGCCCAGAGCATCTGGGTGGGGTCGGTGAGATTGGCGTAGAGCAGCACCATCACCACCGATCCAGCCTGGAACAGCAGGAAGCTGGGCTTGCGGCCGATGCGGTCGGCGAGATGGCCGAAGATGTAGATACCGGCCATCATCCCGAGGATGGTGACCGCCGTCCACAGCGACGACTTGGTGAGGTTGAAGCCGAGCTGCTTGGAGAGGAAGCTGGGCATCCAGATCATGATGCCGTAGTAGCCGAAGTTCTGCACCGAACACAGCACGACGATGCCGGCGCTGATCTTGGCCGTGGCCTTGTCCTTCACCAGCAGGCGGAATGCATTGGCCCTGCCCGCCCCGCCGCGCGCAGCGCTGGCCTTGCGAACGAAGACTTCGGGCTCGTGCAGGCGGTTGCGGATCACCCATGCGACGACGGCGGGGATCACACCCACGAGGAACATGCCGCGCCAGCCGATCTGCGGCAGCAGCAGCGGCGTGAGCAGCGCCGCGGCGAGCACGCCCACCTGCCAGCCCAGTCCCACATAGGACGACACGCGCGCGCGGTGGCGTGCGGGCCAGGCCTCGGCGGCCAGCGCCATGCCGATGCCGAACTCGCCGCCCAGGCCGATGCCCGCGATGGTGCGGTAGGCCAGCAGGTCCCAGTAGCCCTGCGCGAAGGCGCACAGGCCGGTGAAGACCGCGAACAGCATGATGGTCCAGGTCAGCACGCGGATGCGGCCGTAGCGGTCGCTCAGGGCGCCGAACACAATGCCGCCGAACACCGCGCCCACCAGGGTCCAGGTGACCAGCGAGCCGGCCTGGCCGGGGGTGAGGTGCAGGTCCGCCGAGATGGCCTGGAGCATGAAGCCCAGGATCAGCAGGTCGAAGCCATCCATCGCGTAGCCGACGGCCGAGCCGAGCAGGGCCTTCCAGCTATAGGCGTCGACCTCTGTGACTGCGCCTCGGGCAGGCGCGTCGGCGTGGGTGCCCTGCGGCAGGGCGGTGCTGTTGTTATTGTTCATGCAATGGGGTCCTTGGACTGGCTGTGAGCGACGGCGCCACGGGCGCGCTCCTCCCATCCAGGCGTGCAAATAGGACGCACCACGGACGTACCGACGAGGCGCGCACGTCATCGCCGGCAAGCGCATGCCTGCCGACGGATAGGGAGGGGGGAGTGCCGAACGGAGCGAATCGGGGCGCAATTGTCTCAGGTTCGGCGACGATGCGCCTTTGCTCGGGTACTGCCCTGGCGCGCGACCGGAGCGCGCCCTGGCATTCCGCGCTATGACGTCTTCTCGAACGGCGAGCGGATGTCCGACAGGAACTTCTGCGTGCGTGGGTGCTGCGGACGATTGAAGAAATCCTGGGGCGTGGCACGCTCCAGCACCGCGCCCTGGTCCATGAAGATCACGCGATCGGCCACCTCGCGGGCAAAACCCATTTCGTGGGTCACGCAGACCATGGTCATGCCGTCGCGTGCCAGGTCGCGCATCACGAGAAGCACCTCGCCCACCATTTCCGGATCGAGCGCGCTGGTGGGCTCATCGAGCAGCATGAGCGGCGGCTTCAGCGTGAGCGCGCGCGCGATCGCCACGCGCTGCTGCTGCCCTCCGGAGAGCTGGCTGGGAATGGCCGCCGCCTTGTGCGCAAGGCCCACGCGCTCAAGCAGCGACATGGCGCGCTCCCGGGCCTCGGCCGCCGACAGCTTGCCGAGCTGGATCGCCGCAAGCGTGCAGTTCTCCAGCACCGTCAGGTGGGGAAACAGGTTGAACTGCTGGAACACGAAGCCGATGCCCGCGCGCAGCACGTTCACGTCGAGCCTGGGATCGTGGATGTCCTGGCCGTCGAGGACGATGTTGCCGCCCTGGATCTCCTCCAGCCGGTTGATGGTGCGGATCAGCGTGGACTTGCCCGAGCCCGAGGGGCCGCAGACCACGACCACCTCGCCGGTCCCGATGGTTTCGTTTACATCGACCAGCGCGTGGTATTCGCCATACCACTTGTTCACGTTCTTCAATTCAATCATGCTGCAACCTTGGGGGCGATGCGATTGCCGAGGCCTTTTCGCTCCAGCCGTTTCTCGATCCACTGGGCCACCCGCGACAGGCCGAAGCACAGCACGAAGTAGGTCAGGCCCAAAATGCCGAAGACTTCCGCCGGCTTGGTGAAGACCAGCGAGTTGATCTGCGTGGCGATGAAGGTGACCTCGGCCAGGCCGATGATGTAGCCCAGCGACGTCTCCTTGATCGTGGAGATGAACTGGTTCACCAGCGAGGGCAGCGAATTGCGCAGCGCCTGCGGCAGGATCACGGTGCGCATCGCCTTCATGTAGGACAGGCCCAGCGAGCGCGCGCACTCCATCTGCCCCCGGGGCAGGCCGTTGATGCCGGCGCGCACGATCTCCGCGAGGTAGGCCGCATCGAACACCACCAGCGCGATCAGCATGGTCCAGAACTGGTCGGTCTTCACGCCCGTCACGCTGGGCAGGAAGAAATAGGCCCAGAACACCACCATCAGCAGCGGCATGCCGCGCACCACGTAGACGAACGCCGTCACCGGCAGGCGCAGCCAGCGGTAGGGCGACACGCGCATCAGGCCGAAAGCGAGGCCGAGCGGCATCGACAGGATCAGGCCCATCACCGCCAGGATCAGCGTGAGCGCCAGCCCGCCGAGCGGGCCCTTGGGGTATTGGCCGACCAGGAAGTACAGCCAGTATTGTTGGATGAGTTCCAGCATGGGTTCGTGTTCTCCGTTGGCGTTGGCGCGCGCGTCACATGGTGCGCACGGGCCAGCGGTGCTGGAACCA
This sequence comes from Diaphorobacter ruginosibacter, assembly GCF_014395975.1. Lineage (NCBI taxonomy): Bacteria > Pseudomonadati > Pseudomonadota > Betaproteobacteria > Burkholderiales > Comamonadaceae > Diaphorobacter > Diaphorobacter ruginosibacter. The sequence goes on along the minus strand of NZ_CP060714.1, from coordinate 4,593,389 downwards.
GTTGGCGATGCCGGTGATGATGAGCGACACCCCGAGGTAGGCCACGCTGACGAACGCGAAGGCCTCGAAGCTGCGGAACGACTGGCTCTCGACCTGGCCGGCCTGATACATCATCTCGGCCGCGCCGATCACCGTGGCGATCGAGGTGCCCTTCCAGAGGTTGAGCGTCTGCGAGATCAGCGGCGGCACGGTGAGGCGGAAGGCCTGCGGCAGGATCACAAGGCGCATCGCGCGCATGTACGAGAGCCCGAGCGAGCGCGCCGCCTCCATCTGCACGGACGGAACCGCGCGGATGCCGCTGCGGATGTCCTCCGCCATGTAGGCCGCCGTGTACACGCCCAGCGCGACCACGGCGCAGATCGACTCGACCGGGCCCTCGTAGAGCGCCTCCTTGACGCCCTGGGGCAGCATCTCGGGCACGCCGAAATACCAGAACAGCATCTGCGCGAGCAGCGGAATGCTGCGCACCACTTCCACATAGCCGGTGCCGAAGGCCCGCAGCGGCTTGTAGGGCGAGAGCCTGCACAGCGCGATCACCAGACCGAGGGGCAGCGCTATCCAGAAGCCGTAGAAAAGGTACTGCAGCGACATCTTGAGGCCCGCCACCAGCATGTCGTGGTACTGGCCCGAGATGAGCATCTGCGGATCGAAGGTCGTCATATCTGCGCCGTTGCCGCGCGCCGGCCCCGCCGGTGGCGCGTCACATCAAAACAAAACACGATGGGCCGCAGGTGCCGCAGCCGTCGACCGCCATCGGCGGGGGCTTGCGGCGGCCTGCAGGCGCCATCCTCACTCGTCGATCTTGTCGCTGTCGATCTTGAAACTGCGCTTGCCCATCTTCAGGCTGCTCTTCTGGCCGAACCAGTGCTCGTACAGGTTCTCGGCCTTGCCGCTCGACTCAAGCTCGCGCAGCGTCTCGTCCACGACCTTCTTGAACTCGGCCTCGCCCTTCCTGATGCCAAGCGCCAGCGGCTCGACGCTGATGTTGGCGGGCAGGATCTTGTACTCGGTGCGCTTGTCGCCCAGTTCCACCATCGCGCGCACCAGGCTCATCTCGTCGTTCACGAAGGCCACGGCCTTGCCCTGCTGCATGGCGACCAGCGCCTGCGGCGAGGTGTCGAACGAGATCACGTTGGCGGTCGGCACGGCCTTCTTGATGTTCACTTCCATCGAGCTGCCCTTGGCGGTCGCCACGCGCTTGCCGGCGAGTTCGGGCACGTCCTTGATCGGGTTGTTCGCCTTGACCATCACCTTCTGGCCGGTGATGAAGGTGGTCAGCGAGAAGTCGATCTGGCCCTCGCGCTCCTTGTTGTGCGTGAGCGATGCGGCCAGCAAATCGATGCGGCCCTGCTGCAGCTCGGGGATGCGCGCCGCCAGCGTGATCTGCTTGAAGACCGGCTTCACGCCCAGCTTCTGCGCCACGGCACGGCCCATGTCCACGTCGTAGCCCACCAGTTCGCGCGTCTTGGGGTCGATGAAGCTCAGCGGCTCATCCGTGCCCAGCACACCCACTACCAGTTCGCCCTTTTTCTTGATGTCGGAAAGTTGATCGGCATGGGCCATGCCGCAAACCATGGTCAGGCTGGCGATGGTGGCCGCAGCCAACAGACGGATCTTCATAGTGAACCACTCCTTGAATTTGCAAAAACAACTGCTCGCCCCGGTTCAGGCGACGCCGATTGTGTGGGTGCCCACTGCGGCGCTTGAATACGCCGATGGTGATCGATCATCGATCCGTGACATATGTCAGCAGTGTGGCAGCCACCGTTCGCCTGCACTTTACCAGCGGCCGAATCCGCCTTGGGGACTCGCAAACCCCATGCGTTGCGCCCGCCCCACCGCGCCGCGAAGCGCCTGTAAGACGTAGAAATCCTCAAGCCATGCAGAGGTTATGCACATGGTTATCACAAGCCTTTTCCACAAATGGTCTCGGGAATCCAGGCAAAAGAGCGTCGTTCCGGTACACCGCAGCGCCCGCAGGATCAGGTGTTTCTGTCAGTCTCTTCCCACAAAGTTATTCACAGTTCACTGGTCGGCGAAGTGACCCACTCCGCCCACTCCGAAGGCTGCCATTTTGTTGCTGCAAACCATTGAATTCAAAGGAATTCGTACCACGACATGCATGTTGATGAACTGTGCATAAATGGGGGTTTTCTGTTGATGAGTTTGTTGAACAAGCCGCTGCGGGCACCGAACTTGTCAACAATGTCAACTAGGCAGGCTCCCGCACCACATCGTCCCAACGCAGGTCGAACTTGCCCAGATATTTGCGCAAGCGATCAGCATCGTTGACGACGGCACGCTGCTCGCGCGACTTGTCGAACAGCCGGCGCCCCGCTTCCGACAACGTGCGGGACTGGCGGCAGACCTGGATGACCGACTGGAGCTGCAGCCGGTCGAAGCAGTCGAGCCCTGCCAGCACTCCGGGCGCGAGCAGTTCATCCAGCCCCGCATCGGCAGGCGCGCGCGCATCTGGCGCGCCGCCCTGTGCGTGCTGCCACAGCCAGCGCAGGCGGCTGGTCTCGGCCGCCACCTGGTCGACGGAAATGCGCCCGCCCTCGGCCAGCGTGGCCAACCGCGTGACGCTGGCCGCCAGATCGCGGAAATTGCCGCTCCACGGCGCCTCGCCCGATCGCGCGAACTGGAGGTAGGCCGCACGCGCCTCGGCATTGAAGCGCACGGCATGGCCGGTCTCCGCCGATGAGCGCGCCAGCATGTGGTCCATGTTGGGCTCGATGTCCTCGGGCCGCTGCGCCAAGCCCGGCAGGGTGTAGGACCACAGGTTGATGCGCGCGAAAAGATCTTCCCGGAAGCGGCCCTCGGCCACATCCACGCGCAGGTCGCGGTTGGTGCCCGCCACGAGCTGAAAGTCGCTCGTCACCTCCTTGTCGCTGCCCATCGGGAAGAAACGCTTTTCCTCCACCGCCTTGAGCAGCATGGCCTGCTCGTCGAGCCCCAGTTCGCCGATTTCATCAAGGAACAGCACGCCGTGGTGCGCCGCGCGCAATAGGCCCGCGCGGTCCGCCGCCGCGCCCGTGAAAGCCCCCTTCTTGTGGCCGAACAGCGTGGAGGCCGCACCGTCGCCGCGCAGCGTGGCGCAGTTCACCTCGACGAAATCACCTTCGATCTGGTGGCGCGACTTCTTCAGCTCGAACATGCGGCGCGCCAGGTGCGACTTGCCCGCGCCCGTCGGCCCGGTGAACAGGACAGGCGCCCGCGAACGCACCGCCACGCGCTCGATCTCCTCGATCAACCGGTTGAACCGCGCATTGCGCGTGGCAATGCCGCTTTTCAGGAACTCGATCGCCTCTTCCTTGGCCTGGTGGAAGCGCTGCGCGAGCACGTCGTAGCGCGAGAGATCCAGGTCGATCAGCGTGAACTCGCCGGCGGCACCCTCCACCTGCTTGCGCGGCGGCGAGGTCTGCAGCAGCACACCCGGAATCTGGCGCGATTCCACCATCAGGAACATGCAGATCTGGGCCACGTGCGTGCCGGTGGTGATATGCACCCAGTACTGCTCGTTCTCGGGGTCGAACGCATAGCCGCGCACCCAGTCGTAGATGGCCGCGTACATCTCGCCGAAGTCCCAGGGGTCGTTGACCTCCAGCGGGATCAGGCGCACCTCGGTCTCGGGAGACACGTTGGCGATGTCCTTCACCAGCGTATCGGCCAGCGACCGGTAGCGCACCGAGTAGAGCAGGTCGAGGCGATCGATCTGCGTGTCCTCGTGCTGCACCAGCGACACCGTGGGCCGCCACTTCGACCAGCGGCCCGCACCCAGGCCGGAGTCGAGCTGCGTTCCGATGAAGCCTATCGCGACGGTTTTCTTGGCCATATCCAATTTTCTAATTCACTATCTTTAATTCTAGTTTTATTCACAAACGAAGTTGCAATTTTTTTAGGCAATCTTCCGAATAAAGAAATTTATCAAATGAAATCAATAAGTTATACAAACCAAGCGCCATGAGGAGAAAGTTGGCACACCCGTTGCAATAAAGAAGGCACAACACAAGTTGAACAACAGATCCGAGAAACAAGGAAAGCAAGGACGAAAGGAAAGTCATCATGGTCAACACGCAACTCTTCTCTACCCGCAACAGCGCAACACTGGCCCCGGCCAACACGCTGAACAACGCAGGTTCCGGCGCATATGCGTTCGAGCCGCGCCATCAGCTTGCGCAGATCGCGGTCACCGGTTGCCTGGGCCAGACTTTCTACGCCAGCGCTGAGGATCAGCTGGACCAGCTCGCCAACCTGGTGTTGACGGTGGATAACGAGTTCACCGCCAAGACTGCCGTCTATGCCCGCGAACGCGGCTACATGAAGGACATGCCTGCCACGCTGGCCGCCGCGCTCGCCGTGTGGAACACCGAGCTGCTTGCGCAGGTGTTCGGCCGCGTGATCGACAACGGCAAGATGCTGCGCAACTTCGTGCAGGTGGTGCGAAGCGGCGCCATGGGCCGCAAGTCGCTGGGAACGCGTCCCAAGAAGCTGGTGCAGAACTGGTTGCTGACGGCATCCGAGAAGCAATTGCTGAACGCCGCGGTAGGTAACACGCCTTCGCTCGCCGACGTGGTGAAGATGGTTCACCCCAAGCCTGCCGAGGCCTGGCGTGCCGCGTGGTTCGCATGGCTGATCGGAAAGCCCTTCAACGAGGCCGATCTGCCGCCCATCACGCAGGCGTTCGAACGCTTCAAGCGCGATAACGCCAAGGGCGTGGTTTCGCTCGACGTGCCCGACGTGCCCTTCCAGATGCTGACGGCCCTGGCCTTGTACAACAAGCAATGGGCGGAGATCGCCAGGAAGGGATCGTGGCAGATGGTTCGCCAGAATCTGAACACCTTCGCCCGCAACGAGGTGTTCAGGCTGCCCGGAATGACGGACGTGATCGCGCGCAAGCTGCGTGATGCGAACGCCATCGCCAGGGCCCGGGTGATGCCCTACCAGCTGCTGGCGGCCTACATGGCCACGGACGACCAGATACCTGCCGCCGTGCGCAACGCCTTGCAGGACGCGATGGAAATCGCGCTCTCCAACGTGCCGCGCTTCGAAGGCAACGTGGTGGTGTGCCCCGACGTGTCGGGCTCGATGAGCACCATCGTCACCGGGTATCGTGGATCGGCCTCGTCCAAGGTGCGCTGCATCGACGTGGCAGGCCTGATGGCGGCTGCGGTGCTGCGCAAGAACGGCGATGCACGTGTGCTGCCATTCGAGCAGGCGGTGGTGAAGCTCAAGCTGAACGGCCGGGATTCCGTGATGACCAATGCACAGAAGCTCGCGAAGATCGGTGGAGGCGGAACCAACTGCAGCGCGCCCCTGAAGCTGCTGGCCGACGAAAAGGCCAAGGTGGACCTGGTCATCATGGTCTCGGACAACGAGTCCTGGGTGGACGGAAACCGCCGCGGCGCCACGGCGACGATGCTGGAGTGGGAACGCATCAAGCAACGCAACCCCCGTGCGAAGCTGGTGTGCATCGACATCCAGCCCTATGGAACGACGCAGGCGATGGAGCGCGCCGACATCCTGAATGTGGGTGGCTTCAGCGACGCGGTGTTCGATGTGGTGGCCAGCTTCGCCCAAGGCAAGCTGGGTGCCGCCCACTGGGTGGGCGAGATCGAGAAGGTCGTGCTCACCGCGCAATGAGGGGTTGAGTGAACACTTGCTGCCGGCGAATGCCGATGGGACTACATCCAAATCTGTAACGTCTCATCCACTTCTTGTCGCCGGCGGCGGGTGTCCCAGCCCCCTCCTTGGAACAACGATCGGAAAGAAGGTTGGAAACGAGTTTGAAGCAAATGCGAATGCTTGCAGGACTACATTGGATGCCGAGGTTCGACTCCTCAGCCGGGCAACCGGACATGGCGATGTCTTGCTACCCCTTGTCGCGTGAGCTTCATTGCATATTGCCGAGTTTTGGAAGCCAGGCGTCGAATGCTGGTGGAACTACATTAATCCGGAGGTCGCGGGTTCGAATCCCGCACACCACCTTCAGCAGAGGGCGGCGTTGGCTCAGCCTGGCAGAGCACCGGAAAGCACATGTTTCACCGTCCCTTGTCGATGCCTGGCGGCCATTCACCTCAACAAGAAAAACTGCCGGATGCGACACATGGGCGTACCGGCCAGGATAAGAAGACCGAGAAAGACAGTTTTGAATGCCTTGCTGCGAATGCAGGTGGAATTACAGCTTTGGATGCTCGTGGTCGCGGGTTCGAATCCCGCCGGTCGAGAGACCGTAGCTCAGCCCGGTAGAGCACGAATATTTCACCCCTCCTTGTCGCGGCGGGGCATTCATCCCGACACAGTCGAACGAAGAAAGAGAACAGAAAATGTCTGACGATAAAGAACTGAACTACAACGTGGCACAAGTGCCCAACGGTGTCCCCATCAAGATGTGGACCAAGGGTGTGCCGGTGGAAGACGAGGCGCGCAACCAGCTGGTCAACACGTCGCGCCTGCCCATCGTGTTCAAGCACATCGCGGCGATGCCCGACGTGCACCTGGGAGTTGGCGCCACCATCGGCTCGGTGATTCCCACGATCAAGGCGATCATTCCGGCGGCCGTGGGTGTGGATATCGGATGCGGAATGATGGCCGCCAAGACCACGCTGCGCGCCACCGATCTGCCCGATAACCTCGCGCGGCTGCGCTCCGCGATCGAACGTGCGATTCCCCATGGCTTTGCACCGAAGCATCGCGGGCGCGACCCCGGTGCCTGGGATACACCGCCCGAAGCGGTGGACCAGGCGTGGGCTGGCCTGGTGGATGAATTCAACCAGTTGGCGGAACTGCATCCACGCCTGAAGAACACCAACAACCACAAGCATCTGGGAACGCTGGGTTCCGGAAACCACTTCGTGGAAGTCTGCCTGGACCAGAACGACTTCGTGTGGTTCATGCTGCACTCGGGTTCGCGTGGGGTGGGTAATGCCATCGGCAACCATTTCATCGAGCTGGCCAAGAAGGACGCGGAGCGCAACATGCGCAACCTGCCCGATAAGGATCTGGCGTATTTCGAGGAAGGCGCGCAGTACTTCGGAGACTACGTACGTGGTGTGTCCTGGGCACAGAAGTTCGCGATGAAGAACCGCGAAGTGATGATGACCAACCTGATCGCCGCCGTGCGCAAGGTGATCGCCAAGCCGTTCGAGTCGCATGTGGAAGCGGTGAATTGCCACCACAACTATGTGCAGAAGGAACACCACTTCGGTGAGGACGTGTTCGTGACCCGAAAAGGCGCGGTGAGCGCCAAGCGCGGCGAGATGGGAATCATCCCCGGAAGCATGGGCGCACGAAGCTACATCGTTCGCGGCCTTGGAAACCCTGAGAGCTTCGAGAGCTGCAGCCACGGCGCGGGCCGGGTGATGAGCCGGACCAAGGCGAAGAAGCTGTTCACCGTGGCCGACCAGATCAAGGCCACCGAGGGCGTGGAATGCCGGAAGGACGCGGACGTGATCGACGAGATCCCCATGGCCTACAAGGACATCGACGCGGTGATGGCCGCACAGCAGGACCTGGTGGAAGTGGTCCATACCCTGAAGCAGGTGGTCTGCGTGAAGGGTTGAAGCGGAGATGGTCTCAGAACGGCCTGCCCCTGCAGGCCGATGAACAAGCATATACAAAAGAAAGAGAGGACAAGACCATGGACCTCATCCACATAGACGGCTCCACCGGCGAGGGCGGTGGACAGATCCTGCGGACATCGCTGGCGCTCTCCATCGTTACCGGCCGGCCTTTCGTCCTGAACAACATTCGCGCCAGGCGCGCAAAGCCGGGCCTCATGCGCCAGCACCTGACCTGCGTGAACGCAGCATCGGAGATCTCGGGCGCACAGGCTGAAGGCGCCGAGCTCAACTCGCAGCGTCTGGCGTTCACGCCAGGCGCGCTGCGCTCCGGCGACTACGAATTCGTCATCGGCTCGGCGGGCAGCAGCACGCTGGTGCTGCAGACCATCTGGCCGGCACTGCTGTTCGGCGACGGCGTGAGCCGCGTCGTGATCAAGGGAGGTACCCACAACCCGATGGCGCCGCCCTTCCATTTTCTCGACCTGAGCTATGCGCCGCTGATGCGCCGCCTGGGCGCGCCCGTGCAACTCAGGCTCAAGCGGCATGGCTTCTACCCCGCTGGTGGAGGCGTGATCGAGGCCGAGATCAGCCCCGCCGCCGATACGCTCTCGCCCTTTGACCTGGTGGACCGTGGCGAGCGGCGCGCCAGCTATGCGGAATGCCTGTGCGCCGCCATCCCTCGCTCCATCGCGCGGCGTGAGCTGGAAGAGCTGCGCCAGCAGCTCCATTGGGACGAGACGCAGATGCGGCACGGCGACACGCGCCAGGACGAAGGCCCCGGCAACGCGCTCATGGCCATCCTGGAATACGCCAACGTCTGCGAGGTGTTCACGCGCCTGGGCGAGCGTGGCGTGAGCTCCGAGCAGGTCGCCCGCTCGCTCGCGGGCGAGGTGCGCAAGTACCTCGCCGCCGAGTCCGCCGTGGGCCCTTACCTGGGCGACCAATGGGCCCTGCCCCTGGCACTCGCCGTGCACCGCACAGGCCGCGCTGCGCGCTACACCTGCAGCCCGCTCACGCAGCATGCGCGCACGAACTTCGAGGTGATCGAGCAGTTCCTGCCGGTGCGCATCGACGTGATGCGCTCGGCTGGCGACGCAGGCTGCTACGAGGTGCTGGTGCGGCCCGGTGGAGCCAGCGCTATTTCAATTTCGCGAACATCGTCCGCTTCGTGTTCGTGAAATGCGGCCGCACCCGGGAGCTCCAGTCGGTGCCACGCACCGCGAGCCAGTCGGGGCAGCCCATGACGGCTTCGCCGACCAGGTCATAGCAGGCGAGCGACAGCGGACCGTGGTCCAGGTTGAGGTAGCGGTCGGCACGCACGGTGCCCTCCACGGAGGCAAGGCCCGGGAGGTGCTCCTCGTTGTACCAGCGGAACAGCTCTTCCCGCCAACCCTCCTCCGGGTCCATCTCGACGACGTAGTGGACGGGGGCATGCGAGGCGATCGATGGGCCGTCGCGGTGCAGCACGAGCTGCAGTCGGGAAAGCCGGCACCGTGCCAGGGAATCGCCGCCTTGCCGCAGCCTGCGCTCCGCTTCCCGCACGGCCGCGGCATCCAGCACGACGGCCTCATCGAAGACGAAGTACACATAGCTGCCCGCCGGCGATTGATGGGCCACGCGCAGCAGTCGGGGAGCCTGTGCGAAGCCCGCATCGCGCAGCGTCGACTCCGCATGGCGTGCCTCTTCCAGCGCCGATTCCGCCGATGTGAACGGCACTTGCAGCAGCAGGGCGTGCACCGTGGCCGGCGATGCGTCGTTCAAAACCATCTCTGCCATCTTCAATGCCCGATCTGGAACGCGTTGAGGAAGCGCGACACCATGTTGTATGCCCCCACCGTGGCGAAGAATTCCACCTGCTCCTGTTCGCTGAACTGTGCCGCCACACGGGCAAACAGGGGTTCCGGCACATCGGCACCGCGCGTCAGCGCATCGGTCGCCTCGATGGCCAGTTGCTGCGCGGCGTTCCAGTGTGCGCTCTGCGCCGTGCCCAGATGTCGCGTGGCATCGATGGCCTCCTGCGACACGCCGGCCTTGAGTGCATGGGGCACATGGGCCTCGAATTCATAGGCGGCGCTGTTGAGCATCGCGACACGCAGGATCACGAGTTCCCGGATGCCCGCATCGATGCTGCTGTAGTTGCGCACCGCCGACAGCATCTGCTCCCAGCCCCTGGCGATGGCCGGGCTGTGCAGCAGCACCTGGTACAGCGGGGAGATGCGGCCGCGTTCCGCCAGGATCTGCTGCTCTATCCCGACCAGTTCGCTGCGCGTGCCCGGAACAATGGGTTGGATTCTCATCGGAGTTCCCTTGTCATTCAATTCAATCAGGTGTGATGTTGTTGCGGCGGATGACCGCGGCCCATTTGGCTGTGTCCGCTGCCATCTGCCTGCTGAGCTCCTGCGGCGTGGAGCCGACGACTTCGGCGCCCGAGGCCTCGATCTTGGCCTTCACCTCGGGGGTGTTGAGTGCATCGTGAATGGCCCGGCTCAGCTTTGCCGTGATCTCCGCCGATGTGCCCTTGGGCGCGAACACCGCGTACCAGTTGTTCGAGTCCACGCCCTTGATGCCCAGCTCCTCGAACGTGGGCACGTTGGGATAGCGCGCATTGCGCCTGGATGCGGCAATGCCGAGGGGCTTGAGCTTGCCGCCGTCGATGCCGCCGACCAGCCCTGGAATATCGCCGAAGAAGCCGTCCACATGCCCCGCCATGACGTCCGAGATGGCCGGCGCTGCCCCCTTGTAGGGAACGTGCAGCAGGTTGGTTCCCGCGGATTCGTTGAGCAGCATCGCCGCGAGATGCGGCACGCTGCCGGTGCCGGACGATGCCATGGTCAGCGGCTTGTTCTTGCTGAGCCTGGCGGCATTGACGAAATCCACCGGGCTCTTGTAGCTGGCCTGCGGGTTGACCACCAGCATCTCCACGTTGTTGACGACCAGCGACACCGGCGCCAGGTCGGTCGCCGGCTTGTAGCCGAGCTTGGGATACAGGCCGGGATTGATCGAGACCGCGCCCACGCTGGTCAGCCACAGGGTCTTGCCGTCGGGCGTGGCGCGGATCACGGTATCGGCGGCGATCGCACCGTTCGCACCGGGCTTGTTTTCCACGATGACGTTGTGGCCGAGCTCCCTGGAGAGCTGCTGCGACAGGGTGCGCGCGATGAAGTCCACGGGCCCGCCTGGCGGGAAGGCCACCAGGATGCGGGTGAGGTCCGCCTGGGCAAACGCCCCGCCCGGGGCGAGCAGCGCGGCCCCCAGGATGGCCGAGGTCAGCGTCCGGCCCAGCGCGCGCCGGGCGGGTTGGAACGTGGTGGTGTTGCGATTCATGATGGTTTGTCTCCTGTGTGGATCGGTCCCTGTCAGCCGCAGCGCACGGTCATGCCGCCGTCCACCACGATTTCGGCTCCCGTGACGAACCGCGATTCGTCACTGGCGAGGAAGAGCGCCGCATTGGCGGTATCCCGGCCGTCGCCCATGAACGGCAGCGGGATGCGCGCCTGCCGCTGGGCCAGCAGCGCGGCAACGTCGCCTCCGGCGCGCTGGCCGGCCAGGCGCGTCTCGACCATGGGCGTGTGCAACTGGCCCGGCACGACCGTGTTGACGCGGATATTCTTCGGCGCGTATTCGACGGCCAGCACCCGCGAGAACTGGATCACACCGGCCTTGGTCGATGCGTAGGCGATCTGCGCCGCACCCGTCCAGCGCATACCCGATGTCGAGGAAATGTTGACGATGCTGCCCGCGCCCTGCGCCTCCATGAACGGCAGCACGTGCTTGCAGGTGAGGAACACGCTCTTGAGGTTGTAGTCCACCTGCGCATCCCACACGCTCTCCTCCATCTCCACCGGGCCGCCCTTGGCGGAGCCGCCCACGTTGTTCACGAGGATGTCGATGCGCCCCATGGCGGCATGGCACGCCCGGATGGAATCGCGGATCGAGGCATGCTCCATCACGTTGCAATGCCCTGCCATGAACGTGCCACCCGCGCTGCGGATGATGTCCCCGGTTTCCGCGAGCTTGGCGGGGTCGATATCGACGCCGAACACCGCTGCGCCCTCCTGCGCAAAGCGGATCGCCGTGGCGCGGCCATTGCCCCAGCCGGCGCCCACCGAGCCCGCGCCCGTGACGTAGGCCACCCTGCCGCCCAGGCGGCCCTGGCGGTTGACCGGGGTGTTTTCATCGAATACAGCCATGGCGGCGACCTTTCGTGGAATCGGGGGAACGAGGCAGGAGGGTGATATCAGAAGCGGTAGAGCCGCGCCGGGTTGTCCACCAGCAGCGCCTGGAGGTGCCGGGGATCGGACGTGAACCCGGCGAGCGCATCCACCAGCGCGCCGTCATCCGGAATGTGTGTGTGATTGGGGTGCGGCCAGTCCGTACCCCACAGCACGCGGTCGGGGACGTGGCTCACCAGCGCGCGTGCCAGTGCCACGCCCTGCGTGTAGGGTGGCGCGGCATCGATGCGGTCGATGCCGCTGACCTTCACGTAGAAGCGCGGGTCCTCCACCAGCCGCAGCAGGCCCTGGAAATCCCGGCCCTCCACGCCTTCGCGCGCATCGACGCGACCCATGTGGTCGATGACCACCTCGCAGGCGGACTGCCGGAGCACCAGCCCGAGCGTATGCACCAGCGCACTCTCGAAATGGATCTGCAGGTGCATGCCCAGGTCCGCGAGCACGGGCGTGAGCGCCACCACCTCCTCCACCGGCGTGCCGGTGCCCAGGTGCTTCATGAAGTTGAAGCGCACGGCCCGAAACCCTGCAGCGGCAAGGCGCGCCAGCTCGGCACGCCCCACTTCCACGGGCACCAGCGCCACGCCCAGGTAGTTGCCCGCGCCCGCGGCAATGGCGTCTTCCACCACTGTGTTGTCGTGCCCATGGCAGGCCGACTGCACGATCACGCAGCGCGTGACGCCCAGGTGGCGGTGCAGCGCAAAGAGCCTGTCCTTGCCCGCATCCGCCGGTGTGAAGCCGCGCACCGGGGCGTACGGAAACTCGCTCACCGGGCCGAACACGTGGACATGCGTGTCGCAGGTGTTCTCGGGCAGCGCGAAGCGCGGCCTCGACGGGGCCTGCATGTAGGTCTGCACGGGGGTCTGGAGGTCTGTGGCTGCGGTGGTCATCGTTCGGCTGGGGTTGCGATGCATGCAATTCGGATGAGGCGCATTGTGGAATCGCCTGCGTCCTGGAGATCTATAGAATCTCGATATCAGATATAGAGTTACTGCATATGGATTTGGTGCGCCTGCAATATTTCATGGCCGTGGCCAATGCACAGAGCTACAGCAAGGCCGCAGCGGCACTGAACCTGAGCCAGCCCACGCTGAGCCGCCAGGTGCAGCTGCTGGAGGCCGAGGTCGGGCAGCCGCTGCTTGAGCGCCATGGCCGGGGCGTGCGGCTCACGGAATCGGGAAAGGCCATGCTGGCGCATGCGCGCGCCATCAACACGGCCGTGGAGAACGCCAAGGCCGACATGGCCGAACGCCTGAGCAGCCCGCGCGGCAAGATCCGCGTGGGCCTGCCACCGCTGGTGGCGAGCCTGATCACGCCCGACCTGGTGCAGCAGTTCCTGCTCGCCTGCCCCGACGCATCGATCATCGTGGAGGAGAGCCTCAGCATCCGGCTGCGCGAATGGCTGGTTTCGGACCGGCTGGACGTGGCCGTGCTGTTCGATCCCACGCATACGGCGCAGATGCTGGTCGAGCCCCTCGTGCGCGAGCCACTGGTGCTGATCAGCACGCGCCCCCTGCCCGAGAGGGTGAAGGTGTCACAGCTGGTGGACTATCCGCTGGTGCTGCCCAGCCGCCCCCAGGCCTTGCGCGTGATCTTCGACGAGGCCGTGGAAGACCAGCAACTGCCGCTGCGCATCGTGGCCGAGGTGGACACCATCAAGATGGTGCTCTCGCTGGTGGCGCGCAACGTCGGCTGCTCGCTGGTGCCTGCCAGTGCCGTGAAGACCTGGCCCGCAGCGGAACCCGTGCACGTGGCGCAGGTCGTCCAGCCCGTGATCCGCAACCGCATCGTGCTGGCCACGCCGTCCGCGCGGCCAAACAACCGCCTGGTGAAGGCCGTCAACGGGATCATCAAGCAATTGATGAAGCGGCACTTCTGACGGTGGCGTACCGAGGGGCCTCTACAACACGGCCTCGATGAGGAACGGCCCCTTGCGCCCGAGCGCCGCGCGCACCGCATCGCCCAGCGCGGCGATGTGGGACACGCGCACCGCCTCCATGCCGCAGCCCCTGGCGATGGCGAGCCAATCGATGGCGGGGTTGTCCAGGTCGAGCATCCGGCTCGCGTTCCTGCCGGGCTCGCCCGCTCCCACGCTCTTGAACTCTCCCCGCAGGATCGCGTAGCTGCGGTTCGCGATGATGATGTTGAGCACGTCAAGCTGCTCGCGCGCCTGCGTCCACAGGCCCTGCAGCGTGTACATCCCGCTGCCGTCGGCCTGCATCAGCACCACCTTGCGATCGGGGCAGGCCACCGCCGCGCCGGTCGCCAGCGGAATGCCGTTGCCGATCGCACCGCCCGTGATCTGCAGGTAGTCGTGCGGCGCGGCCTGCATGGTGTAGCGGAAGAAATCGCGACCCGAGCTGACGGACTCGTCGCAGACGATGGCGTTGTCCGGAATCAGCTCGGCCATGGCCTGCGCGAAGGTCAGGGCGTTGATGGGCGTTGCGCTGCTCCAGCCGAGCTTGTCGGCCGCGGCCATGCTCGGCAGCGCAAGCAGCGATTCCGGCCTGCGTGCCGCCCCCACGGCCTCCGCCAGTTGCTCGAGGGCCTCCAGCGGGTCGCCGCCCGGCGGGCAGAGCGTGGTGATCTCGCAATCCGCCGGCAGCATGGACCCCGGCTTGCCCGGGTAGGCGAAGAACGCCACCGGCGCCTTCGCGCCGATCAGGATCGCGCGCTGGTACGGTGCGAGCAGCTTGACGGCGGCGTCCACGTTGTACGGAACACGCTCGATGGAAACACGGCCACGGCCGCGCTGCGCGCGTGCGTTGGATTGCTGCGCGATCAGGTGGGCGCCGGTCCGCTCGGCAATGGCCTGCGCGATCAGCAGCGCGTCTTCGCGCAACGCGCGGCCCGACAGCATGAGCAAGGTCTTGCCGTCGCCACGGTCCCGAAGGGCACGGACGCTCGCGCGCAAGGCGCTGGCGTCGAGCTCCAGCGCCTCGGGTGCGGGCGCATGCACGGGCGATGTCGACGTCTCGGACCATGCGGCATCTGCCGGCAGGATCAGCGTGCTCACGCCGCCGCCCAGCGTGGTCGACTGGTGGATGGCCTCGGCTGCCTGCCGCGCCACCTCGTTCGCATGGCGTGCGCGGCCCACCCATCGGGACATCGGACGTGCGAGCGATTCGATGTCGCTGGTGAGCGGGGCATCGTGGTGCAGGTGATAGCTCGCGTGGTCACCCACGATGTTCACCATCGGCGTGTTCGCGCGCCTCGCGTTGTGCATGTTGGCCAGCGCATTGGCAAGGCCCGGGCCGGTGTGCAGCAGCGTGCACGCGGGCTTGTCCGCCATGCGCGCGTAGCCGTCGGCCGCGCCGGTCACCACACCTTCGAACAGGCCGAGGATGCAGCGCATCTGCGGCTTGCGGTCGAGCGCCGCGACGAAGTGCATCTCGGACGTTCCGGGGTTGGCGAAACAGACGTCCACGCCGTTCGCCAGAAGGGTATCCACCAGCACGTCCGCGCCGTTGTTGGCGGTGCTGCCAAGGCTGCTGGTATTGCTGCTGTTGTGTCCGTTGTCGTTGTCCTGTGCCATTGTTGAATCCATGGTGATGCGATCGGGCGGACCTGCAAGGGCGGTGCCGCCATGCGTTGAGTCGATGAAAGGGCCGCAGCGGCCTGGCCTGCCGCGGACGCGTAAAGGGTGGCAGGAACCTACTTGTCCACCACGATATGGTTGTCCTCGATGACTTTCCTCCACACCTTGCTGTTGGCGGCGATGAGCTTCTGCATGTCGCCGCGCATCGCGTCGCCGGGCTCTGCACCCATCGACACCACCTTGGCGCGGTAGTCCGCGTTGTCGAGCACCTTCCTGCTGGCAGCGGTCAGCCTGTCCACGACGGGTGCGGGAACACCCTTGGGCACCATCAAGCCAAACCAGCTGTAGGAAACCATGTCCGGATAGCCGCTTTCACGGAAGGTGGGGACATCGGGCGACGACGGAATGCGCTCGGCCGTGCTCACCGCGATGCCGCGGATCTTGCCTCCCTCCAGCTGCTTCATCATCGAGGGGTACTGGTCGATCAGCACGGTGACCTGTCCGCCCAGCACGGCGGGCAGGAACTCGGACACGCCCTTGAAGGGCACGTGCATCCACTCGAAGCCGGCCGTCGTGGCCAGCAGGGCCCCATTGAGATGGTTGGACGAACCCACGCCGGGCGTGGCGTACGACAGCGTGCCGGGGTCCTTCTTCGCCTGCGCGACCAGATCCTTCACGGTCCTGATCGGGGACTCCGCCCGCACGCCGAACACCAGCCCCATGCGGCCCATCACGGCGATCTGCTCGAAGTCGGACTGCAGGTTGTAGGGCAAGGTCTTGTACAGGTGTGGAGACACCTCGAACGTGCCCGCGTTCGACTGCCCCAGCGTGTAGCCATCGGGCACCGCCTTGGCGGTGAGCGACGTGCCCAACTGGCCTGCCGCGCCGGGCTTGTTCTCCACCACGATGGGCTGGCCCAGTTCGCGGCCGAGGAACTCGCAGAAGTTGCGCGCCATGAGATCCGCCGTGCCCCCGGCCGGATACGGCACGATCATCTTGACGGGACGGCTCGGGTAGTCATCGGCCGCATGCGCCGGCGCGGCGCCGAACACCGGCAGGGTCAGGAACAAAACGCTGGAAAAAACACGCTTCCACATCGACTGTCTCCTTGTTGCATGGCGGCTGGCGGCCGGCGGCATCGCCCGGCATGGCCTTCTACGGATCAGTTGGCATAGCCCGAGACGAACTCCCTGGATGCACCCGTTGCCGGGTCGAACACATGGCGGCGCACCTTGCCGATGTCGGCGCCGTACACATGGATGCTGATGGACACGCGGTCATCGAACGCATTCACCACCTGGTGGATGTCGCCGATGGCGGGGGACACGGCCTCCACGGTGCCCGGCTCGAGCCGTACCTGTTCGGTGCTGGTGAGCGTGCCCGTGCGCTCGTCGCGCTCGAAAGCCTGCGACACCTCTGCGTTGCGCAGCATGCCGATCAGGCCCCACACGGTATGGTCGTGGATCGGGGTCTTCTGCCCCGGACCCCACACGAAGCTCACCACGCTGAAGCTGTCATCGGGCGCGCGGTGCAGCAGGTATTGCTGATAGAACTGGGGATGCGGCATCGCATGCCGGTCGTCCAGCCAGTCGTCGTGGCGGACCAGCTCCGCGAGCAGTTGCGCCCCCTCCCTGAGCAAGCGGGGCTCATCGTGGCGCGCCTCGCGGGTCAGGTGGGTCATGGCGGAGATGAAGGTGTCAAAACGCGGATGCATGGGGTTGGCAGGTCTCTTTCTTCATTGGCTGAGGTTCACCGTCTTGAGCAGGTCGCCGTAGTAGGCGCGGCTGGATTCGATGTCCTTGGCGTATTCGGGGCCGGTCTTCCAGCTGGCCGACAGGCTGATGTTGCCAAAGCGCTTGCGGGTGTCGGGCTCCTGCAGTATTTCCTGCGTGGCCTTGGCGAGCCTGTCCACGATGGCCTGCGGCGTGCCGGCGGGCACGGCCACGCCCCAGAAACCCTCGAACGGCAGCGTCACGTCAAAGCCCGACTCCTTGGGCGTGGGGAGGTTCGGCAGCTCGGGGTTGCGCTCGCTCGCAAAGGTGACGATGCCGCGCGCACGGCCGCTCTTGACGGCCTCGAGCCCCACGCCGTCGATCAGGAAGTCCGTATGGCCGCCCAGCATCGCGGTCAGCGAATCCGCAGACCCCTTGAACGGCACGTGCAGCATGTCGAGCCGGGCATCCTTCTTCAGGATCTCGCCGGCCAGGTGCCCTCCCGAGGCCACGCCCGCGGATCCCCAGCTGAGCTTGCCGGGATGCTTGCGCGCATAGTCGACGAACTCCTGCAAGGTGTGGACCGGCACCTCGTTGCGCACGGCCAGGACGGGCAGGTAGCCGGCCAGGCTGCCTACAAAGGTGAAGCTCTTCACCGGGTCGTAGGGCAGGTCATTGCGCAGGTGCGGCAGCACCGTGAACGCGGTGCTGGTGGCCAGCAGCAGCGTGTAGCCATCGGGCTTGGCGCGCGCCACCACGCCCGTACCGAGCGATGTGGTGCCGCCGGGTTTGTTCTCGATGACGATGGTGCCACCCAGCTTGGTGCGCAGGCGGTCCGCATAGATGCGGGCCAGGTTGTCGCTGTTGCCGCCCGGCGGGTAGGGCACGACAAAGACGATCTCCTTGGCGGGGTAGCCCGCTCCGTCGGCGGCCTGGCCGACGGCCGGCAGCATCGCCAGCGCAACTGCGGCCAGCCATCCTCCCGCCATGCCCCACGCCAGCGCCCCGCGCCTTGTCTCCAGTTTCCACCTCTTCATGCCTTCATCCTTTTCATCGTTGACAGTGACAATTTCCAATATTTGGAATGCCGTTCTTCATATGAATCGAAAAATGGGCCGAAGTCTCCTTCGGCCTCCGGGCTGCAGCGATTCCCCGACTCCAATGCCTCCGCGGCGATCGGAGCGATCACTATACGGGCAATGAAAAAAAAGTGTCAATGCGGATTGCGAGCATGCAAATACGCAAAACGGATAACGGGGGAATGGGATCATGGGGGCTGGAATCGCCCGAGGTGGCCGGAAAAACGCCTTCCCCGCCGCCTGACACGCAGGATGGAGACGCGACATGGCACTTTTCGATCGCCAACCTGCTTGACCGGCGTGCGCCTTTGCATAGAATTTGCTGCATTGCAATTTAAGAAACAGTGTTCCATATTTTGGAATTAAACACTCCATGATGAACACACAGACCCGACGCCATCGATCCGAGGAGATCCACCCCCATGTCCGTGACCAGCACCACACTTCTTCCCCTGCAGGGCGTTCGCGTCCTCGAACTGTGCAACGTCGCCGCCGGCCCGTTCTGCGGGCTGCTCCTGGCCGACATGGGCGCGGACCTCATCAAGGTGGAAAACCCCACGGGGGGCGACACGCTGCGCACCTGGCCGCCCATCACCGACGGCTTCAGCGAGAACTTCGCATCGCTGAACCGCAACAAGCGCTCGGTCACGCTCGACCTGAAATCGCCCGATGACATCGCCCGACTGCGCGAGCTGGTACGCACCGCCGACGTGCTCATCGAGAACAACCGCCCGGGCGTGATGCAGCGCCTGGGCCTCGACTATGCATCGCTCAAGGCCGTGAATCCGCGCCTGCTGTACTGCTCGATCTCCGCCTACGGGCAGAGCGGCCCGCGCGCCAGCGAAGGCGGCTTCGACCTCACGATCCAGGCGATGAGCGGCATCATGAGCGTGACCGGCGAGGACGGCGGCGCGCCCGTGAAGTGCGGCGTGCCGTTGAGCGACTTCGCGGCCGGCCTGTATGCGGCGTACTCCGTGGCCGCGTCGCTGCGCCATGTGCAGCAGACCGGCGAGGGCGCGCACATCGACGTGCCCATGCTCGGCACCTCGCTCGCCATCGCCGCGCTGCAAACGTCCGAATACTTCGGCAGCGGCCGCGACCCCGGCAAGCTCGGCTCGGCCCATCCGCGCAATGCACCGTATCAGGCCTTCCGCTGCAAGGATGGCTACTTCGCAATGGCTGCCGGCAACAACGCGCTGTGGCGATCGGTGACCGAGGTGGTCGGCATGCCGGAGTTGCTGGAGGACGACCGCTTCACCTCGCCCACCACGCGCGCGAAGCACCAGGTGGCCCTGCGCGACCTGCTGGAAGTGAAGTTCCTCGAGAAGGAGGTCGCGTACTGGCTCGCCGAGTTCGCAAGGGTCGGCGTTCCGAGCGCACCGATCAACTCCTACTCGCAGGTGCTGAAGGACCCGCAGGTCGAGCACATGGACTGGGTGCAGGACATCACGCTGCCCGGCGACAACGTCACCCGGACCTTCGTCTCGCCCATCAAGATCAACGGACAGGGACAGCCCGTCCGCATGAATCCGCCCGCGCTGGGCGAGCACAACGATGCGGTCTTCGGTGCAGACAAGGTGAAGGTGACCGCGCCATGAGCGAATCGCCCTCTTCCCCACCGGTGCTGCTGATCGACAGGCAGTCCACGCACTGGGTGCTCACGCTCAACCGTCCGGAGAAACGCAACGCGCTTTCCGCGGAACTCATCGAGGCATTGCTCGCTGCCGTCCAGCAGGCCAGGGCGGAGCAGCCGCCTCTGCTGGTGCTGCAGGGCGCGGGCGCCAGCTTCAGCGCAGGCTTCGATTTCACGGGCTACGAGGACCAGAGCGAGGGCGACCTGCTGCTGCGCTTCGTGCGCATCGAGACCCTGCTCCAGGAAATCGCCTACGGTCCCTTCGCTACGCTGGCGCTCGCACATGGCAACAACTTCGGAGCGGGCGTGGACCTGTTCGCGGCCTGCCGCCACCGGTACTGCGCACCTGGCGCGCGATTCCGCATGCCCGGACTGAAGTTCGGCCTCGCCCTCGGCACGCGGCGGCTTGCGGCACTGGTGGGAGAGCGCCATGCCTATGCACTGCTGGAGACGACTTCCACGTTCGATGACGAGCACGCGAGGAGCATCGGCTTCATCCAGGGCACCGCAGCACAGGATGCATGGCCCACCCTGACCCGGCAGGTGGAGGACAGCACCCTCTCGCTGCCGTCCGCGAGCCGCCAGTTCCTGCGCGACCTCACGCGCGATGCCGGCTCGCGCGATGGCGACATGGCGGCGCTGGTGGCTTCGGCATCCGCTCCGGGGCTCAAGGAGCGGATCCGCGCGTACCGGGAGGAAGGGGCCCGGAAGTAGGCGGTCGCCCCTCAGGGGGCGGAGACCGTGCCCCGTGCAGGGCACGTGCCGGTCACAGGTCGATCACATGCGGCTGTAGCCCAGCCGCCGGGAAATCATCTCCGTCACCTCGATCATGCGCTCGCCGTTCTTCTCGAGCAGTTCCTTCGGCAGACGATCGGCAGGCCCCGAGATGCCGAGCGCCGCCACCACCTTGCCCGAGGCATCGCGGATCGGCGCGGCCGCACCCACCACCTGCTCGCGCCATTCGCCGGTGTTGACCGCGAATCCCTTGGTGCGAATGTCCTCGAGCTGCTTGCGCAGGTCGCCGAAGCGCACGATGGACTTCTCGGTGTGCGGCTTCAGGCGGTTCTTCACCGCGCCCAGCACATCCTCATCGGCCCAGGCCAGCATGGCCTTGCCGGTGGCGACGCATTGCGCGGGGGCCCGGCCGCCCACCGTGGTGTAGGCCCGCACGGGCTGGGGGCTGTCGATCTTCTCGACATAGAGCACTTCCGCGCCATCCAGGATCGACAGGTGCACGGTCTCGCGGGTCTCCTCGGCCAGCTGCTTCATGAAAGGCAGCGACTCCAGCCGCACATCGAGCTTGTTGGCCGTGCGCGAGCCGAGTTCCCACAGCTTCATGGTGAGCTCGTAGCGATTGGTGTCGGTGTTCTTGCGCGCAAAGCCCTGATGCACCAGCGCTTGCAGCAGGCGATGCACGTTGCTCTTGTTGAGCAGCAGCTGCGCAGCCAGCTCGCTCACGCCCGAGCCCTTGTCGTTGCGGGCCATGGCCTCGAGGAGGACCAGGCCTTTGATGAATGTCTTGTCCAATGTAGCCGCGCCTGTGGGTGAAACTGGTGCGATTCTACTGAACGGCCGGCGCGGCGCGACCGCGCCAAAACCCGAACCGCTCAGGCCGCCAGCAGCCCCTGCTTTTCGATGAAGGTAACGACATCGTCGAGGCCGTCGAGCGTCTTCAGGTTGGTCATCACGAAGGGTTTCATGCCCCTGGGGGTGCTGCGCATGCGCTCGGTGTCGCTCTTCATGATGTCAAGGTTCGCGCCCACATGCGGCGCCAGGTCGGTCTTGTTGATCACGAAAAGATCGCTCTTGGTGATGCCCGGCCCGCCCTTGCGGGGAATCTTCTCGCCCGCGGCCACGTCGATCACGTAGATCGTGAGATCGCTGAGCTCCGGGCTGAAGGTGGCGGCCAGGTTGTCGCCGCCGGACTCGATGAAGATGATGTCGGCATCCGGAAACTCGCCGAGCATGCGGTCGATGGCCTCCAGGTTGATCGACGCATCCTCGCGGATCGCGGTGTGCGGGCAGCCACCCGTCTCCACGCCCATGATGCGCTCGGGCGGCAGCGCACCGCTGATCGTGAGCAGGCGCTGGTCTTCCTTGGTGTAGATGTCGTTCGTGATGGCGATCAGGTCCCACCGGTCGCGCATGGCCTTGCAGAGCATCTCGAGAATCGTGGTCTTGCCGGAGCCGACCGGACCGCCGATGCCCACGCGCAACGGTGGCAGCTTCTTGGTGCGGTGGGGGATGTGGTGAAGGGGGGTGGAGCTTGTCGCTTGGGTCATGGGGAACTCCCGGTTTCTAGGGCATGTGATGCACTGTGACGCCCCCGCCTCAACTGCGGAACAGGCGGGAATACTGCGTCTCGTGACGCGCGGAAAGAATCGCCAGCATCGGCGAGAACGCCGTGCGCGCACCGTCCTCCAGGGCCAGCGCGCCCTCGACGGCCTGGGGAATCTCGTCGGCCAGACGCGCGAGGATCCGCTGCCCCGCGCTCTGCCCGAGCGGCACGGCCTTGATCGCTGCCTGCACCATGTTTTCGGCCCAGCCGAAGGCATGGGCCAGCAGGCACTCGCGCACCGGTGCCTGCGTGAACGCGGCGGCCAGCGCAAACGCGACGGGGTAGGTGGGCGTGCGCGCGCACAGCCCGGCCAGGGCCTCGATCTGCGCCATGCGCTCTGCCGAGCGCGCGTGCTGGTTGCGCAGCCAGGCGGTGAGCGACTGGCCCATCTGCTCGCTCTGCAGGCGCAGCTCGCTGCTCTCGCGCGTGGTAAGCACCCAGGTGTTGATGTCGCGCACGCGCCCCAGGTCGTTCGCGCGCCATGCGGGGATCGCCTGCGCGAGCGCCGGCATGTCGCTGCGCGACTGCGCGACGTGCAGTTGATCGACGAGCCAGGTCGCCGCACTGCCCTCGCCCGTCACGTAGCCTGCGTCGATGGCGGATTCGAGCCCCTCGGAGTATGAAAAGCCGCCGATGGGAAGCGCAGGCGATGCCAGCCACATCAGCTGCAGCAGGCTGTGCGCGGACAGGGCATTGCCTGCGGTGCTCATGCGATCACTCCCCGTGGCCATCCGCCCCGGCGCGCCGATCGTGCGAATGGTCATGTCCATGATCATGTGCATGCCCATGCGGATGATCATGTCCGTTCCCGCCATGCCCATGATGGCTGTGCCCGTCGTTCGTCACATGCCCGCCGTAGGCGCCGCCTTCAGGCTCGAACGACAACTCGGCATCGGTCACGATCATGTGCATGCTGCGCAGCATGTCGGCCAGCACATGGTCGGGCTCAATCTTGAGGTGATCGGCCTGCAGCTCGATGGGCACATGCCGGTTGCCGAGGTGATACGCGGCGCGCATCAGGTCGAAGGCCGTGCCGTGCTGCCGGCACCAGGTGATGTGCAGCACCTTCTGCGGCGCGGCGATCACGCGCACCAGCGAGCCGTCCTCGGCCACCAGCACGTCGCCACCGCGCACGGCCTGTCCGCGCGGCAGGAAGACGGCCAGCGCGCGCCCTGTGCTGTCGATCGCGGCGAAGCGGCTTTTCTGGCGCACATCCCAGTCGAGCTCGACCGTGGCCGCGCGCCGCAGGAGAGGCTGCGCCAGGCCCTTGCCACCGGAAATGCGCTTGGAGAGAGAAAGGCTCATGGCAATGGGAAATGCAGGATTCGGGAAAGGGTCAGACGGCACGCGTCATGAAGCAGCTGTAGGGGTCTTGCCGGTAGTCCCCGAACGGCTCGCAACAGGCGAAGCCATTGCGTTCGTACAGCCGCCATGCAGGGGCGAAGTAGTCCGGCGTGTCCGTCTCCAGGCTGATGCGCCGGATGCCCGACTGCTGCACATAGGACAGCAGCGCGCCGAGCCTGAACATCAGTGTTTGGGAATCATCGTTCGTGGTGGTGATCGTCATCTTTCGGTCTCCATGTACCCCGGACACACTTGGCACGCAACATGCGAGCGGCGAGGTCTTCTCTCGGAAATTACATTAGCGCCATGAGCCGGACCTCCCCTTCGCACCCTGCTTCCCGCCACGCCCCCTGGCAACCCTGCGGCGCCACGCACGTGGCCGTCTACGGCACGCTGCGGGCGGGCGGGGTCAACGACATCGCGCGGCTGCATGCCGGCATCCGGCGCACCGGTGTCACCGAGCTCAGGGGCACGCTGCACGACCTGGGCTGGTACCCGGGCCTGAGCCTTGCAGGCACGCATACCGTGCTGGCCGAGGTCTATCCGCTGAACGACACGCTGGAGCAGGCCATGGACCGCATCGAAGGCATCTGGCCGCAAGACCTTGGCGAATATGCCAAGCGGCTGGTCGACGTGCGGGTGATGCTCGCCGATGGCGACAGCCAGCCCATGCGCGTGCTCGCCTACGAGGCGCTGCCCGCAGCGCTGAAGGACGCGCCCGTGATCATGGCGCACGACTGGCTCGCCTGGTATCGGAGCATGGACAGGGAACATCCGGATCAGCCCTTCCAGCTCAAAACAGAAAATAGCGCTGGGCCATCGGCAGGCTGACCGCCGGCTCGCAGGTCAGCAGCATGCCGTCCGCACGCACCGCATAGGTCTGCGCGTCCACCTCCATGTGCGGCGCGTAGTCGTTGTGGACCATGTGGCGCTTGCCCACGCCGCGAATCCCCTTCACCGCCGACAGCTGCTTGTGCAGGCCGAAGCGTTCGCCGATGCCCGCCGCCAGTCCGGCCTGCGAGACGAAGGTCAGCGAAGTCCTGGCGATGGCGCCGCCAAAGCTGCCGAACATGGGCCGGTAGTGCACGGGCTGCGGCGTGGGGATCGACGCATTCGGGTCGCCCATCGCGGCCATCGCGATGAAGCCGCCCTTGAGGATCACCGAGGGTTTCACGCCAAAGAATGCCGGCTTCCAGATCACGATGTCGGCCCACTTGCCCACTTCGAGGCTGCCGACCTCGTGGCTCACGCCGTGCGCGATCGCCGGATTGATCGTGTACTTGGCGACATAGCGCCTCGCGCGGAAGTTGTCGTTGCGCGCGCCATCCCCGGGCAGCGGTCCGCGCTGCAGCTTCATCTTGTGCGCCGTCTGCCAGGTGCGCAGGATCACCTCGCCGACACGGCCCATGGCCTGGCTGTCGGAGCTGAACATGCTGATCGCGCCCAGGTCGTGCAGGATGTCCTCGGCCGCGATGGTTTCCTTGCGGATGCGGCTTTCTGCGAAAGCGAGGTCCTCCGCGATCGACGGATCGAGGTGATGGCAGACCATCAGCATGTCCACATGCTCGTCCAGCGTGTTGATCGTGTAGGGGCGCGTGGGGTTGGTGGAGCTGGGCAGCACGTTGGCCTCGCCCACCACCTTGAGGATGTCCGGCGCATGCCCTCCTCCCGCGCCTTCGGTGTGGAAGGTGTGGATGGTGCGGCCCTTGAATGCGGCGACGGTGTCTTCCACGAACCCGCTTTCATTGAGCGTGTCGGTGTGGATGGCCACCTGCGTGTCGGTGTCCTCGGCCACGGCAAGGCAGTTGTCGATGGCCGCAGGCGTCGAGCCCCAGTCCTCGTGCAGCTTGAGGCCGATCGCGCCCGCGTCGATCTGCTCGTGCAGCGCACCCGGCAGGCTGGCGTTGCCCTTGCCGAGAAAGCCGATGTTCATCGGGAATGCGTCCGCTGCCTGCAGCATGCGCTCCATGTTCCAAGGGCCGGGCGTGCAGGTGGTCGCGAAGGTTCCGGTGGCCGGGCCGGTGCCGCCGCCGATCATGGTGGTCACCCCGCTTGCGAGGGCTTCCTCGATCTGCTGCGGCGCGATGAAGTGGATGTGCGAGTCGATGCCGCCCGCGGTGACGATGCAGCCCTCGCAGCTGATGATCTCCGTGCCGGGCCCGATGATGATGTCGACCCCGGGCTGGGTGTCGGGGTTGCCGGCCTTGCCGATGGCCGCGATGCGGCCGGCTTTCAGGCCGATGTCGGCCTTGACGATGCCCCAGTGGTCCAGGATCAGGGCATTGGTGAGGACGGTGTCCATCGCGCCCTGCGCACGCGTCCTCTGGCTCTGGGCCATGCCGTCGCGGATGGTCTTGCCGCCGCCGAACTTGACTTCCTCGCCGTAGCCTCCGGCCCGCAAGGTGTAGTCCTGCTCGACTTCGATGAGGAGGGCCGTGTCGGCCAGCCTCACGCGATCACCCACGGTGGGGCCGTAGGTCTCGGCGTAGGCCTGTCTGTCGATGCGTGCCATGCTGCTGGTCCTGCCGTGCTGTGTCATGGAAGGCGCCCCATGACCTGGGCCCTGAAGCCGTAGATGGTTCTTTCGCCCGCGATGTCCACCAGCTCCACGGTGCGCTGCTGGCCCGGCTCGAAGCGCACGGCCATGCCGCTCGCGATGTTCAGGCGCCTGCCTTGGGCAGCGGCGCGGTCGAAATCGAGGCCCGCGTTGGTTTCCGCGAAGTGGTAGTGGGAGCCGACCTGGATGGGACGGTCGCTGGCGTTTTTCACGACCAGCGTCAGGACGTCACGGCCAGCGTTGAGTTCGTGTTGGCCTTCGTCTACAAGCAGTTCACCGGGGATCATGGCGTTCCTTTCTTCCTGCATCCATTCAGGCAAGGCGGCTCAGCATGAAGACCCCGAGCACTGCCGTGGCCGCGCCACCCGCGCGTGCCACCCATGCGTGGCGCCGCTGCACGGCCTTGCCGAGGGCCATGCCGCCCAGGTGCAGGGTGGCGGAGCCCAGCGCCATGCCGGCCAGCGCCGCAGCCCCCATGAGGGCCGTATCGGCCGACAGTTCCGCGCCATGGGCCGCACCGTGGAAGAAGGCGAACACGCCCGCGAGCGAGGCGGCAACACCCCAGGCCATGCGCTTCTGCGTGGCGACGAGCAGGCCCAGCACCAGCACCGAGGCCGCGATCATGGGCTCGACGCCGGGCACGGAGAGACCTGCAAATCCGGCAAGGCAGCCCGCCACCAGCAGCGCCACGAAGGCGAGCGGCGCACGCCATGCGGGGCGCACGGTGAGCGCGCTCCACACGCCCACCGCCACCATCGCGGCGAGGTGATCCGCTCCCGTGAACGGATGGGCAAAGGCCTGCACGAAGCTGTCCAGCACACCGTGGCCGTGCGCGTGGGTGCCGACGTGGGCAAGGGCTGTCAGGGGCGTGGCTGCAACTACGCCTGCGAGCGCGCCGGCGATGAGGGGGAATGACTTCTTGATGGGCATGGCTGTGTCCGGTCCGGTGGGGCGTGGTGTCGTGTGGGTTCAGACGATGGGTTGGTGCACGGTGACGAGCTTGGTGCCGTCGGGAAAGGTGGCCTCGACCTGGATGTCGGGGATCATCTCGGCGATGCCATCCATCACATCGCCCCGCGCGAGGATGGTGCGGCCCTCGCTCATGAGCTGCGCCACGGTCTTGCCGTCGCGCGCCCCCTCCATCACCGCCGCGCTGATGAAGGCCACGGCCTCGGGGTAATTGAGCTTGAGGCCGCGCGCCCGGCGGCGTTCGGCCAGCAGCGCCGCCGTGAAGATCAGCAGCTTGTCCTTTTCGCGTGGCGTGAGTTCCATGGTGCGGTCGTTCCTGAGGATGTCCGTTGAAAGGAATGGGTCCCATGGCGATGCAAGAAACAGGCCACATCTTGGTGAACGCACGGCACCAAATGCGGGCCCATGGGCGGAAAGCTCCGCGAGGGGTGCGCAATCTGGTGCGGCCGCCCCGCGCTGCGCCGCCATGGTGCATCTCGATTCCCTTGTGGACGGGAACCGCACCACAACCGCTCCGCCACGGGACACGCCATGCACCCAACGAGGGCAACCGACGTGCGTTGCGCCGCCTTTCAGCGCGTCCGATGGACTGGCACAGCAATTGCGTTGGCCCTTGCACGGTCGCTTGGACCGGTCAATTCTTACTCTTACTGGAGTGGTGCAATGAACCGTCGCGGAACACTTACAACGCTGGCTGCCTCGCTGGCTCTGGGCCTTGGACTCTCGGCAACCGTGCATGCGCAGGACACCATCAAGGTGGGCGTGCTGCACAGTCTCTCGGGCACCATGGCGATTTCGGAGACCGTGCTCAAGGACACGGTGCTCATGGCCATCGACGACATCAATGCCAAGGGTGGCGTGCTCGGCAAGAAGCTCGAACCCGTGGTGGTCGATCCGGCCTCCAACTGGCCGCTGTTTGCCGAGAAGGCCAAGCAGCTGATCACCCAGGACAAGGTGGCCGTCGTGTTTGGCTGCTGGACCAGCGTGTCGCGCAAGTCGGTGCTGCCCGTGTTCGAGCAGAACAACGGCCTGCTGTTCTACCCCGTGCAGTACGAGGGCGAGGAACTGTCCAAGAACGTGTTCTACACGGGCGCCGCCCCCAACCAGCAGGCCATTCCTGCGGTGGAGTACCTGATGAGCAAGGAAGGCGGCGGTGCCAAGCGCTTCGTGCTGCTGGGCACGGACTATGTGTACCCGCGCACCACCAACAAGATCCTGCGCGCGTTCCTCAAGTCCAAGGGCGTGAAGGAATCCGACATCATGGAGACCTATACCCCGTTCGGCCACAGCGACTACCAGACCATCGTCTCGGACATCAAGAAGTTCTCCACAGGGGGCAAGACGGCGGTGATCTCTACGATCAACGGTGACTCGAACGTGCCCTTCTACAAGGAGCTCGGCAACGCCGGCCTGAAGGCCAAGGACGTTCCGGTCGTGGCATTCAGCGTAGGCGAGGAAGAGCTGCGCGGCGTGGACACCAAGCCGCTCGTGGGCCACCTGGCCGCATGGAACTACTTCATGAGCGTGAAGAACCCGACCAACACCGCGTTCATCAAGCAGTGGAGCGACTACGCCAAGGCCAAGGCCATCCCCGGACACAAGGACAAGCCTCTCACCAACGACCCGATGGAAGCCACCTGGGTCGGCATCCACATGTGGAAGCAGGCCGTCGAGAAGGCCAAGAGCACCGACGTGGACAAGGTGATCGCCGCGATGGCCGGGCAGACCTTCACGGCTCCCGATGGCTTCACCGTGAAGATGGACGAGAAGAACCACCACCTGCACAAGCCGGTGATGGTGGGCGAAATCAAGGCCGACGGCCAGTTCAACGTGGTGTGGAAGACCAAGGGCCCCGTGAAGGCCCAGCCATGGAGTCCCTTCATCGAAGGCAATGACAAGAAGAAGGACGAGCCGGACGGCAAGTCCGCTCTCTGATGGAGAGACACGGCGCCCGGGCCGGCCCGGGCGCAAGAGACCACCGCATCCGGACCGGGATACGATCATGACAGGCATATTCGGCATTCAATTGATTCCTCGCATGCGGGCGACGGCGGCAGCCCTTTCCCTGCTCGCCAGCTTCGGCGCCCATGCGCTCACCGCCGATCAGGCCTTCCGGATGGCAGGTGCCGAAGAAGCAGAACAGCGCGCCGCGGCCATCACGCAGGCCGTGCAGGCGCAGGCCTCGCAAGTGCCCGATGCACGGCTCGGCATCTTTCTCAAGGCCTTGGCCGACGATGCGGTGAAGACCGCGGGCGGCAAGGCCTACATCGTCGGGACGGACGACAAGGCGGTCGATGCCGCGACCGGCGCCCCCGCCACGCTGCCCGCCGATGCCGAGGATGTCGTCAACAACAACTACCTGCGCGGCGTGATCGACATTGCGCAGGCTGCGCTCGCGCTCTCCGGCCCGGATGTGGGCGAGCGCCGCACGGCGGCAGCCCGGCTCGCGGCGGAGCCCGATGCGTCGCGCATCGAACTCATCGACAAGGCACTCGCCAACGAACAGGACGATGGCGTGAAGGCGCTGCTCGAACGCGCCAAGGCGGCGAGCCTGCTCGCCAGCGATGTCCGCGACCAGCGCATGCAGGCCGTGGGCGTGCTGGCGCGGGACAGGACGCCCGAGACCCAACTGCTGCTCAACCAGCGCCTCGCCGACGAACAGGACCCTGCCGTCAGGAAGGTACTCCAGCGCGCGCTGGCAGAGATTGCCGACAACCTCGCCTGGGGCGAGCGGCTGGGCGAGATCTTCAGCGGCATCAGCCTGGGCTCGGTGCTGCTGCTGGCCGCGCTGGGACTTGCCATCACCTACGGGCTGATGGGCGTGATCAACATGGCGCACGGCGAGCTGATCATGATCGGCGCCTATGCGACCTACATGGTGCAGGTCGCATTCCAGCGTTTCCTGCCCGAGGCCCTGTTCGGCTGGTACCTGGTGCTGGCGATTCCGGTGGCCTTCCTCGCATCGGCGCTCGTCGGCGCGATGCTCGAGCGCGGCGTGATCCGCTTCCTGTATGGCCGCCCTCTCGAAACGCTGCTGGCCACCTTCGGCATCAGCCTGGTGCTGCAGCAGACCGTGCGCAGCCTGTTCGGCGCGCAGAACGTGGGGGTGGAAAACCCTTCGTGGATGAGTGGCGGCCTCGCGCTGCTGCCCAATCTGACGCTGCCATGGAACCGGATCTGCATCGTGATCTTCGCCTTCCTCGTGCTGGGCGGCGTCGCCTTCATGATTGCACGCACGCGCCTGGGCCTGTTCGTGCGCGGCGTCACGCAGAACCGTGCGATGGCTTCCTGCGTGGGGGTGAACACCGCACGCACCGACACCTACGCGTTCGCGCTCGGCTCGGGCATCGCCGGCCTCGCGGGCTGCGCGCTGAGCCAGATCGGCAATGTCGGTCCGGACCTCGGCCAGAACTACATCGTCGATTCGTTCCTCGTCGTGGTGCTCGGCGGTGTCGGCCAGCTCGCGGGCACGGTGTATGCAGCGCTCGGCCTCGGCGTGCTCGGCAAGCTGCTGGAAGGCTGGACCGGAGCGGTACTGGCCAAGATCGCCGTGCTGCTCTTCATCGTGATCTTCATTCAAAAGCGCCCGCAAGGCATCTTCGCCTTGAAGGGCCGTAGCGCGGAGGCCTGAACCCATGGCAACGACCCATCCCACCCTCGAACTGCCCCGGCCCGCCCCCTTGCTCGGCAAGGGCGGCTGGACGATGTTCCTGGTCGCCTTCATCGGCATCGCGGCCATCGCACCGGCGCTCAACCTCATGGTGCCCGAGGGCCACTGGCTGCATCTGTCGGACTACATGATCGGCCTGCTCGGCAAGTTCATGTGCTATGCGATCTGCGCGCTCGCAATCGACCTCATCTGGGGCTACACCGGCATCCTGAGCCTGGGCCATGGCCTGTTCTTCGCCCTTGGCGGCTATGTGATGGGCATGTACCTGATGCGCGAGGCCTCGGGCCCCGATGCGCTGCCGCCCTTCATGGTGTTCCTGGACTGGAAGGAGCTGCCATGGCAATGGTCGCTCTCGGGCAGCTTCGCCCTGACCGTGCTGCTGGTGTTCCTCGTGCCCGGCCTGCTCGCGGGCCTGTTCGGCTACTTTGCGTTCCGCTCGCGCATCAAGGGTGTGTACTTCTCGATCATCACGCAGGCACTGACCTATGCCGCGATGCTGCTGTTCTTCCGCAACGAGACAGGCTTTGGCGGCAACAACGGCTTCACCGGATTCAAGACGATCCTGGGCTTCTCGCTGAACACGCCACGGATGCATGTGCTGCTGTTCGCGCTGTCCGGCATCGCCCTGCTGGGCTGCTACCTGCTCTCGCGCTGGCTCATGCAGAGCAAGTTCGGCCGCGTGCTGCAGGCCGTGCGCGATGCCGAATCGCGCACCATGTTCTGCGGCTACAACCCGCTGTCGTACAAGCTCACGATCTGGGTGATCTCGGCCATGATGTGCGGACTCGCCGGCGCGCTCTACGTGCCGCAGGTGGGCATCATCAACCCGAGCGAGATGAGTGTCGGCAACTCGATCGAGATGGCGGTATGGACGGCCGTCGGCGGCCGCGCCTCGCTGATCGGCCCGATCATCGGCGCGTTCGCCGTCAACGGCGGCAAGAGCTGGCTGACCATGGCCGCGCCCGAGTACTGGCTGTACGTGCTGGGCCTGCTGTTCATCGCGGTCACGCTGTTCATGCCCGGCGGCATCGTCGGCCTCGCACGCCAGTGGCGCGAACACCGCGCGGCGCGCCGTGGCAAGGCGGAAGCGAACATGGCCGCTGCCGGGAGGCCATCGGCTGCCTCGCCCTCCTCGTCCATCATCGCCAAGGGAGCACGCGCATGACACCCGATCTCATGGAGGCGGGCGCGGAGCGCATCAGCCACCGGCACACCCTGGAGGATGCGGCAGGAGCGACCGAATCCGGCGGCCGCGTGGCCAGCACCGCACGGCCCGTGCTGCCCGGCGAGGTGGACGTGACGCACGGGCGCATCCTCTATCTCGAGGACGTGCATGTGAGCTTCGACGGCTTCAAGGCCATCAATGGCCTGAATCTCGACATCGCACCGGGCGAGCTGCGCTGCATCATCGGCCCCAACGGCGCCGGGAAGACCACGATGATGGACATCATCACCGGCAAGACCCGTCCCGACAAGGGCACCGTGTATTTCGGATCGACCATCGACCTGCTGCGCTACAACGAGCCCCAGATTGCCGCCATGGGCATTGGCCGCAAGTTCCAGAAGCCCACCGTGTTCGAGCAGCTCTCGGTCTTCGAGAACCTGGAGCTTGCGCTCAAGACCCACAAGGGCGTGGCGCAGTCGATGAACTTCAAGCTCAATGGAGCGCAGCGCGACCGCATCGCCGAGGTACTGCACACCATCCACCTCGCGGGCAGCGTCACGCGCCAGGCGGGCCTGCTGAGCCACGGCCAGAAGCAGTGGCTCGAGATCGGCATGCTGCTCGTGCAGGAGCCCCGGCTGCTGCTGCTCGACGAGCCCGTGGCCGGCATGACGGACGAGGAGACCGTGCGCACGGCCGAACTGTTCCTGAGCCTCAAGGGCAGGCACTCGCTGATGGTGGTGGAACACGACATGTCGTTCATCGACACCATCTCCGAGAAGGTGACGGTGCTCTGCGACGGATCGGTGCTCGCCGAAGGCACGCTGGCACAGGTGCAGGCCGACGAGCGCGTGATCGAGGTCTATCTGGGACGGTAAGGAGGAAAGCGCGATGCTGAAGATTCAAAACCTGCACCAGTTCTATGGTGGCTCGCACATCCTGCGCGACGTGAACCTCAAGGCCGAGAAGGGCAAGATCACCGTGCTTCTGGGCCGCAATGGCGTCGGCAAGACCACGCTGCTCAAAAGCCTGATGGGCCTCGTTCCGATCAGGAGCGGCAGGATCGAATGGCAGGGGGCGGACATCTCGCGCCGCGCGCCATACGACCGCGCGCGCAGCGGCATGGGCTATGTGCCGCAGGGCCGCGAGATCTTCTCGCGCCTGTCGGTGGAGGACAACCTGCGCATGGGCCTGGCCTACAAGCCCGGCGGCGCTCGCATCCCGGGCGAACTGTTCGAGCTGTTCCCGGTGCTCAAGACCATGCTGCACCGACGCGGGGGTGATCTCTCGGGCGGCCAGCAGCAGCAGCTCGCGATCGCGCGCGCACTCGCTCCGAAGCCGCAAATCCTCATCCTGGACGAACCCACCGAAGGCATCCAGCCCAGCATCATCAAGGACATCGGCCGCGTGATCCGCATGCTCGCCAATCGCGGCGACATGGCCATCCTGCTGTGCGAGCAGTACTACGATTTCGCCGAGGAGCTGGCCGACCACTACGTGGTCATGGAACGTGGCGAGGTCATCGCCAGCGGACCCGGCCACGAGATGCAGTCCCAAGGCGTGCGGCAGCTGGTCGCCATCTGAATTTTCGTATCCCATGGTCTGGCACGCACGACTCGATCTCGACTACTCACGCCGCAGCCATGAGGCATCGACGGTGCTGCACTTCAGCCACGACGGCCCGCTGCGCGTGCTGCGCAGCCTGCACCCCGAGGGCCCCGGCGTATGCCACAACGTGCTTGTCCACCCTCCCGGCGGACTGGTCGGTGGCGATGTGCTCGACATGCGCGTCAACCTGCGGCAAGGGGCGCAAGCCCTGGTCACCACGCCGGGGGCGACACGTTTCTATCGCAGCAACGGCGCGCAGGCCATGCAGCGCACACGCATCGCACTGGCCCCGGAGGCACGCCTCGAATGGCTGCCGCTGGAGGCGATCGCATACAACGCCTGCGATTCAGTGAACGAGGTGCATCTCGACCTGGCGCCCGAATCGCAGCTCATTGCATGGGACATCACTGCACTGGGCCTGCCCCACGCCAACGAGCCGTTCGAGCAGGGCCGGTTCGTGCAGCACATCCACTGGCCTGCACAATTCCTCGAGCGCGGGGTGATCGATGCGCAGGACAGACTGCTGATGGACAGTCCGCTCGGGCTTGCAGGTGCGCGGTGCATGGGCAGCCTGTTGCTGGCGAGCGGCTCTGCCTTTCCGCGCGCGCTGCGGGAGCGGCTACTCGAGGCGGCGCACGAACTCCTGCCCCCTCTGGCCTCCGGCGTGATGGCGGGGGTGACCGCGCCCAGCGAACGGATGATCGTGCTTCGCGGAATCAGCCCCGTGGTGGAGCCCCTGATGGCGCTCTGGCAGCGGGTGTGGGCCGCCTGGCGCGGTGAGTGGTGGGGAATGGCGGCCGTGCGGCCCCGGATCTGGGCCATGTGAGCTGATTGCGCCTGGCCCCGGAAAGAAACCCGCTGCGGGAAGCCAGGCCGGCACGCCATTTAAAATCCACGCTCCCCACCAGCCCGCAGCGAGCCCGCCGCGCCAGAGAGCCGCAAGAAATGAGATCCCCCATCGCCATCGTCGACGTGGACCGCGTCGAAACCTGGCAGCGTTACCGCGCAGGCATGTGCGACACCTGCGCCGCCAACTGCTGCACCATGCCGCTGGAAGTGAGGCTGCCCGATCTGGTGCGGCTGGGTATCGTCGATGCGTTCGAGGTCGAGAACATCGAGCCCAAGCTGATTGCCAAGCGCCTGTTGAAAATGGGCGTGATCGATCATTTCAACCACAAGAACACCATCTTCACCATGGGGCGGCGCGCCAGCGGCGACTGCAATTTCCTGGATGAGAAGACGCGCCGCTGCACGGTCTACGAGCAGCGTCCCGAAACCTGCAGGCTGCACCCCAAAAAGGGCCCCAAGCCCGGCTACTGCGCCTATGGCGCACGCCGTCCGCGCTGAGGCAGGGCCGGCGGCATGACCCATTCCAGCTCCCGCGCGACCCTGGTCGGCCTTGCCGCCATCCTGTGCTGGTCCACCTCCGTGGGCCTGTTCCGCAGCGTTGCCGAGCATCTCGGGCCGGTGGGAGGCGCCGCCTGCACCTTCACCCTGAGCGCGCTGTTCGTCACCCTGCGTTTCGGGCTGCCGCGCTGGCAGCAGCTGCGCAGCTGGCATCCGGCCTATGTCCTGGGCTGCGGGATCATCTTCGTCGCCTACGAGATCGGCCTGTCGCTGTCGCTCGGCTTTGCCAGCAACCGCACGCAGACGCTCGAACTGGGCATGATCAACTACCTGTGGCCGAGCCTCACCGTGGTGCTCGCAACCGCCGCCGGCCTGCAGCGCTTCTCGTGGGGGCTGGTTCCCGGCGTGCTGCTGGCCATGTTCGGCATCGTGCTGGTGCTGCAGGGGGACGGCCAGTTTTCCGCCGCGGGCCTGTGGGCCAACGTGCAGAGCAATCCCCTCGCCTACGGCCTGGCGTTTGCCGCAGCCCTGCTCTGGCCCTGCTATTCGGTCATCTCGCGGCTGTTCGCCAGGGGCGCGAATGCACTGTCGCTGTTCCTGTGGGCCGTGTCGGCCGCGCTGTGGTTCCATTTCGCGCTCGGCCACGAACCGGCGCTGCACATGAGCTGGCCGGCCGGCATGCAGCTCTTCATGCTCGGTGCGCTCACGGCGCTTGGCTACAGCTGCTGGGATTTCGGCATCCGCCACGGCAATCTCACCGTGATGGCCGTGGGCTCCTACTTCACGCCGGTGCTCTCCGCACTGGTGGGGACCGTGTGGCTGCAGGTGCGTCCGTCGTGGGGATTCTGGCAGGGCGTGGCGCTGGTCACGCTGGGCTCGCTGATCTGCTGGTACAGCACGCGGGCAACGGCCTCCGACAAGGCCTCGTGACCCGCTCCGGTGCCGCGCCAGCTCAGGTCTGCGGCAGCCAGATGCGCGCCTGGAACCCATGCGGCAGATTGCTGAACGCAAGCCGCCCGCCATGCAGCTGCGTGATCGCATGAACGCTGGCCAGGCCCAGGCCATAGCCGCTACGGTCCTTGCGCGCGCGAAAGAAGCGGGTCGTCATCTTCTCCATCGCCTGGGGGTCCACGCCCGGCCCATTGTCCTCGACCAGGATCTCGATGCCCGGCGCCCCCTGCGGTTCGCCGTCGAGGGTGGCCGCACGCGCGCGCAGCACCACCCGCACGGGCGGCGGCGTGCCATCGGAGGGAGGTGCGTCCGTGGGAGAGGAAGCGGAAGGATCGCCATGCGCACCGCCATACTTAATGGCATTGTCGAGCAGGTTGGCTACCGCGCTGGCAAGCAGGTCTCCGTCGCCCAGCGCCGCCAGGTGGCCCCGGACCTGCACCTCGAGCGCGCCTCCGCCCTCGTCGAGCAGGGGCTCGTAGAACTCCGCCACATCGAGCAGCAGCGCGTTGATGTCGACCGTGCCGAATGCCGCGCGGCTGGTTCCGCTCTCGACTTCGGCGATCTGCAGCAGCTTGTCGAACACGATGCCCAGCTCCTCGACCTCGCCCGCCACGCGCATCAGCGTCCTGGCCTGCTCGTCCGGCGGCAGCTGGCGCGCATTGCGCAACTGCAGCGTGATGCGCGTGAGCGGCGTGCGCAGATTGTGGGCAATGGTGTTGGAGACATGGCGGATGCCTTCCATGAGCTGCTCGAGCCGGTCGAGCATGCTGTTGATGTCGCGGTTGAGCAGCGAGAACTCGTCGGCCCGCGCCGACACGGGGATGCGCTGGCGCAGGTCGCCCGCCGCCACGCGCGACATGGTGTTGCGGATGTCGGCCGCGCGCTCGTCCACCAGCCTGCGGAACATCGTCGCTCCGATCACGGCGATGAGCAGCGACAGCAGCGCCGCCAGCAGGCTCGCACGCCCGATCAGCTCCTCCATGTCGCGCTGCTGCTGCATGTCGGTCCCCACGGCGAGCGACAGCCCCTGCGGCAGCTCGGCCACCGCGACGCGACCCATCACCACACGCGAGCCCCGGCGCACCTTGAGCTCGCGGATGCCCATGCTGGTCAGCCTGCGCAGCGGAATGACCGTGGCATTGCCCACGATGGGCACGCCATGCGAGTCCATCAGGATGATGATCTCGGTATCGGTGTTCACGCCGTCCTGCAGGAACTGCCGGATTTCGGCTTCGAGCGCCTGCTGGCCGTACTTGCCGGCATGGTCGACGAGGCGCCTGAGGTTGGTCTCGGCCTGCCGGTCCACGCGCGTGCGCAGCACGCCCACCGTCTGCACATAGAACACCGCCAGCACCACCAGCACGGTCAGCACCATCAGCCCCCCGAACTGCAGGGCAAGGCGGAACGCCGTCGAGCTCCAGGGCCTGGCGCGCTCCGACACCGCGTCAGGCTCCCAGGGGCAGCTGGCCCGGTGCATCCGTGAGGCTGTAGCCCACGCCGCGCACCGTATGGATCAGCGCCGGCTCGAAGCCCTTGTCCACCTTGCCGCGCAGGCGGCTGATGTGCACGTCGATCACATTGGTCTGCGGATCGAACCGATAGTCCCATACCGCCTCGAGCAGCATGGTGCGCGTGACGATCTGGTGCGCGTGCTGCATGAGGAATGCCAGCAGGCGGAACTCGCGCGGCTGCAGCGCCAGGGGCACGCCCGCCCGATCGGCACTGCGTGTCATGAGGTTGATGCGCAAGTCCGCCAGCCGCATCTCGCGCACGGGCGCGGGCACCTGTGCGCGCCGCACCAGGGCCTCGAGCCGCGCGGACAGCTCCGCGAACGAGAACGGCTTGGTAAGGTAGTCATCGCACCCCGCCTTCAGCCCGCGCACGCGCTCATCGGTGGCCGACAGAGCACTCAGCACCAGCACCGGCGTCATCTTGCCGAGCGAACGCAACGTCTGCAGGATCTGCAGGCCGTCGAACTCATCGGGCAGCATGCGGTCGAGAATGATCACGTCCCACTGCTCGCCCACCGCGCGCGCAATGCCCTGCACACCGTCAGAGGCAAGCACCACCTGCGCGCCCTGCTCGCGAAGGCCGGCGGCAATGTAGCTCGCGTTGAGGGCGTCGTCTTCGATGATGAGATAGCGGTACATGGGGCCCGAGAGGTATGGATCACCGGATTCTGAACGATATCAATCCATCTGCGGCACATTCCCGCTCGCCAGCCGCACCTGCCACTCCGCATCGAGGTAGTCCTTCACCAGATCGAGGTATTCCAGGCGGTGTTCGGTGATCGATCCCAGCGCATCGATGAGCTCCAGGATGCCGCCCTGCCCCAGCCGGTAGGCGTCACCCGCCATCTGCTTGAGCGGATCAATCTGCGAGAGGCCTTGCTTCTCGTAGGCGTGCACGCTCTCCCGCTTGAGCTCAAGCTGCTGCAGCGCGCCGTACAGCTCCGACTGCGCGTTCCGGTTCGCGGCCTGCCAGCGCAGCTCGGCCTGTTCGGCCTCCATCTTCGCGCGGTCGATCGCGCCCTGGTTGCGGTCGAAGAGCGGTATCTCCATCGAGACGCCCCACTGCGTGTAGTTGCCATCGCCGCGGCTTTTCACGCGCGTGACCCCGACGCTGGGGGTGGGAAGCGCGTCGCGCCTGGCCACGTCGATCTTGTGGCGCGCCTGGTCGAGCTCCGCCTGCGCCGAGCGCAGCGCGGGCAGGCGCGTGCCGGCCTGCGCCCACAGGGTCTCGTAGTCCGGCAGTTGCTGCTCGAGCGTCTGCACGCTGCCTTCGGCGCGCGCGTTCCATCGCGGAATGGCCGCCACCTGGGCCGCATGCGTGGCGGCCGCCCTGAGCGCCGCCTTGGCCTTGGCCACCTGCATGCCCATCTGCGCGAGCTGCAGCGCAAGGCGCGAGCCGTCGTACTTGCTGCGAGCACCTGCCTCGATCTGTCCGCGCACGATGTACGCGGCCTTGTCGAGCGATTGCTGCGCGTCCTGCCAGACCTCCACGCGCTTCTGCGCCACGAGCAGTTCGTTGAATGCCAGCGCGGCCTCGTTGAGCGCGGTATTCACGGCCACATCGGCATGCGCCGCGGCCGTCATCTCGCCCTTCTTCGCATTCTCGATGCGCAGGCCACGCTGGCCGAAGATCGGAATCGGCTGCTCGATGCCCACGCCGTGCTCGCCGGGCTTGCCATACGCCGATGCGGTGGGATTGGGAAATGCCGACGCGGTGCGCGTGTCGGCGCGCGCCAGGCCCGTCTCCAGCCTGTCCGCCGCAAGCGAAGGCTGGTTGCGCACCACGAGGCGCAGATACTCTTCCAGCGTGACCGCCTGCTGCGGCACCGGCGCGGCGGTCCCATCCGCCGCCACCGCCATGGGCGCCACCTGAGCCTCACCGCGTGCGCCCGCGCAGGCCAGCAGCACGGCAGCGGCCAGCACATGGCACTTAGTCATTTTGCGTGCTTTCATCGCCTTCATCGATTTGTTCCTGAGTCAACATGTTCTTCGGGCCCAGCAGCGCATACAGCACGGGTAGCAGTACCAGGGCCACGAGCGGCAGGATCACCATGCCGCCCACGATCACCGATGCGAACGGGCGCTGGGTCTCGCTGCCCACGCCGGTTGACAAGGCCATCGGCAGCAGGCCCAGCAGCGCGAGCAGCGCCACCAGCAGGATCGAGCGCATGCGCTCGGCCGTCCCCTCCACCAGTGCCTGCATGAGTGGCATGCCCTGGCGGCGCAGTTCCTCCACCGCCGACACCACGAGCAGCCCCGCCAGCGCCACCTGTCCCAGCAGGGCGATGAAGCCGATGGCCGCGCTGATCGAGAGCTCGATGTGCGCGAGGTGCAGCGCCACGATGCCGCCCACCATGGCGAACGGCGCGCACAGCAGGATCACGCCCGCGCTGCGTGCATGGCCCAGCGCGCCGAACAACAGCGCGAACACGATCAGCAGCGACAGCGGCACCACCACCTTGAGGCGCGCCGCCGCGCGCTGCTGGTTCTCCCACTCGCCGCCCCAGAAGGCCTGGTAGCCCTCGGGCAGCTTCACGTTCTGGTTGAACGTGGCCAGCGTGTCCTTGACCACCGACCCGATGTCGCGGCCTTCCACGTTGAACTTGAGCGCCATGTAGCGCGCATTGCCTTCACGGAAGATCGAGGAATTGCCGATCTTGATGCCCACCGTACCCACCGAATGCAAAGGCACCGATCCGCCGTCGGGCAGCGGGATCGCGATGTTGCGGATGCGTTCCTCGTCCATGCGGTCCACATAGGGCAGGCGCACCCGCACCGGCACCGGGTACTCGCCTTCCCACAGCGTGGTGGAGACATTGCCCGCGAGTGCCACTTCCAGCGTTTTCTGTGCAGTCTCCATCGCGATGCCCTGGCGTGCCAGCGCGGCGCGGTCGAACTCCACATGCAGCTGCGGCGCGGGCGCATCGCGATAGAGGTCGAGGTCGACCACGCCGTCGATGTCCTTCACCAGGCCCACGGTCTGCTGCAGCAGCTTGCGCAGCGTGGGAATGTCGGGGCCGAACATCTTGAGCACCACCTGCCCGCGCGCACCCGACGTGGACTCTTCCACGCTGTCGCGGATCGGCTGCGCGAAGTTGAACGCCACGCCCGGGATCTCGCCAAGCGATGCGCGCATCTGCTCGATCAGCTCGGGCTTGGTCAGGCCCTTGCGCCACTCGCCGTGCGGCTTCAGGCGCACCAGCGACTTGGCCAGGTTCAGGGTCTCGTTGTCGGTGCCGGACTCGGGGCGGCCCTGCTCCGTCGTCACCGAAATCACCTCCGGGAAGGCCTTCAGGCGAAAGCGCACGTCGCGCAGGATTTCCTGGCCCTTCTCCAGCGAGATCGATGCCGGCATCTGCACCAGCACATAGGCATCGCCCTCATCGAGCTCCGGCAGGAACTCCGTTCCGAGAAACCTGGCGGACACGCCGGCCGCCACGAGCACGCCGACGGACACCAGCAGCACGATAGCGCGGCTGCGCGCCAGGCCCAGCACCTTGCCGATCCAGTGCTGGTAGCCATGGTGCATGCGGTCGAATATCCTGGGCTCCTCCACCATCACATGCCGGGGCTTGAGGAACAGCGCGCACAGTGCGGGCACCAGTCCCATCGCAAACACCAGCGCACCCAGCAGCGCAAAGCTGTAGGTCATCGCGAGCGGACGGAAGATGCGGCCCTCGATGCTCTGCAGCGAGAAGACCGGAATCAGCGCGGCAATCACGATGGCCATCGCGAACAGCGTGGGCTTGGCGACGGCAACGGCGGAATCGATGATGATGTGCCGCATGTCGTTGGCCGTCTGCGGCTTTCTGAGGCGCGCGTTGCGGATGATGTTCTCGGCCAGCACCACCGCCCCGTCGACCATGATGCCGAAGTCGATCGCGCCCATCGAGATCAGGTTGGCGGGCATGCCCAGCAGGTGCAGCCCGATGAAGGCCACCAGCAACGACAGCGGGATCACCGTGGCCACGATCAGCGAGCCGCGGACGCTGCGCAGGAACAGCCACAGCACCGCCACGATCAGCGTCGCGCCGAACAGCAGGTTGTGCTGCACCGTGGCCAGCGTGTGGCCGACGAGATCGGAGCGGTCGTAGTTCGTGGTCATGTGCATGCCCTCGGGCAGGCCGCCGTTGTTGAGCGCCTCCACCTTGGCGTGGATGTCGTCCAGCACCACGGAAGGGTTCTCGCCACGCTTGAGCAGCACGATGCCCTGCACCACGTCGTCGTGCTCGTCCTGGCCGACCGAGCCCTGGCGCGGCGTGTGCGACTGCACCACGCGCGCGACATCGCCGATGGTCACGGGAGCGCCGCCGCGCATCGCGACCACCACCTCGTTGATTTCCTGTGGCGAATGCAGCAGTCCGATGCCGCGCACGATCAACGACTGCTCTCCCCGCCGCATCAGCCCGCCGCCCACGTTGCGGTTCGACTTGGAGAGCGCCTCGCTCACATCGTCCAGCGACAGGCCGAGTGCGTAGAGCTTCTCGGGATCGACCTCGACGTGGAACTCCTTCACGAAGCCGCCGATGCTCACCACGTCCGCCACGCCCTGCACCTGCTTGAGCACACGCACGATGTGCCATTCCTGTTCGGTGCGCAATTGCGCGAGCGTGTGACGGTCGCTGCTCAGGCGGTAGTAGAAGATCTTGCCGAGCGGCGTGTAGTCCGGTGCCATCTCGGGCGTCACGCCCGGCGGCAGGTCGGCCTGCGGCAGGCGCTGCGAGACCTCGGCGCGCGCATTGAAGCTCACCGCGTCGTCATTGAAGACGAGATTGATCATCGAGAGGCCGAAATAGCTCTCCGAGCGCAGCGACACCAGCCCCGGCGTGCCGTTGAGCTCGCGCTCCAGCGGCTGCGTGATCTGGCGCTCGACCTCCTCGGGCGCGAGGCCCGGTGCCTGCGCGATCACACCGACCTGCACATTGGTCACGTCGGGATAGGCCTCGATGGCGGTATGCAGGTACGACCACACACCGTAGATCGCCACCAGCGCCGTGGCGCACAGCGCCAGCAGGCGGCGGTGCACCACAAAGGAAATGAAGGAACGCAGCATTGTTTTTTTCTTCAGTGATTCGTTGCCCGCATCGGGCAGGGCCCATGCGAGGCGCGCAGCGCCTCAGGGGGAATGCCACAAAACTCCGAGCGCACCCCACAAAACTGGCGAGGCCCATGCGAGAGCAGCCGTGCAAGGGCCGCCCCGCCGCACTGGCTGCGTCCCCCTTCCCGAACTGCGTAGCAGTTCGAGAGAAGGGGGAAGGCGCACAGCGCCTCAGGGGGACGCTCCTTCTTCACAGCAATTGATTGGCCGCACCATCCAGGAGCAGGCCGCCCTTCACCACGATCTTCTCGCCCGGCTGCAGCCCGCCCATCACGGGCACCATGCCGTGTGCGGGTCGGCCAAGCTGCACGGTGCGTGCCTCGAACTCGGTATCGGAGCGCTGGACGAAGACCACGCTGCGGCTTTCGTCCTTGATGAGCACGGCGGTCACGGGAATCATCAGGTCTCGCGTGGCCGACATCTGCACGCCCACGCGCACCTGCATGCCGGCCCGCAGCGCGGGGTTCTGCTGGTCCAGGTCCACCACGACGGACGCTCTGCGCGAGTCCTTGTCCAGCGTGGCGCCCAGGTGGCGCACCTTGCCCGACAGCGGCCTGGGCAGCTGCTGCACCTCCACCTGCACGGGACTGCCCACGTCGATGCCCTGCAGGTCGCTCTCGAAAACCTGGGCGACGACATTCATCGCGCCCTGGTCGCCGATGGTGAACAGCGCGGAGCCGGCCTCCATCGACGCGCCGACCTGCGCCTTGCGCTCGGCGATCACGCCGGCGCGCGGGGCGCGCAGCAAGATGCGGTCGCCATCGCCCGATCCCAGCAGCGCCACCGTGCCGGAGGCGCGCGAGAGTTCCTGCGCCGACTCCCGCAACCGGGCCTGCGCGGCACGCAGGTCCACGTCGGTGCCCACGCCCGTGTCGCTCATGGTCTGCTGCCGCCGCACCTCCACTGCGGCCACGTCGCGCGCGCCCCTCGCCGCGGCGAGCTCATGGCGCGTGCGCAGCGCGTCGGGACTCACCAGCGTGGCGAGCACGTCGCCCGCCTTCACCGCGTCGCCCACATGCGCGCTCACCGAGACCACGCGCGCTGCCACGGGCAGGGAGACCGCGGCCGTCTTGTCCTCCACGAACGCCACCTGCGCGGGAGCCCAGGCGAGCCGCGCTCCATTCGCGGGCGCGACGGTGTCGATGGCAAGCATCTTCACCGAGGCGGGCTCGAGCCTCACCATTCCCCTGTCCTGCGCCTCGGCTGCCGGCTTTCCGGGCGCCTGCTGCGCCGCTTCCGCCGGCGATGCGGTAGAGGCATTGCAGCCGGTCAGCAGCCATCCCGCCGATGTCACCAGCATGGCCACCACAGCCGCATTTACGGCCACATTAACGGCTACATTCGCGGCGGCGTACCCCGCGCGTCTCGCTTTGTTCTCGCTCATC
Organism: Diaphorobacter ruginosibacter; assembly: GCF_014395975.1. NCBI lineage: Bacteria > Pseudomonadati > Pseudomonadota > Betaproteobacteria > Burkholderiales > Comamonadaceae > Diaphorobacter > Diaphorobacter ruginosibacter. The sequence continues at coordinate 4,549,696 of NZ_CP060714.1, read as the reverse complement.
TTGCACCTCGTGTCCGTCATCACTTGCCAGCGTTCGCTCCTGCGCGCGCGGAACCGCCGCGCACCCGATCTGGCGCTGCAGGGATGCTAGGCAGGAGGGTTCAGGGCGTGTCTAACGCTTTCATTAACGTTTGGTAAGGTGGCGTCGTCCCTCGAGCGCCGGAATGCACCGCCTGTAGGAGGGTGCTGTCACTTCGGGTCCCGGCCCTGGCAGTCACACGGCATTCGCGGTATGTTGCGACACTGGGTTTTCAACTTGAACCATGAAGGAGTTATCCACATGTCCGCAGACAAATCCGCATCGGTCCACTGGCAAGGCGCAGGCAAGGAGGGCAAGGGCGAGATCAGCACCGAGACCGGCGCGCTGAACAAGGCGCCCTATGGCTTCGCCAGCCGTTTCGGCGACGACCACCAGGCCACCAATCCCGAGGAGATCCTGGCCGCGGCACATGCCGCCTGCTTCGCCATGGCGTTCTCGTTCGCCTGCGCCGCGCAGGGCATCCAGACCGAGACCGTGGACACCACGGCCAAGGTGCGCCTTGCGGCCGATGGCGGCGGCTTCAAGATCAACCGCATCGCGCTCACGCTCAATGCCAGGGTGCCGGGCCTGTCGGAAGAGCAGTTCCAGCAGATCGCCGCAGAGGCCAAGGCCGGCTGCCCGCTCTCCAAGGCGCTCGCGAGCGTGCCCGAGATCACGCTGACGGCTACGCTGAGCGCGTGAGCCGCGCGGCGGGCCCTGGCCCCCGTGCGGCGCCGTTGAACATGGCGACCGCATCACCCGCACGGACGACATCGCCCACCACGAAGATGCACGGGCTGGCCAGACCCGACTCGTGCAATGTCTGGCTCAGTTGTGCAAGCTCGGTGATCACATGTGCCTGGGTCGGCAGGCTGGCATTGCTGATCAGGGCGACCGGGGTCTGCGCATCAAGCCCGCCACCCAGCAGGCCCGCTTCGATCTCGCTGGCCGAAGAGACCCCCATGTAGATGACCAGCGTGAGGCGCGCCGCGGCCGCCGTGCGCGCGATCTCGCGCCAGTCCACGCCACGCCCGCCCTGCCCCGCGTGGCCGGTGATCAGCATCACACCGTGGGCATGTTCCCGGTGGGTGAGCGCGATGCCCAGCGATGCGGGCGCCGCCAGGCCCGCCGTGATGCCGTTGACCACCTCCACGCGCACGCCCGCGGCGCGCAGGTGCTCGGCCTCCTCGCCGCCGCGCCCGAAAATGAACGGATCGCCCCCCTTGAGCCGCACCACCGTCTCGCCTTCGCGCACCGCCATCAGCATCAGGCGCTCGATGAACGCCTGTGGCGTGCTCACCCGCCCACCCCGCTTGCCCACATGGATGATGCGCGCCCGGGGCGGGGCCAGTGCGAGGATCTCGGCCGACACCAGATCGTCCGCCAGCAGCAGCGTCGCGCTCTGGATGGCCTTGCAGGCCCGGAGCGTCAGGAGCTCGGGGTCGCCCGGCCCCGCACCCACCAGAAAGCAGCGGCCCGGGGATTCCCCGCCTGGATGAAGCGATTCGGTCATGATGATTCTCCTTGCTGTTCGTCGATGGTGACTCAGGCCGGTGCACCAAGTGCCTGCGGCTGCAGGCTCCGCACCATCTGCCGGATGGAGGGAATGCACGAGCCGCAGCCCGTGCCGCAGCCCAGCGAGTCCTTGAGTGCCTGCAGGCATGCGTCCTCCGATCCCCCGGCCCCGGTCTTCAATTGCCGCACGATGGCGTCCTCGCTCACGTTCATGCAGGCACATACCTGGCGCGACGCGCCAACGGCAACGCGGGGCGCGCTGCTGCCCGATGCCAGCAGCATGCGGCCGAACGGAAGCGTGGACAGTCCGCCCTTGAGCACGTCGGCAAGCCACTGGCCCGCGCTCGCATCACCACACAGCATGAAGCCTTCGAGCACGCGTTGATCGGCGCGCTGCACCAACCGCAACGTACGGCTGCACTGCCGCCGCGCATCCGTGTAGCGCAAGGCCTGGGGATCGCTCAGCTGCAGGCAGTCGGACAGGCGTTGCAGCAGGTCCGGCGAGGGCGCCTCGTAGGCTGCGGCACGGAACTGCACGCCGGTGCGGGCCTGGTCCGCCTCTGCGAGCGACACCGCATTGCTGAAGAGCACGCAGCTGGCGAAGTCGAATTCGCCCATCAGGGCCGCCAGCGCCTCGCGCGCCTGCAGCACCCCGTCGGCGGGCAGCCAGGCCATGCCGAGGCAGTGCCAGGGCATCTGCGCCTTGAGCACCTTCACCGCCGCATGCTTGAGCTCCGGCTGGCGCGACTTCGGGCAGCGCTCGGGCGTGGTGAGCGCATTCACGCCGCCCAGCCGCTGGCCCGTCGAGCTGCGCCCGCCCAGGTACTCACTGCCCCAGTGCATGGCAAGGAACACCTGGCCGGAGGAAAGCTGCGCGTCAGTGCGCACCGGCGCGACGATGGCGCCGCGCCGGCTGGTCACATGCGCCAGATCGCCGTTCTTCAATTGCAGGCGATCCATGTCGGCCGGGTGCATCTGCAGCTGCGGCTCCGATTCGTGTGCGAACAGCCTGCCGAGCTGCCCCGTGCGGCTCATGCCATGCCAGTGATCGCGCAGGCGCCCGGTGTTGAGGCTGAACGGATAGCGCGCATCGCAGGGCTCCGCGAGTGCCCTGTAGGGCTGCGCCTGAAACAGCGCGCGGCCGTCGGGCGTGGGAAAGACGCCGTCCTCGTACAGCCGCGCCTTGCCGCTGGCCGCGCCCTGCGCGAAAGGCCACTGCTGCGGCCCGCGCTCGTCCAGCAGTGACCAGCTCAACCCCGTGATGTCCAGGTCGCGCCCGCGCGTGCTCTCGCGATGCTCGTTCCAGATGGCCTCCGCACCGGCCTGCGCGTCGACCGTGTCGTAGGGGAACAGGCTCGGCCGGCCCGCACGCAGGCGCGTCTCGAGCGCCTGTGCAAGCTGCACGCCAATTTGCCAATCGTGCCGCGCCTCGCCGCTCGGCGGTACAGCGGCGCGCACGCGCGAGATACGGCGCTCGCTGTTGGTGACCGTGCCCAGCTTCTCGCCCCAGGTGGTCGCGGGCAGCAGCAGGTCGGCGAATGCGGCGGTCGCGGTGTGTGCAAACGCCTCCTGCAGCACGACGAACTCCGCGCGTCGCAGGGCCTCGCGCACCAGCGACTGGCGAGGAAGGCTCTGCGCGGGGTTGGTACAGGCTATCCACAGTGCCTTGATCTCGCCGTCGGCCGCCGCCTCGAACATCTCCACCGCGGCCTTGCCGGGCTGGTCCGGCACGCGCTCCACGCCCCACAGTGCGGCCACTTCCGCGCGGTGCGCCGGATTGCCCATGTCCCGGTGCGCGCTCAGCAGGTTCGACAGGCCGCCCACCTCGCGTCCGCCCATTGCATTGGGCTGACCGGTCAGGGAAAACGGGCCGGCCCCAGCGCGCCCAATCTGTCCGGTCGCCAGATGCAGGTTGATGAGCGCGGCATTCTTGTCCGTTCCGCTGCTGCTCTGGTTCAGGCCCTGGCAGTACAGGCTGAGCGTGCCACGGCGCGCGTCAGGAGGGGTTGCATCGCCGCCCAGCGCGAACCAGCGCGCCGCGCGCAGCAGGTCGTCCTGATTCAGTCCGCAGATGGCGGCCACGTGCCCGGGCACGGCGTCGCGCACCAGCGCCTTCAGTTCGGCAAAGCCCCGGGTGTGCCGGTCGATGTAGGCCTCGTCCACCCAGCCCTCTCGCAGCATGATGTGCAGCAGCCCGTGGAACAGCATCACATCGGTTCCCGGAGCCAGCGGCAGATGCAGATCGGCCACCGCGGCCGTTTCCGTGCGGCGCGGGTCGACCACGATGATCTTCATCTGCGGATTCGCCGCGCGCGCCGCCTCCACGCGCCGGAATGCGACCGGATGGGCCCACGCCATGTTGCTGCCCGCGATGAACAGGCAGCCCGCGTGCTGGAAATCGTCATAGCAGGCAGGCGGCGCATCGGCGCCGAGCGTCGCCTTGTAGCCCGCCACGGCGCTGCTCATGCACAGGCGCGAATTGGTGTCGATGTTGTTGGTGCCGATCAGCCCCTTGGCCAGCTTGTTGAAGACGTAGTAGTCCTCGGTCAGCAGCTGGCCGCTGAGATAGAAGCCCAGCGCATCGGGCCCGTGCGCAGCGACGATGCCCTCCAGGCGCTCGGCCGCATGCGTGATCGCGGAGGACCAGGCGATGGGTGCCGGCTCGGCATCGCGGCGCGCGCGCAGCTGCGGTACCAGCAGGCGGGCCTGCGCTGCCTGTGCCGGGGCGGCCGTGAGGTGCAGCGTGCTGCCCTTGGTGCACAACTTTCCATGGTTCGCGGGGTGCGATGGATCGCCGCGCACGCCGGTAATGGCACCGCCTCGTGTCTCGATGATCACCCCGCAGCCGACGCCGCAGTAGGGGCAGGTGGATTGGGTTTCTTGCATGGTGGCAGCCGCTCGCATGGGTGGTGAGGGATCGGTCGAATCGTGCAGAGGGTCCCTAGGCGCGCTGCAACGTGACCGGCACGCTGCGGAGCGCGGCCGAACCCGCGGCCGCGGGTTCGGCGTGGCCCCTGCAGGCCGGCCCGGCATGCGGGCGCGTGAATTCAAGCGCATGCTCCGCGAGCTCCCTGGCGCTCAGGTGCACGACGCCGCCGTCCAGCAGCACGGAGAAACGCGCGGTGCTGCCTTCGTCGGGCGCGGCCGCCTCGCCCGTGGCCAACGCGATCGTCCAGTTGTGCAGCGGACAGGCCACGCTCTCTCCGAACACGATGCCCTGGGACAGCGGCCCGCCCTTGTGCGGACAGCGGTCGAGCAGCGCGAACACCCGGTCGGCGGCACCGCGGAAGATCGCCACATCGAGCCCGCGCGCGCGTGCCACGCGCCGCGCCCCCAGCACCGGAATATCGTCGAGCGCGCAGATGGCGATCCAGTCGTCGTGATGCATTGCATGACTCATGCCGTGATCTCCTTTGCGTGTGCCCTGGCGTCGGCGACGGCCGGCACGATGGGAATGAACTGGCGCGTATCGACCGCCGCGCGCCGTGTCTCGAACCAGGGGTCTGGCTCGCCTTCGAGGGCGGCCTGCAGATCCGCCCAGAGCGCCTTGCGCCCGGCTTCGTCCTCGAGGATGCGGCGCTTCACATAGTCCAGCCCCACGCGCGCGAGGTAGTGCACGGTGCGCTCCAGGTACCAGCCCTCCAGCCGGTACAGCTGCATGAACGCGCCGGTGTACTCCATCACCTCCTCCGCGGTCTTCAGCTTGGCGAAGAAATGCGCGACTTCGGTCTTGATGCCGCCGTTGCCGCCCACATACATCTCCCAGCCTGAATCCACGCCGATGATGCCCACGTCCTTGATGCCCGATTCCGCGCAGTTGCGCGGGCAGCCGCTCACCGCGAACTTCACCTTGTGCGGTGCGTACATGCGCCACATCGCGTGCTCCAGGTCCTTGCCGAGCTGCGTGCTGTCCTGCGTTCCCATGCGGCACCATTCGCTGCCCACGCAGGTCTTCACGGTGCGCAGTGCCTTCGCGTACGCATGGCCGCAGGGCATGCCGATATCGTTCCACACCCCCTGCAGGTCTTCCTTCTTCACTCCGAGCAGATCGATGCGCTGGCCGCCCGTGACCTTCACCGTGGGAATCTGGTACTTGTCCACCACGTCGGCGATGCGGCGCAGCTCGTCGGCGGTCGTCTCGCCGCCCCACATGCGCGGCACCACGCTGTAGGTGCCATCCTTCTGGATGTTGGCATGGCTGCGCTCGTTGATGAAGCGGCTTTGCGGATCGTCCAGCGCGTCCTTGGGCCAGGTGCTGATGAGGTAGTAGTTGACGGCCGGGCGGCAGGTGGCACAGCCATCGGGCGTCTTCCATTCGAGAAAGCGGAACGTATCGTGCACGCTCAGCAGCCGGTGCTCGCGGATCGCATCGCGCACGGCCTGATGCCCGTGCATGGTGCAGCCGCACAGCGGCTTGAGCTTGGGCGTGGCGGAGTAATCGCCGCCCGCCGTGAACATCAGGATCTGCTCGACCAGGCCCGTGCACGACCCGCAGCTCGCACTGGCCTTGGTGTGCTTCTTCACCTCGTCCAGCGTGAACAGGCCCTTGTCCTTGATGGCCTTGCAGATCGCGCCCTTGGTCACGCCGTTGCAGCCGCAGACCTCGTCGCCGTCGGCCATGGCCGCGGCCTTGCTCTGGCCCTGGTGGCCGGTGTCGCCCAGGTTGGACTCGCCGAACATCAGCTTGTCCCGGATGTCGGCCACGCTGCGCCCTTCGCGCAGCAGCTTGAAGTACCAGCTGCCGTCCACCGTATCGCCGTAGAGGCATGCGCCCACGAGCCGGTCGTCCTTGAGCACCAGCTTCTTGTAGACACCGCCACCGGGGTCGCTCATGATGATTTCCTCGGTGTCCGCGCCGCCCTGGAAGTCACCCGCCGAGAACAGGTCGATGCCCGTCACCTTGAGCTTGGTCGACGTGAGCGATCCCTGGTAACGCCCGATGCCGAACTCCGCAAGATGGTTGGCCAGCACCTTGCCCTGCTCGAACAGCGGCGCCACCAACCCGTATGCCACGCCCCTGTGCGCCGCGCATTCGCCCACCGCATAGATGCGCGCGTCGGTCACGGTCTGCAGGGTGTCGCTCACCACGATGCCGCGATTCACATGCAGATGGACCTTCTCGGCCAGCGCCGTGTTGGGGCGGATGCCCACCGCCATCACCACCAGGTCGGCCGGCACCTCGCTGCCGTCCTTGAACCGCACGGCGCGCACGCGACCCGTGGCGTCGTCTCCCAGCAGCTCCTGCGTGTGCGCCCCCATCAGGAACTTCATGCCGCGCTCCATCAGCGATTGCTTGAGCAGGTCTCCGGCGGTGTCGTCCAGTTGCCGCTCCATGAGCCAGTCGCCCACATGCACCACGGTGCATTCCATGCCGCGCTTCATGAGCCCGTTGGCCGCCTCGAGCCCCAGCAGACCGCCGCCGATCACCACCGCGTGCCGGTATTGCGCGGCCGCATGGATCATCGCCTGCGTGTCCGCGATGTCGCGGTAGGCGAGCACGCCCGGCAGATCCTTGCCCGGAACCGGCAGCATGAAGGGATGGGATCCGGTCGCGAAGATGAGCCGGTCGTAGGGCGCGCTGACGGCGTCGCCGTTCGCGTCCACCGCATGCACGATGCGCCGCGCGCGATCCACATCGGTCACGCCGCAGCCCGCATGCAGCGTGATGCCGTGGTCCTGGTACCAGGACCAGTCGTTGAGGATGATCTCCTCAAGCGTCTGCTCCCCCGCCAGCACGGGCGAGAGCAGGATGCGGTTGTAATTGGGATGCGGCTCGGCGCCGAATACCGTGATGTCGTAGAGATCGGGCGCGATGGCGAGCAGCTCCTCCAGCGTGCGCACCCCCGCCATTCCGTTGCCGATCATGACCAGTCTGGATTTCTTCATCTCATGCTCCGTGGGCGTATGAAAACAAAAAGACGTCCGGCAACGACCATGAGTCTTCATGGGTCGCCTGGACGTCTTTGTCGTGTGCACCAGGGCTGCGTTGCCCGATGCATCCGTGGCCCACATTGGCCACGCTTTTTCCTATGCAATCCTCATGCCAGCTGCATGGCCTTGAAGATGCGCTTTTTTGGTGCAACGCATGTGCCATGCACGTGCGGTACACAGCACTGCTTACACACCCTTCTCCACATGCCCCTGCCGTGTATACAGAAAGTCCATCACCGCCTTGCGGCAGCGCTGGTACTCGGGATCGTCCGCCAGCACGACCCGGTTGCGCGGCCTGGGCAGCGGCACTGGGAGTACCTCGCCGATCGTCGCCGCCGGCCCGTTGGTCATCATCACGATGCGGTCGGAGAGCAGCACCGCCTCGTCCACATCGTGCGTCACCATCACCACCGTGCGCTGCGTGCGCGCCACGATCTCCAGCAGCTCGTCCTGCAGCTTGGCCCGTGTGAGCGCATCGAGTGCGCCGAACGGCTCGTCCATGAGCAGCACCTGCGGCTCCATCGACAGCGCACGGGCAATGCCCACGCGCTGCTTCATGCCGCCCGAGATCTCACCGGGCCGCTTCTGCGCCGCGTGTGTGAGTCCCACGAGCGCCAGCGCCGCATCGGTGCGCTCGGCGAGTTGCGCCCGGCTGACGCTGCGCCCGAACACGCGCTCCACCGCGAGATGGACGTTGTCCCAGCAGGTGAGCCACGGCAGCAGCGAATGGTTCTGGAACACCACCGCGCGCTCCGGTCCAGGTCCCTTGATCTCGCGGCCCGCGCAGGTCAGCGCGCCCGCCGTGGGCGAGGTGAGTCCCGCGATCAGGTTGAGCAGCGTCGACTTGCCGCAGCCCGAATGCCCGATCAGGCTCACGAACTCGCCGCGCACGATGCGCAGGTTGATGTCCTTCAGTGCGGGGAACACGCCCTTCGAGGTGCGGAATGTCTGCTCCACGTTCTGCACGTCGATGTACCTTGCCAGTGTCGGCATCGGTGCGGCCAGGCCCTCGGGGCTCGAAGCAATGGCGGCATTCATGTCTTCACCTCCTCGAATGTGAACGCGGAAGCCAGCTTCACCAGCGCCAGCTCCAGCACCAGACCCACGATGCCGATCACGAAGATCGCGATGATGATGTTCGCGACGTTGAGGTTGTTCCACTCGTCCCATACCCAGAATCCGATACCCACGCCGCCCGTGAGCATCTCTGCCGCCACGATCACCAGCCATGCCGTGCCGACGGCCAGCCGCACCCCGGTCAGCATGTAGGGCAGGACGGAAGGAAACAGTATGGTGGTGGCGATCTTCCACTCGCTCAGGTTGAGCACGCGGGCCACGTTCATGTAGTCCTGCGGCACGCGCTGCACGCCGGTCGCCGTGTTGATGACCATCGGCCAGATCGAACAGATGAAAATGGTCCAGATCGCCGCCGGATCCGCGCCCTTGAACACCAACAGGCCGATCGGCAGCCAGGCCAGCGGCGACACCGGCCGCAGCAGGCTGATCAGCGGGTTGAACATGCGCGAGAGGAAGTCGAAGCGGCCGATGACGAAGCCCAGCGGGATGCCCACCAGCGCCGCGAGCCCGAAGCCAATGCAGACCCGCTGCAGCGAGGCCAGCACGTTCCAGCCCACGCCCTGGTCGTTGGGGCCGTTGCGGTAGAACGGATCGCTGAACACTTCCTGCGCCTGTTGCCAGGTGGCCAGCGGCCCGGGAATGCCGTCGCCGCGCGCCACGATCGACCAGAGCATCACCAGCAGCATCAGGCCCAGCACGGGCGGCAAGGCGCGCTGGGCCCAGCTGCCCAGACGCCTCGCCAGCGGCATGCGCGGCGGCGCTGCGCGCTCATCAGGGGGCGCATGCTGACGGATGCGAGGGGCGTTCGCGTGGGCTCCTGGATCGACGGTATCCGTGGCGGGACCATGAAAAACTGCACTGACCATGGTGGGCTCCGATGGGGTCAAGACAAAACGAAGAAGGAAACACAGAGAGAACAGGGCCTGGATTCAGGCCTTGGACTTGAAGGAATCGGCATAGCGCGCCGGGTCGCTTCCATCCCACACCACCCCATCCATCAGCTTGCTGCTGCGCATGGGCGACTTCGGCACGCTCACCTTGAGCTGCGCCGCCGCCTGGGTGTACAGGTCGATGCGGTTGATCTTGCGGGCCACCGCGAGGTAGTCCGGGTGCGACTTGAGCAGCCCCCAGCGCTTGTGCTGCGTGAGAAACCACATGCCGTCCGACAGGTAGGGGAAGTTCGCGTCGCCATCGGCAAAGAACTTCATGTGGTTCGGATCGTCCCAGGTTCTTCCCAGGCCGTTCTGGTAGCGCCCCAGGATGCGCTGATTGATGGCGTCCACGCTGGTGTTCACATACGACTTGGCCGCGATGGTCTCGGCCATCTTCAGCTTGTTCTGCATGCTGGCGTCGATCCAGCGACCCGCCTCCATCACCGCCATCATCACGGCGCGCGAGGTGTTGGGATACCTCTCCGCGAAGTCGGCACTGCAGCCCAGCACCTTTTCGGGATGGTCGCGCCAGATGTCCTGCGTGGTGGCGGCCGTGATGCCGATGCCGTCCATGATCGCGCGGTGCCCCCAGGGCTCTCCCACGCAATATCCGTCCATGTTGCCCACGCGCATGTTCGCCACCATCTGCGGGGGCGGCACGGTGATGACCTTGGCATCCTTCAGCGGGTCGATGCCCGCGCTCGCCATCCAGTAGTACAGCCACATGGCATGCGTTCCCGTGGGGAAGGTGTGCGCAAAGGTGTACTCCCGCTTGTCGCTGGCCATGAGCCTGGCGAGGCTGGCCGCATCGACCGCGCCCTTGTCGGCGAGCTTCCTGGACAACGTGATCGCCTGGCCATTACGGTTCAGCGTCATCAGAACCGCCATGTCCTTCTGCGGACTGCCCACTCCCAGCTGCACGCCATAGACCAGCCCGTACAGCACATGGGCCATGTCCAGATCGCCGTTGGTGAGCTTGTCGCGCACGCTGGCCCAGCTGGCCTCCTTGCTGGGAACGATCTTCACGCCGTATTTCTGGTCGAATCCCAGCACCGATGCCATGACCACGCTGGCGCAGTCGGTGAGAGGGATGAAGCCGATCTTCACCTCCTTCTTCTCCGGAGCGTCCGACCCCGCGGCCCAGGCGCCGTGGTGCCCGAGCGTGGCGTAGAGCGCCGAGCCCGCGGCCAGTTGCACGCCGCTGCGCAGAAAGCTGCGGCGCGGCGAGACCGTGCCTGCGGTCGGTTCCTTCTCATTTTTCTTCATGATCGAACTCCATCGAAGTCGTGGTGGCAAAGCAAAAAAGAAAACGGCGTCCACCCCTTCGCCTGCACACAGCAGACGAAGGAAGGGGACGCCGTTGTCCGGGAATCACGGGCATTGCTGCCGGGCAGGACCGCCTTTGGTCCGCTCTTGTCCCTGCCTGCACGCACGATCCGTGCCATGGAAAACCACAGGGGGTTGGTGGGCACAGCCCCCGTATCGGCCCTCGCATGGTGCATTGCAGCATCCGCCGATGGCCAAGTTGGTGCGCGACGGGATTCAGGGAGGCAGCAGCTCGACCGTCGACAGCACCGCCTGCGCGACATCGAGCAGCCGGCGGTTCTGGTTCATTGCGGTCTGGCGCAAGAGCTTGTGCGCATCGCTCTCGCTGATCTGGCGCAGGTGCATGAGCATGCCCTTGGCGCGTTCGATGGTCTTGCGCTCGACAAGTGCGGTGCGCGCCCTGTCGATCTCGGCCTGCATGGCGAGCAGGCGCTGCGATTGCTCCTGCACCAGGCTGCGGATCGAGCGCTCCAGCTGCGGTCCGAAGGCGGCGCAGCTGGCATACGCTGCCGTGGTGCGCGGCAGGCTGTCGGGCGCGTCGACGGCGAAGAAAGCCAGCCCCTCAGTTTCCTCCGTTGCATGTTCCCGGTCCTGCAGCGCCTGCAGGGCGGTCTGAGCCAGTTCCAGCCTTCCTGCGCACAGCAGCGCGAGCTCGCGGGCCATCAGGACCTCCACTTCGTGCATCGCATCGAGCCGCAGCGAGCAGGCGGCAAACCAGCGCTCGCCCAGCCCCGCGTCCAGGCCGTCATCCGCCTGCGCGGTGCAGGCCACGCGGCGCAGGCGCTCGATGGCGGACATGTCGGGTCCCTGCTCGCACCGGCCCAGCCACAGCTCGTGCATTGCGGCCGGCGCGAATTCGGTGAACACCTGGAAGCACTGCTCCTGCGAATCGATGAGGTGCAGCCAGTGGCGCCGGCGCTGTTCATCGTTCACTCCCGAGGCAAATGCGGCTGCTCCCGTGGCGCGCTCCTGTCCGGCAAGCTCCTTGCCCTGCATGAAATGGAACAACGCCACCAGCAGGCGCGAGACGTCCGGATCGCATGCGCTGTCGGCCGCCTCGAACACCAGGGCAAGACAGGCCGCGATCAGCCGAACGAACGCGGCCGTGCTCTCCTGCAGGGTGAGCGCCAGCGACCCGATGCCGCTGCGCAGCGCGGGCAGGGACGCAAGCCCCTGCAGCAGGCAGGCGATCGCGTTGTACAGCAGCGCCGCATGCCGTGCGGGCTGCACCGGCAACTCCTGCGCATCGAGCGCCAGACGCACCATCCCGATCGCATCGTCCACGGCCCGCATCTGCGCCGCCAGCGCGGGTGCGCCCTGCTGGCCGCCGCTGGCAAGCCACAGGTTCGACAGCCCGCGCTCCTTCTGCAGTTCATGGATCAGCTCCGACACGCAAGTGACCAGCGAGCAGGCGCTGCGCAGCTGCTCCAGTTCGGCGATCTCGGACTGCCTTGCGGCAACCAGGTAGCACAGCGGTGATTTCATGGGAGGCCGTCAGTGTGTCGGGATACGCCGACACCGATGCAAGCTCCGTGCCCGACGGCCCCGGATCACATTCTTCCCGCTGCGCGGGAGTTTGCAGTACACTGGCGCGATGTCTTCGTCCACTTGGTTCCCTGCCAACGCCCTTGCCGGCCGCTTCCCGCGCGGCGCATGCGCGCTGCCCGAGAGTGCACGAATGATTACGATGATTACCGACACAGCTACCTAGCGCGTGTTGGGTGGCTGTACCGGCAGCCACCTGGAATCGTCCCCCTCCTCCCAAGAATCGATGACCCAGCTGGCAAGCTGGGTTTTTTGTTTTTCGGCCCCGCAAACGGGGCTCTTCTGGAGAGGTAGACACCATGTATAGCGAACCCCGCCTTCGCCCCGTCTCACTGAATGCCGCCGCGCAAGCGGCCTGTGCCAGCCTGCCGTTGGCACCCGCATTGCCTGCGCTGCGGGTGGGCATGATCGGCCTGGGGACGGTGGGCATGGGCACATGGTCGGTTCTGCAGCGCAACCAGTCGTTGATCGCCGCGCGGGCCGGGCGCGGCATCGAACTCGTCGCCCTGGCCGTCCGCGACCGCGTGCGCGCCGCAGAAAAGCTGGGCGACGCGGCGCTCGGGAATGTCGAGCTCACCAGCGATCCCCACTATGTGGCCACCCACCCCGACATCGACGTGCTGGTCGAGGTGGCCGGCGGCACCGGCCCGGCGCATGACTGGGTGCAGGCCGCGCTCGCAGCGGGCAAGCATGTGGTCACCGCCAACAAGGCACTGCTCGCCACCCATGGCGAAGCCCTGGCGGCCAGCGCCGCGACACATGGCCGCCAGCTCGCATACGAGGCGGCCGTTGCAGGCAGCATTCCCATCATCAAGACGCTGCGCGAAGCGCTGGCCGCCAATCGCATCGATGCGGTAGCGGGCATCCTCAACGGCACCAGCAACTACATCCTCACGCGCATGCGCGATGCGGGCCTCGATTTCGAACAGGCGCTGGCCGAGGCGCAGGCGCTGGGCTACGCCGAGGCCGATCCCACCTTCGATGTGGACGGCATCGACGCCGCGCACAAGCTCACGCTGCTGGCCGCCAATGCATTCGGCGTTCCGGTGAACTTCGACGCCGTGCATGTGGAAGGCATCCGCGATCTGCAGCGCGCCGACATCGCCGCCGCCGCCGAGCTCGGCTACGCGGTGAAGCTGCTCGCCGTCGCCCGCCGCCGGGGCAACGCACTGGAGCTGCGCGTGCACCCTGCCCTCGTCGATCAGCGCAACCCGCTCGCGCATATCCATGGCGCGACCAACGGCGTGTCCGTGCATGGCGATGCGAGCGGCGCGGCGTTCTACAGCGGTGCGGGCGCGGGGGGCGAGCCCACGGCATCGGCCGTGGTGGCCGACCTCATCGACCTGGCGCGCCTGCCTGTGGATAACGTCCGCGGCCGCGGTCACGGCGTACCGACGCTGGGCACGCACGTGCGCGAGGGCGACGCGCCGCACGTGCTGCCGATGGCCGAGGTGGTCGCATCGCAGATGCTGTGCGTGGCCTGCGACAAGGGCCTGTGCGAGTCGGGCACCGTCCGCGCGCTGGAAAGGTCGGGCCTGCAGGTGCTGCGCCGCAAGTGGGTGCATGCAGGCGAACAGGGTGCGGCACCCGCGCTGGTGCTGCTCACCGCGCCGGTGGCCGACGCCGTTGCCGGGAGGGCGGTGCAACAACTGCAGGCGCACGGCGGTCCGATCGTGCGCCGCCTGCGCGTGCATGCGGAGGGGTGATCGCCAAGCTGTGCAAGACTAGGGAACCTGCTAACGCACTTTTCCGTCCCCCGCATCCATGTCCCAGTCCGCCAGCGCCGAAGCGCAGTTCCGCCCCAAGCTCATCACGCCGTCGCGCGAACAGCTCGCCATCCAGGTCGCGCGTGAGCGCACCCTCATCGTCGAGGCGAATGCGGGTGCGGCCAAGACCACCACGCTCGCGCTGCGCGTGGGCGAGTGCCTCGCGCGCGGCATGTCCGCGCATCGCATGATGGCACTCACACACACGCAGCCCGCCTGTGTCGCGCTGCGCGAGCGCATGGCGCAGATCGGCATCGCACGGCCTGTGGTCCAGCAGATCCGCATTCAGACCTTCGAGGAGTTCAGCGCCGAGATCCTGAGGCAGATCGATGACCGCGCCGTTCCCGTCGCGAGCGAGAACGAGCAGTTGCGCACGCATTTCTGGGGCGCCGTGCAGCGCGTGGAAGAGAATGAGGCCGATCCCTGGCGCGACCAGCTGAACCTGCCCGCCATTGGAGACAGCTGGTTCGTGGAGGAGTTCCTCAAGATCAACGCGCGCCTCAAGGGCACGATGCGCGACGTACTGGAGCGCGACGGCCGCAGCGCCAGCCCCGAGTATGCCGAGAGCATCGGCATCGACTACACGCAGCTCAGGGTGTACCTGGCCTATGAGCGCATCCGCCGCCGGGAGAACGAGGACACGCCGCTGTTCCGCGGCGCCATGGATGCCACCTACGATCTCGCGCGCCACTTCCACGAAGGCGCCAGCGCCGAAGGCCTGCGCCACTGGCCCGCCCATGCCCAGGTGGTGCTCGTCGACGAGATGCACGACCTGAACCAGGCCATGTTCCGCGTGCTGGTCGAGATTCTCAACACCACCAAGAGCCTGTTCTGCGGCATGGGGGACGTGGACCAGGTGGTGCACGAGTCCTCCGGCGCGGACGCCGTCTTCATGCAGACGGCCATTGCAGATCACACCGAACGCAGCATCCAGCGCTACCAGCTCACCCACAGCTTCCGTTTCGCCAGGAGCCTCGCGCTGCGGGCCGGGCGCGTGGCGGCCAAGCCCTACAGCTCCGAGGCCGCGCACGAGACTCAGATCACCGAGCAGACCTTCTCCACCGACGAGGAATGCGCCGCGCTGGTGGTCGCCAGTGCCTTGGCCTGGAAGCGCGTTCACTGGCGCAAGATGCACGAGTTCGCCATCCTGCTGCGGCATCCCGCGCAGTCGGTGCTGATCGAAAACCAGCTCATCGAGCATGCGCTGCCGTTCGCGATGAACGGCTTCGAGAGCTATCTCAAGCGCCCGGAAATCCTGTTCATTCGCGGGCTCATGGCCGTGGCCACCGACAACATGGCCAGCCTCTCGCATGAAGACACGCGCAGCCAGGTGCTCGGCGCCCTGCACTTCTTCAGCGGCACGCGCATCGAGGTCGAAGACCGCCCGGGCGACAGCCAGGCCACGCTGCTGGCCGAAGCCGTGCACGCCGTGCGCGACAACGCCATGTTCCTCACGACCTTCTTCGACAACCAGGTGCTGCGCACCGCGCCACCCCACCTGCGCAGGCGGCTCGAGGCGGCACGTCAGCTCGCCGCGACACACAGCGGGCCCACGTTCCTCGACGACGTGCTGCAGGCGCTCGACATCCGGGCCATCATCCACGAGGCCTACATCTCCAAGGAGCGGCGCGAAGAGGCGCTGTCCAACATCGAAGGACTCAAGCTCGCGGCCCGCAAGTTCCAGTCCGCGTTCGATTATTTTCATTTCCTGAACACCCTGGAGGAGAAGCAGCGCGACTTCAAGGACAGCAAGCGCCTGCAGATCGCCAGCATCGTGAGCGTGAAGGGACTGGAATTCGAGCATGTGATCGTCCCGCACCTCACCCAGGGCGCCTTTCCCGCGGGCAACGGCACCTCCACCGAGGAGCGCAACCTGCTCTACGTGGCCATCACGCGTGCAAAGCGGCAGCTCACGCTGCTCGCGCATGCCGAGCGGCCCAGCGTGTTCATGGCGACCATGTCCAGCAGTCGCAGAGCGGGCGACACGGACCGGGCCGCATGACATCCCTGCGCGGGCGCGGCCAAGGCGCATCGGCTAAGATGGCTGGATGAAAGCACAGTATCCGGGCTTTCCTCTCCATCCAGTTGTTCCATGTCCGCACAGCAATGGGCCGATCAGGCCCTGCAATCGTTCGATACCGTAGTCCAAGCCACGGGGGGCTTCCGCAGCCGCCCGGGCCAGCGGCTCATGGCCGAGCAGGTCGCGCAGGCATTCAGCCGGGCACAGCTCGGCAAGATCGATGCGGACGATGAGAACACACCGCCCCCCGAACGCGCGATTGCCGTGATCCAGGCCGGAACCGGCGTGGGCAAGTCGCTTGCGTACAGCGTGCCCGCGATCTCGATGGCGCTGGAACGCGGCACGCGCGTGCTGATCTCCACCGCCACGGTCGCGCTGCAGGAACAGCTCGTCACCAAGGACCTGCCCGCGCTGGCCGCACACATCAGCAAGCCCTTCAAGTTCGCGCTCGCCAAGGGGCGCGGGCGCTATGTCTGCAAGCTCAAGCTCGAGCGGCTGGCCGGAGGCTCCGATGCGTCCGGCGAAGACGACCTGCCCGACGACGACCTGTTCCCCGAAGAGGAGGCTGCGGCCCGCGCCAAGCGCCCGCGCGCCGAATCCGAGGCGCGCATGAAGTTCTACGCCAGCATGGCCGACGCCCTCTCGCGCGGCGGCTGGGATGGCGACCGCGACACGCTCGACACTCCGCCCGAGGCCGAGGTCTGGAGCCCCGTGGGCGCCGAGGCCAGCTCCTGCACCGGCAAGCACTGCCCGGTGTTCAGCCAGTGCACGTACTACGAGCGCCGCAAGGAACTGGTGGCGGCGCAGGTCATCGTGGCCAACCACGACCTGCTGCTGTCCTCGCTCGGCGCGCGCCTGCTGCCCGAGCTCGACAACTGCCTGCTCGTCGTCGACGAGGCCCACCACCTGCCCGGCACCGCGCTCGACCAGTTCGCGAGCGAGGCCGACCTGAGCCGCCTCACCTGGATCGACAAGCTCGCGAGCCGCGCGCTGCGTATCGGCCAGCTGATGGAAGTGGAGGAGATCGCGGACATCCCCAATCATTCCGCGCGCCTGCGCACCACGCTGCAGGACGTGGCACGGCTGGTGATGGATGTCTACGGCGAGACGCTCAAGCCGCCCAAGGCGGGCGGTGCCGGCACCAGTCGCTTCGGTGCCGCGCAGCCAAGATACTCGACGCCCTACAACAACATCACCCGTGCCCGCGTACCCAACGGCGTGCTGCCCGCGGAGCTGATCGAGCCGCTCTCCCAGGTCTCGCACCACGCCGAGGGCTTTCTCACCGCCCTGCGTGCCATCGCCAAGGCGCTGCGCAGCCAGATGAAGGACAAGCCCGACGAAGCGCGCCGCCTGTCCACCCTCTACGCGCAGATCGGCGCCCTCGCGCCGCGCCTCGAAGGGGTGCACTCCACGGCATCGCTGCTGCTGCAGGACGCGCCCGAAGGCGCCGCCCCCGCCGCCAAGTGGTTCACGCTGGAGATCGATGGCGACTACATCGTCGTGAAGGCGCATGCCAGCCCGCTGCTGCCGGGCAACACGCTGCGCAACCACCTGTGGTCGGCCGTGCGCGGCGCGGTGCTGACATCGGCCACGCTCACCAGCTGTGGACAATTCGATTTCTTCCTGCGCGAAGCGGGCCTGGTCAACGACGATGCCGTCACCACGCTCGAAGTCGCCAGCCCCTTCGACTACGCGCTGCAGGGTACGCTGGTGGCCACCGAGACCCAGGCCGACCCGCGCGACGCACAGGCCTTCACCGCGGAAATGGTGGACGCCCTGCTCTCGGACCTGGCCATGGTCGAATCGGGCGCGCTGGTGCTGTTCACCTCGCGCGACCAGATGCGCCAGGCCGTGGATGCCCTGCCCACCGCCATGCGCAGCGTGGTGCTGGTGCAGAACACCCTGCCCCGCCAGCAACTGCTGGCCACCCACCGCGAGCGCGTGGCCGATGGCGAGCCGAGCATCATCTTCGGCATGCAGTCCTTCGGCGAAGGCCTCGACCTGCCCGGCGCGCTCTGTGAATCGCTGTTCATCACCAAGCTGCCGTTCGCCCCGCCCGACGACCCGGTCGGCGAGGCCCGCGCCGAGTGGCTGCGCGGCGCGGGGCGCGACCCGTTCAGCGAACTGGTGGTGCCCGCCACCGCCATCCGCCTGGCCCAATGGGCCGGCCGCGCCATCCGCACCGAGGAGGACCGCGCGCATGTCTACTGCTATGACAAGCGCCTGATCCGCACGGGGTACGGGCAACGCCTGTTGAAGGGGATGCCGCCGTTCACCCTGGAGCGCCGGCTGGCGTGAGCATGTCGTCCACCGAACCCATCGCCGTCATCGACTTCGAGACCACCGGCATGACACCCGCCCAGGGTGCCCGCGCCACGGAAGTCGCCATCGTCCTGCTGCAGGACGGCCGGATCGTGGACCGTTTCCAGAGCCTGATGCGCACGGGCGTCCACATCCCCGGCTTCATCACCCAGCTCACCGGCATCACCAATGCGATGGTGGCGGGTGCCCCGCCCGCCGAGTCCGTCATGCGTGACGCCGCGCGATTCGTGGGCGGCGCCCAGATGGTGGCCCACAATGCGTCGTTCGACAGCAAGTTCTGGACGGCCGAGCTGGCGCATGCGGATATCCAGGCGACGCAGAGCTTTGCGTGCACGGTGCTGCTGTCGCGCCGCCTGTATCCCGAGGCGCGCAGCCACAGCCTGGGAAACATCATCGACCACCTCGGCCTGCCGCGCGCAGGACGTGCCCACCGGGCGCTGGCGGACGCGGAGATGGCGGCGTTCCTGCTGGCGCGGATTCAGCGGGATCTGCGCGAGCGCTGGCGCATCCAGGACGCGAGGCACGACCTGCTGTGCGGCCTGCAGAAATGCGCGCGACCGGCGGTTTCCCAATGGCTGGGCCGACGTGCAGCGCTGCAGGCGGAATCACCCTCCTCGCCCGGACGGTAGATTCGGATAGAGCCTCCCCGGTGCTGACGCATGTTCGGAGGCTGCCGCGGCCGCCCCCGAACCGTTCAATACACGGCTCTCGCCTGCAGGCTCATGGCCAGCGCCAGATCCGTTGCGAGCCGCTTCACGTCCCGCCGCTCTACCGCGCCCACACTGATCCGCACCGCCGGGCCGCTGGCCAGCGCCATGGGCGAGCCGGCCTGTACCGCCCATCCCCGCGACGCCATGGCCTGGACCACTGCCAGCTCGTCCGGCACTGTGAGCCACAGGTGCAGGCCTTCCGGGCCCCCCTGGGCCGGGCCGGCGCCGAACTCCAGCACCACGCCCTGCTTCTGCAACTCGGCCACAAGCGCCTGCCTGCGCGTGGAACATGCGTTCTGCATGTTCGCAAAAGACCCCCGCCCCTTGCCCCTGGCGGCCTGCCGCCACAGCAGCGCGGCAAATCGCTGCAGCCAGAGGCTCACCTTGCGCGGCCCGAGGGCGAAGTGGGAACGCATGCCCTCGATGAGGTCCGGGACACCCGCCGCGATACAGACGCGCATCTCCGGGCCCAGCGGCTTTCCCAGTGACATGACGTACAGCCATTGGGGCGGCAGCGCATCGGCGCAGGCCAGCGACGTGCCGCTGAGCAGGCCCCAGTAGTCGTTGAAGACCACGAGAGTGTTCGGGCAGGTGCGCAACTGCCGGCGCAACGCGCGCCAGCGGTCGGCGCGGATGGCCGTGCCCGTGGGGTTGTGGGCGCGCGGCGTGAGCACGACAGCCGCACAGCTTGCGAGCAGGCCGGGCGCGGGCACCTGCAGGCCCTGTCCGTCCATGGCCAGGGGCACGGGCCGCAGGCGCAGGCTGCGCAGCAGCGCGAGCAACGGGGGCCAGCACGGGTCCTCGATGGCGACACGATCACCCGGACGGGCATGCTGCCTGAGCGCTCGCTCGATGGTGTCGAGCGTGCTGGAGAACACACCAACGGACTCGTTGGGAATGCCCTGCGAAGCGAGCCACTCGCCGGCCATGACCAGCAGCTCCTCGTCATCACTGAGCTCACCCGTGGATGCCCCCCATGCCAACGGCACCTGCAACAGCCTGCTCCACGAGCCGGCCCGCAATTGCGGCAGCAATGCGGCATCCACCTGGCCACCCGCCAGGTCGCGCAGCCCTTCGGGCACGACATAGGCCGCGGGCAGGGGCATGACCGCCTCGCCCGCAACCCGCGTGCCACGCCGGCCGGAGGTGACCAGACGTCCCGCATCACGCAGCCGCGCGTAGGCCGCGGCGACCGTGTTGGGATTCACGCCGAGCTGGGTGGCAAGGTGCCGCACGGCGGGCAGGGCATCGCCTGCCTGGAGCTCACCGTTGCGCAGCAGAGTTTCGATGCTGCCTGCAATGTCTTGTGCATTGCTTCCTTGTATTTTGTTTGCTGACCAATTCATCCCATACATTGTATTGTTTGTACTAGTACAAAATTTTGTATGAGTAACGCAGGATTGAAAGTTGCGAAAGCAAAAGTTGGGAGTTGCCTAAAAGATAAGCAAAATGGCCCAAAAAACGCGTTTTTGGGGCTTCAAAAGTAAGGGAAAGGGGTGAAATCGAAAGGACGGTCATGATCGCCAAGGGAAAAGTGCATGCCATCGTCAAGCCAGCGACAAGCCGACGAAAAATTCAACGAAAAAAGTTCGAAGGTGCCTGAAAAACAGGCCGATGGGGGTTGCCTCGGTCATTCGGGGAAATGGAAGAAATTTCCAATGCCTAAAAATTAAGCATTTGCGCGGAAATTTGCACAAATTTCGGGCAGCGCGGCAAAGAAAAGAAGGCTGGAAAAATGGAAAAAGGCGAGGGCGGTTGGCCGTATGTGCATTGGCCTTCGGTTCGGAGCGGTTTTTTGTTGCTAAGGTCTTTTTTAGGACAGAGGCCGGGAGTGCCCCCGGCGGGGCAGTCACTTTTTGCGCGCGCAAAAAGTCACCAAAAAGGCGTTTCAATACCCACGGCAAAACTCGCTTTGCGCCTGCGGCGCGCCGCTCAGACAGCCGCCGTGAGTCAGATTAAGGGGAGGGGCATTCGGCACGTCGCTGCGCTCGCGCTGGGGCATCTCGCGACTTCGCGAGATGTTCAGTGTCCAAATTAGCCCTGCTGGTTAAAAGTGGCGCAGTCTGCTCGCCCGAAGTCGGGCGAGCCCAGGCACGAGCGCAGCGACGTGCCGAAAATTCCTCTTCCAGACTGACTCGCGGTGGCTGTCCGAACGGAGCGCGCAGCGCGAAGTGAGTTTCACCGCGTGCCCCGCATTCAAAGCGCATTTTTGGTGACTTTTTGGGCAAGACCAAAAAGTTACTGCCCCGCCGGGGGCACTCCCGGCCTCCACTCTCAAACAAGGAAGAAAGCAGAAGCCGAACCAGCCCCACACATCGCAGACCAAGAGAGGCAAAGCCCCGCATACACCACGGGTTACTGCAATGACCGCATTTGCACGCAACAAAATATCCGTGCTAGTATTTTCCGCATATGCAACGCACCCAGCAGCTACTAAACACCCTACGACTAAGCCTAGTGCTTGGCCGGGGTCTGCTGCGTGCAAACGCTCCGTTGCCCGAGACGCTCCAAGACTGATTCATTACCCGAAGAAGTCCACGCAAGCCGTCTCTCCGCGCAACACCGACATCCCCCTGACCCCGGCCACACACCCGCCTTTGCTCGTATCTTGAGCTCAGGGCGGCAGGGGACGTCATCGATTTTTTCGTTTTGAATTTTCGATTGACCCGTGCGTCGTGCCCTCATGCAAAGATCCCGCGGCACGACCCACAACGACACGATGTGGAGCCGACAAATGATGCATTCCAACCCTTCCCAGAAGTACCAGCCCTTCGCGCCCATCGCATTGGCGGACCGTACCTGGCCCTCCAGGACCATCACGAAAGCGCCGATCTGGCTTTCCACCGATCTGCGCGATGGCAACCAGGCGTTGTTCGAGCCCATGAACGGCGAGCGCAAGATGCAGCTCTACAAGGAGCTCGTGCGCATCGGCTTCAAGCAGATCGAGGTAGGTTTTCCCGCAGCCTCGCAGACCGACTTCGACTTCGTGCGCCGCCTCATCGACGAGGACCTGATTCCCGACGACGTGACCATCATGGTGATGACACAGTCGCGCGAGGACCTGATCGACCGCACGGTGGAGGCGGTGAAGGGTGCCAGGCGCGCCATCGTCCACATCTACAACGCAGTGGCGCCCGCGTGGCGCAAGATCGTCTTCAACATGGACGTTCCGCAGGTGATGCAGCTCGTGAAGCACCATGTGTCGCACTTCAAGATGCGCTCCGATGCGCATCCCGAGACGGAGTGGACCTTGCAGTACTCGCCCGAGACCTTCAGCAGCGCCGAACTCGAGGTCTCGCTCGCGGCCTGCCAGACCGCCATCGAGGCCTGGGGCGTGGGCCCGGATCGCAAGATCATCATCAACCTCCCGACCACGGTGGAGAACGCGACGCCGAACGTGTTCGCGGACCAGATCGAGTGGATGCATCGCCATCTCGTTCCGCGCGAGCACATCGTGCTCTCCGTGCATCCGCACAACGATCGCGGCACGGGCGTGGCGGCCGCCGAGTTCGCGATGATGGCCGGCGCGGACCGCGTGGAAGGGTGCCTCTTCGGCAATGGCGAACGCTGCGGCAACGTGGACGTCGTGACCGTTGCGCTCAACATGTACACCCAGGGCGTCGATCCCGAGCTCGACTTCTCCGACATCACCGGCGTGGCGCGCATCGCGGAGGAGTGCACCTCGCTGCCGATTCACCCGCGCCACCCGTACGCGGGCGACCTGGTGTTCACCGCGTTCTCCGGCTCCCACCAGGATGCGATCAAGAAGGGCTTCGCCGCGCAGGATCCGAACGGCGTCTGGGAAGTGCCCTACCTCCCCATCGACCCCGCGGACCTGGGCCGCACGTATGACAGCGTGATCCGCGTGAACAGCCAGTCGGGCAAGGGCGGCATCTCCTTCCTCATGGAGCGCGAGCATGGCGTGGTGATGCCGCGCCGCATGCAGGTGGAGTTCAGCGCGGTGGTACAGCGCCAGACCGACGCCAGCGAAACCGAGATGACCGGCGATGCGCTCTGGAAGCTGTTCGACGCGACCTACCTCGCCACGCCGGACACGGCCGAGGCCATCGTGTGCCATGCGCATCACGTGACGCACGACGGCCACAGCATCGAGCTCGACGTGACCATCAACGGCGTGCGCCAGACGCTCCAGGGCGAGGGCAACGGCCCGATCGCCGCGACCGTGGACGCGCTCGGCCTGCCGCTGCGAGTGGACCACTACGAGGAACGCGCCACGGGCAGCGGTGCGAATGCACAGGCGCTGGCGATCATCGAGGCGGCGATGGAAGGCGTGGCGGGTTCCACCTTCGGCGCGGGCATGAGCGCCAACATCATGACGGCCTCGGTGCAGGCGGTGGTGAGCGTGGCGAACCGCCTCCATGCGCGGCGCGTGGGGCAAGAAGAATCAACGGCCGATACCACGGCAGCCTGATCCGCCTGGCTGGATGTTCCCTGCCCCACAGGGCAGGCGAGCAGGAGCAAGCGCCGGACCACAAGCCCGCGCGCAGTAAGGGAAACACTTGGGCCACGAGCCCGCTGCTGTTACCCTTGGCCTCCATGCGAGCACTTCAAACCTGCCTGACACTGGCCGTCGCCGTGCTGCTTGCCGCATGCGGCTCGGCCCCCACCACGTCACGCACGTCCTCCTCCGGCACCTGGGGGCAGGGCGTTTCGCGCCTCTCCGAGGCACAGGCCGACGACATCGCCATCCATGCCATGGGCCTCGTCGGCACGCCATACCGCTATGGCGGCAACACCCCGGCCGGCGGCTTCGACTGCAGCGGGCTCATCGGCTACGTGTACCAGAACACGGCGGGCGTGGCCCCGCCACGCACGGTCTCCCAGCTCGACGAGTTCGGCAAGTCCATCTCCGAGGATGACCTGCGCACCGGAGACCTGGTGCTGTTCGGCGGCTCGCGGCCCACGCATGCCGGCATCTATGTGGGCAACGGGCGCTTTGTCCATGCGCCGTCGACGGGCGGAACGGTGCGGCTCGACTCGCTGCAGTCGAAGTACTGGTCCCGGCAGCGCATGTCCTTCCGGCGGTTCTGACCCCGCGGCGTGGCTCCCGCCGCCGCGCGCCCCTCTGCAAGCACCAAGCCCCGAAACACGGGGCCGCCGCCATTGCGGGACAATGGCGCACCATGACCCAGAACATCACCCCCACCCACAAGCCCCAGGCATCCACCCACGACACCACGCGCATCGACGATCTGCGCATCAAGGCCGTACGCCCGCTGATCACGCCCGCGCTGCTGCAGGAGTGGCTGCCCACGCCCCAGGATGCATCGGACCTGGTGGAGTCCAGCCGCGCCGCCATCTCGAAGGTGCTGCACGGACAGGACGACCGCCTGGTAGTGGTGGTGGGCCCGTGCTCGATTCACGACCATGACCAGGCTATCGAATACGCATGCAAGCTCAGGAAGCAGGCCGAGGCCCTGTCGGGCGAGCTGCTCATCGTGATGCGCGTGTACTTCGAGAAGCCCCGCACCACGGTGGGATGGAAGGGCTACATCAACGATCCGCGCATGGACGACAGCTTCGCCATCAACGATGGCGTGCAGATGGCGCGCGCGCTGCTGCTGGACATTCTTGAACTGGGCCTGCCCGTGGCCACGGAATTCCTCGATCTGCTGTCGCCGCAGTTCATCAGCGACCTGGTCAGCTGGGGTGCCATCGGTGCCCGCACGACCGAAAGCCAGAGCCACCGCCAGCTCGCCAGCGGCCTGTCGTGCCCGGTGGGCTTCAAGAACGGCACCGATGGCGGCGTGAAGGTGGCCTCCGATGCGATCCTGGCCGCGCAGGCGTCTCACGCCTTCATGGGCATGACCAAGATGGGCCAGTCCGCCATTTTCGAGACCCGCGGCAACGATGACTGCCACGTGATCCTGCGCGGCGGCAAGCAGCCCAACTACAGCGCCGAGGACGTGAACGCAGCCTGCGAACTGCTGAAGAAATCGGGCCTGCGCGAGCAGGTGATGATCGACCTCTCGCACGCCAACAGCAGCAAGCAGCACGCGCGCCAGATCGTCGTGGCCGAAGACGTCGCACGGCAGGTGGCCGCTGGCGACCGGCGCATCACGGGCGTGATGATCGAGAGCCACCTCGAGGAAGGGCGCCAGGACATCGTGGAAGGGCAGGAGCTCAGGCACGGCGTGTCGGTGACCGATGCCTGCATCAGCTTCGACCAGACGGTTCCCGTGCTGGAGCAGCTGGCAGCGGCCGTGCGCACGCGCCGCGAGACCGCACCGCGTGCCTGAGGGCCTGGACCCGCTCTGAGAGCGGGCACCCCTCCTTCAGGCGAGCGCAAGCGCCTCCACGCGCGACAGCGCTCCCGAGGCACCGCCCAGGCGAATCGCCAGCAACTGCGCCCGCTTGAGGAACAGGTGGGCATCGTGCTCCCATGTGAAGCCCATGCCGCCATGCACCTGGATCACCGTGCGTGTGGTGAGCTGCGCCCCCTCGATGGCCGTGAACTCGGCGGCAGCGCATGCAAAGGACGCATCGGGCAGGCCGCCGTCGAGCGCCGCCGTCGCGTACCACAGCGCCAGGCGGGCGTTGTCCACCGCCATCCACGCATTCGCCAGCTGGTGCTTGATGGCCTGGTAGCTGCCGATGGGCTTGCCGAACTGCACCCGCTCCGCGGCGTAGCCCGCGCCCAGCAGCAGCGCGGCCTGCGCGACACCCACGAGTTCCGCACATTGCATGAGCCGCCAGGCGCTGCGGGCGTGCTCCCTGTCCTTCTCGTCGATGGCTCCCAGGTCCAGCCAGTCGAGGGCGTTCGCCGCCCGCGGCGGGAGTTCCTGGCGCAGTGTCGGGTCCAGTCCCGCGGCAGGGGCAGGGGCCGGGGCCGGTGCCGGTGCCGCCGGCACGATCGCCACCTGCAGCGGCTGCGATGCATCGTTCAGCCCGCGAACCACGACCGTGTCGGTGCATTGCGCGGCGAAATTCCAGAGCCGGTCGCCCGCATCGACGCAGTGGACGGCACGCTCCCCCGCCAGAATGCCGCTCAGAAGCGATTGAAGGGCCTCTGGCGCGTTTTTTCCTGCCGCCTTGACCCAGAGCGGCACCAGCACCGCGCTGCTCGCCCAGGGCAGGTTCAGCAGCTGTCCGCCCGCGGCCTCGGCCACGAGGCAGGCCTCGGTGAGCCCCAGCCCCAATCCGTCCATCGATTCCGGGGCGAGGAGGGCCATCCAGCCCATGCCGGCCATGTCGGCCCAGAGCCGCTGCTGCTCGGGCGCGGAAAAGGGCAATGCCTTGCGCGCGCGCGCCAGCGGGTGGTGGTCGGCAAAGAAGCGCCGGGCTGATTCCTGCAGCATCTGCTGCTCGTCGTTGAGTGCGAAGTCCATGGTTGTCCGTTCAGCCCTTGGGGAGTTGCAGCATCTGCTCGGCAAGAATGTTCCGTTGAACCTCGGAGGTTCCCGCGAGGATCGTTTCGGCGCGCGTCCACAGGTAGTCCCGCGTCCAGCCCGCGGCTTCGCGGTCGTCCGCGTCGGGACCGGGGCCTGCGAGCGCGCGTTCGCCCAGGACCTCCTCCGCCAGCGCCATCAGCTTCTGGTGCGACTCGCTCCAGTGCAGCTTGGTGGCCGATCCCTCGGGGCCGGGCGGGCCCCCGCGCAGCGCATGCGTGAGAGCGCGAAAGGTCTTGAGCCGGAGCACATGGCTGTCGATCGCCAGCCGCGCGATATCGCGGCGCAGGTGCGGGTCGTCGAGCCGCGTCAGGCCGCTCTCGCCCGGGGTGTCCGCGGCCAGCCTGCCAAGTGCCCGCACCTCCTGTGCGAAGCGCACCTGGCGCGGGATGAAGTAGGTGCCGCGCTCGAAGCTGGCCGCCGCCATCGCCAGGCGCCAGCCGCCGTTCTCCTCGCCGACCAGCGCATCGAACGGCACCTTCACGTCCTCGAAGAACACTTCGTTGAAATCGGACTCGCCGGTGATCTGGCGAATCGGCTCCACGCGCACGCCCGGCAGCTTCATGTCGACCAGCAGAAAACTGATGCCCTTGTGGCGCGGCAGCGAGGCATCGGTGCGCGCGAGCACGAAGCAATAGTCGGCAATGTGCGCGAACGACGTCCACACCTTGTGGCCGTTCAGCAGGTAGTGGTCGTCCCGGCGTTCGGCACGCGTTGCGAGCGATGCCAGGTCGGAGCCCGCGCCCGGCTCGGAGTAGCCCTGGCACCAGATCTCGCGGTTGCTCAGGATGCCCGGCAGGAAGCGCTGCTTCTGCGCCTCGCTTGCAAAGTGGATCAGCGTGGGGCCGAGGATGCCGTGCCCGATGATGTTCACGCCCAGCGGTGCGCCGATGCGCGCCTGCTCCTCGTGAAAGATCGCCTGCCGCGTAAGCGGCCAGTTCCGGCCGCCATACTGCGCGGGCCAGCCGAGGCCGGACCAGCCCGCCGCGCAGACGTAGTCCTCCCAGGCGCGGCGCCACTCGAAGTCGTTGGGGTCGGGTTCGGCAGGCCACGCAGCCTTGAATCGGGGGAAGTGGGTTTCAAACCAGTCGCGCAGGGTGATGCGGAACGCTTCGTCTTCGGGTGAATAGCCCACTTGCATGGTGCTGCGGTCTTTCGAATGTCTATTGGTTTCACGCCCCTCCCGGTTTGCAGGAGAGGGCGGATGGCTGAAAAAAAACGGTGGCGATCAGTCCGCCTTCGCGCCGGAATCCTTCACGACCTTCGTCCACTTCACGATGTCGTTCTTCAGGAAGGCCGCGAACTCGTCCGGCTTGTTGCCGATGATCTCCAGCCCCAGCGCATCGAACTTCTCCTGGATCGGCTGCTCCTTGAGGATCTCCTGCAGCGTGGCGTAGAGCTTGTTCACCACGGGCGCCGGCGTGCCCGCGGGCGCCACGAAGCCGAGCCACGGCATGGCCTCGTAGCCCGGCAGGCCGGACTCGGCCACGGTCGGCGTATCGGGCAGCAGCCTGGAGCGCTTGGCCGTCGTGACGGCGAGCAGGCGCACCTTCTTGTCGTTGATGAACGGCTTGGACGAAGCATAGGCATCGAACATCACGTTGATGTTGCCGCCCACGAGGTCCATCAGGGCGGGGGCGCTGCCCTTGTAGGGCACGTGCTCCATGTTGGCACCGGACATGGTCTTGAAGAGCTCGGACTCCAGGTGCGTCGACGTGCCCGCGCCCACGGAGCCGTAGCTGCCCTTGGCAGGGTTCGCCTTGAGCCAGGCCACCAGCTCGGCCACGTTGTGGGCCGGCACGCTGGGATGCACCTCCAGCACATGGACGACCGATGCCACCAGCGAGACCGGCGTGAAGTCCTTCACCGGATCGTAGTTCACCTTCTTGTACAGCGACGGTGCGATGCCGAGCGACGACGCGGCGAGCAGCAGCGTGTGGCCATCGGGGTTGGCGCGCGCCACATAGTCCGATGCGATCACCGTGCCGGCCCCGGGCTTGTTCTCCACGATCACCGGCTGGCCGAGCTTGGTGCTCATGCGCTCGGACAGCGCGCGGGCCATGATGTCGGTGGCGCCGCCGGGCGAGAAGGGCACGACGATGGTCACCGGCTTGGTCGGATAGTTCTGCGCCTGGGCGCTGCCGCACACGGCGGCGACTGCGACGGCCATGGTGGCCAGGATGTGCTTGAGCTTCATGGTACTTGTCTCCTCTTGGTTTGCTGTGGATAGTGAGGTCGGAAAAATCAGTGGTTGTGCGGGCTCGCCTTCGCGGGCAGCACCAGCGCATCGAGCATGCAGACCCCGTGGCCTCGCTCCCTGACGAGCAGAGGGTTCACCTCCACCTCGTCCGCCTGTTCCTGCAGCGCGAGCACCGCGCGCGAAAAGCCCGCGATGGCCGCACATGCGGCATCCACGTCGCCGGGCGCGCGGCCCCGATAGCCGGTGAGCAGCGGGAAGGCCTTCAGCTCACCCAGCATCTCGCGCGCCATCGATGCATCCACCGGCAGCACGCGGTGGCTCACGTCCTTGTAGAGCTCGGTGAGCACGCCGCCCAGCCCCACGGTCAGCGTCATGCCGAACACGGGATCACGCGTCGCTCCGACGATGAGCTCGGCCACGCCCGACTCCATCCGGCAGACCAGTGCGCCGTCGATGCGTGCCTGAGGCGCATGGCGGCGCACACTGGCCAGCACTTCGGTGAAGGCCTTGCGCACCTCGTCGGCGTCCTGCAGGCGCAGTCGCACACCGCCGGCCTCCGTCTTGTGCGCAATGTCGGCGGACAGCACCTTGAGCACGACCGGGTAGCCGATCGCCTCGGCCGCCGCGGCCGCCTCGTCTGCCGTGGTGGCCACGCGCTCGGCACCTGCGGGCATGCCATGCCGCACCAGCAACTGCTTGGTGCTGTATTCGTCAAGGCTGGGCGGCAGCGCCGTGCGCTCCGGCGGGGCTTCGCCGCGCAGGTCGAGCCAGCGGTTGTTTCGGCGGCGCTCCTGCCACAGCAGGAAGGGCGACAGCGCGGAGACCGCCACGCCGATGTCCTCGAACACAGGCACGCCGCCCGCGCGCAGTTGCTCGCGTGTCCTGGCCGCGCCGGTGTCGATGGCGACGAAGAGCCTGGCGAACTTCTGCGACACGGCGCACAGGTCGTCCGCCATGCGGTCGAGCATGTAGCCCGGCGCGTAGATGACGACCGCGTCCACCGCGTCGGACTGCGCGAGCGCCTCCATCGCGGTGCGCACGAAGCCCGGATCGTTCACCACGTTGCCGGTCACATCGACCGGATTGCTCACCATGCCGTAGTCGGGAATGCCGCTGCGCAGCGTGTCCTGGAGCGCCTGCGGCAGCGTGGGGACGTCGAGCCCAAGCGCGATGAACTTGTCGGCCAGGATCGCGCCCAGCGCGCCCGAGATCGTGATGATCGCCACGCGCCTGCCTGCGCTCTTGTGGCGGTAGCCCGCGAGGTGCGCGAGCTGCGCCATCTGCACGAAATCGTTGCTCTGGATGATGTCGAGCTGGCGAAACGCGGCCTGGTACACGGCCTGGTCGCCCGCAAGCGCCGAGGTGTGCGAGCGCACGGCCTCCGACCCCTTGTCGGTTTCCCCCGCCTTGTAGAGCACGAGCAGCTTGCCCTGGCGCGAGAAGCGTTCGGCGGCCTGCATGAAGCGCTCGCCGTCGCGCAGCTCTTCGATGTAGCCCAGCGCCACGTCGGTCGCATCGTCCTGCGCGAGGTATTCGAGGTACTGCGCGAAATCCACGCACGCCTCGTTGCCGGTGTTGATGAAGTGGCTGAAGTCCACCCCCAGGCGGCGCGCGATCGCATACACCGCGGCGCACACGTTGCCGCTCTGCGTGAGCAGGCTGACGCTGCCCCGGCCCGGTTGCATGGGCGCGGTGTTGAAAACCGAGGCGAAATTGGTGTGTGCCTGCGTGTTCAGGTTCGCAAACCCCATCGCGTTGGGTCCGGCGACCACCAGGTCGGTCGTCGCCACGTAGGCCTCGAGTTCGGCCTGCAAGGCGGCCCCCCTGGCGCCTTCCTCGGCGAATCCCGCCGCGTAGACGATCACCGCGCGCACGCCCCTGGCCGCGCAGCGCCGGAGCATCGCGAGCACATCGGCTGCCGCGATGGCGAGCACCACCAGGTCCGGCGCTTCGGGCAGCGATTCGATATCGGCATGGCAGCGCAGGCCGAACACTTGCTCATATTTCGGATTGATCGGATAGATGCGCCCCTGGTAGCCAAACTTGGTGAGATGCGCGATGGGCATGCCGCCGATGCGCGCGGCGTTGTTGCTGGCGCCGACGATGGCGATCGATGCGGGGTTGAGCAGCGGCTCGAGGCGGTGCGTGGAGTGCTTCACGGGAGAGCGCATGGTTCAGGCCTTTCCTGCGTTCTTCTGGATTGCGCTCGCCAGTCCGCGGTCGCGCGCCGTGAGAAAACCTTCGCTCAGGTGCGAAAGCTGGTGCGTGTCGAAATGCGCCTCGAGCGACGCGCGCAGGCCCTGCGTGTCGAGCGAGCGATTGATCGAGCGCTTGATGAGCCGGAGCCCGAAGGGGGGCGCCTTGGCGATCTGCTGCGCCATCGCGAGCGCGGCGTCGGCCAGTTCCGCATCCGGCACCACGCGGTTGACCATGCCGATGTCGCACGCTTCCTGAGCGCTCAGCTTGCCACCCGTGAAGAGCATTTCCTTGGCCTTGCGCGCACCCATCACCCAGGGGTGGATCAGCACTTCGGTGGCCGCCGCGCCGAGCGTGTGACCGACGGGGTCGGAGAAGAACGCGCTGTCGCCCGCGACCACCAGGTCGCACATGTTGGCGATCATGAAACCGCCCGCCACACAGGCGCCCTGCACCTGCGCGATGGTGGGCTTGGGAAAGTCCCGGATCTTGAGCGAGTAGTCGAAGTAGCGCAGTTCCTCATAGGCCCAGCGCTCCTCCACGGTGAAGTTCGCGCGCTCGGCCTGGGCCTGCTTCAGGTCGTGGCCCGCCGAGAAATGCGCACCCTTGCCGCCCACAATCACCACGTTCACGGAGTTATCCACACGCGCCTCGTCGAAGGCGGCCATCAACTCGTCCAGCAACTGCTGGCTCTGTGCATTGCGCTGCGCCTCGCGGGCCAGCAGGATGCGGCGCACCGCGCCGTGGTTTTCGATTTCGAGCGTTTCGTACGCCATGCCTTGTCTCCTAAACATCGTCTATCTGCGGGATGACATTCAGTCTAGACTTCGGGTTTCCTATATCTCAAACAAATATTCACTCTTTTCCCACAATATGGACAAAACATCCGGAACCGCCGGCGCACAGAGCCTGCGCCGTTCGCTGGGCCTGCTGCGCATGCTGGCCGAGCACCATGAGCACGGCATCACGCTGACCGAGGTGATGGCGGCCTCGGGCCTGGAGCGTTCGACCGCGCACCGGCTGCTGTCATGCCTGGCGGAGGAACAGTTCGCCGAACGCGACCCCGAGACGAAGGCCTACCGGCTGGGCATCGACGCCATGCAGCTCGGCTTCGCCTCGATGCGCCGCGTGCCCCTGGTGGATTCGTGCCGTCCGCTCATGCAGAAGCTCGCGCGCATGTCGGGCGACACCGTGTTCCTGGTGATCCGCCAGGGCGACTACTGCCTGTGCCTGCACCGCGAGGAAGGGCACTTTCCCGTGAAGGTGTTCACCACCGACGTCGGCGGGCGCCGCCTGCTGGGCCTGGGCGCGGGCGGACTCGCGCTGATGGCGCAGCTGGGCGATACCGAGGTCGAGCGCATCTTCGACCGCCACACGGAGGAATTCGCACAGGCGAATTTCACGCGCGAGCGCCTGATCCAGGCCGTCAAGCGCACACGCAGCATGGGCTACGCGGACATCACCGACACGCTGACCGTCGGCGTGTCGGGCGTCGGCTGCACCTTCACCGCATCGGCCAGCACCCAGGCCGCCATCAGCTTCGGCGCGATCGCGCCGCGCCTGCCGCCCGAACGCAAGAAGGAGATGGCGCAGTTGCTGAAGGAGCAACTTGCCATTGCGATGCAGATGTGATGTCGTCCCTCGTGACCGAACGCTCGGCGATCACAGGCTGGGTCAGGCTGATGCGGGTGAATGGACGGTTTGCGATGAACGAGGACGGCACCGTTCAGTGCTACCAGGACATCCCGCGCCAAGACCCTTATTCCATGCGCTGCGCGTTGCTCGACATGCCCGATCTGCAACAGAGCTGGAAGGGAAGTGCGGACATCACCATCCACCCGTTCCACAGGGATGTCAGTGAGGGATATCCGTCGTTTTACATGCGCACCCGCGATCGCTTCGGCAACTGGCTGGGCCTGGGCCCGGTGCGCCTTCCAGGCCTCGACATTCCTGCGAACTGAGCTGCCTCCGCCAGACGGGCGGCTTGTGGATAACTCGCTGACCGTTGTGTTCTGGCATCCCCGTCGGCGTCAGGTCAGATTCAACCCGCCATCCGACAGCACCACTTCACCGGTCAGATAGTCCGACGCAGCCAGCATCGCCACCACCTGCGCGATGTCCTCGGGCTGTGCTCCGCGCCGCATGGGAGACTTGGTGTTCCACAGTTCCCGCGCAGCGGTCCAGCTTTCCGTCAGGGGCGTTTCCACCAGCCCCGGTGCAACGGCGTTCACGCGGATTTCCGGTGAAAGGCTCAGTGCGAGCAGGCGTGTCATGTGGTTGAGCGCGGCCTTGCCTGCCGCATAGGGGATGGACGCGCCCTTGGGGCGCACACCGGCATGCGAGCTGATGTTGATCACGCAAGCAGGCCTGCCGCTCAGCCGGGCAGACGCGCGCAATGCGGCTTCGGCATGTGCAATCAACCGGAAAGGCGCGACCACGTTCACCTCGTGCAGTTGTTGCCAGACCTCGGGCGTGGCCGCCAGAAGGTCGCCGTGCGGGATCACCTGACTTATGCCCGCGTTATTCACAAGCAGATCGATTCGGCCGCATGCGGCAACGGTTTGCTCTACAAGATTCCGGCGTTCCTCCTCGTCTGCGAGATCGGCCTGGATGTAAAGGGCAGGGGACAGTTCCAGGGCCATCGCCCTGCCGGTTTCCACACTGCTTCGCGAATGAAGCACCACCAAAAATCCGTCGCGCGACAGGCAACGGGCGATAGCGGCGCCGATCCCGCTGGTGGAACCGGTAATGAGTGCGACGGGTCGGGTGGAGGTCATTCAAAAAGAAGAAGAAAAAGAAACGCCGGGCAAGGAAGCGGTGAAACTTGCTTATTTATTCATCAAATAACGATGATTTACCGCAATGTGAAATTCAAAGGCGCGCCCATATGAGGCACAGCACTAGCAAAGTTGTTCTTGAATAGTGTTATTTATATATGTTGTTAGTAGTAGAGGACCGAACAGCCTGTGGATAAATTGATTTTCTCCATTGTTCTCAATCATTTGGAAAAAATCAAACCATGTGCTTCGAGCTATCTTGCCGCTGTACCTGAAATGGGAACAACTT
Organism: Diaphorobacter ruginosibacter; assembly: GCF_014395975.1. NCBI lineage: Bacteria > Pseudomonadati > Pseudomonadota > Betaproteobacteria > Burkholderiales > Comamonadaceae > Diaphorobacter > Diaphorobacter ruginosibacter. The sequence goes on along the minus strand of NZ_CP060714.1, from coordinate 4,515,663 downwards.
CGAAGTTTTCCACTTTGCTGTGGATAAATCGAAGTTGCTCTGAAAATTCTGTACAAGTTTATCCACATCCGCTCTGAATGCGGGTTTTAGCTGTGGATAACAAGTGATCAACCTGGTCAGAAGTGGTAGCCGTATCGGATCTGCACGAAGTTTTCGCCGGGATTGGGTTCCTTGATGCCCGCATTCGAGACATGCTCCACGCGCAGTTGCACCTCATGCTGGCGCTGCTCGCCGAAGCTGTAGCCCACACCCAGATGAGTGGCGAAATTGAACGAGGTGCTGAATTCCTTGTGGACGGTGATGTAGCGGTCGGTCATGTAGGTCAGCCCGACGCCGGCCTCTGCGAACCAGGGAGAGCGCCCCGCGTCCGGGCGCCAGCGCCACACGGGCTTGACGCCAAACATCCAGGTGCTGTCATAGCTGCGCCGCCCATCGAAGGACAGGCGGGACACATAAAGATCCCAATGGCCCCGCACCTGGCCGCCCCAGAGGTCAGCTTTCCACTCTTTCCAGGGCAGGGTAACGCCGACGGTGGCGGCGTCGGTGCCGTGCTCGGCCCAGCTTCCCTGTACGTAGATGGACTTGGCACGCGAGAGATCACCAGAGTTATCCACAGATGTCTGTGCAATCGCCGAAGTTGCGGACGCAGTCAGTGCAAGGGTGAAGATGGCGAATGTGTGTCGCGCCCACGGGCGTTGCCGTGGTGCGAAGTCCCCGCTCGGGGACCGATGAAGGGTATTGAACATGATGGTTTCCAAGGCGTCGCTCATTGACGCCGTGTTACCACTTTAAAGTTCGGACATCTTTGTCCGATGTAGGCCTTTGCCGCATTGCAGCCGATCACTGTGGCTTGTCTGCGGGCCGGAGAAATGCAAGATGGTTCCCCATGCTTGTCCACTGCATGCGGCCACTGCTCCTCAAAGGGGCGCTTTTCATCTGGGGACAGCCCGGCGATGAAAAAAGCCCGCGAGCGCGGGCTTCGGGCAGTGTGGGGCTGTGGATTACTGCGGCTGCACGGGCGCTGCCGGAGCTGCCGCGTCGGCGGGAGCCTGCTTGCCATGGTGGCGATGCCCGTGCTCCCCACGCGGGCCTCGCTTGCCGTCCCGCTCACCCTTGTGGTCGCCAGGGCCGAAGCGATGCATCATGCGGGCGCTTTCCTGGTCGAAGGTCTTCTGCTGTTCGGGCTTGAGCGCTGCGTAGAAGGTCTTGACGGCCTCGCCGCGGCGGTCCATTTCCGCCGAGCGCTGGGCGTGCAGGGCACGCATGCGGTCGATGCGCTCGGGTGTCGTCAGCTTATCCATGTCCTTGCGGTCAAGGCGTGCGTGATCCGGCCGGTTCTTGGGATGCATGGCTTCCTGGAAGGCATTCCATGCGGGTTCCTGGTCGGCAGTGATCTTCAGCTTCTGCTTGAAGGCCTCGGCGTGCTTGGCCATGCGCTCCTGGCGCTGTTCGGGCGTCATGCGCGGGCCACGCTCATGGTGACGGGGAGCCGGCTTGGCGTCGGCCGAAGCGACGGGTGCCGCCGGAGCAGGAGCGGTCTGGGCCATTGCCGGAACGGCGGCTGCGGCGAACATGGCTGCAGCCAGAGCGGTTGCAGCGAAAGAGCGTGTAGAAAAGCGAGCCATGGTGAGTTTTCCTTTCTTGAGAACTTCCCGTTGGAACAGAGCAGGAGGAGACAGGGCACCGGGGGAGATCCTGCGGCGCTTGGATGCAAGTGTGGTCGCGGCATGTATCGCGGCCATGTTCCAAACTTCAATCTGTGTAAAGTTCTACGAATTTCCCGGATGGCCGGAACGCTGGTTTCGTTCACGAAGGCGGCCTGCGGATAACTCGAATTCAGCGGCTTTCATTGGCAATCAATGGATGATTGCTTCCTTATGAATAGCAGCCGGGCTCTTTCAAGGCAAGGCGCCCATGGGACGGTTGCCCTGACAATGGATGCTTGGAACTGGATTTCGGCGGGCGGCCTCCGCGGTGGCCACCCGCGTTTTTTCAAAGTGAAGGACGGATAGTTAGCGTGTTCAAGAACATGATCGTGTATCGCATCGCCGAATCGTGGCAGATGGATTTGACGCAAGTGGAGGAAGCGCTGGCCCCATCGCTTTTCGAGGAATGCGGCGCCACGCAGGAGAAATCGGTGGGCTGGGTGCCGCCGCGCGGCGAGGAGCATGGCGCGATGGCCGAGTCGGTCGGCGGGCAGTGGATTCTGCGCTTCATGACCGAATCCAAGGTGCTGCCGGGATCGGTGCTCGCGCGCAAGGTCAAGGAAAAGGCCGCCCGCATCGAGCAGGAGACCGGCCGCAAGCCGGGCAAGAAGGAAAGCAAGGAGCTCAAGGAAGAAGCCAAGCTCGACCTGCTGCCGATGGCGTTCACCAAGCAGGGATCGATGTGGGTGTGGATCGATCCGGAGGCGCACCTGCTGGTGCTCGACACCGGCAGCCAGGGCAGGGCCGACGAGGTCGTGACCATGCTGGTGGATGCGCTGCCCGGCTTTGCCGTGGCGCTGCTCGACACGCAGGAGTCGCCACAGGCGGCGATGGCGCACTGGCTCAAGGAACAGGAGCCGCCCGTGGGCTTCTCGATCGACCGCGAATGCGAGCTCAAGAGCGCCGACGAGGCCAAGGCCGTGGTGCGTTACTCGCGCCATCCGCTCGACATCGACGAGATCCGCGAACACATCGACCAGGGCAAGATGCCGACCAAGCTCGCGATGAGCTGGGATGATCGTGTCTCGTTCGTGCTCACCGAGAGCCTGCAGATCAAGAAGATCTCCTTCCTCGACACGGTCTTCGAAGGCCAGAAGCAGGACGACGCCGGCTTCGACGCCGACGTGGCGATCGCCACAGGTGAACTCACCAAGCTGCTGCCCGACCTGGTGGAGGCGCTGGGTGGCGAGGGCCGCACCGAACTGGGCGGCGGCACGGTGGCCACCCCGCGCCCCGATACCGACAGAAAGCCCGCAGCGGTGGATCCATCGGCCGCCGCCATGGCCGCGCAGGGCGCCGACGACGAAGACGACGAGGACCCACCGTTCTGACGAAAAAAATCCCGCCGGGCCGAGGCCCTGGCGGGATCTGAACGGGACCGAGTGAACGGCCCGGAGACATGCGTATTCAGTTCAGGCCTGGCGTGTCGCAGCCTGCGGCACCGGCAGGGCGTCCGGCAGCTCCTCGCCCGACAGCGCGGCGTCGAGCTTGTCGTAGTCCAGCGCCTTTTCCCAGCGCGAAACGACCACGGTGGCGACGGCATTGCCCATGAAGTTGGTGAGCGAACGGCATTCGCTCATGAAGCGGTCCACACCAAGGATCAGCGCCATGCCGGCCACGGGCACTTCGGGCACCACGGCCAGCGTGGCGGCCAGGGTGATGAAGCCCGCGCCCGTCACGCCGGCGGCACCCTTGGAGCTGAGCATGGCCACCAGCAGCAGCATGATCTGGTGACCCAGCGTGAGGTGCGTATCGGTCGCCTGCGCGATGAACAGCGCGGCCAGCGTCATGTAGATGTTGGTGCCGTCCAGGTTGAACGAATAGCCGGTGGGAACCACCAGGCCCACGACCGACTTGCTGCAGCCGGCCTTTTCCATCTTGTGCATCAGCGAGGGCAGTGCCGATTCGGAAGATGACGTGCCCAGCACCAGCAGCAGCTCGGCCTTGAGATACCTGGCCAGCTTGAGCACCGAGAAGCCGCACAGGCGTGCCACGAAGCCCAGGATCACCACCACGAACAGCAGTGAGGTGATGTAGAAGGTGCCGACCAGCCAGGCCAGGTTGACCAGCGAGGACAGGCCGAACTTGCCGATCGTGAAGGCCATGGCGCCGAACGCACCGAGCGGGGCGGCCTTCATCAGGATGTTCACGAGCTTGAACACGGGAATCGTCAGCGCCTCGAGGAAGTTCAGCACGGGCTTGCCGTGGTCGCCGGACATTGCCAGCGCAATGCCGAACAGCACGGCGATGAACAGCACCTGCAGGATGTTGTCGCCCACGAAGGGGCTCACCAGGGTCTTGGGGATGACGTCCATGAGGAAGCCGGTGAGGGTCATCTCGTGCGACTTCGACACATAGCCCTGCACGGCGGACTGGTCGAGATCGGCCACGTTGATGTGCATGCCCGCGCCGGGCTGGATCACGTGCGCGACGATCATGCCCACGATCAGCGCCAGCGTGGAGAAGAACAGGAAGTAGACCATGGTCTTGGCGAACACGCGGCCCACGGTGCGCAGGTGGGTCATGCCGGCTATACCGGTCACGATGGTGAGGAAGATCACCGGCGCGATGATCATCTTCACCAGCTTCACGAACGCGTCGCCAAGCGGCTTGAACTGCTGCGCGTACTGCGGCTCGAAATAGCCGAGCAGCACGCCGATCACGATGGCGGACACCACCTGGAAATACAGCTGCCGATAGAACGGCAGGTGCACCGGCGCGGCGGCGGTTTGCGGAATGGCTTGCATGCGGGTTCTCCGTGGTCTCGATAAGGTGTGGGGTGCTTACGCCCATCGGACCGGGGAGCGGGGTGCTACAACGGGAAAATTCCCGCCGCAGGGCACGCGCATGGAAGCCGGACAAGCGTATGTGTCGGTTTGTACGGCTGCAGGCGCGCGCTGGCGATAACCTATTGGTATTAGTCGATGCGGGCTCCAGAGGGGAGACCCCCGCGAAACCTAGGGTAACCACTTAGCACACTTGCACCATGACCTCATCGCGCAGCCGACTCCTGTGGACCGTTCTGGTGGTGCTCGCCGGCATGTGCGCAAGCATGCTGCTCGCGAGCCAATTTGCGCTGCACCGTGCCCTGCAGAACGAAAGCGATCTGGTGGAGCGCCAGCTCGCGCTCTATGCACAGGAGCTCTCGCAGCGCATCGACCGCTATCGCACGCTGCCCGAAGTGCTGGCGCTCGATCCGCAGTTGCGCGATGCGCTCACGCATGCGCTGGACGCGCGCGAAGTGGATGCGCTCAACCGCAAGCTCGAGGAGGCCAACGGTGCAAGCGACTCCTCCACGCTCACGCTGGTCAATACGCAGGGCCGCGCGATCGCGGCCAGCAACTGGCGGGACAGGCACAGCAACGTCGGCGAGGACTACAGCTACCGTCCCTACGTGACCCAGGCGCTGGCCACGGGGCGCGGCCGCTTCTACGGCATCGGCATGACCACGGGCGAGGCGGGCTACTTCCTGTCGCGCTCCATCGTCGATGAGCAGGGACGGGTGACCGGACTCATCGCCATCAAGATCGTGCTCAGCGAGCTCGAACGCGGCTGGCAGCAGACACGGGACATCGTGATGGCCTCCGATGCGCACGAGGTGGTCTTTCTCGCCAACCAGGACGAGTGGCGCTACCGCCACCTGACACCGCTGTCGGAGAAGGACATCGCCGAGATGGATGCCACGCGGCAGTACTCCGACCAGCCGCTCAGGCCGCTGCAGTTCCGCAGGGAACGGCAGCTGGCCGACGGCGGCTTCGTCGCGCGCATCGGCGATCCGGTGCTCGCCGATCCCGTGCTCTGGCGAAGCATTGCACTGCCGGATTCCGACTGGCACCTGCATCTGCTGCACAACGCGCGTGCCAGCACCATCGCAAGCTACTGGGCCTCGGTCACCGCGGGCGGTGTGTGGCTCGCGCTCGCAATGCTGGTGCTCTTCGTACGCCAGCGCCAGCGCCTGTCCAACCTGCGCCAGAAGAGCCGCCAGGAACTGGAGACCGTGCTGCACCAGCATGCCCAGGAACTGCGCACCGCGCAGGACGGGATCCTCCAGGCGGCCAAGCAGGCCGACACGGGCCTCTCGCGCAGCCTGCAGCATCTGCCCCAGGGCGTGGTGGTGATCGATGCGGACCTGAATCTCGTGGCCTGGAACTCCCGCTACGTGCAGCTCTTCAGGTTTCCACCCGAACTCATGCGCGTGGGCGCACCCATCGAGGCCCTCATCCGCCACAACGCCAGGCGCGGCCTGCTCGGAGCCAATCCGGGGGAGGACGCGATCCGGCGGCGCCTCGCGCATCTGCGCGAGGGAACCTCGCACCTGCATGAAAGCGCGAAGAGCGACGGCACGGTGCTGGAGATTCGCGGCAACCCCATGCCCGACGGCGGCTTCGTGACCAGCTATGCCGACATCACCAGCTACAAGAACGCGGCGCGCGAACTGCGCTCCCTGGCCGACACGCTGGAGCAGCGCATCTCCGAGCGCACCCGGGACCTGGACGCCGCCCGGCGCGAGGCGGAGGCGGCCAACCGCTACAAGACGCGCTTCGTGGCCGCCGCCGTGCACGACCTGCTGCAGCCGCTGAATGCGGCGCGCATGTTCAGCTCGCTGCTGCGCAGCCACCTGCACGACGATGCGGGGCGGCATGTGGCCGATAGCATCGAGGGCGCGCTGGCCGCGCAGGACGGCATCCTCAACAGCCTGCTCGACATCTCGCGCATGGAATCGGGCCAGCTCGACGTGCACGTGCGCGACTTTGCACTCGGCCCGCTGCTGCAGGTGATGCAGCACAACTTCGGCATCATCGCGGAGAGCCGCGGGCTGAAGCTCTCGGCCGTGAAGTCCCGCCATGTGGTGCGCAGCGACGAGGCGCTGCTGCGCCGCATCCTGCAGAACCTGCTCTCCAACGCGATCCGCTATACGCCCACGGGGCGGGTGCTGATCGGATGCAGGCGGCGCGGCGACCAGTTGCGCATCGAGATCCACGACCAGGGGCCCGGCATTCCCGAAAGCCTGCAGCGCGAGATCTTCGAGGAGTTCAGGCGCCTGAACGAAGGGCACGACCAGGACCGCGGCGCGGGCCTGGGCCTCGCGATCGTGGAACGCCTGGGCAAGCTGCTCGGGCACGAGATCGGGCTGCGCTCCGAGCTCGGCAGGGGCAGCGTGTTCTGGGTGAGCGTGCCGCTTTCCAGGCAGCCGGCCTCCACGGTTCCCGCCGAGGCCTCTGCCATGGCGTCGGAGCCGCGCAGCGATGCGCCCCTGCGCGGACTGAGCGCCTGGTACATCGACGATGACGCCCCCAGCTGTGCCGCGACCGGAGCGCTGCTGCAGCGCTGGGGGTGCGACGTGCCCTACGCCGGCGGTCCGCAGGGCGCGCTGCAGTTCGCCCGCGCCGGGAATGCACCGCAGCTCGTGCTGCTCGACGTGCGCATGGGCGAGTTCCACGGCCCCGACCTGTTCGGGGAGCTCGCGGGGATCTGGGGCCAGTCGCCGCAAGTGATCCTGGTGACCGCCGAGCGCGATATCGCCCTGCGTCGCCATGCGGCCGAACGCGGCTGGGCCATGCTGTTCAAGCCCGTGCGGCCGTCGGCGCTGCGCGCGCTCCTGAGCCAGACCCTGCTGCGCCTGCGCGAAACCGACAGCCGCTGAACGACGTTCCGAACCGGGGGAAGCCCCGCACGCATCACACGCCGGCCTGCTGGTGCCGGTACTCCTGCGTCCTGCCGCCATACCCGTAGGCGGCGGCCCGGGCGTCGATCACGTAGGCATAGCTCACCTCGTGCAGATCCGGGCGCAGCTCCTTCATCGCATCGAACAGCTCGCGGATGAACCGCGCCTTCTCCGCCTTGGTGTTGGTTTCGTCCGTCACGCTGATGTCCAGGTGAAACGCGCTGCGTCCCGTCTCGGCCAGGGTCTTGCCGGCGATGAACCACTGTTCACTGGGTGTGAACAACACCTGTATGGAGATGACTTCGGGCCGCTTGTCGAGCACCCGGCAGGTGAGATCGATCACCTTGTCCACACTGCGCCTGGCCAGCCCATGATCCACGGGGCCCGAGAGATGAAGAACGATGTGGGGCATGTTGTGCACTCCTGTGTTGATAAGTACGTGGATGCATTCTGGACAATCTTCATTCATCGGTAAAACGGGAATATCAGTTAATATCCATCGGAAAACCCGCTGGATAAACTGTGGGTTTCCCAGGTGAGAATCCGTTCATAAATCTCTGGGCAGACTGTGCATTCATGCAAGCCTTCGACATCGAGCAACTCAGGACCTTCGTGCATGTGGTGGACGCCGGAAGCGTGACGGCCGGCGCCGCGCAGGTGTTCCTGTCGCAATCGGCGGCCAGCGAACAGCTGCGCAAGCTCGAGGACCGCGCGGGACAGCTGCTGCTGGTGCGCAGCAAGTCGGGCGTGGTGCCCACGCCGGCAGGGCAGCTGCTGCTCGCGCATGCGCGCAGGCTGCTGGCGCTGAGCGACGAGGTCTGGCGCGACCTGCATGGCACGCCGCTCACGGGCGAGCTGCGGCTGGGCATCACCGACTACTTCCGGCCCAACGAGCTCACGCAACTGCTCGCGAAGCTATCCACGCAGCACCCCGGCGTGCGCCTGCGCGTGAGCATGGGAAAAAGCCGCCTGGTGGAGGCCGAGCATGCGGCTGGGCAACTCGACATCGCCATCACCATGCGCGTGGACGGCAAGAAGACGGCGCGATCGCACCCGCTGCGCACGGAACCCCTGCGATGGATGGCCGCACCGGGCAAGCTGCCGGCACGGGGCGCACCGCTGCCGCTCGTCACGCTGAACGAAGGCTGCACGCTTCGCGCATTGGCCGAGAAGGCGCTCGTGCAGCGCAAGCTGCCGTTCGACGTGGTGCACGTGGCCTCGGGTGTGGCGGGCATGCAGTCCGCGCTCGCGGCGGGCCTGGGGTTTGCCTGCCTGAACGAGTCCGCCGCGTGCGAGGGTGTGGATATCGTTGCCGCACGCGCGGCGCGGCTGCCGGCGCTCGGGGTGGCCAGCTTCCAGATGCTGCCCGGCAGGCGTGGTGAGGACCGCGTGCTGCGCGAAGTACGGGACCTGCTGGTCGATCAGCTCGGTTGAGAGCGGGCCGGCCCACCGGGCACGGATGCGTCCCGGAGCGGGTTGACCGGTTTCAGATGCCGCTCTCGGGCTCCAGGCTCTTGACCAGCACGGCGGCCTGTGTGCGGCTGTAGCACTCAAGTTTCTTGAGGATCGCGGTGACGTGCACCTTCACGGTGTTTTCGGCCAGGCCGAGCTCGTGCCCGATCTGCTTGTTGAGCAGGCCGTCCGCCAGGCACATGAGCACGCGGAACTGCTGCGGCGTGAGCTGCGCGAGGCGTGCCGCCAGTTCGGCATCGGCCTGCGAACTCTCGGCATCGGTGTGCGGGAAAGACAGCTCGCCATCGAGCACTTCCTGGATCGCCGCGCCCATGTCATGGGCCGACGCGGACTTCGGGATGAAGCCCGCCGCGCCGAACTGCTGCGCGCGACGGATCACGCGCGGGTGTTCATTGGACGAGATCACCACCACGGGGATTTCAGGGTACTCGCCGCGCACGTGCAGCAGCGAGGAAAAGCCGCGGGCGCCGGGCATGGCCAGGTCGAGCAGCACCAGTTCGATTTCCGGGTGCTCCTTCAGCGCCGTGCCCAGGGTCTGCGCGCTCGCGGCCTCGAGCGCACGGAACTGCGGAAAGCGTTCGTGCAGCACCTGGATCAGCGCCGCGCGGAACAGCGGATGGTCGTCGGCAACGAGCAGCGTGGGATCGGTCATGGTGCCCCGAGTCTGCCACGGCTCGCCGTCCCGTTCGCCGTGCCCGAGCCGCTACCATCCGGGGATGGCACTCAACTGGGTCTGGATCGGCTTCTTCATTGCAGCCTTCGTCACCGCACTCTGGCGGTGGTTCACGGGCGACGACGGCATCTTTCAGGCATTGCTCACCGCAATGTTCGACGGTGCGCGTTCGGGCTTCGAGATTTCGCTGGGCCTCGCCGGCATCATGTGCCTGTGGCTCGGGCTGATGCGCGTGGGCGAGAAGGCCGGCATGATCGAGCTGCTCGCGCGCGTCGCCAGCCCGCTGCTCACGCGGCTGTTTCCCGGCGTACCCGACGGCCATCCGGCCCAGGGGGCGATGACCATGAACATCTCGGCCAACCTGCTCGGCCTGGACAACGCGGCCACTCCGCTCGGACTCAAGGCCATGCGTGAGCTGCAGTCGCTCAACACCGAGCGGCCCGATACCGCGAGCAACGCGCAGATCATGTTCGTGGTGATGAACACGGCAGGCCTCACGCTGATTCCCACCTCGGTGATCGCCATCCGGCAGAGCGTGGCGCTCAAGCAGGGCCTGGGCGCGGGCTTCAATGCGGCCGACATCTTCCTGCCCACGCTCATCGTCACCTTCATCTCGCTGCTCGCGGGTGTGATGGCCGTTGCAGTCTGCCAGCGCCTGCCCCTGTGGCGCGCGAAGCTGCTGGTGCCGGTGCTGGTGCTTGGCGGCCTGATGGCGGCGCTGGTCACGGCCCTCGCGCGATTGCCCGCCGAACAGGCTGCGCGCATCACCGGAGCCGTCGGCGCCGGAGTCATTCTCGGCATCGTGATGCTGTTCATCGTGGTGGGGGCCTGGAAAAGGGTGAATGTGTACGACGCCTTCATCGATGGAGCCAAGGAAGGTTTCGGCGTGGCGATTCAGATCGTTCCGTACCTGATCGCGATCCTGGTGGCGATCGGCGTATTCCGTGCCTCAGGCTGCATGAACGCGGTGCTGGCCGCCATCGGTGCACTAGTGAGCGGGGCGGGGCTGGATACCGATTTCCTGCCGGCCCTGCCGGTGGGCCTGATGAAGGTTCTCTCAGGCGCGGGTGCGCGCGGACTGATGATCGACGTGCTGCAGACCTATGGCGTGGATTCGTTTGCGGGCCGCCTCGCCGCCATCGTGCAGGGATCGACGGAGACGACGTTCTACGTGCTGGCGGTGTATTTCGGCAGCGTGGGCGTACGCCACGCACGCCATGCCCTGGCCTGTGCACTGATTGCGGACGCTGTGGGGCTCGTGGCGGCTATCGGGGTGGGCTACCTCATGCTGCGCTGAAAAAACGCTCCAGGGGCTTGTAAGGTGCCTTGAAGAGGCGCCAGGGTGGGGTTGGGCCCAAGCAAATCCGGCCGCACCTTCTCTCTGATGCCTGCTTCGTACCGCCGCTTTGGCTTTGCCAAAGCGGCTTTTTTTGTTGCGGGCAGAAGTTATCCAGAGTTATTCAAGGTTATCCACAGGAACTGCGCATTTTCCAGGGATAACTGTGTATTTTTCCCTGAACTCCTGCATCCCTTCCGTTTTTTCCGGGCGCGGCGTCTCCAAGGTTTTCCTGTGGTTGTTCTTTAAAGGTGTTATTGAAGAATGTTAGTAGTAATAAGTAAGCAACTCACCTGTGGATAAGCTGTTTTTTTCTTTTTTCTTCAATGGTTTGCAGGAATCGCAAGCATGTGGAGCCGACCCGGCTGCTGGTGCACGTCGAATGGGGATAAATCGGACGGAATTCGGCGGCCTGTGAATAACTGGTGGGTTGTCAGTCATTGATCCTCAAAGTTATCCACAATCGTCAATTTTTCATGAAATAGTGATATAAACCACGTGAATAACTGATTTATTGCTATAAAAATAGAAGCATGAGAGGTGTTGAAAAAGCCATTGGCCACAATGGAGCAGCGAGCTTGCATAACTGATCGGGCCAGCGTCTCTGGAGCGGGTTGGTGGGGTACAGGTAGTGGCTGACAGGATGTTTGCGGGACAATGGCGCCTTTCCCAGAACCAAGAGATCAGAAAACCGTGACCGATACCGCGAACAACCAGCCCGCATTGCCCGATCGCCTGTCCATCGACCCCCGCAGCCCGCACCACAAGCCGGAGTTCTTCGAGCACGACATCGGCATCACCTTCAACGGCAAGGAGCGCTTCGACGTGGAGGAGTACTGTGTGAGCGAGGGCTGGATCAAGGTTCCCGCGGGCAAGACGCTGGACCGCAAGGGGCGCCCGCTGCTCATCACGCTCAAGGGCAAGGTCGAGGCCTTCATCAAGCCGGCACCTTCGGCAGCCTGAATGCCGGCGCCAGTGGTTTTGCCTGTTTTTTAAGCAGGACGTCCTTCCGGTGGATAACTGCCTGCCCGAGCGCTGCCGGGCGGGCCGGCCAGGAAAAAAAGGGAGCCCGTTTCTCTGCGGTGCTCCCTTTTCTTTTTCCTTGTGTTTTTCCTTTGCCGGATCTGAGGCGGTCCGGCCGGCTCGGGTGGCGCGCTCAGGGCGCAGGCTCGGAATGGCTCCGCGGATGCGCGATTTGTTCGCTGGCCAGCTCTTCGAGGATCGGACAGTCCGGCCGCTCGTCGCCATGGCAGCAATGCACCAGTGTCTGCAGGCTGCGCTGGATGTCCTGCATCGCCACAATGCGTTCGGACAGGTTGAGGATATGGGCCTGGGCCACTTTCTTGACCTCCGCGCTTGCGCGCTCCTTGTCTTTCCACAGGCCGAGCAGCGTGGCGATTTCCTCCATCGAGAAACCGAGATCACGCGAGCGGCGTATGAAGCGCAGCGTGTGCACGTCGGCCTCGTTGTATTGCCGATAGCCGCTGTCGGTGCGCGAGACGCCCGGCAGCAGGCCGAGCGACTCATAGTGGCGCACCATGCGCGCCGAGACACCGGCGCGTTCGGCCGCCACGCCGATCGCCACGGGCCAGCGCACGGGCGGTGTCCGGACGGCGGGGGATCTCGGGGCGGACGTGGTGGTCATGCCGCGACTTTGTAGCCTTCTTCCTGAATGGCGTTGGCCAGCGCATCGCGCGACTTGTCGCTCTCCACGGTGACCTGGCCGGTGGGCAGGTCGACCTTGACGAGCGCATCGGCATCGACTTCACGCACTGCATGCACCACGGCGCGTTCGCAATGGCCGCAGGTCATGCCTTGAACCTGGAATGTGTATTTCATGGGTTTCTCCTTGTGAGCGGTGAATGGAATGAATTCGAGGAATTCAATGGATCGAAATGAACCGATGCCATGGTGTACCTTGACACCATGTCAGAGTCAAGCGGTTCATGGGATGAACGTGCCGGCTATGACGACGCCGGTGCGTCCACACATGGGACAACGCAAAAAAATGAAAAGAAAGGGCAGAAAGGGCTTGACCTTCACATCATGTCAAACCTTAACTTCCAATCCATGAACAACACTGCAACCACCCCAACTCCTGTTTCGGTAGTCGATCTCGGCATCGGCGGCATGACCTGCGCGAGCTGCGTGGGGCGCGTCGAGCGTGCGCTGCGCAAGGTTCCAGGCGTGCAGGACGCCACGGTGAACCTGGCCACCGAGCGTGCACACATCACGCTCGGCGATGCAGCGACGCAGGCCGATATCGATGCGATCCTGCGCCGCGCGGTGCGCAATGCGGGCTACGAGCCGCGCTCCGTGGCGGAGCAGGAAGCGAGCGAGGAATCGAAGTCGCCCTGGGCGGGCTTCATGCCGGTCGCGATCGGCCTGCTGTTGTCCGCGCCGCTGGTGCTGCCGATGTTCGGCGACCTGTTCGGCCAGCACTGGATGCTGCCAGCCTGGGCGCAGTTCCTGCTGGCCGCGCCCGTGCAGTTCATCCTGGGTGCGCGCTTCTACAAGGCGGGCTGGCATGCGGCCCGGGCGCTGTCGGGCAACATGGACCTGCTGGTGGCGATCGGCACCAGCGCGGGCTTCGGGCTGTCCTTGTGGCTGTGGCTCACCGCGCATCCGGGCCACACGCCGCACCTGTACTTCGAGGCCTCGGCGGTGGTGATCACGCTGGTGCTGCTGGGCAAGTGGCTGGAGGCCCGGGCCAAGCGGCAGACCACGGCGGCCATCCGCGCGCTGCATGCGCTGCGGCCCGATGTGGCCCACCTGATGGGGCGCGACGGTGAAGTGGACGTGCCGATCGCCGAGGTGATGGCGGGCGACAAGCTGGTGGTGCGCCCCGGCGAGCGCGTGCCGGTGGACGGAGTGGTCGTCGAGGGTCATACGCAGGTCGATGAATCGATGCTGACCGGCGAGCCGCTGCCGGTGGTGCGCGAGGCCGGGTCACAGCTCACGGGGGGCTCGATCAACGGCGACGGCCGCATCGTGATGCAGGTCTCGGCCGTGGGCTCGGAGACCGTGCTGGCGCGGATCATCCGCCTGGTGGAGGATGCGCAGGCGGCCAAGGCCCCGATCCAGCGCACCGTGGACAAGGTGTCGGCCATCTTCGTGCCCGTGGTGCTGGTGATCGCCTTGCTCACCTTCCTTGGCTGGATGGCCTACGGCGCCGGCGTGGAGGCCGCTCTGATCCATGCGGTGGCGGTGCTGGTGATCGCCTGTCCCTGTGCGCTGGGCCTGGCGACCCCCGCGGCGATCATGGCCGGCACCGGCGTGGCCGCGAAGAACGGCATTCTGATCAAGGACGCCGAGGCGCTGGAGCTGGCCCACCGTGTCGATACCGTGGCTTTCGACAAGACAGGCACGCTGACCGTGGGCCAGCCCAGGCTGATCGCGTTTCACGTGGAACCATCGGCCGCTGAGTTGGCCGATCAGTCCGCCGTCCTTGCCGCGGTGGCGAGTGTGCAGAGCGGCAGCGAGCACCCGCTGGCGCGAGCCGTGGTGGCGGCTGCCAAGGAGCGTGGCGTGGCGATTCCCGAGCCCGATGGCGTGCGCGCCGTGCCCGGCCGCGGCACGGAAGGCGAGGTGGCGGGAAGGAGCTACCTGATCGGCAGCCTGCGCTGGATGCAGGAGCTGAATGTCGACCTGGGGGCATTGGCGGCCCAGGCGACCGATCTGCAGGAAAAGGGTGCCACGGTGTCCGCGGTCGCCGAGCGACGCACGAGTGGGCTGGTGGCGATCTCCCTGCTGGCGTTTGGCGACGAACCCAAGCCCGGAGCGATGGAGGCGCTGGCCGAGCTCAAGGCCCAGGGTGTGCGCTGCGTGATGATTTCGGGCGACAACAAGGGGGCCGCCTATGCCATGGCGCGGCGCCTGGGGCTCGACCCCGATCGGGGCGAGGTCATGGCCGAGGTGCTGCCGGGAGACAAGGCGGCCGCGGTGAAGCAGCTCCAGCAGGGCGGCCATGTGGTCGCGATGGTGGGGGATGGCGTGAACGACGCGCCCGCGCTCGCTGCGGCAGACGTGGGCATGGCCATGGGCAATGGCACGGACGTGGCGATGCATGCGGCCGGTATCACGCTGATGCGCGGCGATCCCAAGCTCGTCGCGGCGGCGCTCGACATCTCGCATCGCACGGTGCGCAAGATCCGCCAGAACCTGTTCTGGGCGTTTGCGTACAACGTGGCCGGCATTCCCCTGGCGGCCCTGGGCTTCCTGAGCCCGGTGGTGGCGGGCGCCGCGATGGCGTTGAGCTCGGTCAGCGTGATGACCAATGCACTGCTGCTCAAGCGCTGGCGGATCCGGGAAGAGGGCTCGTCGTCGGATCGGGCGCGGTGAACAGGCCGGCCGCCGCGCGTGGGTTCGAGGGGAACCACGCGTGGAAATAGCTCGCGCGCAGCGAGCCCTGTGAATAGACGGGTTCGAGGCGCGATTGCGCATCGAGCTCGTGTTCGTCGATCAGGCGCTGCGTATGGCCCAGCACGGGCAGGCTGGTTTCGCAGCTGGAGTGATGGAAACCATGCCCGCGCAGCAGTCCCCAGGGGCTTTGCCAGCCCTGCATGCCCAGTCCCTGCAGGCGCTGGTGCTGTGTCACCTCGCCGGGTATGACGCCCAGCAGCGGAGCCCGCAGTTCCCGGGCGGGCCAGTGGAGCTCCCGCATGAGCGCCAGCATGCCCCCGCATTCGGCCCAGATGGGCTTGCCTGCCTGCCAGTGCGCGCCAATCTGTACCGCGAGATCCTGCCTGCGACCCAGCGCCTCGGTGTGCAGCTCCGGATAGCCGCCGGGCAGCCAGAGCGCATCGCAGGCGGGCAGCGGGTCGCCTGCCAGCGGCGAGAAGAAGGCCAACCGGGCGCCTTGCGCCTGCAGGAACGCGAGGTTGGCGGGGTAGATGAAGCTGAATGCCGCGTCGCGCGCTATCGCGATGGTGCGACCGGAAAGCAGCCCGTTTTCGGTCGCGGCGGCATCACCTGCACTGCCGGTTGCCGGTGCCGGAAACTGCACCTGCCAGTGCGCGAGCCAATCCTCCCATGGAAGCTGCCCCAGATCCGACTGCCCGAGGCTCTGTGCCAGTTCGGCCAGGCGGTCCTGTGCATCATGCAATTCGTCGGCGGGCAGCAGTCCCAGGTGGCGCGAGGGCATGGGCTTCTGGCCGGAGGCGTTCTGTCGCGGCAGGTGGCCGAGCCAGCGCACATCGGGCGTCACGGAGCGCCGCAGCATCTGCGCATGCCGCTCGCTTGCGACACGATTGGCCAGCACGCCCGCGATCCGCAGGCCCGGCCGGTAGTTGGCAAGGCCGAAGGCCAGGGCCCCGAAGGTTTCGGCCATCGCCGAGGCGTCGATCACCAGGAGCACGGGCAGGTTCCACAGCGCCGCGATGTCCGCCGCGCTGCGCGTGCCATCGAAGAGCCCCATCACGGCCTCGACGAGGATCACGTCGCTGTCGGCGGCCGCCTGCGCCAGGCGCTGCTCGATGTCGGAGCGTCCGCACATGGCGAGGTCGAGGTTGTCCACAGGCTGGCCGCTGGCCAGGGCCAGCCAGGTCGGATCCAGGAAGTCCGGACCGCACTTGAACACCCGCACCCGCTTGCCGCGCGCGGCGAGCAGGTGGGCCAGGGCCGAGGTCACCGTGGTCTTCCCCTGGCCCGAGGCAGGAGCGGCAATCAGCAGGGCGGGGCAGCAAGCCTCTGATTTCATTGGAGTTTCATATTGACACACATTACATGTACACATCACATGTAATGAAGTTAGAGTAGACGCATGGAACCGAAACTGGAACCGAAAACCTCGGCACATTACCAGCGTTTGCACCGTCAGCGGCTGCGCGAGCAGGGGCTGGTGAAGAAAGAGGTGTGGATCCTGCCGCAGTACGGGCAAGCCCTGCAGCGGCTGGAGAGGTTGATGCGCCTGCCCGGGGCGCATCCCGAGTCTTTGGCTTTTGACCACAAGGAGGGTGACATGGAATCGAGCACACATCCGTACTGGAACATTCACAGCCTTGCAGAAGACCTGCAACGCTCCGCGCTGGCCGAAGGCGGCCGCCTGCAGGTCGAGGTGCTGGAAGGCGCCGACGCGAGCCTGCTGGTCACGCTGCCGGATTTCGGTGACCTGCCCGTGCACCTTGCGCTCTCGGGCGACCAGCTCGTCGTGGAGGCGTTCCTCTGGTCGGCGGCGGACGTCGCCGACCGCGCCGGCCTCAACGAGCAGATCCTGCGCCTGCAGAAGCTCTTTCCCCATGCGACGCTCGCGCTCGAGCCGCTGGGCTCGGAAGGCGAAGGCTACGTGATGTTCTCGGCCATGCGCGCCACGAGCAGCAGCGACGACATCATCTGCGAAATCCTGGCGCTGGCCGACAGCGTGATCCAGGTGACCGAGGCGCTCGCCGGCTATCTGCCGCGCGCCCAGCAGGCCTGAAGCGGTTCGGGCAACGCAACGACAACCCACAGCACAAGGAGTTCATCATGGCAGTCTGGAACAAGCTGGTGACCGCGCTGCGCGGTGCCGCACACGAAGCGGGCGAGGCCGTCACCGACAGTCAGGCGCTGCGCATCCTCGACCAGGAAATCCGCGACGCGGACAACGACCTGAACAAGTCCAAGGAAGCGCTGGCCGAGATCATGGCCAAGCAGAAGCTTGCTGCCTCCAGGCTGCAGGCCACGCAGCTCAAGATCGGTGAATACGAGGGCTACGCGCTCAAGGCGCTCGAGACGAATGACGAGACGCTGGCGCTGGAAGTGGCGGGCAAGGTCTCGCTGCTCGAGGCCCAGCAGGCCGAGGAGGAGTCGCAGCTTGCGGCCTACACGCAGAGCGTGGACGAGCTGCGCCATGCGATCCAGGCGGCCACCACCAACATCAAGCGCCTCAAGCAGCAGGCCGACACGGTGAAGGCCACCGAGAGCGTGCAGCGCGCCCAGGCCACCGTTGCGGGGCGCTATACCGGCTCGCAGTCGCGGGTGCAGAACGCGCTGGATTCGCTCGAACGCATCAAGCAGAAGCAGGCCGAGCGCGGCGCGCGCCTGCAAAGCGCGGCCGAACTTGCGCGCGAAGGCAGCGAGGACGCCCTGGATGCGAAACTGCGGGCTGCGGGCATCACGCCACAACAGGGCAATGCGCAGTCGGTGCTGGAGCGCCTGAAAGCGCAGAAGGCCTCGGCCGGCAAGAGTGCCTGACCGGGGCCCGGGCCGCGCCCGAACCCCAGCCTGGGCGCCGCCCCTGCGCGGCGGTGCAGGCGAGTCCATCCAGAAAGATCAATAAGAAGTTCCTCAAGGATCGAAGAGCTGCCCCGACAGGCCCCCGCCTGATCGGGCAGCGCAACACAACAACATCATCCATCGAAGGAGGGTCTGTATGACGGCGTTCTTGCATTACGCGCTGGGATTCCCGACATTCATTTTCGGCATGCTGCTGCTGTGCATGCTGCTGTACTGGGTGATCGCCATTTTCGGGCTGGTGGAAGTGGACTCCATGGACCATTGGGTGCTGTTCGACGGCAGCCACCATGGGCACGGTGCCGAGGATTCCATCGGTGCGCTCGCCGGGCTGCTGCTCAAGGTGGGGCTGGGTGGCATTCCGCTCACGGTGATCCTGACCGTGCTGTTCCTGCTCTCCTGGCTCATCAGCTACGCTCTGGCGCACCTCGTGCCCATGCCCGAGGGCTGGACGCTCCTGAACATCGTCACCGGCACCGGGCTGTTCGCGGCCGCATCGGTGCTGGGCTTCGTTGCCACCGTCATCGTGCTGCGGCCGTTGCGCAAGGCGATCGCCATGGTGGCGCCTCCCGAGGAGGCCAAGGTCGTCCTGGGCCGCACGGGGTTGGTGCGCAGCGCCGTGGTCAACGCGAGCCAGGGCTACGGCAGCGTCGAGGACGGCGGCGGCGGACTCAACGTGCAGATGCGCTCGCCCGACCGCGAACTGCCGCGTGGCACCGAGGTCGTGCTCATCGAGCGCATGCCGGAACACAACGCCTGGCGCGTGGTGAGCAAGGCCGAATTCGAAGGCCTGGATCTGCCGCTGCGCTGATCGGCCGACCCT
Source organism: Diaphorobacter ruginosibacter (assembly GCF_014395975.1). Taxonomy (NCBI): domain Bacteria; kingdom Pseudomonadati; phylum Pseudomonadota; class Betaproteobacteria; order Burkholderiales; family Comamonadaceae; genus Diaphorobacter; species Diaphorobacter ruginosibacter. The sequence goes on along the minus strand of NZ_CP060714.1, from coordinate 4,496,778 downwards.
GATTTTTTCCCGTTTTTCTTTTGTGATTTTCTCTGTGAGGAACTGAAACCATGAGCTTGAACTTCTCCGAGTGGTACATCGTTCTCGGCGTGGCCGTTGCGGTCATCGTCGTGCTGATCTTTGCCATGTTGGCCATGGTCAAGGCCTTCTACATCAAGGTGCCGCAGGGCACGGCGCTGATCATCAACGACACCACGTCGCAGCCCAAGGTGAAGTTCACCGGCGGCCTGGTGCTGCCCGTGATCCACAAGAAGGAGTTCATGCAGATCTCGCTGATCACGCTGGAGATCGACCGGCGCGGCAAGGAAGGACTGATCTGCAAGGACAACATGCGTGCGGACATCACAGTGGCCTTCTACCTGCGCGTCAACGAGACGGCCGAAGACGTGCTCAAGGTGGCCAAGTCCATCGGCGTGGACCGCGCCTCCGACAAGGGGGCCGTGAACGAGCTGTTCAACGCCAAGTTCTCCGAGGCGCTCAAGACCGTCGGCAAGCAGATCGAGTTCGTGAAGCTGTTCGAGAACCGCCAGGATTTCCGCGACCAGATCATCCACGTGATCGGCAACGACCTGAACGGCTACGTGCTCGAGGACGTGGCGATCGACTACCTCGAACAGACACCGAAGTCCTCGCTCGATCCCAACAACATCCTCGACGCCGAGGGCATCCGCAAGATCACCGAACTGACCGCCAACCAGAACATCGTGACCAACGAACTGGAGCGCAACGCCGATCTCGCGATCACCAAGAAGAACGTGGAAACCAAGGAAGCCATGCTGGCCCTGGCTCGGCAGCAGGCCGATGCGGAAGCGCGGCAGAAGCGCGAGATCGCGACCATCCAGGCGCGGGAGCAGGCCGAGACCCAGAAGGTGCAGGAGGAAGAGCGCCTGAAGGCCGAGCAGGCCCGCATCCAGACGCAGGAGCAACTGGACATCCGCGAGGAGAACAAGGCCCGCGAGGTGGCCGTGGCGCAGCAGAACCGCGAGCGCGCGGTGGTCATCGAGATCGAGAAGGTCACGCGTGCCAAGGAGCTCGAGATCGTCTCGCGCGAGCGTGAGGTGGAGCTGCAGCGCATCGAGAAGGAAAAGGCCATCGAGGTCGAGAAGGCCAACATTGCCAACGTGGTCCGCGAGCGCGTGGCGGTGGAAAAGACCGTGGCGCAGGAAGAGGAACGCATCAAGGAAGTGCGCGTGGTTTCCGAGGCCGAGCGCATGAAGCAGGTCACGGTGCTGACCGCCGAGGCGCAGGCGCAGGAAGACCTGGTGCGCCAGGTGAAGAAGGCCGAGGCCGACGAGACCGCGTCGCGCCACAAGGCGGTGGAAGTCACCACGCTCGCGCAGGCCGAGCTCGAGGCCGCCGGCAAGACCGCCGAGGCCAAGAAGAAGATGGCCGAGGCCATCGAGGTGGAGCGTGCGGCGCCCGGCCTGGCCGACGCGAAGGTGCGCGAGGTCACCGCTGCCGCGATCGAGAAGGAAGGCCTGGCACAGGCCAAGGTGATCGCCGAGCGCCTCATTGCCGAGGCCAAGGGCGACCAGGAAAAGGGTCTTGCGCATGCCCGCGTGATCGAGGCCACGGCCGATGCCAACGAGAAGCAGGGCCTGGCCGACGCCAAGGTGCTCGAAGAGCGTCTGCTTGCACAGGCGCGCGGCGAGGCGCAGGTGGGTGCGACCAGGGCCACGGTCACACGCGAGGTGGGCCAGTCCGAAGCCGATGTGCTGCGCGACAAGCTGTTCGCGGAAGCCAAGGGCCTGACCGAGAAGTTCACGGCGCTCGGCGGCCTGTCGGATCAGGCGCGCTCGCACGAGGAGTTCCGCATGCAGCTCGAGAAGAATTTCGAGCAGGCACTCGCGGCCATCGATGCCAACAAGACCGTGGCCAAGGAGCAGGCCGAGGTGCTGTCCTCGGCGCTCAGCAAGGCCAACATCGACATCGTGGGCGGCGAGGGTGCGTTCTTCGACAACTTCGCCAAGGCGCTCTCCGTGGGCAAGGCGATCGAGGGCGTGTCCGGCAAGAGCCCGATCGTGCAGGAGCTGCTGAACAAGTTCCTGAACAGCAAGGGCGGTGTGGGCGCGCTGCTGGGCAACAGCGGCTCCGGCAGCGGCTCCGACAACGGCAAGCAGCCGCCTGCTGCCTGAGGCTGAAATCGGCCTTCAGGCTCCCTCTCCCGCGTGCGGGAGAGGGCCGGGGTGAAGGCATCGGCAGCATTGGAAATCACGCTGCCCCCGATCCCCAACGACCCTCACCTTCCTTTCTCTCCCGCTGGCGGGAGCGCGAGCCACCAGTGAAAGCGCGTGATCAAGATGTCCGAATCGCCTCATCCAACCGAACAACAACCCGCCTCCGTCGTCGATCAGGCCGTTGCCAGCGGTGGATCGTATGAAGTGCTGGCCAGGCGCCTGGCCGCGCAGGGCGAGCAGCTCGAATCGCTGGTGCGCCAGCTCAACGAGGAACGTCTTGAGGAGTTCGGCCGCAGCCAGATGGAGGTGCTGGGCCGCATGCGGGTGCGCACCGAGAACAACTGCGTGGGCCGCGACATCACGCAGGTGGGCGAATACCTGCTGTTCGGCTACAACGTCTTCATGGGGCTCAAGCAGACCACGCGCGTGGAGGATGTGTTTGCGCTCTACCGGCTCGAGGAGGGCGAGCACGGCTATGACGTGGCACCGGTCGACCTCAAGGACAGTTTCCTGGGCATCCAGAGCTTCGTGCAGGACTTCCAGGAGCTCTATGCCTATTACAAGAACACGCGGCTCATGCAGCTCGTCGTGCGCGACAGCAAGCTGCTCGCAAGTTTCCAGATCGGCGAGCGCATCACCGACGTGCGCGTGTTCCGCTGGTCGATCTCGCCGGACGGCAAGGCGGTCAGGTACATAGACAACCGCGGCGAACGCGACATCCTGCCGCCATCGGCCTACGACTTCGAATGGCAGCGCGCGGGACGCGAGCAGATCGTCCAGGGCCGCCATGCGCACATGAACATCCTCGACAAGGTGTTCGTCGAGACGCTGGGCGGCACGCTCACCGTGAAGGTGGAGAACAACACCAACGACGGCCTCGGCATCTACAGCGAGCCGGTGCAGGAGGCCAACCAGTCGCTCGACGATGCGGTGTTCGAGTATGCGCAGGTCGGCAGCATGGTGCTGCTGAAGATCCTGCCGTACCGCGAGGAGCAGTGGCGCTACCTCATCTACAACACGCTGTCGCAGCAGGTCTTGCGCATGGACGCGATCGCGGGTGCCTGCATCCAGCTGCCCGACGACCACGGCATCATCTTTCCGGGCGGCTACTACCTGCAAAGCGGCGAGCACCGGAGGTTCGAGCAGGACATGCAGGGCATGCGCTTCCGGCGCAGCATCCGCTCGCCCAACGGCGAGGACGTGCTGTACATCTTCTACGAGCCGGGCAGCGGACGCATGGCGCTGTTCAAGTACAACCTGATCGAGCGCGCGCTGCAGCCGCCCATCGTCTGCCACGGCTACGCGAGGCTCGAGGACGGCCGGATCGTGATCTTCGCGGCCGACAGCGACGAGGCCACGCGCGTGCACCCCATGCAGATCTGGCGCACGCCGTTCGCCTCCGAGGACTATGCCGCCAGCCAGCCGCAGAAGGACACCTTCCTCGGCCGCATCGGCAATGCGGAGCTGGTCAGCGGCATCTCCGACATCTACAGCGTGCGCAAGGAAATCGCCGCGCCCGAGGTGTCGCTGGCACGCTATGAACGCCTGATCGATACCACGCGCCGCCTGTTCGAGCGCCATCAATGGATCAACACGCAGCAGCTCGCGCAGATGAACGAGGTGCTGCACGGCATTGCCGCCACGGGCGATGCGGTGATCGACGAATACGAGAAGGTCGAGAGCATCCGGCAGGCGTCGACGCGCGCGATGAGCGCCGTGTCCACGCAGCATGCAGGCCTGCTCAAGCACCTGCGCACCAGCGACTGGGCGACGGTGGACGAGCATGTCACCGCGCTCGATGAGCTGGCCAGGCTGCGCGGCCAGCTCATGTCCACGCGCGAGCTGCGCTATGTGGACACGGCCGCCATCGATGCCATGGTGGCTTCCGTGAACGAGGCGCAGGGCGATGTGTCGCAGCGCACGGCGGCATTCGTCGCCACGGATGCGGCGCTGCAGCCCTACGTGGATGAACTGCAGGCGCTCGACCAGCAGGCGCAGGCGGCGGCCACGGTGCTGCTGCTCAAGGAGCCGCTGGCCGAGATGACGCGCATCTCCGCTGCGCTCGACATGCTCTCCGAATTGATGGGCGGACTGAAGATCGACGATGCCACGCAGCGCACGCAGGTGGTGGACCGCATCTCGGTGATCTATTCGCGCCTGAATCAGGTGCGTGCGCGCGCCGAGCAGCGCCGCAGCAGCCTTGGAAGCTCGGAGCAGGTGGCGCAGTTCGCGGCGCAGCTGGCGCTGTTTTCGCAGAGCATCGTCAATGCGCTGGGACTTGCGCAGACGCCGGAGAAGTGCGATGAGCAGCTTGCGCGGCTGCTGGTCCAGCTCGAGGAGATCGAAGGCCAGTTCGGGGAGCACGAGCAGTTTCTCTCCGACATCGTCGCCAAGCGCGAGGAACTGCTCGAGACCTTCGAGGCCCGCCGCCAGTCGCTGCAGGACGAGCGCCAGCGCCGAGCGCAGGGCGTGCTGGACGCGGCGCTGCGCATCGTGCAGAGCCTGCCCAAGCGCACGGAAAAGCTGGCCTCGAACGAGGCGCTGCATGCCTTCTTCGCGGGCGATCCGCTGATCAACAAGCTCAAGGAACTGGCCGAGCGGCTGCGCACGGAGCTGTTCGACCCCGTGAAGGCGGACGATATCGAGACCCGCGTGAAGACGCTGCGCGACCAGGCCTTCCGTTCGCTGCAGGACCGCACGGACCTGTTCGATGGCGGCGGCAACGTCATCAAGCTCGGGCGCCACAAGTTCAGCGTGGGCAACCAGGACCTGGAGCTCACGCTGCTACCGCGGGGTGCGGAGGGGCGGGAGCTGTTCCTGCATCTGGTGGGCACCGAGTATTTCGAGGCGGTGGACAACCCCGAGCTTGCGCAGTTGCAGGCCTATTGGGATGTGTCGACGCCGGCGGAGTCGCCGCAGTTCTACCGTGGCGAATACCTTGCCCTCAGCCTGCTGCTGGCCGCGCGCAATCGCGCCGATGGCTGGGATGAGGTGCGGTTGCGGCAACTGGCGCTCGACCACGCCGCGCTCACCCAGGCGGTGCGCGAGTTTGCCGCGCCCCGCTACCGCGAAGGCTACGAGCGCGGCATCCACGACCATGATGCGGCGCTCATCCTGCAGACGCTGCTGCCGCTGCGCGACGCGGCCGGCGTGCTGCGTTTCGGCCCCGATGCACGCGCGCTGGCCGTGCTGTTCTGGAGCGAGCACGAGCGCATCCAGCAGCCGCAACTGGCCGGCGCGATCGCACAGTGGCCGCGCCGTGCGCAGCACGCACAGTCCATGCAGGCGCTGTTCGCAAGCGAGACGGAACTGCAGTCGCTGCAGGCCGACATCGGTGTGCAACTGCGGACCTTTGCGGAGGAGGGCGGCCTGCTCGAACTGTTCCATGGCCTGTCGGCGCACGGCGACATCGACGGCCTCATCCGTTCGGCCGCCAACTACCTGCAGGCGGAGCTCGCACAGAAGGCGCTGCGCTTTCATTTCTCGAGCTACGGCCAGTCGGCGGTTGCGGCACTGCAGGGCGTGCTCAGGAGCGATGCGCAGAACCCGCAGCAATGGGACGAGATGCTGCAGTACTGGCAGGGCGACACACGCCACCAGCGCAGCAACGGCCATCACGTCGCGCCGCTGTCGGAGCGCTGGCGCAGCGCGCTGCATTGGCTGCAGACGGCGTGCCGGGCGCTCAAGACGGCAGAGGGCGATGCGCTGCTGGCCTACTGCGGCGAGGCGGCGGCCTGGCTGACCTGCGCAAGCCATCTGCCGAACACCGTGAGCACGGTGGACCTGCGTGCCGAAGTCACGGGCCTGCTGGGCCAGCACCCGCGCATCGACGGCGGCCGCATGGCGCTGCAGATCGATGACCTGGGCATGCGCGCGGCGCACCACTTCCGCATCTTCGTGCCGGAGTTCGAACGTTATCAACAGCTGCGCCAGCAGGTGCTCAAGGGCTACCGCGAGCGCATCCGCGTGGAGGAGTTCAAGGCCAGGCCGCTCACCTCGTTCGTGCGCAACAAGCTCATCAACGAGAGCTACCTGCCGGTGATCGGCGACAACCTGGCCAAGCAGATCGGCGCGGTGGGCGAGACCCGGCGTACCGACCAGATGGGCCTGCTGATGATGATCTCGCCGCCGGGCTACGGCAAGACGACGCTGATGGAGTACGTGGCGAGCCGCCTGGGGCTGATCTTCATGAAGATCAACGGCCCGGCGCTGGGCCATTCCGTGCGCTCGCTGGATCCCGCACAGGCACCCGACGCCACCGCCGCCAAGGAGCTCGAGAAGCTCAACCTCGCGCTCGAGATGGCGAACAACGTGATGCTGTACATCGACGACATCCAGCACACGCACCCGGAGTTCCTGCAGAAGTTCATTTCACTCTCGGACGGCACGCGCCGCATCGAGGGCGTGTGGCGCGGGCAGACCAAGACCCATGACCTGCGCGGCAAGCGCTTTTGCATCGTCATGTCGGGCAACCCGTACACAGAGTCGGGCGAGGTGTTCAAGATTCCGGACATGCTGGCCAACCGTGCCGATATCTACAACCTGGGCGATGTGCTGGGCGGGATGGAGGAAGTGTTCAAGCTGAGCTACATCGAGAACAGCATGACCTCCAACGCCGTGCTCGCCCCCATGGCGACGCGCAGCCTGCAGGACCTGTACCTGCTGATCGAGAAGGCACAGGGCAAGGAGGTGTCGGGCAATGCGCTGAGCTACGAGTACTCGTCCGCCGAGCTGCGCGAGATCGATGCCACGCTGCAGCGCATGCTCAAGGTGCGCGAGATCGTGTTTCACGTGAATCAACAGTACATCCAGAGCGCGGCCCAGGATGATCACTACCGCAAGGAGCCGCCGTTCAAGCTGCAGGGCAGCTACCGCAACATGAACAAGCTGGCCGAGAAGATCACGCCGGTGATGAACGATGCGGAAATGCAGCAGATGCTCGACGACCACTACCAGGGCGAGGCGCAGATGCTGACCACGGGCGCGGAGGAAAACCTGCTCAAGCTGCGCGAGCTGCGCGGTGCGCTCGATGCGGAGCAGGCGGCGCGCTGGGGCGACATCAAGGCCGAGTTCCTGCGCCAGAAGGCGATGGGCGGTGCGGGGGCCGATGCCGGTACGCGCGTGGCGTCGCAGCTGGTGGATCTGGTGGCCGCGACGCGTGATCTGGCGGGCGCACAGCACAGCAGCACCGAGAAGCAGCTGTCGCAGTCGGAGAAGCAGGGGCAGCTCTGGCTCAAGCTCGGGCAATTGCAGCAGGCGCAGTCCCAGCGCTCGCAGGGCGAATGGGGTGAATTGCTGGGACAGCTGCAGGCGGCACAGCGTGCGACGGATGAATCGCTGCAGCGCATCGGAAACGCGCTCTCAAGCGTTCAAAAGCCCGTGCCTGGGGGTGAGGGTAGGGCGGACGCAGATGACGCGCCAGAGCGCTCTGCGCAGCTTCTGGGGGCCATCGTTCAGACGGCCATGCAGCCCGTGGCAGATCACCTGGAGCATTCGCGGCGCCAGCAGCTGGGCCTGCACCGCGTGCTCATGCAGGTGGCCACGCGCATGCAGGAGCAGATCGATGCGCTGCGCCGCCATGGCGACGGCAAGCCCACGCTGCGGGCCGACGAGATCGACAACGCCTTCAACAAGATGGCGCGCGACGAGATCGACACGAGGAAGTGAGACCGGCACGGCCCGGGCCCCAGGCGGGCAGGGCCGTGCGCGGAGAACTCAGCCGAGGGCCGGGTAGTCGGTATAGCCGTGCTCGCCGCCGCCGTAGAACGTCGACTGGTCCCAGGGGTTGAGCGGGGCCTTGTCGTGCAGGCGCCTCACCAGGTCCGGGTTGGAGATGAACAGCTTGCCGAAAGCCACCATGTCGGCATGGCCGCTGGCGATCGCCTTCTCGGCCATGGCGCCGTCGTAGCCGTTGTTCACCATCCAGACGCCCTTGCCGCCATGCTGGCGGTAGGCGTCCTTGAAGCTCAGGTAGTCGAACGGACGGCCTTCCACCTCGCGCGAGCCGCCCGTGGCGCCCTCGATCACATGAATGTAGGCGAGGCCCAGCGGTGCGAGCTGCCGCGCCAGATACTCGAACAGGGGCTGCGGCGCGCTGTCCACGATGTCGTTGGCCGGCGTGACGGGGGAGAGGCGAATGCCGACCCTGCCGCCGCCCACGGCATCGACGACGGCGCGCGTGACCTCCAGCATCAGCCGCGCGCGGTTCTCGATGGAGCCGCCATAGTCGTCCGTACGCTGGTTGGCGCCGTCCTTGAGGAACTGCTCGAGCAGATAGCCGTTGGCTGCGTGGATCTCGACACCGTCGAAGCCGGCGCTCTGCACCGCGCTGCGGGCGGCCTGGACATAGTGGTGCACGATGCCGGGAAGCTCCTGCACCTTGAGGGCCCGCGGCATGGAGGTGGGGACGAAGTGGCCCTTGCCGCTGGTCTTGTCGATCAGGTAGGTCTTGCTTCGCGCCTGGATGGCGGAAGCCGCCACAGGCGCCTGGTGGCCCGGCTGCAGGTCGTTGTGCGAGATGCGGCCCACATGCCAGAGCTGCGTGACGATCTTGCCGCCGCGTGCGTGAACCGCATCGGTGACCCGCTTCCAGCCATCGAGCTGCTCGCTGGAGTACAGGCCCGGCACGTCGGCATAGCCCTGCGCCTGCGGATCGATGGCCGTCGCTTCGGTGATCAGCAGGCCTGCACTGGCCCGCTGTTCATAGTAGGTGGCCGTGACGGGTTGGGGGATGGCATCGGGGGAGCGGTTGCGCGTGAGTGGCGCCATCGCGATGCGATTGGCAAGGCGCAGATCGCCGACCTGGATGGGGGAGAACAATGCGGAGGTCATGGTGCCTTTCGTGCTCAAGGTTCGAGAAGAGGCTAGGTTAATCCGCCGCTTCCGGACGTGCACTCCCACGGTACAAGCCCTTGCTGCGACGAAGGTTCGTTCAAACAAAGAATCCGGCACACCCTTGCGGACATGCCGGACTCTCTGGAACCTAGAACCTGCTGCAGCGAATGCTGCGCGGGATCACTTGATCAGGCCTTCGGCCTTCATCGCAGACACGACGGCCGGGCGGGCGCCAACGCGTTCGCGGTACTGGTTGAGGTTCGGGAAGCCGGAGAGGTCCACGCCCGTCAGCTTGGCCCAGTTGGTCACGGTGAACAGGTAGGCATCGGCCACGGTGAACTGCTCGCCCATCAGGTATTGCTTGCCGGCCAGTTCGTTCTCGACGAACTGCAGGCGGCCGGTGATGCGCTCGCGCGCACCATTCTTCACGTCGTCGGTGGATGCGGGATTGAACAGCGGGCTGAAGCTCTTGTGCAGTTCGGTGCCGATGAACGTCAGCCATTCCTGCAGCTTGTAGCGCTCCCACGTGCCGTTGGCGGGAGCCAGCTTCTTGTCGGGGGCCTGGTCGGCCAGGTACTGGACGATGGCCGGGCCTTCGTGCAGGCGCTTGCCGTCGTCAAGCTCCAGCAGGGGGACATAGCCGAGCGGGTTGATGGTGTAGAAGTCCGTTCCGTCCTGCAGCTTGTGCGACTTGGTGCTGGCCAGCACGGGGGTGTAGGGCAGGCCCAATTCCTGCAGCACGATGTGTGGCGACAGGGAACAGGCGCCGGGCGAGTAATAGAGCTTCATGAGGTTTCCTTTTTTCAATCGAAAGACGGTGGAATGAAAGCTTCCTCGAACATGCTATACCGACTCGGGCGGGTTTGCAGGATCGGGCCATTGATGGTGATTGACTAAAAAATAGGCAACCCATGGACCCCAAAAGAGGAGGCGTCGCGACGGCGTTTCACGTGAAACAGCAGTGCCATCCGGAAGATCCTGGGGGCTGCTTGGAGGGCCATCGGGACAGATTGGCCGGAGCGTGGGAAAATCAGGGGTTTCCCGGCCCATTCAGGCTGGGCTCTTTCAGGCCGGCCATGTAGCGCAGTTCCTGCGGCATGAGCGTATCGGCCTGGCTTCCGGTTGCGCGCGGCCGGAGGTGCACGGGTAGTAGTTTGCGGGCCAGCGCGTCCCCGAAAGGCGCTCCTTTCATGTTGTATCCCCAGAATTTTGATGTCATCGTAGTCGGCGGCGGACACGCCGGAACAGAAGCCGCGCTTGCTGCGGCACGCATGGGTTGCAAGACCCTGCTGCTCTCGCACAACATCGAGACGCTCGGGCAGATGAGCTGCAACCCGAGCATCGGCGGTATTGGCAAGGGTCATCTCGTCAAGGAAGTGGACGCGATGGGTGGCGCCATGGCGCTGGCGACGGACAAGGGCGGCATCCAGTTCCGCATCTTGAACAGCTCCAAGGGTCCCGCCGTGCGTGCCACGCGCGCACAGGCTGATCGCATTCTGTACAAGGCAGCCATCCGCGACATACTGGAGAATCAGCCGAACCTGTGGCTGTTCCAGCAGGCGGTGGACGACCTGATGGTGGAGGGTGACCGGGTAGTGGGTGCCGTCACGCAGGTCGGGATCAAGTTCCGAGGCCGCACGGTGGTGCTGACGGCGGGGACCTTCCTCGATGGCAAGATCCATGTGGGGCTGGACAACTACGCGGCGGGCCGCGCCGGCGACCCGCCGGCCGTCACGCTGTCGTCGCGCCTCAAGGAACTCCAGCTGCCGCAGGGGCGCCTCAAGACCGGCACGCCGCCACGCATCGACGGCCGCAGCATCGATTTCTCCCAGTGCGAGGAACAGCCCGGCGACGGCATGCCGGGCGGGGTGAACGAAGGCATCCTGCCGGTTTTCAGCTTCATGGGCCATGTGGCCATGCATCCGACGCAGATGCCCTGCTGGATCACCCACACCAATGCGCGCACGCACGAAATCATCCGTTCGGGCTTCGACCGCAGTCCCATGTTCACCGGCAAGATCGACGGCGTGGGGCCGCGCTACTGTCCTAGCGTCGAGGACAAAATCAACCGTTTCGCGGACAAGGAAAGCCACCAGATTTTCCTGGAGCCCGAAGGCCTGACCACGAACGAGTACTACCCCAACGGTATTTCCACCAGCCTGCCGTTCGACATCCAGTACGACCTGGTGCGCAGCATTCGTGGACTGGAGAACGCCCACATCCTGCGCCCCGGCTATGCGATCGAGTACGACTACTTCGATCCGCGTGCGCTCAAGAGCAGCTTCGAGACCCGCCAGATCCATGGCCTGTTCTTTGCAGGACAGATCAACGGCACCACCGGATACGAAGAGGCCGCGGCGCAGGGTATGTTCGCCGGTATCAACGCCGCGCTGCAATGCAGAGAGCAGGAGGCCTGGGTGCCACGCCGCGATGAGGCCTACCTCGGTGTGCTGGTGGATGACCTGATCACCAAGGGCGTGACCGAACCCTATCGCATGTTCACCAGCCGCGCCGAATTCCGCCTGCAGCTGCGCGAAGACAATGCCGACATGCGCCTGACCGAGGCTGCGCGCAACATGGGCCTGATCGACGATGCACGCTGGGATGCATTCAGCCGCAAGCGCGACGCTGTTTCACGTGAAACAGAGCGCCTGAAATCCACCTGGGTAAATCCGCGCAACCTGCCAGCCGAAGAATCTGAGCGTGTCCTGGGGAAGGCCATCGACCATGAGTACAACCTGTTCGAACTGCTGCGCCGGCCCAATGTCGGCTATGCGGATCTGACGCAGATGAATGGCGGCAAGTATGCAAGCCCCGATGTTTCACGTGAAACGCTGGGCGATCTCAGCGAGGCCGTGATCGAGCAGGTGGACATCGCCGCCAAGTATTCCGGCTACATCGATCGGCAGAAGGACGAGGTGGAGCGCGCCGCTCATTTCGAGAAGCTGCGCCTGCCTGCGGAACTGGACTACATGCAGGTCGCCGCTCTATCGTTCGAGGTGCGCCAGAAGCTGCAGAAACATCGGCCTGAGACATTGGGCCAGGCCTCGCGCATTTCCGGGGTGACTCCGGCGGCCATCTCGCTGCTGATGGTGCACCTGAAGAAGGGTGGCTTCAAGGAGTTCGCCAACATGACGGCACAGAGCGTGGAAGCAGAGGCATGAGCGAGCAACTGTTGACTCAACTGCGCGAGGGTGCGCAGGACCTGGAGCTTGATCTGGGCGAATCCCAACTCGCGCAGCTGATGGAGTTCCAATCGCTCTTGCAGAAGTGGAACAAGGTCTACAACCTCACATCCGTGCGTGATCCGCAGGAAATGCTCACGCACCATCTGCTGGACAGCCTGGCTGCGGTCAAGCCGCTGCAGCGGCACCTCGCAGCCATGCCCGCAGGCCAGCGCGAGAAACTGCTGGACGTCGGGTCGGGAGGAGGGCTGCCGGGCGTGGTGTTCGCCATCTGCTGCCCGGACCTGGATGTGAGCTGCGTCGATACGGTGGCCAAGAAGGCCGCGTTCATCAACCAGGCAGCGGCGGCCCTGCGCCTTCCCAATCTGCATGGAATCCATGCGCGGGTCGAGACGCTGACGCAGAAGTTCGATGTCGTGAGCTGCCGCGCATTCGCGTCGCTGATCGACTTCACGACATGGTCGCGGCAGGCTCTCGCGGATCACGCCGTATGGCTGGCCATGAAGGGCAAGCAAACCGATGACGAGCAGGCCGCCCTGGGCGCCGACGTGGAGGTGTTTCACGTGGAACAACTGGTAGTGCCCGGCCTTGATGCAGACCGTTGCATTGTGTGGATGAGGCCCAAGTCGTGAGCGTGGCTTAAACTAGGGACTCGTCTTTTCGTCCTGCGCGAAGGTTATCCCCATGTTTGGCATCTCGGACTACGGCGCTTTCGTCGCCGCGATCATCCTGTTCCTGTGCATTCCCGGCCCCGGGAATCTGGCGTTGATCACGTCGACCAGCAAGGGGGGCTTCCGCGGCGGCTTTGCCTCCACATTCGGCGTGATCTGTGCCGACCAGATGCTCATGTGGGCGGCGGTGGGTGGCGTGGCCGGCCTGATGGCCGCCTATCCCGCAGCATTCCACATGGTGCAGTGGGTGGGTGCCGCCTACCTCGCCTGGATTGGCTGGCGCATGCTGCGCGCCAAGCCCGGCGACGCGCCGGTGGTCAACATCAGGCCGCATCACTACTTCCGGCAGGGCGCGATCATCACGCTGTTCAACCCGAAGGCCATCGTGTTCTACATGGCGTTCTTTCCGTTGTTCGTCAATCCGCAGACACACCGCGGCCTTGTCACTTTTGCGGCAATGGCGGCCACGGTGGCGACCCTGACCCTGCTCTATTCGACGATCATGATCCTGCTGACGCACTTCCTGGCCGAGCGCATGCGCGCCAACCCACGGATCGTGAACATGCTCGAAAAGACGGCAGGTACTTTTCTCATCGGCTTCGGCGTCAAGCTGGCCATTTCCAAATAACAAGCACTTCGAAAAGATCGCATGGCCAAGATTTTCTGCATCGCCAATCAGAAGGGTGGAGTGGGCAAGACCACGACCACCGTGAACCTCGCGGCAGGTCTTGCCCGGATCAAGCAACGCGTGCTCATGGTCGATCTGGACCCGCAGGGCAATGCGACCATGGGCTCGGGCGTGGACAAGCGCTCCCTCGAGCTCAGCGTGTACGACGTGCTGCTGGAAACCGCCGGCATCAAGGAGGCCGCCGTTTTCTCGGAGCAGTGCGGCTACCACGTGCTTGGCGCCAATCGCGAACTGGCCGGTGCCGAAGTCGAGCTGGTCACGCTCGAGCAGCGTGAGCGGCGCCTCAAGGCGGCCCTTGCCGCCGTGGACAAGGACTACGACTTCGTGCTGATCGACTGCCCGCCCAGCCTCTCGATGCTCACGCTCAACGGCCTGTGCAGCGCGAACGGCGTGGTCGTTCCCATGCAGTGCGAATACTTCGCGCTGGAAGGGCTGACCGATCTGGTCAACACCATCAAGCAGGTGCACGCCAACCTGAACCCCGACCTGCAGGTGATCGGCCTGCTGCGCGTGATGTACGACCCGCGCATCACGCTGCAGAGCCAGGTGAGCGAGCAGCTCAAGGACCACTTCGGCGACAAGGTGTTCGACACCGTCATTCCGCGCAACGTGCGTCTGGCCGAAGCTCCCAGCTACGGCCTGCCCGGCGTGGTGTTCGACCCGAACGCCAAGGGCAGCCAGGCCTTCGTCGATTTCGCGAAGGAAATGGTCAAGCGCATCAAGAAGATGGGATGAAGGACGCCATGAACGCGCAGCAGGTGCTGGTTCTCCCCGGCTGGCAGGGGTCGGGCGAGGCGCACTGGCAGACCCGCTGGGAGCGCCTGCACGGTTATCAACGCGTGGAGCAGCATGACTGGATGCACCCGCTGCGCGGCGACTGGAGCGCGCGGCTCGAGGAGACCGTCGTCGATGCGCCGGCACCCGTCATCCTGGTGGCGCACAGCCTGGGGTGCATTCTCACGGCGTGGTGGGCTGCGCATTCGGGCCATGCATCCGGCAAGGTGCAGGGTGCCCTGTTGGTGGCCCCGGGCGACGTGGAGCGGCCCGAGCTGACGGGGCCGCTGCGCGGCTGGACGCCGATCTCCATGCGCTCGTTGCCGTTCCCGAGCATCCTGGTGGGCAGCCGCAACGACCCCTATTGCAGCTTCGAGCGCGCCCGCGCACTCGCCGATGCCTGGGGCTCGCGCTTCGTCGACCTGGGCGCGCGCGGACACATCAACGCCGAATCCGGCCTGGGAGACTGGCCCGAGGGCCACGCGCTGCTGGATTCGCTCAGAACCACGACAAAGGATTGAACCGATATGGTCACGAAGAAACCCAAGGGCCTGGGCCGAGGTCTCGAAGCGCTGCTGGGCCCCAAGGTGGCCGACACCAAGGCCTCCCCGGCGACGTCCCGGGCCGCCAATGCCAAGAGCGGCCCCGTGGAGGGGCAGGGCGTGGGCAAGCTGGCCCTGACCGAGATGGTGCCCGGCATGTACCAGCCGCGCACGCGCATGGACGAGGGTGCGCTCTACGAGCTGGCCGAGAGCATCAAGCAGCAGGGCATCATGCAGCCGATCCTGGTGCGCAGGCTCGCGGACGGCCCGAACGCCGGCAAGTACGAGATCATCGCGGGCGAGCGGCGCTTCCGCGCATCGCGCCTGGCCGGCCTGAGCGAAGTGCCGGTGCTGGTGCGCGAAGTGCCCAACGAGGCCGCGGCCGCGATGGCGCTGATCGAGAACATCCAGCGCGAGGACCTGAACCCGCTGGAGGAGGCGCAGGGCCTGCAGCGGCTGGTACGCGAGTTCGGCCTCACGCACGAGCAGGCGGCGCAGGCCGTCGGACGTTCGCGCAGCGCCGCAAGCAATCTGCTGCGGCTGCTGAACCTGGCCGATCCCGTGCAGACCATGCTGATGGCGGGCGACATCGACATGGGCCACGCGCGCGCGCTGCTGTCGCTCGATCGCGCGGCGCAGATCACGGCCGGCAACCAGATCGCGGCCAAGAAGCTGTCGGTGCGCGAGGCCGAGGCGCTGGTCAAGAAGCTGGGTGCCGAATTCAGCCTGCAGACGCAGAAGCCCAAGAAAGAGAAGTCGCGCGACATGAAGCGGGTGGAGGAAGAGCTCTCCGACCTGCTCACCGCCGAGGTCGAGGTGCGCGTGAAGAAGCGCGTGAAACGCAATGGCCGCACCGAGGAGATGGGGGAGCTGGCGATCCAGTTTGGCTCGCTGGAGTCGCTCAACGGGCTGATCGATCGGCTTAGAGGCAATCAGTAATAAAACTCAATACGGAAAAACTACCAAAAAAGAAACAACTTGCAACCATTTGCCGGAAGTTTGAGGCTGACGCTATTATTCGCCGTCGTTTTGAGCAGGAACAGCACGTCAGTGTGTTGAAACCGCCGGCCAAACAGGTTGTGTATCGAGAGGAATTCCTAGATGTCCAAGAGAGTTTTGACGCTGCTTGCCGCAGCATGTGCTGCTGTTGCCCTGACGGGTTGCGAAACCACCAACATGAAGATGGGCAGCGCCGAATCGAAGACCGTGGCGACGGGTGCCGCCGGTGGTGCCAACACCGCGAACGAGAGCACGCAGCTCGAGCGCTGCCCGCAGTCGCTGGGCACGCTGTCGCTGGTGGAGAACCAGGATGCGGGCTGGTACACGATCCTGCGCAACGAATACAAGCTGCCTCCAACGGCCAACCTGCTGCGCCTGCTGGTGCAGCAATCCAACTGCTTCATCATTGTCGAGCGCAGCGCCGCAGGCATGCGCGCCATGGACCGTGAGCGCCAGCTGATGGGCTCCGGCGAAATGCGCGGCGGCAGCAACTTCGGCAAGGGCCAGATGGTGGCGTCCGACTACGCCCTCTCGCCTGAAATCATCTTCTCCAACAGCGATGCCGGCGGTATCGGTGGTGCCCTGGGCGGCCTGATCGGCGGCGGACGCGGTGCGGCCATTGCCGCCATCGGCGGCAGCATGAAGACCCGCGAGGCCAGCGCCATGCTGACGCTGGTGGACAACCGCTCAGGCGTGCAGGTGGCGGCTTCCGAGGGCAGCGCTTCCAAGAGCGATTTTGCGGGCTTCGGCGGCCTGTTCGGCGGCGTGGCGGGCGGCGGCCTGGGTGGTTATCAGAACACGGCCCAAGGCAAGGTGATCACGGCGGCCTTCATGGACGCCTACAACCAGATGGTCGTGGCGCTGCGCAACTACAAGGCGCAGACCGTGCAGGGCCAGGGCCTGGGCGGCGGTGGCCGGCTGGGCGTGGACGGCGGTGCCGCTCCTTCGCAGACACGTGCCGGCGCGGCCATGTCCACGCGTGAAGCACAGCAGCGCCTGATGGACCTGGGCTACAACATCGGCTCTGCCGACGGCTCCATGGGTCCGAAGACGATGAACGCCATCCGTGCCTTCCAGAAGGACCAGGGCCTGAAGGCCACGGGCCGACTGGACTCGCAGACGCTGGACGCGCTCTCGCGCTGAAACGGCGATCGACCCACCGTCCAGGTGGAGTGATCCCAAGAAGCGGCCCCTGTGGCCGCTTTTGCATTTGTGGATGCACTTCCCTGTTGCTGCAGGCCCGCTACCCATGTCGCACTGAAGCAGTGCGACATGGGCGACTTCGCCAGCGATCTGGCCTAGGATGCCCGCCGTTGACAACGGAGCGTCTCCTCATGTTTCTTTCCCTGCCGCCTTTCTGGGCGTCGTGGTTGCCTGCGCCCATGGGCCGGGCCGCAGCCCCGATGCCGTTGCCGCGCCCTGCCGAGCTGCGCGTCGATGTGTACACCGGCCCCGACGCCATCGCGCAGGAGCTGCAGTCGCTGCATGACCGCCTCCATACGCCCGGCGACTCGATGCACGGCATCGAGCGGCTCGATTTCCTCGGCGATCCGCGCTTTACCGTCCACTACCGCGAGGCGGACGGCGAGCAATACATCTACGTTGAAGACCTGCACATGCGGCGGCTGGCCGGCTATACGGTGTTCAACCGGCTCGTCGAGCTGAACAGGCGCGCCGATCGTGTGCTGCGCGCGCCCCACACCAAATTCGCCCCCGAATACCAGCGCCAGGGCCTGGCCACGGCCATCTACCGCTGGGCGCTCGGCAACGGCCAGTGCCTGATCTCGGGCGCGCGCCAGTCGCCCGGTGCGCACGCATTATGGAACCGCCTGGCGCAGGGCAACGAGCAGGGCTATGTGCACCTGCAGGACAAGACGGTCACCTACCTCGGCACGCGGGTGGACGACGAGCGTCTTCTGGATCACTTGAACACGCGCCGCATTCTGCTGGGCGAGGGCTGGAGCATCGACGGGCTGGCTGCCACCGTGCGGATGCACATGCCGCTTTCCACCGCATGGGCCGGACACCCGCGGGAGGGTGTCGGGGGGCAGGGCGCAGCCGCATAAGCGGGGCCGGTTCAGCGCGGGCGGAACATGCGAAAGCGCTGCGCCTCGCCGATGCTGAAATAGTCCGCGGGACCGCCGCCGCGCAGGATGGGCTGGCCCGCGGCGGTGTCATAGATGCCGTCCTTGAGCAGGCTGCGCTCGATGTGCACGGCCACCACTTCGCCAAGCACCAGCCAGCTCGGTATGTCCGCGCCGTCGGCCCCCCGCAGCTGCACGATCTGCGTGCACCGGCATTCCATGGTGACGGGGCTTTCGGCCACGCGCGGCGGCGTCACGACCTGGGATGCGAGCGGCGTGAGCCCGGCGAGGTCGAACTCGTCCACGTCGAACGGAACGGCCGCGCAGCTCTGGTTCATGGCTTCGGCAAGTGGCCGGGTCGCCAGGTTCCAGACGAATTCGCCGGTCTCCTCGATGTTGCGCAGCGTGTCCTTGCGGCCGAGGCTGGAGAAGCCGACGATCGGGGGGGTGTAGTTGAACGCATTGAAGAAGCTGTAGGGCGCGAGATTGAGCACGCCCGAGGCGCTTCGGGTGGACATCCAGCCGATCGGGCGCGGGCCGATGATGGCGTTGAACGGGTCATGCGGCAGGCCGTGGCCCTCGCGCGGAAGATAGGTATGGAAGCGTTCGGATTCGGTGTTCATGGCGGGACGGATCGACCGTTGGGTGAAGGGACACATGCTCTGCGGCAGAGGGCGTTCCTGCGATCGTAGCCGTTCGCCTCTACGCCCGTTCAGAGCCCCTTCTCGACCATCTGCAGCAGCCGGTCCGTGAGCTGCGTGCGCTGCGCCGCCGGGCTGTGGCGCAGGGGGCCGTCGATCATCAGCGTGGCCATGCCGTGCACCGTGGACCAGGCCAGGTATTCCGCCATCGGCCTGCGCTCGGCAGGCAGGACGCCCGCCTGCACCATGGCGTCGAGCGACTCGCACAGCAGCTGGAACGGATCCGCCGCGACAGGCGCACCGCCTTCCGGCAGAGCCGCATCGTCGTTCCTGGCAAATGCAGTGCGGAACCACCCCGTCTCCGCCTGTGCAAAGGCGATGTAGGCCCGCCCCACGGCGGCCAGCATGGCGTGCGCACGCGCGGCAGGGTCCGCCATGCTGCGCGCCGACGCCAGCTCCGTCTCGATCGACAGTGCCATGTGGGCGAGCACCTGCGCACGCACCGCCTCGAACAGAGCCTCCCGGTTCGCGAAATGCCGGTAGGCGGCATTCGGCGCCACGCCCGCGCGCCGCGTGGCCTCGCGCAGCACCACGGCCTGCGGCCCGCCCTCACGCGCAAGCCTGATGCCTGCATCGATCAGCGACTGGCGCAGGTCTCCATGGTGGTACGTGCGCCGGGCGCTGGGGTCGGAAGGATCGGCTGACATGGGCATTCAAAGGTGGACAGGGGAAGTCATCACAAAACCTTACCAAACAGGAAAATTAAATGTGGACAGTGTTCATTTTAATCGGCAAAATAAGTGAACGTTGTCCACATTCATGGATGGCGTGATGGTTTTTCACCTTCAAGGAGACAGATTCATGAAGCTACAGAACTACGTCGACGGGTTCCTCTGCCCCGTCAAGACCCAGGACAAGGAGCGTTACCTGGCCGTGGCCACGGCAGCCGCGCAGCTGTTTCGCAGGCACGGGGCGATCTCGGTCGTGGAATGCTGGGGTGACGACGTGCCCGAGGGCCAGCTCACCTCCATGCCCATGGCCGTCAAGCGCGAGAGCGACGAGGTGGTCGTGTTCTCCTGGGTCGTGTGGCCTGACAAGGCCGTGCGTGACCGAGGCATGAAGGCCGTGATGGACGATCCGGAGATGCCCAAGGACATGCCGTTCGACGGCAAGCGCTTGATCTACGGTGGCTTTCAGACCATTCTGGTGGCCTGACGCCGGGTCACAGGACATTCATTTCGTCCCCGCATCATTTCCAGCTCCATTTTCCACTTCACTTTTCATTCAGGAGACTCGCATGCAATTCATTCCCTACCTCAACTTCAACGGCAACTGCGCGGAAGCCATGGCTTTCTACGCCAAGGTGCTCGGCGGCACGCAGGGGCCCGTCATGCGCTTCGGCGACATGCCGCCCATGCCCGACATGCCACCGGTGCCCGAGAGTGCGAAGAACGGCGTAATGCACACCTACGTGAAGTTCGGCGACCAGGAGCTCATGGGCTCGGACGTGATGCCCGAAGCCTGCGCAGGTGCCGGCTACCACGCGCCGCAGGGCATGTACATCTCGATCCGCGTGGACACGGTGGAGGAAGGCCGCCGCATCTTCGATGCCTTCGCGCAGGGCGGCCAGGTGGCCATGCCCTTCGCCAAGACCTTCTGGTCGCCCGGCTTCGGCATGACGACCGACCGCTTCGGCACGCCCTGGATGATCAACGTGTTCGACGAGCAGGTGGCGCGCTGACGCACCGCGCTTCGGAAGACATGTAAAACCAACCTGCAAGGCCCCGTTCAGCGGGCTCAAGGAGATATCAGGACATGCGATACCAGGCCAGCTGCCACTGCGGCAGGAACGTGTTCGAATTCGACGGCGAGCTCAAGGAGGCCCTTGCCTGCAACTGCTCCATGTGCCAGCGGCGAGGCTCGCTGCTGGCCTTCGTGCCGCGCACCGCGTTGCACCTGAAGACGCCCGAGGAGGCGAGCAAGGTCTACACTTTCCACAAGCACGCGATCAGGCACCATTTCTGTCCCGAATGCGGCATTCACCTGTATGGCGAGGCCCGGCATCCGAAGACGGGCGAGGCCATGGCGGCAGTCAACATTCGCTGCGTGGAAGGCCTGGACCTGCATACCGTGCCCGTGCGCGAATTCGACGGCCGTTCCCTGCCATGAACGGCGCCCGCCCCAGAGACACCCAAGGAACCGCAGCCATGTCCGACTCCACAACCACCATCTCCTCCTCCACTCCGGCCGCTGCCGTGCACAGCAACGACCTGGTGCTCACGCGGTTGCTCGATGCGCCGGCCGACAAGCTCTATCGCTGCTGGACAGAACCGGCCCTGCTGGTGAAATGGTTCGTCCCGGCGCCCTGGAGCGTGGCGCGCGCCGAGGTCGACGTGCGCCCCGGCGGCCGCTGCCTGATCGTCATGCAGAGCCCCGAAGGGCAGGAGATTCCCAACGACGGCGTGTACCTCGAGGCGGTGCCCGGCCGCCGACTGGTGTTCACCGACGCCTACCGCGCGGGCTGGGTGCCGTCGGACAAGCCCTTCATGACCGCCATCGTCACCTTCGAGCCGGAGGGCCAGGGAACGCGTTACACCGCGATTGCCCGCCACTGGAACGAGCAGGACCGCAAGACGCACGAGGACATGGGTTTCCACACGGGCTGGGGCATCTGCGCCGAGCAGCTCGAGCGGCTGGCCCGGAGGCTGTGAGCGCGTGAAAGCGCACTGCGCCTTCCGCAGGCCATCACAGTGAGCCGAAGAACCGCGCGGGCGACTGTCCCACCGATTTGCGCACCATCGCACTGAAAGCGCTGGGGCTGTAGCCCAGCTCCTGCGCGATCTGTCCCATGGGCATGCGCGACGCGGCCATCGACAGGGCCTTGGCCAGCACCACCTGCTGGCGCCATTGCGTGAATGTGCTGCCCAGTTCGGTGCGAAAGAGCCGGGCCACGGTGCGCGGGCTGGCACCGGTGTTGCGCGCCCATTCCTCCAGCGTCTCGTGCAGCGTGGGATCGGCAATCACCGCCTCGCAGAGCGAGCGCAGCCGCTTGTCGTGCGGCAGGTCGACGCCGAGCCGGACGGGGTTCGCGCGCCGCAGCTCATCGAGGATCAGCGCGCTCAGGTGCTTCTCGCGCCGCAATGCGTCCGCAGAGGGCGTGGGTTCATCGTCCGATTCCGTGGGCATCTCGCGCGCCAGCGCGCGCAGCAGGTCGGAGGCCTCGAGCACGCGGCACTGGCGCCACGGTTCTTCCTCGTGCCGCGCCACACCGGGGCCGCAGCGATCGGGCGGCTGGTACAGGTAGAGCGTGCGGAGATCCGCGTCCTCCACCATCGTCACCGCATGCTCGACACCGGGAGGCACCCACACCGCGCGCGATGGCGGCACCATGTAGGTGCCCTTGGGCACGTCAAGGCGCAGCACGCCGTAGGCCGAGATCGCCACCTGCGCCCAGGCATGGGCGTGCGGCATGATCTGGGTGTCCGCGCTGAGCTTGCGATAGCGCACCCGCACGGGCCGCTCGCGCGTGGGCACGTAGGGCGGCGGAGCAACGGATTCCAGATACGACAGCCGCCGCACCGAGCGGCGCGCGCCGATGGAGGTATTGGCGGGTCTGCTTGGCATGTTTGCAATAGAGATTGGCAGACTATCGTATCCCGGACGAGGGCGGTTGGCCCTAATATCGTCCTCATGACCACGACAACATCCACACCTTCGTCCGCGCCGTCCCCGGACGGGCAGGGCAGCCTTCGGCAGGACGCGCGCACCATCGGCCTGATCGGGCTTGCGCACGGCTCCTCGCACTTCTTCCACATGCTGCTGCCGCCGCTGTTCCCGTTCCTGATCGCGGAGTTCGACTTCAGCTACTCGCAACTCGGCCTGCTGGTGTCGGTGTTCTTCGTGGTCTCGGGCGTGGGGCAGATGCTCTCGGGCTTCGTTGTCGATCGCGTGGGGGCCCGTCCCGTGCTGTTCTATGCCCTGTCGTGCTTCATCGCCGCGGGGCTGGTCGCGGGCACGGCGAGCGGCTATCCCTCGCTGATCCTCGCCTCGCTGCTGGCGGGCATGGGCAATGCGCCGTTCCATCCCGTTGATTTCACCATCCTGAACAAGCGGGTCTCGCCCAAGCGCCTGGGCCACGGTTTCTCGGTGCACGGCATCTCGGGCAACCTCGGCTGGGCGACGGCCCCGGTATTCATGGCCGGCATCGCCACGGCATCGGGCTCCTGGCGCACGGCCTGCCTGAGCGGCGCAGCCCTCGCGTTCGTCATCCTCACCATCATGGTGCTGAACCGGGACGCCCTCGACGACCGCCAGGGCTCGTGGTCCGGCAACCAGGCCGCGAGCAAGGGCGGTGTGGGAGTGGTGGCCCAGCCGGAGCACCCCATGGCCTTCCTCAAGCTGCCGTCGGTGTGGCTGTGTTTTTCGTTCTTCTTCTTCAGCACCTGCTCGCTCAGCGCCATCCAGAGCTTCGCCAGCCCGGCGCTGCACAACCTGTACGGCACACCCCTGTCGATGACGGCGCTGGTCGTGACCGGCTACATGCTGTGCGGCGCCGTCGGCATGGTGATCGGCGGCTTCCTCGTTGCGCGCGTGCAGCGACTCGAGAAGATCATCTCGCTGTGCCTGCTGGCCGCCGCGGCGCTGCTGGCCCTGGTCGGTCTCGGCATCCTGCCGGGCATGGGCGCGCTCGTGATCACCGCGCTGGCGGGCCTGGGCATCGGCATCGCCGGCCCTTCGCGCGACATGCTGATCAAGCGCGCCGCGCCACCCGGTGCCACGGGCCGCGTCTATGGCACGGTCTATTCGGGGCTGGACCTGGGCTTCAGCCTGGCCGCCCCGGTGTTCGGCGCGATGCTGGACCGGCACATGAACGCCGGCATCTTCTTCGGATCGGCCGCGGCGCTGGCGCTGTCGGTGGTGTCTGCCGGATTCGTGGGCGCGGGTGTGGCGGCGCGCTCGGCCCCCAAGGCCGCCACCGCGTGATGCGCACCGACTGATGCGTGTTTGACCCGCACGTGACGATCACGGCCCGGGCCCTGCAACTGCCGCTGCGGGGCCTTTTTGTTGGCTCAGGGGCGTTCCCAGGTGGCGACAGGACCCTCCTGCGCCATGAACATCGAATGCAGCTCGGGCTGCTGGAGCCGGGCGTTGCGTTCGAAATCCGCCGGGCTGCGCGTGCTCAGCTTGTTCTGCAGATGGGCCCATTCATAGGCGATCTGCCCCGTGGCCACGGTGATGCGTGCGTCCTCGTCGGCCGCATGGATCTTGCTGCCGTCGAAGCGATAGCCGCGCAGCGTGGCTTCGGCGTGCACGTCGTGCAGATAGCGTGCCAGCGCAGCGGCGGGATCCTCCAGGTCCTTGAAACGATCAAGCTGTGGATGGTTGCGGTATCCACGCGTTTCACCGCGCAACACGGCCTGTGCGAGCAACGCTTCGCGCCAGAGTGCCACAAGGCCCTTGGTGTCGAGATATCGGGGATGGAGGGACCAGAGGCGCACGGTGATAGAGCGGAAAGTTGAAAGCCGGAAGCCATGGGCCGCGCAGTCTGATGCAGGCGCCGCCCCATCGGTCCATGCTTTGGATAGTGGGTGAAAACCAGGGCAAAGCATAGCGGCTGGCATGGCCCTTGCACGTAGGCCTTCATGCCAAAATCCGTCGCGACGACGGCGTTGGAAAACGTCGCGACACGTGAGGGACACCCTCCAGCGCTCCAGTCATCGCCCGCACCGCCAACCGCCGGTGCGGCGGGAGTCCTGCAGCGTTCCCATCGGCCCACGAGGCCTCGATCCACCCCAAGGAGATACCAATGAACCCTTCCCATCGCTCCATCACGCGCCATGGCCTGACCGCGCTTGCGCTCGCCGCCCTCGCCACCTTCGCGAGCGCCGCACCCGTGGCCGACATCCAGGAGCTCGCACAGAAGCAGCAGCAACCCTACCTCGACACACTCAAGGACCTGGTGCACATCGAGTCCGGCAGCAAGGACATCGAAGGCACGAAGCAGATCGCCGAATACGTCGCGGGCAAGCTGCGCGCGCTCGGAGGCAAGGTGGAAGTCCTGCAGGCCAGCGACGTCTACCGTCTCGATGACACGCCCGAGCACATCGGCCCCATGGTGCATGCGGAGTTCAAGGGCAAGGGCACCAGCCGCATCATGATGATCGCGCACATGGATACGGTGTACCTGAAGGGCATGCTCAAGGACCAGCCGTTCCGCATCGACGGCGACAAGGCCTATGGCCTCGGCATCTCGGACGACAAGCAGGGCGTGGCGCTGATCATCCACGCGGTCGACCTGCTCAAGAAGATGGGCTACGAGGACTACGGCACGCTCACCGTGCTGATGAACAGCGACGAGGAAATCAGCTCGCCCGCCGCGCGCAGCACCATCACGCGCCTGGGCGCCGAGCAGGATGCCGTGTTCTCGTTCGAGGGCGGTGGCACCGACGGCAGCCTGCGCCTGGCCACCAGCGGCATCGGTGCGGCCTACCTGAAGGTGACGGGCAAGGCATCGCATGCGGGCGCGAAGCCGGAAGACGGCGTGAATGCGCTGTACGAGCTGTCGCACCAGCTGCTGCAGATGAAGGACCTGTCCTCCAAGCCCGAGGGCGGCCTGAAGCTCAACTGGACCGTCTCCAAGTCCGGCACCAACCGCAACGTGATTCCCGCGGAAGCCACGGCCCAGGCCGATGCGCGCGCGCTCAAGGTGGCCGACTTCACCGCGCTCGAGCAGACGATGAACGAGAAGGTCAAGAACAAGCTGCTGCCGGATGCCAAGGTCGACCTCAAGTTCGAGGTGCGCCGCCCTCCGCTCGAGGCCAACGACGCGGGCCGCGCATTCGCCAAGCATGCACAGGGCATCTATGAAAAGGAACTGCAGCTGCCCATGAAGGTCATGGACAAGGCCACGGGCGGTGGCACCGACGCCGCCTTCGCCGCGCTCAAGGCCAAGGGGGGCGTGATCGAAGGCTTCGGCCTGTCGGGCTACGGCGCGCATTCGAACAACGCCGAGTACGTGCATATCAATACCATCGTGCCGCGCCTGTACCTGACGGCACGGATGATTCAGGATATCTCCGCAGGCAAGGCCAGGTAAGTCCGGGCATCCGGCTCGCGCAGGGAAAAACCCGAAACGGCATTCGCTTTGTCTCCCCTATAGTGCTTGTGCACTGCCATAGCAATGGCAAGTAACACAAAGGCAAGGAGACAAGCAATGCATTCGAGTTCTCGGGGGCTGGGTCGCCGCCGCATCGCCGCGGTCATCGCGGGAAGCGGCCTGTTGACGGCGTTGGGCTTTGGCGTTCCGGCCCAGGCCGCGCCGGACTATCCGAACAAGCCGGTGCGCATCATCGTGGGGTTCTCCGCGGGCGGCACGACCGACGTGGTCGCGCGCATTCTGGCCAAGGAGCTGACGCAGGCGCTCGGTCAGTCCTTCATTGTGGAAAACAAGCCCGGAGGCGGCAGCAACATTGCCACCGATCAGGTGATGGCGGCACCCGCCGACGGATACACGCTGCTGTGCGTGGCCGTGACCAGCGCGATCAACCAGACGCTGTATCCGAACGCCAAGTTCGATCTGAACCGTGATTTCGATGCGGTGGTGTTGGGCGCGAAGGTGCCCAACATCCTCGTGGTCAACAACAGCGTGCCCGCGAAGAACGTGAAGGAGCTCATCGAGTGGGCGCGCGCCAACAATGACAAGGCGGCCTATGCGTCCTCGGGCAGCGGCACCTCGATCCACATGGCGGGCGAGATGTTCAAGGTGCGCACGGGGCTGAAGACGCAGCACGTGCCCTACAAGGGCAGCGCACCCGCGCTCACGGACCTCATCGGCGGACAGGTGCAGTTCATGTTCGACAACATGCCTTCCGCCTGGCCCCAGGTGCAGGGCGGCAAGCTGCGCGCGCTGGCGGTGACGACGAAGACGCGCTCGCCTTCCGCTCCCGATATACCGACGATGGAGGAGAGCGGCGTCGCGCCGTTCGACGTGAGCTCCTGGTTCGGCCTGATCGCGCCCAAGGGCACGCCCAAGGACGTGATCGAGAAGATCAACAAGGTGGTGAATGCCGCATTCGACAAGCCCGAGGTGAAGGAGGCCTACCTCAAGCTCGGCGCCGTGGCGGAGCACAACACGCCCCAGCAATACACCGACTTCATCCGCAAGGAAGTGGCCGACTGGGCGCCGGTGGTCAAGGCGTCGGGCGCGAAGGTGGATTGAGCCAGGCCTGGCTGTTCTGCAGCAGCACTCCGAGATCCAGGGCCTCGGCCATCGCGAGCGACCCTGCATCGCCAGGATGCAGATGGTCGCCACTGTCCAGCGCCGCAAGCATGCGCGCGGGATGCAGCGGATCGCGCAGCACGGCATCGAAATCCACGACGGCGTCGAACAGATGGCCATGGCGGATCCAGTCGTTGAGCTGGCCGCGCAGCGCTTCCTTTTCCGGCTGAAAATAGTCGTCCAGCGGCGTGCCCTGCATCGCCCCCTCAAACGGTGTGAGCGTGGCACCGATCACGCGCACGCCGTGGCCGTGCAATTGCGTGACCAGCTGCCGGTAGCCTGCCTTCAATGCGTCAAGAGACGGTGGCGCTTGATGTCGTGCCAACGCCGTGCCTGGCCAGCCGATGTCGTTGATGCCGATCGCAACGACGACGGCTTCCACGCCCGGTTGCATCAGAACGTCGCGCTGCAGCCGCGCCAGCGCATTCACTCCCATGCAGTCGGAGAGCAAGCGCGCGCCGGAGATGCCGGCATTGACGACCGCGACTCCCTGCGGTGCGAGGCGCTCTGCGAGGAAGTCGGGCCAGCGCGTATCCTGGTCGAGGCTCGCGGTCGCGCCGTCGGTGATCGAGTCACCGAGTGCAACGACGGTGCGCGCGCTGCTTCCGCGCTCGACATGGATGCCGGTGAGCAGTGGCCGCGCCGTGGTGCTCATCGACGGTGCGGCCGTATCGAGTGTGCCGCGGGCGGTCTGGTCGCCGGGCACGATCCAGGTGGTCTGTCGCCCGTCCCAGTGGAAGGTCTCCACGGGCGTGGGATGGGGCAGGTAGAGGCTTACCGTGAGCTGCGACAGCGAATCGACGGGCAGCTCCACCGGGTCGCTGACCAGCATGGCTCCGGCCAGCACCGAGGCCTGCACTTCACCGCCGAAGGTGACGCAGTGCATCTCCGGAGAGGTGTCTTCCGCGTGGCCGCCAAGGCGCTCAGTGCGCGCGATGCTTGCGCGGCCGATGTGCAGGGGGGCCGTGCCATGCGCGTTGGAGAGCACGATGCGCACGCGTTCGCCGCCAAGGCTCAAGCGGGCGACCTGGCGCACGGTCTGCTCGCGCAGCATGGAAGGCAGATTGGTGGGAAAGTAGAAGTCACTGCCCCAGACCGGCTGCGGACTGGCGCTCCAGCTGGCGACCCAGTGGTGGTTGCCGGCCGCGCGCGAGGGCGAAATGGGCCTGTCGTATGCCGGTTGGCGGTGGTTGTCTTCCTGGTGGGGAAAGTGCTTCATGAGGGTTCATCCCGTTCGTTCCATATGCGGGATGTGATGATGGGCGCGCGGACGACTTGAGACTAGAGGTCAAGACGGAACAGAACTTGTGCTTCAGCAGCACAAGTTGAAAGGCAAAAAAGCCCCGCCCCCAGGCGAGGGGCGGGGCGCTTGGGCACGACCGGTCACTGCGCGAAGATCTTGCCCGGGTTGAGGATGTTCTTGGGGTCCAGCGCCTGCTTGATGGTGCGCATCATGTCCACCGCGCCCGCGCCCGTCTCCTCGAGCAGGAAGCCCATCTTGTGCACACCGATGCCATGCTCGCCCGTGCAGGTGCCGCCGAGCTGAATGGTGCGTTCCACGAGCTTGTGGTTCAGCGCCTCGGCCTTCACGCGTTCCTCGGGGATGTTGGGGTCGATGAGATAGCCGAAGTGGAAATTGCCATCGCCCACGTGGCCGACCAGGAAGTAGGGGATGCCGCTGTCGTCGGCTTCCTTCACCGAGTCGAGCAGGGCGTCGGCCAGCCGGCTGATCGGCACGCAGGTGTCGGTGCTGATCGCGCGGCAGCCGGGGCGGGACTGAACGGCCGCGAAATAGGCGTTGTGGCGCGCGGTCCAGAGGCGCGTGCGCTCCTCGGGCGTGGTCGCCCATTCGAAGGATTGGCCGCCCCATTCCTTGGCCAGTTCCTGCACGGTCTCGGCCTGCTCCTGAACGCCTGCGGGCGACCCGTGGAATTCCATCAGCAGCAGCGGCTCCTCGCGCAGAGTGAGCTTGCTGTGTGCGTTGACCATGCGCACCGAGTTGGCGTCGATCAGCTCCACGCGCGCGATCGGCACACCGAGCTGGATGGTCTGGATCACGGTGCGCACGGCGGCCTCGATGCTGGGGAACGAGCAGATCGCCGCGCTCACCGCTTCGGGCAGGGGATAGAGGCGCACGGTCACTTCGGTGAAGATGCCTAGCGTGCCTTCGCTGCCCACGAGCAGGCGCGTGAGGTCGTAGCCTGCCGCGCTCTTCTTGGCGCGCGTGCCGGTGCGGATCACCTCGCCGCTCGCCGTGACCACCTCGAGCGCGAGCACGTTCTCGCGCATGGTGCCGTAGCGCACGGCGTTGGTGCCGCTGGCGCGCGTTGACGACATGCCGCCGATGCTCGCGTCCGCGCCCGGATCGATGGGGAAGAACAGGCCCGTGTCCTTGATCGCTTCGTTGAGCTGCTTGCGCGTGATGCCGGGCTGCACGGTGACGGTGAGGTCGTCCGCATTGACCGAGAGGATGCGGTTCATGCGGCTCACGTCGATGCTGATGCCGCCCTGGATCGCCAGCAGGTGGCCTTCGAGCGACGAGCCCGCGCCATAGGGAATCACCGGGACTTCATATTGCGAGGCGAGCCTGACAGCGTCGGCCACATCCTGCGTGCTTTCCGCGAACACCACGGCCGAAGGCGCGGGCGCCTGCAGCGAGCCTTCGTCGCGTCCGTGCTGTTCGCGCACGGCCTGCGAGGCGGAGTACTGCGCGCCGAATCGCGCCTCCAGCGCCTGCAGGAATTCCTGCGGCACGGGACGCAGCCGTACTTGGGGCAGCAGGTGGGCGGCATCGGTAGGGGCGTTCATGGGTCTCTCCTGGAATAGGGCGTTCTACGATAGGGCGTTCTGCGATGAACTCATTTTAGGGAAAGCAGCAGCCTGTGAGCGGCCCAACGACAAAAGACAAAAAACCCGTTCACGCCCTGGAGTACAGCGTGAACGGGTCTTATCCGGAGTCGCAGGTCAACATCTCTACCTGAAACCTGCGATCCGGAGGGGAAGCAAACCGGTGCGGCAATGCGTCAGTACCGTGAACTCGTGGGGCGCCGGGCCCCCCTGCTCATTGACCGTTCTTGCGGGCGGCGCTGCCGCGGTTCATGCGCCGCTGTTTCTTCATCTCGGCCAGGGTGTCCGCGGGCCGGGCAGTGCTGCCGGTCGAGGTCGAAGTCGATGTCGTTGCTGATGTGGGCGACACGCTGCTCTGTGCTGTGCGTACAGGCTGGGGCTGCGTCTGCATGGTCTGGGCCTGGACTGCTGCCCCGCCGATGGTCAAGGCGGCGAACAGCATGACGCTGCGTGCGTCGAACCATGTGATCGGGGTGCGGCGTTGCGTCGGCTGATGCATGGTCACGGACTCCAAAAGGCTGTTGAACATGGATGCATTGCACCGCATGCGGCACGTTGATTCCAGTACTTTTGCCCGCTGTTGCCGGCCTCCTCATTTGGAGCGGGGATGTAAAGCACAATGGAGAACTTGCGTAGACATTGAGGAGATGACAGCCCATGGGTAACCGATTGACACAGATTGCGACCCGCACGGGTGACGATGGCACCACCGGCCTCGGGGACAACACGCGCGTCTCCAAGAGCAGCGGACGCCCGCAGGCGATGGGCGACGTGGACGAACTCAACTCCCACATCGGCCTGCTGCTGTGCGAGGCCCTGCCGGACGACGTGCGCGAGCTGCTGGTCGATGTGCAGCACCAGCTGTTCAACCTGGGCGGCGAGCTGTCGATCCCGGGCTTCGAGCTGCTCAAGGACGATGGCCTGCTGCAACTCGACAATGCGCTCGCCCACTACAACGCGCAGCTGCCGCGCCTGCAGGAGTTCATCCTGCCCGCAGGAACGCGCGCCGCATCGCAGGCCCACGTATGCCGCACGGTGGCCCGCCGCGCGGAGCGCGCGGTGGTGGCGCTGCAGCAGGCGGAGAACATGCGTCCCGCGCCGCGCCAGTACCTGAATCGCCTGTCCGACCTGCTCTTCGTGCTGGCACGCGTGCTCAACCGCGTCGATGGCGGAGATGACGTGTACTGGAAGAGCGAGCGCATGGCGCGGGCGGATGGCAACGCATGATGCGGC
Source organism: Diaphorobacter ruginosibacter (assembly GCF_014395975.1). Lineage (NCBI taxonomy): Bacteria > Pseudomonadati > Pseudomonadota > Betaproteobacteria > Burkholderiales > Comamonadaceae > Diaphorobacter > Diaphorobacter ruginosibacter. The sequence goes on along the minus strand of NZ_CP060714.1, from coordinate 4,465,825 downwards.
AGCGATAGTCCATGCGCCTGCGGCACATCGAAGTCTTCAACGCGGTCATGCAGACCGGCAGCGTGAGCGCGGCCGCGCGGCTCATCAACGTGACGCAGCCGGCGGTCAGCCGCACGCTGCAGCACGCCGAGCTGCAGCTGGGCTTTGCGCTGTTCCAGCGCGCACGCGGGCGCCTCACGCCGACAAACGAGGCGCTGGCGTTGTTTCCCCACATCGAGAAGCTGTTCGAGCAGCTGGACGAGGTGCAGCGCCTTGCCGCCAACCTGCGGCACGGGCAGGTCAACGACCGCCTGAACGTGCTGACCGTGTTCGCGCTCAGCCATGAGGTGCTGCCGCGCGCGGTGGCGGGATTCCGCCGCAAGTACCCGCAGGTCCAGGTGAATGTGCAGGCGCTGCACACGCCGCAGGTGGTGACGGCGCTGCTGCTGCAGGAGGCCGATGTGGGCTTCGTCATCAGCTCCGTGCGCCAGCCCGCGCTGGAGCATGAATCGCTGGCCGAGGTGGACATGCGCTGCATCCTGCCCAAGGGTCTGTTGCCGCCGTCTCGCATACGTGCCGAGGGCATGGAGCTGGCCGACCTCGCCGACCTGCCCCTGGTGGCGCTCGACGGCAAGGATCCGCTCGGCATCCGCATCCACCAGGCCTGCCGCGAGCATGGCGTGGGGCTGTCGCCGGTGGTCACGGTGCAGACCTACCATGCGGCGTTGTCGATGGCCGAGTACGGACTGGGCGCGGCCATCGTGGACAGCTGCACCGCCCTGGCGGCGAACCTCGACAAGGTGCATGTCGTGCCGCTGCTGCCGCACATCACCGTGGGAATCAATGCACTGCACCTTGCGCAGCGTCCGGGCTCGGTGCTCGCGCGCGCCATGACGCAGGAGATGCGCAAGGCGCTGCGCGACGCGCTGGGGTGATCCACGGCGCGAATACACGTCGGCCACCCGCCGGATACCCGGACGGGAATGGCGAGGCCCGTTCAGGCCCGGCCGATCTGCCTGGCGAGCTCCGCTGCGGAGCCGAATGCGAGCGTCAGCCCCAGTGCCCCATGGCCTGTCTGCAACCACAGATTGCGCGGACCGCCGCGCTGGCGTCCCGTGATCGGCAAGCCGCGGGGCGTGGCGGGGCGCATGCCGGTCCAGGGACGCAGATCGCCCTGCAGCGGCAATTGCGGAAACACCTCGCGTGTGGATTGCGCGAGGCTGGTGATGCGCTCCGGCTCCACGCGGGTGTCGCGGCCCACGATTTCCACCATGCCGGCCACGCGCACGCGATCGCCCAGGCGTGCGAACACCACCTTGCGCGCGGTGTCGGTCACGCTCACGCTGGGCGCGGCCTGTGGTGACGTGGCCAGCGTGTTCGCGGCATCGACGGTGATGCTGTAGCCCTTGAGCGGATAGACCGGGATGCGCACGCCCAGCGCATGGGCCTGGCTGGCGCTTTCCCAGCCGCTGGCCAGCACGAAATGGTCGGCTCGGATCTGGCTGCCCGCCGACGTGCGCAGCGACTGGATGGCGCCACCCTGCACGTCATAGGCCAGCGCCTGCGCCCCATAGTGCAGCTCCGCGCCGCGCGCGGCCAGCAACGCAGACAGCTGTTCGCACAGCATGCGGCAGTCGGCCGCGCTCTCGCTGGGCGTGTAGACGGCGCCGGCGATGCGGCTCGCATAGCCGGCGAGGGCTGGCTCCAGCCGCACGGTCTCGGCCGCATCGACGATGCGCTGCGCCGCGCCGCCCAGGGTGGACTGCAGCCGCACCTGCTGCGCTGCGCCATCGAGCCCCTGCTGCGTGGCATACAGCACCAGCTTGCCGGGAGTGTGGTGCTCGCATGCGAGCCCCTCGCGCTCGAGCGCGGCCTCGAAGGCGATGCGGCTTTGCGCGGCCAGCGACAACAGTTCGCGGGTGCTGTCCTGCGATGTCTGCCGGTTGCAGGCGCCCAGGAACTGCAGGCCCCAGGACCATTGCCGGGGATCGATCTGCGGCTTGAACTTGAGTGGCGAATCCTTCTCGAGCAGCAGCTTGGGCAGCATCTTCCAGATGCCCGGATCGGCCAGGGGCTGCACGTACGAATAGCTCAACTGCGCGCCGTTGCCGCCGCTCGCGCCTGCGGCGGGCCGCTCCGCGCGCTCGATCAGGGTGATGCGGTGCCCTGCCTGCTGAAGGGCGTATGCGGTGGCGAGGCCGGCAATGCCGGCCCCGACGATGCAGACATGCTGGGATGGCTCTGTGTTCATGGCGCTGTGCAATGTAGTTCTGTGGCGCCCATGCGTCACATGGCGTTTTGAACATAGGGTATGCCCTCATGTTATGGGTGGCATGGTTTTCCCTGACATCCCTTGCCCGGAAACGGTGCGCATCGCACTATGGCGAAGCACCGCGTGCACTATCACGGTGGTGGTCTTCCAAATCCATAAATACAAGGCATGGATGCGCTTGAAATTGGCATCCCCCAAGTGACGTATCCCTCTCTAAACTGGCCGTCACTTCCCCATTCACTCCACATGCATAGAAGGGACTTCGCATGACATTTCGTTCCACTCTGCTCTGCGCCGCCATGGGCATGGCCTGCCTTGCCACGGCACACGCAGATACCTTGTCCAAGGTGCGCGACAACGGCTACATCACGCTGGCATATCGCGAGTCCTCGGTGCCCTTCAGCTACCTGGATGCAGGCAAGCGCGTGGGCCTGACGGTGGAGATGTCCGAAGCGATCGCCGACGCGGTGAAGAAGGCCGTCGGCAAGCCGAACCTCGAGGTGAAGTGGCAGGCGGTGACGTCGCAGAACCGCATTCCGCTGTTGACCAACGGCACCATCGACCTGGAGTGCGGATCGACCACCAACAACTCCACGCGCGGCAAGGAAGTGGACTTCGGCATCAACCACTTCTACACCGGCACGCGTCTTCTGGTGAAGAAGAGTTCCGGCATCAAGAACTACACGGATCTCAAGGGCAAGACGGTGGCGGTCACCGCCGGCACCACCAACCTGCAGGTGATGCGCAAGGCCAATGGCGAGAAGAACTGGGACATCAACTTCGTCATGCCCAAGGACCACGCCGACGGCTTCCTGCTGGTGCAGGGCGACCGCGCGGCCGCGTTCGGCATGGACGACGTGCTGCTGTTCGGCCTGATGGCCAATGCCAAGAATCCTGGCGATTTCGAGGTGGTGGGCGATGCGCTGCAGGTCGAGCCCTACGCCTGCATGGTGCGCAAGAACGATCCCGAGTTCAAGAAGCTGGTGGATGGCGTGATCGGCGGCATGATGAAGTCGGGCGCCTTCACCAAGCTCTACGACAAGTGGTTCATGCAGCCGATTCCTCCGGCCAACACGCCGCTGAACATGCCGATGAGCGAGGAGCTCAAGAAGAACATCGTCGAGCTGAGCGACAAGCCCGCCAACTGATCTTGGGGTTGGCAACGAGCCCGGGCGAGTGCCCGGCCTCCGGTGCGCCGGGCCTGCGGGCGGCCCGCGCCCGCTCCCCGTTCACCGCGGTGCCAGCATCGCCATCGTGATGCGCGAGATGCATGTCAGCTCGCCCGCATCGTTGAACATCTCTATCGCCCACACCTGCGTGCTCTTGCCGATATGGACGGGCCGCGCCGTGCCCGTCACCCAGCCGTTGCGCGCGGACCGGATGTGGTTGGCGTTGATATCGAGGCCCACCGCACCCCAGCCCTCGGGCGCGCTGTAGTAGGCCCCCATGGATCCAAGGGATTCCGCCAGCACCACGCTCACGCCGCCATGCAGCAGGCCGAAAGGCTGGCGTGTGCGCTCGTCCACGGGCACGCGGCCCGTGATGAAGTCGTCGCCGACCTCCAGGATTTCTATGCCGAGATGGCGTACCGCGGTGTTGTCGCCCGAGCGATTTGCGAGCGCGACGTCGAAGGGTTTTTTCCAAATGCTTGCCATGGCGCCGATTGAATGGGCAAAGAAAGTCGCCCCCGCGCCAATTGGCCATTCGAGGCCGGGATTTGGCAGGAAAAGTGAATTGTTTGGCGCAACTCGCAACCCGTTGCGTACCAGAATCACGCACCCGGAGTTAACAAAATTTAACCTCTTTGACGCTTTGTCAGAGAGTTTGCTTGGCTTCGGTGATGGGAGTGTGTCAGCCTGGCGATGGAGTGCAGCATGTGCTCGGACATCGCCCGTTTGCGATCGAAGCCGCTCCTGGTCCCGAATGCGTCATAGGAGTTTCAGGTTCATGCAACGTCGCCAGTTTGTATCGCTCGCATCCGGTGTCGCCGCCCTGTCGGCCGCCCCTGCCTTCATCCGTAGCGCCGCGGCGCAGGAGGTGCCCGGCCTGAGCGCCAAGTCCGTCACCATCGGCTGTTCGGCGGCGATGAGCGGCCCGCTCGTGAGCTTCGGCAATGACATCCAGCAGGGCGCGGGCGCGGCGTTCGCCTTCATCAATGCACGCGGCGGCATCCATGGCCGCGGCATCCAGCTGCAGATGATGGACGACGCCTATGTGCCCGATCGCACGGTCTCCAACGTCAAGCAGATGCTGGGCGATGGCTCCGTGCTGGGCCTGCTGTCCTGCGTGGGCACACCCAACAACACCGCCATCCTGCCGCTGGTGGAAGAGGCCGGCATTCCCTACGTTGCCCCGATCACCGGCGCCTCGTCGCTGCGCAAGGGCTCGCGCAACGTGTTCCACGTGCGGGCCAGCTACACCGACGAGGTGCAGCGCCTCGTCAAGCGCCTGGCCGGCATGGGTCTCAAGGGCATCGGCATCATCTACCAGGACAACGGCTACGGACGCGAGGCGCTGGCCGACGCACAGCGCACGCTGGCCAGCCTGGACATGAAGCCGGCGATGGAGGCCGCCGTGGCGACCGACGGCTCCAACCTGGCGGACGTGTGGTCCAAGGTGTCCGCGGGCCGTCCTTCCGCCGTGCTGCTGGCGACGGCCGGCGCGGTGTCTGTCGATCTGGTGCGCGGCATGAAGAAGCATGCCCCGGGCGTGCTGATGGCGGGCCTGTCGGTGACCATGCCGGGCGATGCCCAACTCAAGCTGGGTGAAGACGGCAGCGGCCTGGCCCTGACCATGATCGTTCCCGATCCGAACCGCCCCCGCATCCAGCTGGTGCGCGACTACCAGGCCGCGATGCGCGCCAAGGGCCATAGCGAGTTCTCGCAGGGCAGCATGGAGGCCTATGTGAACGCCCGCGTGCTGGCCGAGGGCCTGGAGCGCGCCGGCAAGGATCCGTCGCCGGCGAAGCTGCGTTCCGCCCTCGCCAGCATCCGCAACTTCGACCTGGGCGGGTTCGTCGTCGACTACAACGGCCAGGCGCCCTATGTCGGCTCGCGCTACATCGACCTGGGCGTGCTCGGCAGCGCAGGGCGCTTCATCGCCTGACGTTTCCCTGAAGGGAAAAGGAAAAGGGCCCTGCTTGGGCAATGCCCGTCAGCGCTTGACGGACTGGCACTCTCTTGCACGGCCCCTTTCCCATTGCTGGCTTCAAAGCCTCATCGTGCCGGTCTTCAGGCAGCGGTCGTGCCAGGCCAGCGCTTCGCCGAGGATGTGCGGCGTGTGCTGGCCGCCGCTTTGCCGGGCGCGGTCGAAATAGTCCTGCAGCATGGGGCGGTAGTCGGGGTGTGCGCACCGGTCGATGACGATCTGCGCGCGCTGGCGCGGCGAGAGACCGCGCAGGTCGGCCAGGCCCTGTTCGGTGACGATCACCTGCGTGTCGTGTTCGGTATGGTCCACATGAGAGCACATCGGCACGATGCAGCTGATCTTGCCGCCCTTGGCGACCGAGGGCGTGACGAAGAAGTTCAGGTAGCTGTTGCGCGCGAAGTCGCCCGAGCCGCCGATGCCGTTCATCATGCTGCTGCCCAGCACGTGCGTGGAGTTGATGTTGCCGTAGATATCGGCCTCGATCATCGAGTTCATGCCGATCACACCCAGGCGGCGCACCACCTCGGGGTGGTTGCTGATCTCCTGCGGGCGCAGCACGATGCGCTCGCGGTAGTAGTCGATGTTGCCGAGGAAATCATCGAGTGCCTCGCTGCTCAGCGAGATGGCGCTGGCCGAGGCGGACTTCATCTTGCCCGCGCGAACCAGGTCGAGCATGCCGTCCTGCAGCACCTCGGTATAGCCCGTCATGCCGTCGAACGGGCCCTTGAGCAGGCCGGCCAGCACGGCGTTGGCCACGTTGCCCACGCCTGACTGCAGCGGCAGCAGCTCCTTGGGCAGTCGGCCCACCTTCACTTCATGGGCCAGGAAATCGATGATATGCGCGGCAATGCGCTCGGAGTTCTCATCGGGTGCGGCGAAGCCCGTGTTGCGGTCGGGTGCGTCGGTTTCCACGATGGCGATCACCTTGGATGGGTCGCAGCGCAGATGCGGCACGCCGATGCGGTCGTGCGGGCCATACAGCGGGATCGGCACGCGCTGCGGCGGAATGGCCGTGCCGTAGTAGATGTCGTGCATGCCGTCGAGCTGGAGCGGCAGGCGGTTGTTCACTTCCAGGATGACCTTGTCGGCCAGGTCCAGCCAGGTCTTGTTGTTGCCTACCGCCATGGTGGGCACGAAGCTGCCGTCCTCATGGATGGCGCAGACCTCGATCACCGCCACGTTGAGGTGGCCCAGAAAGCCGAACCAGGCATGCTGCGCGACGTGCGAGAGGTGCATGTCGGCAAAGTGCATCTTGCCGGTGTTGATCTTCTCGCGGCAGATCGGGTCGGACTGGAAGGGCAGGCGCATCTCCATGCCGTCCACCTTGGCGAGCGCGCCGTCGAGTTCGGGTGCGGTGGAGGCGCCGGTCCAGATGCTCACGCGGAAAGGGTGCCCCGCCTCGTGCTCGGCGGCGATGCGCGAGGCCAGCGCCTGCGGAAAGGCCTTCGGATATCCGGCCCCCGTGAAGCCGCTCATGCCGATGATGGAGCCCGGCTCGATCAGCGCCGCCGCCTCCTCGGCTGACATGATCTTCTGACGCAGGCCTGGGTGCTGGATGCGGGACGTGAGACGCAACATGGAATCTGGACTCCGAAAATGAAAGGGGGCGTTGTCCACGCCCCCTTTGGGTGATCACCTACCAAGCCCAAATCTTATCAGGCATTCCGTTGTGGATAGGTATTAACCCATGTCACCCCATATCCTGCGCTCAGTCCTCGCTGCGGTCGAGCAGCGCGTACAGGATGATCGCGCCGAACGTCGCGGTACCGATGCCGCCCAGCGCGAACTGGCCGAACTTCAGCGTGAAATCACCGGTTCCGAGGATCAGCGTGATGGCTGCAACGATCAGGTTCTTGTTCTTCGAGAAGTCCACCTTGTTTTCCACCCAGATCTTGCATCCCGCGATGGCGATCAGGCCAAAGACCACGATGGAGACGCCGCCCATCACCGGCAGGGGGATCGCCTGGATCAGTGCGCCGAACTTGGGGCTGAAACCCAGCAGGACGGCGATCATTGCGGCCACCAGGAACACGGCGGTCGAGTAGATCTTGGTGGCGGCCATCACGCCGATGTTCTCGGCGTAAGTGGTCACTCCGGTGCCGCCCAGGCCGCCGCTGACCATCGTGGCCACGCCATCGCCGATGAATGCGCGTCCCATGTACTGGTCGAGGTTCTTGCCCGTCATCGCGGTCACGGCCTTGATGTGGCCCAGGTTCTCGGCCACCAGGATGATCACCACCGGCACGATCAGCAGCATTGCCTGGGCTTCGAACACCGGTGCATGGAACGAGGGCATGCCGAACCACGGTGCGTTGATCACGCCCGACAGGTCCAGCGGCTTGCCCAGGCCCATGCCGTTCGTGAACACCGCATACAGGACCGAGGCCAGCAGCAGGCCCACGAGAATCAGCAGGCGCTGCACCATGCCCCGCGTGAATACCGCCACCAGGCCCACACTGACGAAAGTGAGTGCCTGCATCCAGCTTTCGAAATTGTTGGATGCCATGTTCTTCACGGGGATGGCGGCCAGGTTCAGGCCGATCACCGCCACGATCGCTCCCGTCACCACGGGCGGCATGAAGCGCTCGATCCAGCCGGTACCGACCGCCTGGACGATCAGGCCGACCAGCGTGTAGACCGCGCCGCAGGCGATGATGCCGCCCAGCGCCACCGGGATGTTGGGGTTGCCGCCCTTGCCCGAGTAGGCGGTCGCGGCGATCACCACGCCGATGAAGGCAAAGCTCGATCCCAGGTAGCTTGGCACCTTGCCGCCCGTGATGAGGAAGAAGATCAGGGTGCCGATGCCGCTCATGAACACCGCCATGTTGGGATCGAAGCCCATGAGGATCGGCGCCAGCACGGTGGAGCCGAACATGGCGATCACGTGCTGAATGCCCATCAGCCCGGTCTGCCCCCACGGCAGCCGCTCATCCGGCCCGATCACGCCGCCCGATTGCAGCACCTGTGAGGACCTTTCGGTCCAGTTGAATAATCCCATGACACGCTCCCGCTACAGTTTTTGACAAATGCCGCGATGGTAGGCGAAAGCGGCTGTCCGCGCGAACGGGGGAACCCACGACGGGCTGCCGCAGTTTTTTCATCGCCGGGGCTATTTTCAGTGTCGAGCCTGCAGCGCCCGCGCGATGCGGTCGCGCTTGACCGTGGTCTTGGGCACCTTGAAGGGGAACCACATGCGCACGTCGTCCTCGAGGCCGATGCCGTGCATGTAGTTGTAGATCGCCTTCTTCAGGCAGGCGCCGAGCGCGTCGTGGTCGACTCCCGTGGGATCGACGAAGCCCACGTCGTTGCGTGCGAACCGGGTAGGCGGCAGGGGGAGCAGCTCGATGCCGTATTCGCCCGGGTTCTGGCCCACGGGCGAGTGCACGGTGCAGACGAAGCGATGGAAGAACCCGCTCTGGATGCAGCCGTTCTCGAAGAGCTGGCGCACAAACTCCAGCGCATCGACGGTGTCCTGCACGGTCTGCGTGGGAAAGCCGTACATCAGGTAGGCATGCACCAGGATGCCGGCGTCGCTGAAGGCCTTGGTGACGCGTGCGACCTGCTCGACCGAGACACCTTTCTTCATCAGGTCGAGCAGGCGGTCGGATGCGACCTCGAGGCCCCCGGAGATCGCGATGCAGCCGCTGTCGGCGAGCAGGTTCGCAAGCTCGGGGGTGAAGGTCTTCTCGAAGCGTACGTTGCCCCACCACGAGATGTCGGTGTTGCGCTCGATGAGCTCTTGCGCCAGCGCCTTGAGCGCCTTCGGCGGCGCGGCCTCGTCGACGAAGTGAAAGCCCGTCTGGCCCGTCTCGGCCACGATGGCATCGATGCGGTCGGCCAGCACGCTGGCATTCGCGCCTTCGTAGCGGCCGATGTAGTCGAGCCCCACGTCGCAGAAGCTGCATTTCTTCCAGTAGCACCCATGCGCCACGGTGAGCTTGTTCCAGCGGCCGTCGCTCCACAGGCGGTGCATGGGGTTGAGCATGTCCAGCAGCGACAGATACTGGTGAAGCGGCAGGCCATCCCAGGTGGGGGTGCCGACCTCGGCGAACGCGATGTCGGCTTCCATCATGTTGATGTAGCGGACTTCGCCGGTGATGCCATCGCGCGTGAAGGTGCGCACCAGCCGCGCCGCGCCGCGCTCGCCGCGCAGGTGTTCGAGCAGCGCGAGCAGGGGGCGCTCGCCGGCGTCGAGGGTGACGAAATCGAAATGATCGAACACACGGGGCTCGGCCAGCTCGCGCAGCTCGGTGTTGACGAAGCCGCCGCCGAGCACGGTGCGGATCTGCGGATGGCGCGCCTTGAGCGTCTGCGCGATGCGGAAGGCCGCGTAGACCGAGCCCGGAAACGGCACGGACAGCAGCACCACGTCGGGCCGGTGCCGCTCGACGGCGGAGAGCGTCAGTTCGGCGAGCAGTTCGTCGACGAGCGACGGCGCCGCTGCCAGCGCATCGGCCAGCGGATCGAAGCTCGGCTGGCTGGCGGCAAGCGATTCGGCGTAGCGCACGAACTCGAAGCGCTCGTCGACGGCATCGCGCAGCACGTCGGCCAGGTCGTTGAGGTACAGCGTGGCGAGATGCTTCGCACGATCGACGAGACCGAGCGCGCCAAAGGCCCAGCCGAGCGGATCGCCGCCCTCGTCGTCCACGTAGACATCGAGCGAGGCGAAGCGCGGGCCCTCGGGCAGGTAGGCGCGGCTCACGATGCGGTGCGCGAGCGTGGTGTCGCGGCCCTGCAGGAAGGCGATCACCGGCGCGATGGTCGCAAGATACCGTGGCTGGTGTTCCACGAAGAACTGCACCGCCGGGCTGTGCTGCGCGGCAGGCAGGGCCGCGACGTGGCGGGCGACCTCGGCCAGCCCCTGCTTCGAGAGCAGGCGCAGCACCAGCGCCAGAGCCAGGTCCTCCTGCGCCGCATCGATCCCGCGCGAGCGCAGGAACCCGGTGATGTAGGCGGTGGAAGGATAGGGCGTGTTCAGCTGCGTCATCGGCGGGATGATCGACAGCACACGCTGGGTGGTGGCTGGCATGGGGGCGGATTCTTGATTCGTGGAAGCCCGCCCTGCAAAACAAAGGGCGGAGCGGAATTATCCCCGCTTCGCCCTTTGGCTGTCCCGCATGCCCCCCAACAGCCTTTCGGGGCGCGGGCTCGGGAGTCAGAGCTGCTCGAGCGTGCCGCGCACCACCTGCTTCCAGACGCTGGGAGGCTGGCCGTCGCGTACGCGCACCAGATAGACCTCGTCATTGCCCTGCTTGATGCGAGCGACGGCCTCGGGCACGGGAATGTCGAGCAGCGCGGAGAGCACCAGCGGGTTGACGCCGCCATGCGCCACGATGGCGACGGTGCCCTGCTTGTGCTGCTGGCGGATCGCGGCAACGGCATTCTTCACGCGGTTAGCCTGGGATTGCAGCGACTCGCCACCCTCCAGGTCGTCGTCGAGCACGGTGACGCGCTTGCCGAATTCCGCGAACATTGCGGCATCGCGTTCGTCTTCGTAGATGCCCTCGAACTTGCCGAACGAGCGCTCGTTGAGCTCCTTCATCGGCGTGACGGGTGTGCTGCCCGCGAAGGCGGCGGCCGTGTCCTTGGCGCGCTGCAGGCCGCTCGAGTAGATGTGGTCGAACTTCACGCCCGCGAGCTTCTGGCCGAGCTCCTGGGCCTGGCGTGTGCCGGTTTCGTTGAGCACGTTGTCGGTCGAGCCTTGCAGCTTTTTCTCCAGGTTCCACGCCGTCTGGCCGTGGCGCACCACGTAGATGTCGAGTACAGCCTCTTCGGCCGCGCGCGCGCCTTGCAGGGTCAGTGATCCAAGCAGCGCGAGTGCGCAGAGCAGTTGGGTTTTCATGGCAATGGAATGGTGGTTGAAGGGGCGCGTGAACAGCGAAGCGGCACGCTTTGAAAATCCTATGAACCACCGGTGACAACGCTGTGAATGCCTCAAGGAATGCAGGCACAAAAAAACGAGCGCGCCGTCATCACGGTCACGCTCGTTCAAGGGGGAGGCGTTTCTATGCAGGGATGCGCTCGCGCGCCGATTACTGAACCGAGCCTTCGCCGGCCAGCAGGCCGCCGTTGTGGTTGAATGCAACGGCCTCGGACTGCACCTGTGCGCGGGTCAGGGCCGACGAGGTGCCGCGGATGTCGTTCACGGGCCTGTAGGCGTCGCCACCGTTCAGTTGCAGTGTGCCGGCCTTTTGTGCGGCGTCATAGGCATTGCTTACCTGCTGGCGCGACAGGGTGCTTTGTGCGTTGGCGATATCGGGCGCGAAGCCCGCTTCGGCGCTTTGCACCTGTGCCTGTGCGGAGATGGCACCCAGGGCCATCAGGGCGATTGCAGCGGCGGAGCGAATGGTGTTCTTCATGATGTTTTCCTTTGCGTTTCCTGCCTGATGTTTTTTGCGTAGTCTGTGAGCAGGTGCTTCAGGCGAACCTCGCCTGCGCCAGGGTATCGATCGGGTTACTGAACGGAGTAGTTCTGGCCGGGCAGACGGGTCTGGTGCTGCAGCGTCGCGATGGTGTCGGCCTTCACTTCGTCACGGCTCAGCGAGGAGGGCACCTGCATCGACCTGGCCATGCTGACGCGCAGTTCATCACCGCGATTGGTGATCAGCGTGCCGTTCTGGCGGGCGACCAGCACGGCATTGGTGACCTGCTGGCGAGTGAGCGATGTCTGCACTTGGGCGAGCGGTGTCACGAACCCGGCTTCCGCGCTCTGAACCTGAGCTTGTGCGGTGGCTGCGCCCAGGGTCATCAGGGCGATTGCGGCAACGGATGGGACGGTGATGTTCTTCATGATGAAATTTCCTTCAACCTGACTTTCTTGGTGAGGGCGTTGGCGACCCAGGTTGTCAGTCGTCGGCGTTCCTTGTTCTCGTTGAACGATGGGGCCCTGGGGCTTCTCGTTCGTCGATGGATGAACTGTATTCCTCCGATACCTGTCGATAAAGTAGCAATCAAGAAACCTATTGTTCTGAATATTGAAATAGTTGATGGGAACTTTGCCGCAAGCAGGGCGCGGCAAGGGCGTGAGCGCCCTGGGCGTCACGTTGGGGGAGTGCCGGGGGCCGTTCAGTGCCCGTGGAGATGTGGACGCGCGCTGCCCGTGAGCTGCCGCACGATGGCCGCCTTGAATGGCGGCAAGCGATCGGCCCCGCCGAGCACGATGCGGCGCAGCACGCGGGGCAGGGGGCGCGCATCGGTGAACAGCCGGACGACGGCCTGCGTGCCCTGGAAGACAGGCCAGGCATGGCGATGGTGGGCCAAGGCATGGGGCCGCAGGGAGGTTGCGCTGCCGATGTCCTGCCCGGCGTCGCGCGCATTCCTGAGCGTCTGCGTGAGCCCTGCAACGCTGGAGAGTCCCAGGTTGAACCCATGCGCGGTCACCGGATGCATGCCCACGGCCGCGTCGCCAACCAGCGCAAAGCGGTGGCCCGCAAAACGGTCGGCATAGACCGCCACCAGCGGATAGGCATGGCGCTCGCCGTGCAGCACCATGTCGCCCAGGCGGCCGTCGAACTGCTGCTGCACCGTGGCCGCGAAGGCTTCGGCGGACAGGGCCATCAGGGCCGTGGCGTCGGCAGTGCCCGCCGTGACCACGGTGGAGCACAGGTGTGCGCCGGTGCCGGGGTCATCCGGCAGCGGCAGGATGGCCAGCGTGCGCTCGTAGCCGAAGCATTCGTGTGCAATGTCCCCGTGTGGCCGTGCGTGCAGCATGCGGCAGACGATCACGGTGCGGCCGAAATCGGTCATCCGCGCGCCCACGCCAAGCTGCCTGCGCGTCGCGGAAAAGCGGCTGTCGGCGGCCACGACGAGCGGGGCATGCAGCGTCTGCGCGGCAGGATCACCGCCGCGCGTGAACTCCACCTGGGCTCCGTGCCGCGAGGTGCCGGCATGCAGCACCCGGGCCTCGTCGAGGATGCGCACGTGCGCACTCCCGGCGGCCACGGCCCAGGCCGTCCGGCGCAGCGCGGAGTTGGGAACGATGGCCCCGAGATGCGAGACACCGCTGCCGTGGGAATCGAGCTGCATGCCGGCCAGTGCGCGCAGCGGGCCGTCGTGCACCTGCGCCTCGCGGATGCGGCCTGTCTCGTGGGGCTGGAGCAGCTGCCAGCTGCCCAGCTGCGTGAGCAGCTGCACGCTGGGATGCGTGAGCGCGATCTCGCGGCCGTCATCCGCAGGGCGGGCCAGCGTGTCGGCGGATTGCTGCTCGAGGACGATGCTCGAGAATCCGGCCTGCGACAGCGCGGCCGACAGTGACAGCCCGGCCGGGCCGCCGCCCACGATCAGTACGTCGCAGTCGTGTGCGGGCGGGATGGAGGGAGAGGAGGCTGCGGTGGAGGCGGTGGCGAAGGCGTTCGGGATCATGTCGGCAACTCGTGTCCGGGGAAGGTGGGACAGGCTCATAGGCCGAAACATTGTGTGACGCTCTGTCTGCATGGGCATTGCCCTGGGTCAAGACTGGTAGGTCTTCTCCTACCCCACGTGCGTGCTGCGCATCTTAGAGTGGTCAGTCAAGCCCTTCCCATTCACTCATTGGAAATCGAGGACAAGCACATGTTCGTGAACGTATTCCGCCGCGACGAAGGCCGGGGCAAGTTTTCGCATCTCGTGGTGCCCGTGGGCAAGAACATTCCCCAGGAAGTCACCAATTGGGACTGGCACGACGAGGAGCGCAACAAGGACCTCAACGAGGACCTGGACCGCTGGCCCGAGTACGGCATCGAGGCACCGGGCCGGCAGCTCAAGGAAAAGGGCTACGCGATCACCAGCCTCCATGAAATGACGAGTTGATCAGACCGGGCTGTCGAGGTTGGCCACGCCGCCGCGCGCGGCCTTCGTCACGCGCAGCACGTGCTCGGTGAAGCGCTCGACCGCCCGGTTGTTGCCGCCGGGCAGCCGCGCCAGCGCAATCCCCACGTGGAATCCCGGCGGGTTGTCGGTGAGCGCGAGGCACTTGATGCCGCGCGGCATCATCAGCCGTGACACGCTGGCCACCAGCCCCACGCCGAGCCCCGATGCCACCAGGCTCATGATGGTGTGCACCTGCATCGCCTCCTGCGCCACGCGAGGCACGAAGCCCGAGAACTGGCAGCGCATCATCGCCAGCGCGGCCAGCCCGGGCACTCTGTCGGCGGGATACAGGATGAACGGCTCGTCCGCTGCCTCCGACAGCGCAACCGCATCGCGCGCAGCCAGGGGGCTGTGCTCGTTCACCGCGAGCACGAAATCGTCGCGATCCAGCGGCAGGATCTCGAAGCCGCTCGGGTCAAGCACCGGGTAGCGCAGCAGCCCGGCATCGAAGCGGCGCGTGAGCAGGCCCTCGAGAATCTCGGAGGACGTGGCCTCGCTCAGCTCGAGTTCCATTTTCGGGTACCGCGCGCGCAGCGATGGGATCAGCTCGGGCAGCATCGCATAGGTGGCCGAACCGATGATGCCCAGCCGCACGAGGCCGCCTTCCCCGCTGCGCACATCCTGCACCGCATGCCGGCAGCGCTCCGCGTGCAGCAGCGTGATGCGCGCATCCGTCAGCATGGCCTCGCCCGCGGGAGTGAGCAGCACGCCCGAGGTGGTGCGCTCGAACAGCGGGCTGCCGAGCTCCTCCTCCAGCTTGCGGATGGACACCGAAAGCGGCGGCTGCGCCATGTGCAGCTGCTCGGCCGCGCGATGGAAATTGCCCGTTTCGGCGAGCGTGACGAACTGGCGCAACTGGCGCAGATTCATGGATGGAGGCGCTCCGCTCAATACTGAATGAATATCAGTTTGCAAAAAACTAATATTAGACGCAGACAACCGCGCTGCATAGAGTGTGACCTCCAGTTGAGAGCGCGTGCATGGGACGGTAGCAACCGCCAGGCACTACAGAGACTTCCAAGGAGACAACACATGCAGTTCACCACCACCCGCAGGGCCGTGCTTTGCGCCTTGGCGCTCTCCGCCGTCGTTCCGGCCATTGCGCCGGCCGCCGAGAGCTTTCCTTCCAGGCCGATCAAGTTCATCGTGCCGTTCGGCCCGGGCAGCGGCACCGACACGTCCGCGCGCTTTTTCGCCAAGAAGCTGCAGGACCTGACCGGCCAGGCCGTGGTGGTGGAAAACAAGCCGGGCGGCAATGGCTTCCTGGCCGTGAAATACGTGCTCACGCAGCCTGCCGACGGCTATACGGTCTTCATTGGCAGCAATTCCACGCTGGCCGTGAATGCGGCGCTGTTCAAGCAGTTGCCCTACGACCCGGTGGCCGATTTCTCCCCGCTCACGATGATGATGCGCTCGCCGGCCATGCTGGCGGTGGCACCGGGTGCGCCCTTCAAGGATCTGCCGGAGTTGATCGCCTATGCCGGGGCTCATCCCGGCAAGGTGAACTTCGGCGCGGGATCGGCAGGCTATCAGCTCATGGGCGAACTGTTCAACGACCAGGCCAGGGTGCAGACCGTGTACGTGCCCTTCAAGGGCGCAGGCGAGACGATGACGGCCGTGGCGGCGGGCACCGTCGAGTACACCTTCGCCGAAGTCACCGCCGTGCAGGAACTTGCCAAGGGCGGCCGCGTGAAGGTGTTCGCCGTGGCGTCCGACAAGCGTGTCGCGTCGGCCTCCGACGTGCCCACGTTCTCCGAGGCCGGGCTGCCGGGCTTCGAGGCCTACACATGGGTGGGCGCGATGGTCAGCCACAAGACACCCGCTGCCGAAACGCAGAAGCTTGCCGAGCTGTTCACCCAGATCTCGAAGATGGATGAGACGCGCGCGTTCTACGAGCGCCTGGGCGCAACGCCGATGACCGGCGGGCCGCAGCAGATGCGCGAATTCCAGAAGAAGGAGATCGAGCTGTGGAAGCGCATCGTCATCCAGGCCAAGGTACCGCAGCAATGATGGCGGCGGGCGCGCTCGGGCATATCCGGGTGCTCGATCTTTCGCGCGTGCTGGCGGGGCCCTGGGCGGGCCAGACACTGGGCGACCTGGGGGCAGAGGTCATCAAGATCGAACGCCCCGGCGCGGGCGACGACACGCGCGCCTGGGGGCCCCCGTTCGTGCAGGATGCCGATGGCCATCCCACCGGCGAGTCGGCCTACTACATGTGCGCCAACCGCAACAAGCAGTCGGTGGCGGTGGATATCACCCGGCCCGAAGGCCAGCGCATCGTGCGCGACCTGGCGGCGCAATGCGATGTGCTGATCGAGAACTTCAAGACCGGTGGGCTGGCGCAGTACGGGCTCGACTACGACAGCATGGCGCGGCTCAACCCGCGCCTCGTCTACTGCTCCATCACGGGATTCGGCCACGACGGGCCGTATGCGCACCGCGCGGGATACGACTTCCTCATCCAGGGCATGGGTGGCCTCATGAGCATCACGGGCAAGCCCGATGGCGAGCCCGGCGGCGGGCCGGTGAAGGTGGGCGTCGCGCTCACCGACATCCTCACGGGGCTGTATGCGAGCACCGCGATCCTGGCTGCGCTGCAGGCGCGCGAGCACACCGGGCGCGGCCAGCATATCGACCTGGCGCTGCTGGACGTGCAGGTGGCATGCCTCGCCAACCAGGGCATGAACTACCTCTACGGCGGAACGGTGCCGGCGCGCATGGGCAATGCGCACCCGAACACGGTGCCCTACCAGGACTTTCCCACGGCCGACGGCCACATGATTCTCGCGATCGGCAACGACGGCCAGTTCGCGCGTTTCGCCCACGCGATCGGCGAGGCGGGGTGGGCGCAGGATGGCCGCTTCGCGACCAATGCCGCGCGGCTCGAACACCGCGTCGAGCTCGTGGCGATGATCCGCGAGCGCACCATGGGCAGAACGACGAAGGACTGGATTGCCCTGCTCGAGCAGCACGCCGTTCCCTGTGGTCCGATCAACACCGTGCGCGACGTTTTCGACGACCCGCAGGTGCAGGCCCGTGGCATGCAGCGCACCATGGCGCATCCGCAGGCCGGCGACGTGCCCATCGTCGCAAGTCCCCTGCGCCTGTCCGGCACGCCCGTCGACTACCGGCTGCCGCCGCCGCAGATCGGGCAGCACACCGACGAGGTGCTCGCACGCCACCTGGGAATCGACGCGCAGCAGCTCGAACAACTGAAACACATGGGGGTACTGGCATGAGCACACTCGACTCATTGCATCTCACACGCATTCCCGCAGAGGACGAGGCGCTGCGCGGCGAAGTGCGCGCCTTCCTGGCCGAGGCCACGCGCGGCATGCCCGCTCATGTTCGCGCGCGGTCCTGGGGCGGCTACAGCACCGACTTCAGCCGCCAGCTGGGCGCCAGGGGCTGGCTGGGAGTCACGCTGCCCACGGAGTACGGCGGCGGCGGGCGCAGTGCCTTCACGCGCTACGTGCTGCTGGAGGAGTTCCTCAACTTCGGCGCGCCGGTCGGGTCGCACTGGATTGCCGATCGCCAGAGCGCTCCACTGATCCTCAAGTACGGCACCGAGGCGCAAAAGCGCTTCTACATTCCCCGGGTCTGCCGGGGCGAGGCTTTCTTCTGCATCGGCATGAGCGAGCCCAACTCGGGCTCGGACCTGGCCAGCGTGCGCACGAAGGCCGTACCCAACGACAAGGGCTTCCTGCTGAACGGCCAGAAGATCTGGACCACCAACGCCCACCACTGCCAGTACATGATCGCGCTGGTGCGCACGTCGGGCACGGGCGAGGACCGCCACAAGGGACTGTCGCAGGTGATCGTCGACCTGTCGCTGCCGGGCGTGACGGTGCGTCCCATCCAGGACCTGTCGGGCGACAGCCACTTCTGCGAGGTGTTCTTCGAGAACGTGCAGCTCGGCCCGGATGCGCTCATCGGCAACGAAGGCCAGGGGTGGGAGCAGGTCACCGCCGAGCTCGCCTTCGAGCGCAGCGGGCCGGAACGCCTGTTCTCGTCCATCGTGCTGTTCGACCAATGGCTGGACTATGTCCGTACGCCCGAGGGCCGTACGCCCTCCGCGCGGCAGCTGGCGGGGCGGGTCCTGACCGAGCTCGCACCCCTGCGCGCAATGTCGATCTCGGTGCAGGAGAAGCTCACGCGCGGCGAAAGCCCCATCGTCGAGGCGGCGCTGGTGAAGGAGCTCGGCACCACGCTGGAGCAGTTCATTCCCGCGGCGATTGCCGAAGACCTGTTCTCGCGCGATGCGCAGGACGTGCCGGTGGAGCTCCTGATGACGCTGAAGTACGTGACGGAGGCTTCGCCCTCGTTCTCGCTGCGCGGCGGCACGCGCGACATCCTGCGCGGCATGATCGCGCGCGGCCTGGGCCTGCGTTGACCACCACCGGCAAGAAGGAGTCATCCATCATGAGCAACAACAACAACGAAGACCTGTTTGCCGATGCCGCACGGCAGGTGCTGGCCGACCAATGCACGCCGCAGGCCGTGCGCGCGATCGAGAACGCCGGCAATGCGGCGCCGCAGGCACAGGCGCTGTGGGAGCAGCTCGAAGCCACCGGCCTGGCCGACGCCATGCTGGGCGAGGAGCAGGGCGGCGCGGGCCTGGGGCTCCAGGACCTGTTCGGCGTTCTGGCGCAGTGCGGGGCCCACGCCCTGCCTCTGCCGCTCGCCGACACCATGGTGGCTCGCGCGCTGCTGGCGCGCGCCGGCATGGATGCGCCCAGGTCGCGCATCGTGCTGGCGCAGGCCACGAGCGCCGCGGATGGCGGCGTGAGCGCGCCTCTGGTGCGCGATGCGCGCGTGGCGCAGTCGGCACTGGTGCAACGGGGAGATGAATGGCGGTTGCTGGACCTGTCGTCCGCCCGGCTTTCGCCGCAGGCGCAGGCGCTGGACGCGGGCGTGCAATGGAGCGCCGATCACTGGCACTCCGCGCCGCCGCTTGCGCTGCCGGCCGGAACCGATGCGCGCACACTGCAGGCCGCCGTGGTCGCCGCGCAGATGGCGGGGGCGCTCCAGGCGGTGTTCGACCGTACGCTGCAGTACGCCAACGAGCGCCAGCAGTTCGGCCGCCCGATCGGCAAGTTCCAGGCGATCCAGCACCAGTTGGCCGTGATGAGCGAACATGTGTTTGCCGCCCGGATGGCAGCCCAGCTGGCCTGCAGCGGCCCGGGCGTGAAAGTGGCTCGCTTGCGCGTGGCCACGGGCAAGGCGCGCTGCAGCCAGGCGGCGCTGGCCGTGTCGGAAACCGCGCATGCCATCCATGGCGCGATCGGCTTCACCGAGGAATACGATCTGCAACTCTTCACGCGGCGCCTGCATGCCTGGCGGCAAACCGCCGGCAGCGAAGGCTATTGGCAGGGCGTTGCAGGCGAGGCGCTGCTGGACGCAGAGGGCATGACGCTCGATGTGATCCGCCGGATCACCGACGTGGAGACAGCCTGAGCGCAACGGATGAACGTATCTCAAGGAGACAACAACCCATGGCATTCCTGACGATCGAACGCGAGGGCGCAGTGCTCATCGCCACCATGAACCAGCCGGAGACGCGCAATGCGCTGACCGGCAACACCGCCGTCGATGAATTCGTGAAGCTGTGCGACGACGTGCGCGCGGACACGGGCATCAAGGTGGTCATCCTCACGGGTGCGGGCCCCATCTTCAGCTCGGGCGGCAACGTGAAGGACATGAAGCGCTTCTTCGACGACGCGCTCACGCCCGACATGATCCGCGAGGAGTACCGCCAGGGCATCCAGCGCATCCCGAATGCGCTCTACCAGCTCGACGTGCCGGTCATCTGCGCCGTCAACGGCCCGGCCATCGGCGCTGGGCTCGATCTCACCTGCATGTGCGACATCCGCATTGCCGCGGACACCGCGACCTTCGCCGAGTCGTTCGTGCGCGTGGGCATCGTGCCGGGCGACGGCGGCGCCTGGCTGCTGCCGCGCGCGGTCGGCATGGCCAAGGCGTCGGAGATGGCATTCACCGGCGAGGCGATCGACGCCGCGGAAGCGCTCGCGTTCGGCCTCGTCTCCCGCGTGGTTCCCGGCGACCAGCTGATGGCCGAGGCCAGGAAGCTGGCGGTCAGGATCGCCGCCAACCCGGGGGCCGTGATGCGCATGACCAAGCGCCTGTTGCGCGAGGGCGAGCATGCCTCGCTGGCGTCCCTGCTCGAGATGTCGGCGGGCTACCAGGCCATCGCCCACAAGACGGCGGACCACCGCGAGGCCGTGACGGCCTTCATCGAGAAACGTCAACCTCGGTTCCGTTGAAGGAGGTGGCGGTACAGGGGCTGAGATGCGGGGCAGGTGCGCGGATTTCGGTACGATAATCCGCGACTTCGTTTCGCACCGCTCCCTGCACTGAGCACTTTCGCTACCCCTTTCTTTCCGAAGGGGCGCCATACCCCCGTGATGCTAGAGGGGTGCCTGAGTTCATGGATCGGTGCATGAAACCTTCATAATGCCGATATGACCGTTCCACCAAAACGCTTTTCAATGATCCGCGAGTTCCATCTTGCGGACTGGTTCACACTGGGAAATGCCGTCTGTGGCGTCGGTGCGCTGTTTTCGGCAATGACGTTCCTGGAGACAGTGGACGTCAAGCACATTTATTTCGCAGCGGCCCTGGTTTTTGCCGCGCTCGTGTTCGATGTGCTCGACGGCCGCATCGCCCGCTGGCGGCAGAAGTCGTCCGCCATGGGGCGCGAGCTCGACTCGCTGGCCGACGTGATCTCGTTCGGCGTGGCACCCGCAATCATCGCCTATGCCTGCGGCATGCAGGGGATGTACGACCGCATCGTGCTGGCCTTCTTCGTGGCCTGCGGCGTGTCGCGCCTGGCGCGCTACAACGTCACGGCGGAAACCCTCTCCGAGGGCGCCTCGGGCAAGGTGAAGTATTTCGAAGGCACGCCCATTCCCACGTCGTTCCTGCTGGTGCTGGTGCTGGGCGTCGCCGCGTCGATGGGGGCCGTGCGCGAGCACCTGTGGTTCGGCAAGGTGGCTATCGCCGGCTTCACCCTGCATCCGCTGGTGCTGCTGTTTGCGCTGTCGGGCTCGCTGATGATCAGCCGCATCAAGATTCCCAAGCTCTGACGCACACCCTGACGCATACGGCGGCCCGTCCATTGAAAAAGGCTCGCGGATGGTGACATCCGCGAGCCTTTTTCCCTTGTCTGGCAGGGGTTACAGCCTGCGCCTGCGCACGCCGAGGAATGCGGCGCCACCGAGCACCAGCGCCAGCAGTGCGCGGCCGGCCTCGGACAGCGTCGGCACGCTCGTGGCCTGAACGGGCGGCGTCGTGGTGGACAAGGGTGCCACCACGAACACGGGATCGACGATCACGCTGTTGACGAGCCCGTCCTCATCCCCCTCTCCGCCATCGCTGACAGAGAAGCTGCCCGACGTGCGCGCGGCGTTGAAGCCGGCCCGCACGTCGTGCCAGTGCGGCTGCGCATTGGCCGAGGTCGGACCGAACTTCCACAGCATGGCGTTCCCGGGCGCGGCCTGCGGGAAATTCAGGGCGACCGTCGCCGGTCCGCTGCCGGAGCCCCCTGCGAGCACGAAGCCAAAGCCGGTGGGCCACACGAAACGGTAGCCGGGAGGTAGCGCCGGCAGCGATGCGCTCGATGCGGCGCCCGGGGAGTTGGCGGCGAATTGCCAGCCGTTGCCGCTGACCGTGCCGCTGCTGCCGTCGGCGCCGGGAAGCTGGCTGCCTGCCAGCGCCGGCAGCCGGATCTCGAAGCTGCGTTCCACCGGAGCAGGGGCGGGGGTGCCGGCTGCGGGCGCCTGGGTGGCCTTCAGCGTGCAGGTGCCAGCGCGCAGCAGGGTGACGGTCGCACCGGTGGTTCCCGTGCCTGCGCAGACCTGCGGCGTGAGGCTGGAGAAGTTCACCGGCCCGCCCGACGCACCGCCCGTGGCGGTCACATGCACCGCGGGACTGCCGAGCAGGCGGTCTGCCGGCTGTGGAAAGTCGATGGCCTGGCCGGCGGGCGTGGCCTGGGTGCGCACCTCGGCGCGGGCGGCGAGGCTCGGGGCTCCGGCATCCGGTACAACGATGGCATAGGCGACGTAGGCCGTGTCCGCTGCAAGCCCTTGTGCCTGCAGCGTGACGGGCTGGCCTGCGGCCGAAGGTGTTCCGGTGGGCGGGTTGCGCCAGAGCGCGGCCTGCCCCCGGGCGTCGAGGCCCGCGCGGATCTGCTCCCAGCTGGGCTCCGCGGAGCCGGCCGGCAGCACGACGGCGTGCAGTGCTCCGGCCTGCGCTGCGGAGAGGGTCAGGTCGGCCGAGGCGTTGCCACTCGCGGCAGCCGACAGGCCGAGCCGGGGCAGCGCGGCAATGCGGATGGCATCGCTTCGGAATTTCTTCCAGGCGGCATAGGGCAGGTCCTTGGCCACGGTGGTGTCGCCATAGAACACGGCGTCACCACAGTCGCTGATGATGGTGCTCGTGCCGCCCTGGGCCAGGGCATCGGGCAGGGCGGCGATGCCCTCGGCGGAGCATTGCACGGCGGGCGGCGTGATGGGCGCGAGGTTGGCGTCCAGCGCACGCACGTTGAGCGCCAGACCCGCGCTGCTCACCCGGCCGTCCCACGAGAACAACCGGAAATCCCGAGGCGCCGTGCCGGTGGCGCCGTTGGGCGGACCGGCGACGATCAGGTATTCACCGGCGGTATTCCTGCGGATTTCGCGGATGCCGCGTCCTCCGAGATCCAGCCGGATCGGCCCGCCGATCTGCGCGCTGCCCTTGGTGCCGCCGTTGTCGGCCAGCAGGGCGGCGTAGTGGCCCACGGGAATGATCAGCGCATGGGTGCGGCCCGTGGCCACGTCCGGCGTGACGGCCGGCTGGCCGGGTGCACTGACCAGCGGCGCGCGAAAGCCCAGCCAGATGTGCGCATCGTCGGGGCTGATCGTGCTGCCTTCGATGGAGAAGCCCGAGAGGGTATCGGTTTCGGGCGCCTTGAGCGGGTTCTTGTCGCCGCCGTCGGAGCTCGACACCAGGCCCAGATGGTCGGCGCCCAGGCCGTGGCCGTTGGCGGCATCCCAGGCGCGCAGGTCCTCGCGCAGCCACTGGTAGTAGCCCGCGGCCCGGGTGCTGTGGTCGGCCGGATTCACGTCGATGGCGAACAGGCGCCAGCGATCGGGGCGCGACCGGCCGTTCTTGTTGTTCGAGTGCGAGCCGGCAACGTACATGCGGTTGCCGACGAGGAAGCTCGACTCCATGTCCACTTCGCCATCCGCGTCGCATTTGGCCAGTCCCGTGAAGCCGGTGTTCGAGCAGCTTGCGGCATTGGAGAGGCCCAGCGAGGCGTCTGGAACCAGCTGGCTCACGGGCAGGCCGCCGGTCCGTGGGTCGAAGGCGAACAGCGAGTTCCCTCCGGACAGGGCGTTGCCCGAGGCATCCTGGGCAGGTGCCTCGTCGTCCACGACCAGCAGCGTGTCCGTGCCGGGCACGGTGAGTGCAGAGGATGCATCCGAGCGGCCGGCGAACCAGCGTGTATCGGTGTTCGAGACCGATCCCGCGGACGCCGCATAGTGCAGGGTGCGCGTGATGGAGGCGCTGCCCGATGCAATGGTCAGCGTGACGTCGCTGTAGCCCACGCCCCTGGGAGTGAGCTTCAGCGACACCGTGCCGCCGTTGTTCTGCACGACCACCCCGGTGCCGTCCAGCACGGCGGGGTTGCTGGAGGCGGCCGTGACCTGGAGTGCGCCCGCGTCGCCGGCAGGGTCGGCCACGGTGAAGCTCAGGCCCTGTGTGGCGAGCGGGTCCGCCGCATCGCCGACCACGCCGGAATAGGCCGCGTCGGCGGGCAGGGTCGCGGTGGGAGGCAGGGCACCGCCGCTGGCACTGCCCTGGGCCACGGCGCTCGCGCTGCCGCCCAGGCTGTTGACCGCGCGCACGCGGGCCTTCTGGCCCGCCTGGAGATCCATCAGCGCCACGCTGGTGCCCACGGCAATGCGGGACTGGGCCACGGTGGCAAAGCCGTCGCCGGAGACTTCCACGACATGGAAGGCGGCTGGTGCGCCCGCACCGGCGCTCCACGACACGTTGGCCTGGCCCGGCCCGGTGTTGGCGAGAGTGGCGCCGGTGGGGGCTGACGGCACGGCAGCGGGCGACAGGGCCTGGGGCGTGGCCGCGAGGCCGTAGAACACATTTCCACCCTGCGGCGCCAGCAGGGGCTGGGGAGCGCTGAGCGCAGGCTGCGCCCCCGATGTGTCGAACACGCGGTAGACATTGCCGCTGCCATCCGTGACCATCAATAGCGCGTGTCCGTCACCCGTGGGCATGGCGACAAGGCCGTGCACCTCGGCGGTGTCGCCGATGGATGTGGTGGCGCTCAGCGTCCAGGTGCCGGCGTTCAGGACGTACTTTTGGATCGCCGGCGGCTTGGCGTCGTTGGCCGCTACGTACAGGGTGTCGGCGCTGTCGCTGCCCGCCTGGAGACGCACGAATGCGATCCCGCGGAAATTGTTGGTGGTGATGCTGTTCACCTTGGCGACGGTCGCCTTGCCGGACTTGGGAAGTGCCGGGCTCACGAGGTTGAGCGTGCCCTTGCCGGCCAGGGAGACATGCAACTGTCCGCCGCTGATGGCGAGTCCCTGCGAGTTCGCGCCATAGAGGGCGGCGGATGCGCCGCTGCCGCCGACATACCAGAGACCGCCGTTGGCATCGACATCGGCCTTGCCGCTGGTCCATGCACCCTGGCAGTCGTCGGTGGCGGCGCTGCGGATGGAATCCGTGGAATAGGCCGCGTCGCCGAGCTTGCGAAGCCCGCCGATCAGTCCGCCATCCGCGCCGACCAGTGCCACGGCCCGGTTGACTGCAGCGGCTGTCGTTGCCTTGATCTTGAGCGTTGCGCTGGCGGGAGCCGCATACCCGGGCACCGCCAGGCACCGGCCATCGGCCGAGAGCGTGAGCAGGCCCTCGGAGCCGGTGCTGGAGGCGGCCAGCGAATCGGCCGTTTCCGACGTGAGGGGAACGCTTTGCACCAGCGTGCCGTCCACGTCGTACTCGTCGAGGAAGACCGACTTGGCGCCGCCCTCGCTGCCCACGCGGTAGGCAACGAAGTTGCCGTTCTGAAACGCCGCGGCCCAGCCGGCCTGCGGCGCAGCCAGGGACGCGGCCAGCGCGAGCGTGGCTGCCGTGATCGTCTTGACGGTGAAGGTGGCTTGGTGATTCACGGCAAATGTCTCTCGGATGCGTTTCGTTGCAAAGCGATGCAATTTGCCTATGAGTGATGTCAATATCGTGACAGCCAGCTAAAAGGTAGGGTGCGGAGGCTTGCGCGGCGCCCACTCCCCTCGCTGAGAGAAACGTACTGATGCAGCAATTGCCCTGGCCCGCTGTACACTGCGCTCTCAAGACCCTCCCTGCGGGCGCCGCGAGGCATGCAGGCAGGCTTGTTCCCTGCGGTTCGTGCAGCGGGTTGCCGCCGCGCAGCCGCTGTTTTCGTGACCCCACCACTTCTGTTCATGGCCGTTGATACGGCGGGCCAGGCCCGCACCAGTTTTGACCTCAAGAGCGCACAGTTGCCGGTGGTAGCCGTGGTGCTCAAGAGTCCCGATATCTCAGCATTCGCGGCCGAACTGGATGCGCGTCTGGCCGACGATCCCGAATTCTTCGACAACGACCCCATCCTGATCGACCTGGCCGCGGTGCGCGAGGCGGAGGAGCCCATCGACTTCGCGGCCATCGTGCGCGAGCTGCGCAAGCACCACACGCAACCCGTGGCGGTGCGCGGCGGCAGCGAGGAGCAGACCCGGGCCGCGCATGACGCGGGCCTGATCGCGGCTCCCGATGCGCCGGCACGCGAGCGCGCGGCGCCGCGCGAGGTCGAGGTGCGCGAGGTGATCCGCGAGGTCGAGGTTCCGGTCCATGTGCCCGGCGAGGGCGTCCCCACCGTGGTGGTGGACAAGCCGTTGCGGTCGGGCCAGCAGGTCTATGCCCGCGGCGGCGACCTGGTGGTGATGGCCGTGGTCAGTTTTGGGGCCGAGGTGATCGCCGACGGCAACATCCATGTCTACGCGCCGCTGCGTGGCCGGGCGATTGCCGGCGCGAGGGGCGACACCAGCGCCCGGATCTTCAGCACCTGCATGGAGCCGCAGCTGGTCTCGATCGCCGGGATGTACCGGGCCATCGAGACTGACCTGCCGGCAGAGGTGCACGGCAAGCCGGCGCAGGTGCGGCTTTCCGGCGAGAAGCTGCTGATCGATCCGCTCTGAGGCACGGCAGGCAGCATGAACCCGAATATCAAGACATCGATGGACTCTCCAATTTTGAAAACCCGAAGCAAGGACTTTGCATAACATGGCCAAAATCGTCGTCGTGACCTCCGGCAAGGGTGGCGTGGGCAAGACCACCACCAGTGCCGCCTTTGCATCCGGCCTGGCGCTGGCCGGCCACAAGACTGCCGTAATCGACTTTGACGTCGGTCTGCGCAACCTCGACCTGATCATGGGATGCGAGCGTCGCGTGGTGTATGACCTGATCAATGTGATCCAGGGCGAGGCCAATCTCAATCAGGCGCTGATCAAGGACAAGCAGTGCGACAACCTGTTCATCCTGGCCGCCAGCCAGACGCGTGACAAGGATGCGCTGACGCAGGACGGCGTGGGCAAGGTGCTCAAGGACCTCTCCGAGATGGATTTCGACTACATCGTCTGCGATTCGCCTGCCGGCATCGAGAGCGGTGCGCTCATGGCCATGCACTTTGCGGACGAGGCCCTGGTGGTCACCAACCCGGAGGTCTCCTCCGTGCGCGACTCCGACCGCATCCTCGGCATGCTGGGCAGCAAGACCAAGCGTGCCATCGAAGGCAAGGAGCCCATCAAGGAGCACCTGCTCATCACCCGCTACAACCCCAACCGCGTGGAAGACGGCCAGATGCTGAGTCTGGTCGATATCCAGGACATCCTTCGCATCCCGCTGATCGGCGTGATCCCGGAGTCCGAGAACGTGCTGCAGGCGTCCAACCAGGGCCTGCCCGCCATCCACCTGAAGGGCACGGACGTTTCCGAGGCCTACAAGGACGTGGTTGCACGCTTTCTCGGTGAAGACAAGCCCATGCGTTTCACCGACGCCGAGAAGCCGGGCTTCTTCAAGCGCATCTTCGGGAGGTAAGCCACATGTCCCTGTTGTCCTTCCTGCTCGGGGAGAAGAAGAAAACCGCCTCAGTCGCCAAGGAGCGCCTGCAGATCATCCTCGCGCACGAACGCAGCGGCCGCAACGCCGGCCAACCTGACTACCTGCCTGCGCTGCAGCGCGAGCTGGTGGCCGTCATCAGCAAGTACGTGTCGATCAATGCGGACGATATCAAGGTCCACCTGGAGCGCCAGGAGAACCTGGAAGTCCTGGAAGTGAAGATCGAGCTGCCGGAGGGCCCGGCCTCGAAGTGATGGTGCGGGCTGTGCACCGGACGATGCGCAGCACCATGAAAAAAGGATGTATCGGCGGCTGGCCGGTACATCCTTTTTGCGTTGGCTGTGCGTTCGTGAGGGAAGCCGCTCAGCGCTGCACCACCTTGTCGTCCTCGACGGCGGAATCTCCCAGCAGGCTCTCCGTATAGAAGCGCCCTCCGTGGTAGACCAGCGGCGAGCGGTCGGCGTGGTGCGTGCAATGCTCCACCTCGCCCACGAAGATGACGTGATCGCCTTCGACATAGCGGCTGCGGTTGAAACACTCGAAGCTGGCGGCGACATCCGGCAGCAACGGGGCGCCGCTCACGCCCAGGCGGTAGTCCACACCCGCCCAGCGATCGATGTCGCGGCGCGCGAACTGCTCGGCAAGCGCCTGCTGCTGCGCCGTCAGCACGTTGATCGCGTAATGCGACACCTGGTTCAGGGCGCCCAGCGAGGCCGCCTTGCTTGCCAGGCTCCACAGCACCAATGGCGGGTTGAGCGACACCGAGTTGAAGGAGTTGGCCGTCAGCCCGATCAGCTGCCCATCGGCGGTACGCGCCGTCACGATGGTCACGCCCGTGGCAAACATTCCCAGCGCATCGCGGAAATCGCGGGAAGTGAAGCCCGGCGTGCGGGCGGCTGTCGAAGCAAGGGGCGAGGAAGAGGTGAGATTCACGGGATCGCGGCGATCATTGCCGAAAGCGGAGGACTAAATCCAAGGTATGTGAGTGGGATATTATTGATCGCAACCCATCGGCCTGCTGCCGAAAGGGTTCCAGATGGAATTCAAGCATGGCAATTCTTCCCCGATTCACAAGCCTGGGCCACGGCCATACGGTCATCATGGTGCATGACGTCGACGGTGGGCACCTGACCTTCGCGCCCTCCGTGGAGTCGCTGGCCAGCCAGGGCTACCGGGCCATTGCCGTCGACCTGCCCGGATATGGCTACACGCCGCCGATCGAACCATACAACATCAAGGCGCTGGCGCAGAGCGTGCGGGCCTTGATCGACGCCCTGCAGGTCAAGGCCGTCACCCTGGTCGGCCACGGCATGGGCGCCATGGTGGCTCTTGAGGCCACCATGCGTGACGCGAACCTGATCCAGCGCCTGGTTCTGTGCGCCGGCGGGCCTCCCCTGGATGACGCCTCGGTCAGGGCCTGGACGGAACCCCGCCTTGCGGCACTGGAGGAGGGACTGTCGATGCCGCAGGTGGCACAGCGCGTCGTCTCGATGCAGACGGGGCAGAAGGCGATTCCCGAAGGCGTGCGGCTCATACGCCATGCCCTGGGAGAGGTGCATCCCCTTATATATAGGCACGCCCTGCAGGCGATGCCGGCATTCCAGCGCAATGCGGCGGCCTTGGCCCAGGTTCAGGTGCCCACTTTGCTGTTGGGCGGGGCGCAGGATGCCTGCATGCCTCCCGAAGCCCTCCAGGCCATGGCGCATGTGCTGCAGGATGCCAGCTCCATCACACTCCCGGGCATCGGCCATTGGCCCCAGCTCGAAGCACCCGAGGACTTTGACGGGCTGGTGATGGATTTTCTTGCTCATGGACGCAGCATTCACTGAATGAGCAAAGGCGGGGCTCCCAGACAAGGGGGCTTCAATCGACAGAAAAAGTCATCAAAATGACTTTTTCGTCACCAAACTCGTCTACAATCCAGCCCTTCCTCAAGAAGAGCGGGGATTTTCCGGAGTGATCTGGATGGTTCTCAGAGGTTCTTGAAGAAATTCTCGAAACTTTGCCGATTGGGTTTAAAAATCGGTATAGAATTGAGGGCTTCGCTGCTTGGAGGTGCTGACCGGGAAACTGGTTGATATTGAGAGCGGTGGCGGTCTTGAAAGAGATTGCGAAGTTGGCGGATTGATCAAAAAATCGTGTTATACTTCAAGGCTTCGCTGCTCAAAACGACGTTTGGTTGCTCTGGGTTGTGGTGGTTGAGTTGGATGGACCGGTTTTCCGGTTGATCCGATAAAGACCACAAAGTTTGACAGGTCTTTTTAAAACGTGTTAGAATTCAAGGCTTCGCTGATCACAGCAAGCAAACGAAATCGGATGGCTCCACGGGGTTGTTCAGGGTTTCGGGTTCATTAAAAACATACAGCCGATAAGCGTGGGCGTTTGATGGCGAGTGCCAAGTTCTTCGGAACTATCAAACGCTCATAAACAGTATTGTTGAAGTTAATCTTCATCAATTCCATTTTTGAGCAAAGTCGAAAGACTTTAAATTTTCAAGATCGAACTATAGAGTTTGATCCTGGCTCAGATTGAACGCTGGCGGCATGCCTTACACATGCAAGTCGAACGGTAACAGGTCTTCGGATGCTGACGAGTGGCGAACGGGTGAGTAATACATCGGAACGTGCCCGATCGTGGGGGATAACGAGGCGAAAGCTTTGCTAATACCGCATACGATCTACGGATGAAAGCGGGGGATCTTCGGACCTCGCGCGGACGGAGCGGCCGATGGCAGATTAGGTAGTTGGTGGGATAAAAGCTTACCAAGCCGACGATCTGTAGCTGGTCTGAGAGGATGATCAGCCACACTGGGACTGAGACACGGCCCAGACTCCTACGGGAGGCAGCAGTGGGGAATTTTGGACAATGGGGGAAACCCTGATCCAGCCATGCCGCGTGCAGGATGAAGGCCTTCGGGTTGTAAACTGCTTTTGTACGGAACGAAAAGGTCTCTTCTAATAAAGGGGGCCCATGACGGTACCGTAAGAATAAGCACCGGCTAACTACGTGCCAGCAGCCGCGGTAATACGTAGGGTGCAAGCGTTAATCGGAATTACTGGGCGTAAAGCGTGCGCAGGCGGTTATGTAAGACAGATGTGAAATCCCCGGGCTCAACCTGGGAACTGCATTTGTGACTGCATGGCTTGAGTGCGGCAGAGGGGGATGGAATTCCGCGTGTAGCAGTGAAATGCGTAGATATGCGGAGGAACACCGATGGCGAAGGCAATCCCCTGGGCCTGCACTGACGCTCATGCACGAAAGCGTGGGGAGCAAACAGGATTAGATACCCTGGTAGTCCACGCCCTAAACGATGTCAACTGGTTGTTGGGAATTTGTTTTCTCAGTAACGAAGCTAACGCGTGAAGTTGACCGCCTGGGGAGTACGGCCGCAAGGTTGAAACTCAAAGGAATTGACGGGGACCCGCACAAGCGGTGGATGATGTGGTTTAATTCGATGCAACGCGAAAAACCTTACCCACCTTTGACATGGCAGGAAGTCCACAGAGATGAGGATGTGCTCGAAAGAGAACCTGCACACAGGTGCTGCATGGCTGTCGTCAGCTCGTGTCGTGAGATGTTGGGTTAAGTCCCGCAACGAGCGCAACCCTTGTCATTAGTTGCTACATTTAGTTGGGCACTCTAATGAGACTGCCGGTGACAAACCGGAGGAAGGTGGGGATGACGTCAAGTCCTCATGGCCCTTATAGGTGGGGCTACACACGTCATACAATGGCTGGTACAAAGGGTTGCCAACCCGCGAGGGGGAGCTAATCCCATAAAGCCAGTCGTAGTCCGGATCGCAGTCTGCAACTCGACTGCGTGAAGTCGGAATCGCTAGTAATCGTGGATCAGAATGTCACGGTGAATACGTTCCCGGGTCTTGTACACACCGCCCGTCACACCATGGGAGCGGGTCTCGCCAGAAGTAGGTAGCCTAACCGCAAGGAGGGCGCTTACCACGGCGGGGTTCGTGACTGGGGTGAAGTCGTAACAAGGTAGCCGTATCGGAAGGTGCGGCTGGATCACCTCCTTTCTGGAAAACAGCATTCAAGATTGAACGCCCACACTTATCGGTTGTTGGAACGCGAGCCTGATTGAGCAGTTGAGAGACTGCTGAATATGGGAATGGGTCTGTAGCTCAGCTGGTTAGAGCACCGTCTTGATAAGGCGGGGGTCGTTGGTTCGAGCCCAACTAGACCCACCAAACGTCCAATACCTGGTGAGAAGGAATCCTGGGGGATTAGCTCAGCTGGGAGAGCACCTGCTTTGCAAGCAGGGGGTCGTCGGTTCGATCCCGTCATCCTCCACCATCAACCCGCTTATCGAAGTATCGATTAGATCAACACCAAAGCAGTTTGGAAACAGACTTCTTTGTTGTTGGTTCCGGATTACCGGAGTCAATACGGCTGTTCTTTAAAAATTCATAGAGTCGAAATCAGCGTTGCTGGCGGAAAGCAGAAATTCGTAAAGGTTTTACTGCACCGTGCCGCCAGTGACAAATTTGATTGCGTCAAAACGAATAGACAAAAACTTTGTTTGTTCAAGTAATGACGAATCGTTCTCAAAGCGGTGATCCAGAGATGGATTGCGGCTAAAAGAATCATTCACATTACGGCATAACGCGTGAGGTGAGAGACCTCACATAAGTCTGAGATTCTTGCAGCGATGTATCTCGTAAGAGATGTCAAAGTTATAGGGTCAAGTGACTAAGAGCATATGGTGGATGCCTTGGCGATGATAGGCGAAGAAAGACGTGATAGCCTGCGATAAGCTTCGGGGAGCTGGCAAATAAGCTTTGATCCGGAGATTTCTGAATGGGGAAACCCACCCGCAAGGGTATCGTTGACTGAATACATAGGTCAACGAGGCGAACCGAGTGAACTGAAACATCTAAGTAGCTCGAGGAAAAGACATCAACCGAGATTCCGATAGTAGTGGCGAGCGAATTCGGAAGAGCCTTGCAGTGATAGTCATTGTGTTAACAAAACGGAATGGAAAGTCCGGCCATAGTGGGTGATAGCCCCGTATGTGAAAACACAGTGGTGGTACTAGGCTGCAGACAAGTAGGGCGGGGCACGAGAAACCCTGTCTGAATATGGGGGGACCATCCTCCAAGGCTAAATACTCATCATCGACCGATAGTGAACAAGTACCGTGAGGGAAAGGCGAAAAGAACCCCGGGAGGGGAGTGAAATAGATCCTGAAACCGTATGCTTACAAAAAGTCGGAGCCTCGTAAGGGGTGACGGCGTACCTTTTGTATAATGGGTCAGCGACTTACATTCAGTGGCAAGCTTAACCGAATAGGGGAGGCGTAGAGAAATCGAGTCCGAATAGGGCGTCTTAGTCGCTGGGTGTAGACCCGAAACCAAGTGATCTATCCATGGCCAGGATGAAGGTGCCGTAACAGGTACTGGAGGTCCGAACCGACTAGTGTTGCAAAACTAGCGGATGAGCTGTGGATAGGGGTGAAAGGCTAAACAAACTTGGAAATAGCTGGTTCTCTCCGAAAACTATTTAGGTAGTGCCTCAAGTATTACCTGCGGGGGTAGAGCACTGTTTTGGCTAGGGGGTCATGGCGACTTACCAAACCAAGGCAAACTCCGAATACCGCAGAGTACAGCTTGGGAGACAGAGCACCGGGTGCTAACGTCCGGACTCAAGAGGGAAACAACCCAGACCGCCAGCTAAGGTCCCTAAAATTGGCTAAGTGGGAAACGAAGTGGGAAGGCTAAAACAGTCAGGATGTTGGCTTAGAAGCAGCCATCATTTAAAGAAAGCGTAATAGCTCACTGATCGAGTCGTCCTGCGCGGAAGATGTAACGGGGCTAAGCCAGTTACCGAAGCTGCGGATGTGCAATTTATTGCACGTGGTAGGAGAGCGTTCTGTAAGCCTGTGAAGGTGTCTGGAGACGGATGCTGGAGGTATCAGAAGTGCGAATGCTGACATGAGTAGCGTTAAAGCGGGTGAAAAGCCCGCTCGCCGTAAGCGCAAGGTTTCCTACGCAACGTTCATCGGCGTAGGGTGAGTCGGCCCCTAAGGCGAGGCAGAGATGCGTAGCTGATGGGAAACAGGTCAATATTCCTGTACCGATCAATAGTGCGATGTGGGGACGGAGAAGGTTAGCTCAGCCAACTGTTGGATATGTTGGTTCAAGCCTGTAGTCGTGCCCGGTAGGCAAATCCGCCGGGCTAAGATGAGGGGTGATAACGAGTCTGCTTGCAGACGAAGTGAGTGATACCCTGCTTCCAGGAAAAGCCACTAAGCTTCAGCTATTGACGACCGTACCGCAAACCGACACTGGTGCGCGAGATGAGTATTCTAAGGCGCTTGAGAGAACTCAGGAGAAGGAACTCGGCAAATTGATACCGTAACTTCGGGAGAAGGTATGCCCCAAGTAGGTGGACTCGTACAGAGCGAGCCCAAAGGGGTTGCAAAAAATCGGTGGCTGCGACTGTTTAATAAAAACACAGCACTCTGCAAACACGAAAGTGGACGTATAGGGTGTGACGCCTGCCCGGTGCTGGAAGATTAAATGATGGGGTGCAAGCTCTTGATTGAAGTCCCAGTAAACGGCGGCCGTAACTATAACGGTCCTAAGGTAGCGAAATTCCTTGTCGGGTAAGTTCCGACCTGCACGAATGGCGTAACGATGGCCACGCTGTCTCCTCCTGAGACTCAGCGAAGTTGAAATGTTTGTGATGATGCAATCTCCCCGCGGAAAGACGGAAAGACCCCATGAACCTTTACTGTAGCTTTGTATTGGACTTTGAACAGATCTGTGTAGGATAGGTGGGAGGCTTTGAAGTGAGGACGCTAGTTCTCATGGAGCCAACGTTGAAATACCACCCTGGTGTGTTTGAGGTTCTAACCTAGGTCCCTTATCGGGATCGGGGACAGTGCATGGTAGGCAGTTTGACTGGGGCGGTCTCCTCCCAAAGTGTAACGGAGGAGTTCGAAGGTACGCTAGTTACGGTCGGACATCGTGACGATAGTGCAATGGCAT
This sequence comes from Diaphorobacter ruginosibacter, assembly GCF_014395975.1. Taxonomy (NCBI): domain Bacteria; kingdom Pseudomonadati; phylum Pseudomonadota; class Betaproteobacteria; order Burkholderiales; family Comamonadaceae; genus Diaphorobacter; species Diaphorobacter ruginosibacter. Next base: position 4,431,425 of record NZ_CP060714.1, on the reverse strand, counting down.
AAGCGTGCTTAACTGCGAGACTGACAAGTCGAGCAGATGCGAAAGCAGGACATAGTGATCCGGTGGTTCTGTATGGAAGGGCCATCGCTCAACGGATAAAAGGTACTCTGGGGATAACAGGCTGATACCGCCCAAGAGTTCATATCGACGGCGGTGTTTGGCACCTCGATGTCGGCTCATCTCATCCTGGGGCTGTAGTCGGTCCCAAGGGTATGGCTGTTCGCCATTTAAAGAGGTACGTGAGCTGGGTTTAAAACGTCGTGAGACAGTTTGGTCCCTATCTTCCGTGGGCGCTGCAGATTTGAGGAAGCCTGCTCCTAGTACGAGAGGACCGGAGTGGACACACCTCTGGTGTACCTGTTGTCACGCCAGTGGCATCGCAGGGTAGCTATGTGTGGAAGAGATAACCGCTGAAAGCATCTAAGCGGGAAACTCGTTTCAAGATGAGATCTGCCGGGGCCTCGAGCCCCCTGAAGGGTCGTTGTAGACCACGACGTTGATAGGCTGGGTGTGGAAGCGCAGTAATGCGTTAAGCTAACCAGTACTAATTGCCCGTGCGGCTTGACCCTATAACTTTGATATGTTCAAAGACTTGTAGTTATGCCAAGTACGCAATCAAATTAACCTCAATACGATTGAGCTGATTGAAGACTCTATGAATTCGCAACGCAGTTCACCAAATGAACTGCCAAGCACCCAGTTATGCCTGATGACCATAGCAAGTTGGTCCCACTCCTTCCCATCCCGAACAGGACAGTGAAACGACTTTGCGCCGATGATAGTGCGGGTTCCCGTGTGAAAGTAGGTCATCGTCAGGCTCTTACAGCCCAAACCGCCCTCCACTCGACAGAGTCGGAGGGCGTTTTGCTTTGGGGGCGCCACAATCGCACAGCACTCCATTGCAGGGGCATGAAAAGGGCTCCCTCTGCCCTGTAGAACATCTCCTCACCTGGCCACACCGCAGAGGCCGGGACTGCCCCCGGCGGGGCAGTCACTTTTTGCTGGCGCGCAAAAAGTCACCAAAAACGCGCTCCCAATACCCAATACCTCCGGCAGAACTCGCTACGTTCCTTCGTCACTGCGCTCAGACAGCCGCCGGAAGTCAGTCCAGCAGAGAAACACTCGGCACATCGCTGCGCTCGTGCCAAGGCATCTCGCGACTTCGCGAGATGTTCAGTGATCAAACGACCAACGTGGTTCAAAACTGGCGCAGTCTGCTCGCCCGACGTCGGGCGAGCCCGGCAGGAGCGCAGCGATGTGCCGTGCACACCTCTTCCCAACTGACTCGCGGTGGCTGTCTGAACGGAGCGCGTAGCGCGAAGTGAGTTTTACCGCGTGAACCCGTATTCAAAGCGCATTTTTGGTGACTTTTTGGGCAAGACCAAAAAGTTACTGCCCCGCCGGGGGCACTCCCGGCCTCTGAACTCGAGACAAGCAAGGGCCGTTCTACAGACCACTCCCCAGAGCACGTCACCTCAAACGAAACACCAGCCCCCGAGGTCACCACCTGCGCCAAGTTGGGGTTGAGAGATGACAAATTCGCAAATTGATGCCGGTAAGAAGCACTCTCGGATATATTGACGTATACGTCAACCGAAGTTGCCCCGGCACATCTGCTGAGCATCTCTGCCAACCAACGACAACAACTCCACTTCATGGGTACGACCTACACCATCAGCGATCTGGCCAAGGAATTCGACCTCACCACGCGTGCGATGCGCTTCTACGAGGACATGGGCCTGCTGCGCCCGGATCGTGCTGGCCCGGGCGGGCGCAGCCGGGTCTACAGCCCACGGGATCGCACGCGGCTCAAGCTCACGTTGAGGGCCAAGCGGCTGGGACTTTCGTTGACGGAGGCCAAGGAGATCATTGACCTCTACGACAGCCCGCGCGACACAGGCAACCAGTTGCGCAAGTTCCTGGAGGTGCTGGGCCAGCACCGCAAGCAGCTCGAGGCGCAGATGACGGATCTCCAGGCGAACCTGGACGAGATCCGCGAGCACGAAAAAGAAGCGCTGGCACACCTGCACCGTCTGGACCCGGAAGCCAAAAATAAGTGATAATTGACGTTTACGTAAACGTCATATGTGTGTTCCATACCCTGCCAAGATGCAGGGTGATATCGTGAGATGGCGTTGCCATGCCTGTTTCGCACCATCAAACCTGTTGAACGTCCGTCTGTAGTTTCAGTTCTCACCTCTCTCGGAGACAAACCATGAGCCTTGCCAACCTGCCCGGTCTGAATTTCCAACTTGGCGAAGATATCGATGCGCTGCGTGACGCGGTGCGTGAATTCGCACAGGCCGAAATCGCTCCACGCGCCGCCGAAGTCGACCGCACCGACCAGTTCCCCATGGACCTGTGGCGCAAGTTCGGCGAGCTGGGCGTGCTGGGCATCACCGTGTCGGAGCAGTACGGCGGTGCGAACATGGGCTATCTGGCGCACATGATCGCGATGGAGGAGATCTCGCGTGCGAGCGCGTCGATCGGACTGTCCTACGGCGCACACTCCAACCTGTGCGTGAACCAGATCAACCGCAACGGCAATGACGCGCAGAAGGCCAAGTACCTGCCCAAGCTGATCAGTGGCGAGCACGTGGGTGCTCTGGCGATGAGCGAGCCGGGAGCCGGTTCCGACGTGATCAGCATGAAGCTCAAGGCCGAGGACAAGGGCGGCTATTACCTGCTCAACGGTACCAAGATGTGGATCACCAACGGCCCCGATGCCGACACCCTGGTGGTGTATGCCAAGAGCGAGCCGGAACTGGGCGCCCGTGGCGTCACGGCATTCCTGATCGAGAAGGGCATGAAGGGGTTCTCGATTGCGCAGAAGCTCGACAAGCTGGGCATGCGCGGCAGCCACACGGGCGAGCTGGTGTTCGAGAACGTCGAGGTGCCGGCCGAGAACGTGCTGGGCCAGGTGAATGGCGGCGCCAAGGTGTTGATGAGCGGCCTGGATTACGAGCGCGCCGTGCTGACGGGCGGCCCGCTGGGCATCATGCAGTCGGTGATGGACAATGTGATCCCCTACATCCACGACCGCAAGCAGTTCGGCCAGAGCATCGGCGAGTTCCAGCTCATCCAGGGCAAGGTGGCCGACATGTACACCGTGCTGCAAGCTGCACGCTCCTTCGCCTATACAGTTGCTAAAAACCTGGATCTGCTGGGAACCGACCATGTCCGCCAGGTGCGCAAGGACTGCGCGAGCGTCATTCTGTGGACGGCCGAGAAGGCGACCTGGATGGCCGGCGAAGGCGTGCAAATCTATGGCGGCAATGGGTATATCAACGAATATCCGCTGGGCCGACTCTGGCGGGATGCGAAACTCTATGAAATCGGCGCAGGCACGAGCGAGATTCGCCGCATGTTGATCGGTCGCGAGCTGTTTGCTGAAACCTGCTGACAGTAGCCACCCCAGCCAGTTGCTGCGCTGCCCTTCTTGAATCAAACTGAAAAAGGATTGCCTCATGAGCACAACCTCCATCGAACAGCTGTTTGTCCATAACCGTCAATGGGCTGAGCAGATGGAGCGTGAACGGCCCGGGTTCTTCACCGGGCTGATGGCGCAGCAAAAACCCAAGTACATGTGGATCGGCTGTTCCGACAGCCGCGTTCCTGCCAACCAGATCTCGGGCCTGGAGCCGGGCGAGGTGTTCGTTCACCGTAACGTGGCCAACGTGGTCGTGCCCAGCGACCTGAACTGCCTGTCCACTATTCAATACGCGGTCGATCACCTGAAGGTGGAAAACCTGATGGTGGTGGGCCACTACGGTTGCGGTGGCGTGCTGGCCGCCCTCGAAGGCCTGCGCCTGGGCCTGGTCGACAACTGGACCCGCCACGTGCGCGATGTGCGCGACAAGCACATCGAGCTGCTCGAATCCCTGTCGCCGCAATGGCGCCATGACGCCCTGTGCGAGCTCAACTCCATCGAACAGGTGGTGAACGTGGCCCAGTCCACTGTGCTGCAGGATGCGTGGGCGCGCGGCCAGAAGATCACGCTGCACGGCTGGTGCTACAGCCTCAAGAACGGTCTCATCACCAACCTGGAGATGACGGTTCCCGGCGTGGGTGGCCTGGCGGAGGTGCATGCAGCCGCCGTGGAAAAGGTCGCGAGCCGCAAGCGCGGCTGACGCGCCGCACGGTTCGCTTCTACCAGTTCCCGCCCCCATCGTCGCCCGCAGCACGGCATAGAAGGCACCCATCCATGTTTCCGCAACGTCTGGATGCCCCGCAGGCCTACGACATCGCGAAGGCGATGATGGATGGCTTCAACCGGCACTACAAGCTGTTCCGTGCCGAATCCGCGCGCGCCAAGCATCGTTTCGAGACGCAGGACTGGCACGGGCAACAGCGCGCGCAACGCGAGCGCATCGAGTTCTACGACCTGCGCGTGAAGGAATGCGTGCTGCGGCTGGACAAGGAATTCGCCGCAGGAGCGCAGCCCATGAACGTGTGGCAGCAGGTGAAGCTGCACTACATCGGGCTGATGGTCGAGCATCTGCAGCCCGAACTGGCCGAGACCTTCTTCAATTCGGTCACGACGAAGATCCTGCACCGCACGCACTTCCAGAACGATTTCATCTTCGTGCGTCCCGCCGTCAGCACGGAGTACCTGGAAAGCCGTACGCCCGGTGCGCTGCCCACCTACCGTGCCTACTATCCGCAGACGCTGGACGCGTTGCCCGAGGCCCTGCATGAGCTGTTCGTGCAGCTCGACCTGCAATGCCCGTTCGACGACCTGCAGCGTGACGTGCGACTGCTGGGCGAGCGCATTGCCGCACGCCTGGCGGGACTCACGCTGCGCGCGAATTTCCAGATCCAGGTGCTGTCCAACCTGTTCTATCGGAACAAGGGGGCCTATCTGGTCGGCAAGATCATCACCGGCTATACCGAGCTGGCGTTCTCCGTTCCCATACTGCACGGCAGCGAGGGCCGGCTGCTGCTGCATGCCGCGCTGTTTGGCGAAGACGACATGCATGGCCTGTTCAGCTTCGCGCGCGCCTATTTCATGGTCGACATGGAGGTGCCGAGCGCCTACGTGCAGTTCCTGCGCACGCTCATGCCGCGCAAGCCGCGCTCGGATCTCTACACCGCGCTGGGCCTGGGCAAGCAGGGCAAGACGCTGTTCTACCGCGACTTCCTGCACCACCTGCGCTACTCGAGCGACAAGTTCCGCATCGCGCCGGGCATCAAGGGCATGGTGATGCTGGTGTTCGATCTGCCGAGTTTCCCCTACGTTTTCAAGCTCATCAAGGACCATTTCCCTGCGCCGAAGGAAACCACGCGCGAGCAGGTCAAGGGCAAGTACCTGCTGGTCAAGCAGCACGATCGCGTCGGCCGCATGGCGGACACGCTGGAGTACAGCCTGGTGGCGTTTCCGCGGGACCGCTTTTCCGACGAGCTGATCGAGGAGATCCGGAAATTCGCGCCGAGCCAGCTCGAGATCAGCGACCGCGACGGCGACGGGCAGCAGGAAGTCATCATCAGCCACCTCTACATCGAGCGCCGCCTCGTGCCGCTCAACATCCACCTGCAGGAATGCTTCGACAAGGGCCTGGGCGATGCGGACGCGGCGCGCAGCATGTCGAGCGCGGTGGTGGAGTACGGCAATGCGATCAAGGATCTCGTCGCGGCCAACATCTTTCCGGGTGACATGCTGTGGAAGAACTTCGGTATCACGCGCAACGGCAAGGTCGTGTTCTACGACTACGACGAGATCGAATACCTCACCGACTGCAATTTCCGCCGCGTGCCCGCTCCGCGCAACGAGGAAGAGGAGATGTCGGGCGAGGTCTGGTACGCGGTGCATCCGCGCGATGTGTTCCCGGAGACCTTCGGCCCATTCCTGCTCGGCAACGACGCCGTTCGCGAAGTCTTCATGCGGCACCACGCAGACCTGCTCGATGCGCAGTTCTGGCAGTCGCACAAGGAGCGCATTCAGGCAGGCCACATGCTCGATGTCTTCCCCTACGACGCGGAGCGCCGCCTGCAGTGAAGTGAATGCGCGAGCGAACGGACGCGCACCGACGAATTCATCCCACCCATTCTTTCAAGGAGATCCACATGAGCCAGCAACACAACGACCCCGTCGTCATCGTCAGCGCAGCGCGCACGCCGATGGGCGCATTCCAGGGCGATTTCGCCGACCTGTCGGCCAATGACCTGGGCGGCGCGGCCATCAAGGCGGCCGTCGAGCGTGCCGGCATCAAGCCCGAGCAGGTCGAGGAAGTCCTGTTCGGCAACTGCCTGATGGCGGGCCAGGGCCAGGCGCCCGCGCGCCAGGCGGGCTTCAAGGGTGGCCTGCCCCAGAGCACGGGCGCGGTGACGCTCTCCAAGATGTGCGGCGCCGGCATGGAAGCCACCATCCTCGCCCACGACCAGCTGATCGCCGGCAGCCGCGACGTGATGATCGCGGGTGGCATGGAAAGCATGACCAATGCGCCCTATCTGCTCAAGAAGGGCCGTGGCGGCTACCGCATGGGCCATGACAAGATCTTCGACCACATGATGCTCGACGGCCTGGAGGACGCCTACGAGCCGGGCCGCTCCATGGGCACGTTCGGCGAGGATTGCGCGGCCAAGTACCACTTCACGCGCGAACAGCAGGACGAGTTCGCCATTGCCTCGGTGAAGCGCGCGCAGGCGGCCACCGAGAGCGGCGCGTTCCAGGCCGAGATCACGCCGGTGACGGTCAAGACCCGCAAGGGCGATGTGACGGTGAGCGTGGACGAAGGTCCGGCCAAGGCCAAGCTCGACAAGATCGGCACCCTGAAGCCCGCCTTCAAGAAGGACGGCACCATCACCGCGGCGTCGAGCTCGAGCATCAACGATGGCGCCGCCGCCATGGTGCTGATGCGCGAATCGACCGCGAAGCAGCTGGGCTGCAAGCCGCTGGCGCGCATCGTCGCCCACGGCACGCACGCGCAGGCTCCCGAGTGGTTCACCACGGCTCCCGTCGGCGCGACCGAAAAGGCACTGAAGAAGGCCGGCTGGAAGGTCGAGGATGTCGACCTGTGGGAAGTGAACGAGGCCTTTGCCGTGGTGCCGATGGCGCTGATGAAGGAGCTGAACGTTTCGCACGACAAGGTCAACGTGAACGGCGGCGCCTGCGCGCTGGGTCACCCCATCGGCGCCAGCGGCGCCCGCATCCTGGTCACGCTGATCCACGCGCTGCAGTCGCGCGGCAAGAAGAAGGGCCTGGCCACGCTGTGCATCGGCGGCGGCGAAGGCACGGCGATGGCGATCGAACTGGTCTGAGCGCACGTTTCCGGGATTACTTTCGGCGGGGGCATGGCGCCTTTGCCTTACAGTGGCCCCATGTGCAACGAGGCCGTGCGTATCGTGCGCACGGCCCATCAGCAGGAGAGCGGCATGAGCGAAGACATCCAGCACGCTGACGACAGCGAACAGGCCGAGCCACTCGGCCAGCATCAGATCGACGCATTCTGGCGTGATTTTTCGGAACAGGTGGGCGCGCTCGAGCAACTCGAGCCCCGCGACTTCGTGGAGCGTGCGAATGCGCTCCTGCAGCCCCATGCGCCCGACCTGGCCCTGGAGCTCGAAGGCAATCCCAGGGAGCAGGGCGCGCGCCTGGTCGTCACGGCGCACGGCAACATCGCGCAGTTCGAGAACGTGCAGGCCATGGTGCGCGGCGCGCCGCGCCTGGACGCATACGACGTGCGCGGCTTCCGCAGCCGCTCGCTGGGGCGTGACTTCGCCATGCGCATGAATGACTTCGAACTGTCCTGCTCCGACGTGCTGGTCGCGCACTACGACGCGGGCGGCATCGTGGGCCTCGAGCTTTCCTTCGAGAGGATCATTCCGCACGACATGATCGATCACGCGCGCCACATGGCCTTCATCATGCTGGACCATGTGCTGGGCGAATGGGACTTCTCGGTGCGCGTCGGACCGGTGGAGTTCGTGGAGGCCTTCTCGGACAACGTGGATGGCGCAGAGCCGCTGTCCGTCTTTCCTCCGATCTTCGATGCCTTCCAGCGCGATGTGCTCGGTCGAACCTACGAATATCCGCGCGAGGCCGACGACCGCTGGATCTCGCTGGAGGTCCGGGCGCGCGACGGCGGCGACGATCAGCCGCCGGACCTGCTGTCGTTCCATGACTCCGCGAATGCGCTTGCGACGCGTGCGGATCTCTCGCATCTGCTGATGTGGACATTTCCATTCGAGAGCCAGGAAGAGCTCGATGCCGTGCGCGACGCGCAGGACGCGATGGAGTCGGAACTCGAGCGCATGCAACGCGGCATCCTCGCGTTTTCGCGTGTGGAGAACATGAGCACGCGCACGGCGGTCTTCTATGTGGACGACGTGGCGCATGCCAGCCAGCTCGCGCTGCGCCTGGGGCAGGAGAATGCGCCCGAACTGCGGGCCGAGCTGAAGGTGGTATACGACCCTTCGTGGCGCGAGTTTCTGGCGCTCTACGGCGCGATCCACGCGCAGGATGCTGCTTCGGAGGACGAATGATCACCACGGCAGAACAACTGCGTGCGATCTACGCACAGCCAGCCGAGCGTGCGCTCAGGAAGCAGCTCGATCACCTCGATGCCTATTGCCAGCGCATCATCGCGTTGTCGCCGTTCTGCGTGATCGCGACGGCGGGCGAGGGCGGCGCGCTGCTCGATGCGTCGCCGCGCGGCGGGCCCAGGGGCTTCGTGAAATGCGCCGACGCGCATCGCCTGCTGCTGCCGGATGCGGGCGGCAACAACCGGCTCGATTCGCTCACCAACCTGCTGCGTGATCCGCGCATCGCCATGCTGTTCTTCGTGCCGGGTGTCGACGAGACGCTGCGTGTGAACGGCACGGCACGGCTGCGTGACGAGCCCGAATTCATCGGGCAGTTCGAAGGCGAGCGCCAGCTGCCGAAGCTGGTGATCGAGGTGCAGGTGAGCGAGGCCTACCTGCATTGCGCGAAGGCGCTGATGCGCTCGAAGCTATGGAGCGCGGATGCCCAGATCGAGCGCAGCGAGCTGCCCACGCTCAACCAGATCATCCACGCGCAGATGGGCTCCATGACCGCCCCGGAATCGCAGGACGACATGGTGCGGCGTTATCGCCAGCAGATCGTGGACGAACAGGGAGCGAGCTGACCATGTCTTCTCCCACCATTCTGGTAATTGGCGCATCGCGCGGCATCGGTCTCGAGCTGGTGCGGCAATACCGCGATGCCGGCTGCCGGGTGATCGCCACCGTGCGCGATGAAGCGTCACGCGAGCGCGTGCGCGACCTGGGTGCGCAGGTGCACATGATCGACGTGGCCAGGCCTGCCAGCGTGAGCGGCCTGGCATGGCTGCTCGACGGCGAGAAGATCGACATCGCGCTCTATGTGGCCGGTGTGATCCGCAGGCCGAACGCGCTCACGCCGCCCACGCAGGAGGATTTCGATGCCGTCATGCACACCAACGTGCTGGGTGCGATGCAGGTGATCCCGCAGGTCGCGCCGATGGTGGAGACAGCGGGTGGCGTGTTTGCCTTCTTCTCCTCGTCGATGTCGCAGATCGCAAGCGTCGACGACAGCGAATGCTGGATCTACCGCGCCAGCAAGGCCGCGCTCAACATGGCGGTGGCCGCGGCGCAGTTCGACTATCCGGGCGCAACGCTCATCACCATCGATCCCGGCTGGGTGCAGACCGACATGGGCGGCGAAGGCGCGCCCGTGACGATCGAGGAAAGCGCCAGCGGCATTCGCAGCGTGCTCGCAGCGCTCACGCCCGAGGACAAGGGGCAGCTGCTGCATTACGACGGTCGGCGGGCGCAGCACTGGTGATGCCCCCGGGCATGGCCGATGAATGAATCGAGTTTTCAACATCAACGAAACCAAGAGAGACACGCAAGATGCTGCTCACAGAAGACCAGGAAATGATCCGCGACGCGGTGCGCCAGTTCGCACAGGAGCAGCTGTGGCCGAATGCCGCGCGCTGGGACAAGGAGCACCATTTCCCCCGTGAGGCGCACAAGGGCCTCGCGGAACTCGGCGCCTACGGCATCTGCGTTCCGGAGGAGCATGGCGGCGCCGGGCTGGACTACCTCTCGCTTGCCGTGGTGCTCGAGGAGATCGCCGCGGGCGATGGCGGCACGAGCACGGTGATCAGCGTGACGAACTGTCCCGTCAATGCGATTCTCATGAAGTACGGCAATGCGGCGCAGAAGAAGCAGTGGCTCGAGCCGCTCGCGCGCGGCGACATGCTGGGCGCGTTCTGCCTGACCGAGCCGCATGTGGGATCGGACGCATCGTCGCTGCGCACCACGGCGGCGCGGCAGGGCGACGAGTACGTGATCAACGGCGTGAAGCAGTTCATCACCAGCGGCAAGAACGGCCATGTGGCCATCGTCATCGCGGTGACCGACAAGGGCGCGGGCAAGAAGGGCATGAGCGCGTTCCTCGTGCCGACGAACGCGCCGGGCTATGTGGTGGCGCGCCTGGAGGACAAACTGGGCCAGCACAGCAGCGACACCGCGCAGATCAACTTCGACAACTGCCGCATCCCGGTGGAGAACCTGATCGGCGCGGAGGGCGAGGGCTACAAGATTGCACTCGGCGGGCTGGAAGGCGGCCGCATCGGCATCGCGTCGCAGAGCGTGGGCATGGCGCGCAGTGCGTTCGAATTCGCGCTGCAGTACAGCAAGGAGCGCGAGAGTTTCGGCACGGCCATCTTCAACCACCAGGCCGTGGGCTTCCGCCTTGCCGACTGCGCCGTGCAGATCGAGGCTGCGCGCCAGTTGATCTGGCATGCGGCGGCACTGCGCGATGCGGGCAGGCCATGCCTCAAGGAGGCGGCGATGGCCAAGCTGTTCGCCAGCGAAATGGCCGAGCGCGTGTGCAGCGCCGCCATCCAGACGCTGGGCGGCTATGGCGTGGTGAACGACTTCCCCGTGGAACGCATCTACCGCGACGTGCGTGTGTGCCAGATCTACGAGGGCACCAGCGACGTGCAGAAGATCATCATCCAGCGCGCGCTGGCCTGATCGCGGCCCGGTGCAGCGAAGGCGCGATCAGATACCCTCATCCTTGCGCGTGCGGTCCCGGTTGCGCATCACGATCGTGATCTGGCCGTTGGTCTCGATGATCGTGCGTTCACCCTCGTAGGCTGGCCGGCATCGGCGCCATGGCGCCAACATCCTGGCGAGCGTGCGGACGCTCTCCCTTCCACATCGGGATACAGAATTGAGCAAGCAGAATCCAGGCGGCCCGGGGGCCGGAATGAGTCCGAATTTGGCAGCATGTCCGTGCGGCCGGACCGACGCCAAGGGGCGTGTGCAGTCTTTCGCGCATTGCTGCGGGCGCTACGTGGGGCATTTCGACAGCACGCCCGCGCCCGATGCCCAGGCGCTGATGCGCTCGCGCTACAGCGCCTTCGTGCTGGAGGATGCCGACTACCTTCGCGCCACCTGGCATGCCAGCCAGCGCCCGGCCACACTCGAATTCGAGCCCGCAACGAAATGGCTGGGCCTGGCCGTCAAGCAGACCTGGGAGACCGGCGAGAACACGGCGGAGGTCGAGTTCGTGGCGCGTTATCGCGTGGCCGGCCGCGCGGTGCGCCTGCATGAGCGCAGCCGCTTCGTGCGCGAAGAGGGGCGCTGGTACTACGTGGATGGCGACCAGTACTAGTACCGACACCCGGGACGACCTGTCCGTGGATGGGCCGGCGCTGGAGGATGCCGGCGCCATTGCATCGCGCGCGCGCCTGCGCCTGCTGCAGTCACTTGCGTCGCGAGGCTCCGCGGAGATCGCGGCCTTCGTGATACCGCCCACGATCCTGTTCCTCTTCTCGCGCACAAGCACCGCCGCTGTCTGGCCGCTGGTGCTGTGGTGCGCTGCGATGATGGTGTTCTCCTGCACGCTCCTGTGGTTGCGCGGCCGCCTGAAGCGTGAATGGGCGGCGCTCGGCAGCGCAGTGGCCGACGACGCATCGCTCGACCGCTGGCAACGCACCTTCGCGCTGTCGGCGGCGGCCGGAGGCCTGCTGTGGAGCGCCGCGCTGCTGTGCACGCATGCCGGTGCGAACTACGAGTTCAGGCTGTTCGTGTATCTGGTGCTCTGTGGCGTGATCGCTTCCGCCACCACCTACCTGGCGCCCCTGCCGCGGGTGTTCTGGCCGTTCGCGGCGGCCATCTACCTGCCGATGCTGCTGGCCGCACCGTGGTACTTCGAGAAGAACGGCATCTACATGATCATGTTGCTGCTGCTCTATGGATTCACGGTGGTGCGGCATGCCATGGCATCGCGCCGCTTCGTGCAGCAGCAGCTCGAGCAGGAGCGCGAGCGGCACGCGCTGGCCGTGCAGATCCATCAAGCCAAGGTGCTGGCGGAGGAGGCCCTGGCCGAGAAGAACTGGTTTCTTTCCGCGGCAAGCCACGACTTGCGGCAGCCACTGCAGGCCCTCGGCTTCATGCTGGAGTCCGCACGCCAGCGCAACCATGATTCCGAGGTGGCGCACGCGCTTTCCGAGGTGCAGGCCTGCACGCGGGATCTGGACATGATGTTCAACGACCTTCTCGATCTGTCGAGGCTCGACAGCGGGACGTTTGCACTGCGCGTGCAGCCCGTGCCGCTGCATGCCGTGCTGCTCGATGCGGAGCGTATGTTCGCGCCCGTGGCCCGGCAGCAGGGACTGGCGCTGCGCATACGGCTGCCGCGCAGGTTGAATGCGGTGGTCCATGCCGACCTTTCGCTGGTGCGCCAGATGGTCTTCAATCTCGTGCACAACGCGCTGCGCTACACGCGTGACGGTTCGGTTCTGTTGGCATGCCGGCGACGCGGAGGCTCGTGGTGCATCCAGGTGTGGGACACGGGCGTGGGCATTTCCGCGGAAGAGGCGGGGCAGGTGTTCTCGGCGCACTACCAGGTGGCCCGCTCGCCCGCGAACGAGGGCGATCAGGCACTACCCGGTGTGACGGGCTCCGCGCGCGGTCGCGGTCTGGGGCTGGCGGTCGTCGCGCGTTCGGCGCAGTGGCTCGGCGTGGCGCACGGTGTCCATTCGCGGCTGGGGCGTGGTTCGTGCTTCTGGCTTCAGTGGCCGGCGGGGGCCGCCATCGCGGAACATGACTTCCAGCCTTCCGTGATTCCGCTGCAGGACGTGGAGCCCGCCGGGCTGCTGCATGGCCGGGTGCTGCTGCTGGATCGCAACGATGTGCAGCGGCGCCAATGGGCCATGCTGCTGCAGGACTGGGGGCTCACTGTGGGAGTCGCCACCTCGGTGCAGCAGGCGCTGGCCCTGTGCGAGGAGGGTGGTGCGCCGCCGGATTTCGTCCTGAGCAGCGATGCCCATGGCGTGGACGGTCCACACGGCACACGCGGCACACAGCCGGATGATGCGGGAGAGGGCACCGATGCTCCCGACGCCCTGGCGGCGCTGGAGCGTCTGCTGGCCAGCCGTGAGGGCCTGCGCGGAGCCGTCCTGAGCGCCAGCCCTGCCATGATCCAGCGCGCAGAGGATGAGGGGCACCTGGCGTTTGCGCTGCCGCTTGCCCCGCACATGCTGCATGCCGTGCTGCGGCGTGTGCTGGGAGGCGGCACGTCAGGCTGACGGAGGGTGCAGATCCACGCCCTGCATCTGCGTGATCAACTCGACGCGGTTGGTGCATCCCGTCTTCTGCAGGATGCCGGTGACATGTTCCTTCACGGTGTATTCGGAGAGGCTCAGCGCCTCGGCGATGGCCCGATTGGATTTGCCCCGGAGCACCAGGTCCAGCACCTGGCCCTGGCGTTGTGTGAGGCCCAGGTCGGCACCGCTCATGCGTTGCGGAGTGGAGGCTGAGCGGTCGCCGTGCCCGGTCGGTGCGCTGGCGTGCTCGACCCAGGCAGCACCTGCCAGCAGGGCAGCCACGGCCTCGCGGAAGGGCTCGGGCGGACAGCTCTTGTGCAGCAGGCCGTGCGCGCCCGTCGCTCGGACCTTGGCAGGCAGTGCCGGGTGGCTGTCGCCGCTCACCATCAGTAGCCGAGTGTCCGGTGCCAGCGCGAGGATGTCGCTCACGAAGCGCGACGAGCTGCCCTCCGCCAGCCAGAAATCCATCACCACGACCAGCGGGGCTCCGCGCAGCGCGATGGTCTTGAGCCCGTCCGATGCCGTGTGCGCCAGTTCCACGTGTCGCAGGCCGGGTACGAGCCCGAGCATCAGGCCCATGCCGTGCGCGACCATCGGATGGTCATCGATCACGAGCGCGTAGGGAACGGTGCTGGAGGACGTACTGGAAGACATCGGTCATTGGGAATGCGTGCCGGCGGACTGCCGCAGAGGAGCAGAGGATATCGGAAAGGACTCGGCCGCATACGACCCTCACGCCCGCATGGGGCAAGGGGCTGCCGCATAATGGCGGCCGTCTCTTCCGGTGCACAGGGCGCCGCAGGCGCACTGCCCACGTGGCGCGTGCAGACTGCATCCGGAAGCCGGGCGCGCGCGGAAATGAATGTGAGCCAAGCCGATGAACGTATTGTTTGATGCCGTCCTCTTCGATTGCGACGGTGTGCTGGTGGACAGCGAGTCCATCACCAACCGCGTGCTGCGCGACATGCTGAACGAGGCGGGCTGGCCGATCACCACCGAGGAGTGCCTGCAGCAGTTCATCGGCAAGACCGTGCGCAGCCAGGCCGCGCTCATCGAGTCGCATACCCGCAAACCCTTCACCGAAGACTGGCTGCAGCAGTTCTATGTGCGCCGCAACGAGGCCCTGGGTGCTGAGCTGGTTGCCATTGACGGAGCCCTGTCGGCCGTTCCCTACCTGCATGGAAAGTTCGATGGACGCATCGCGTGCGCCTCGGGCGCCGACCGTGCCAAGGTCGAGATGCAGCTCGAGAAGGTGGGGCTGGCCTCTTTTTTCCAGGGCCGCGTCTTCAGCGGCCATGAAACACCGCGCAGCAAGCCATTTCCCGACGTGTACCTCGCCGCGGCGCAGGCGCTGCAGGCCGATCCGGCGCGCTGCCTCGTGATCGAGGACACGCTCACCGGCGTGCAGGCCGGTGTGGCCGCAGGGGCCACCGTCTGGGGCTATTTCCCATCGGACCAGGGCCACGCGCAGGCCGACGACCTGCTAGCCGCGGGCGCGGTGCGCGTCTTCGACCACATGGGCGATCTGCCCACCCTGCTGGCAGCGGCTGCCGCGGCCTCCCGCCAAGGGAACTAGGGACAGGCCCTCAATCTCCCGGTGCCATCGCGCTGCGCGAGTGCTTGCGGTACTCGGCGGGCGAGTGCCCCGTCCATGCGCGGAAGGCGCGGATGAAGCTCTTTTCGCCTGCGAACCCCGCCGCCTGGGCCACCTGCTTGATCGGGCGATCCGTGCGGTTGAGCAGTTCGATGGCCTTGTTGCGACGCATCTCGTCCTTGAGCGTCTGCAGGGATGCGCCTTCCTCCTTGAGCTGGCGGTGCAGCGTGCGCGTGGACACGTGCAGCTCGTCGGCCAGTGTGCGCGCGCTGTGCATGACGTCCGGCGTGCTGGCCAGGATCTGCCGCACGCGCTGTACCAGCAGGCGGTCGCGGCGGTACTTGCGCACCATCAGCGGCAGGGCGCGCTGCAGCATCTGCTGCATGGCTGTCTCGTCGCGCTTGAGCGGAAGCGCCAGGTAGCGGGCGTCGAGCTCCACGGCGGCCTGGGGCGCTCCGAAGGTGATCCGGCCGCCGAACAGGACGCGGTAGGCGTCGGCATGTGCCGGCGCGGCGAACGGGAATTGCGCCGACACCACCGGCAGGCGCGAGTCGATGAACCAGCTGGCCAGGCCCAGCGCATTGCGCAGCACCGACACCAGGCAGAACTCGCGCAACTCGCCAAGTTCGCTGTGCTCGGTGACCGTCAGCACGCTGCGGTCGCCGTCGGTCTGCACCTGTAGCGTGATGTCGTCCACGATCAGCCCGTGGTGGCGGCACCAGCGCGCGAGCGCGAGGCCCAGCGTGGGGGCGCTCAGCGAGGCGCGGGCCAGCATGCCGTAGCTGCCCCAGGGCAGGCGACGGCCGAACCACCCGAGGCCTTCGTCATCGAGCTCGCGCATGGCGAAGCCCGACAACACCTCCATCTGGAGCGCGGTGATGCGTGCCGCCATATTCTTGAGGCTATCTGGCGCAATTTGTGCCGTCTCCAGGGCTTCTCCCGGATCGATGCCGCGGCGCTCGTACGCCAGCAGGATCGCACGCACGAAAGCCATTGGCGTGACGGCGGGGTGGGTGCTCTCCAGGGGGTGAAGGGGGACCAGGTGGCGCATGGGAAGATTTTGCTTCTTGCTGGCGCACTTTGCAACCTCTGTGGCCTGATTGTTTCACCACAGCGTCAGGCTCCCGGCGTATGCTCTGCGCTGAAAAGGCGCGTGACCGCAAGCGTCATTCGTTGCCATGGACATGGAGACACGCACATGAATTTGCAGCAGACGCAGGGCCGCCTGACGCTGAGCGAGGCTTCGGGTGCCACCGACAAGCCGTTGATCGAACAGACCCTGGGTGATTTCTTCCGCGACATGGCGCGGCGCCAGCCCGACCGCGAGGCGCTGGTCAGCGCGCACCAGGGCCTGCGCTACACCTATTCTCAGTTGCACGCGGAGTCCCGCAAGCTCGCCAGCGCACTGCTCGGCCTGGGGCTGTCCAAGGGCGACCGCATTGGCATCTGGTCGCACAACAATGCCGAATGGGTGCTGATGCAGTTCGCCACCGCGCAGGTGGGCCTGGTGCTGGTCAACATCAATCCGGCCTATCGCACGGCGGAGGTGGAGTACGCCATCAACAAGGTGGGCTGCAAGGCCATCGTCACGATGCCGAGCTTCAAGACCAGCGACTACCTGGGCATGCTGCGCGAACTCGCCCCCGAGCTTGCGACGAGCTCCCCCGGCTCGCTGCAGGTGGGCCGGCTGCCCACGCTGCGCACCGTGGTGTGGATCGACGAAGCCGGCAAGGGCGAGGAGCAGCCGGGCATGCTGCGGTTCTCCGCCCTGCTGGCGCGGGGCGATGCGGCCGATGCGCGCATCGACGCCATTGCCGCCGAGCTGCGCAACACGGACCCGATCAACATCCAGTTCACCAGCGGCACCACGGGCTTTCCGAAGGGCGCGACGCTCACGCACCGCAACATCCTCAACAACGGCTTCTTCATCGGCGAGTGCATGCGGCTC
This sequence comes from Diaphorobacter ruginosibacter, assembly GCF_014395975.1. Classification (NCBI taxonomy): domain Bacteria; kingdom Pseudomonadati; phylum Pseudomonadota; class Betaproteobacteria; order Burkholderiales; family Comamonadaceae; genus Diaphorobacter; species Diaphorobacter ruginosibacter. The sequence goes on along the minus strand of NZ_CP060714.1, from coordinate 4,414,324 downwards.
ACGCCCGAGGACCGGCTGTGCATTCCCGTGCCGCTGTACCACTGCTTCGGCATGGTGCTGGGCAACCTCGCGTGCGTCACGCACGGCGCCGCGATCATCTATCCCAACGACGGCTTCGACGCTCTCAAGGTGCTCGAGACGGTGCAGGCCGAGAAGTGCACCGGGCTGCACGGCGTGCCGACCATGTTCATCGCCGAACTCGACCATCCGCGCTTCGCGGAGTTCGACATGTCCACCCTGCGCACCGGCATCATGGCCGGGTCACCGTGCCCGATCGAGGTGATGAAGCGCGTGGTGAAGGACATGAACCTGTCGGAGATCACCATCGCCTACGGCATGACGGAGACCAGCCCCGTGAGCTGCCAGAGCGACAACGAGACGCCCCTGGAGAAGCGTGTGTCGACCGTCGGCAAGGTGCAGCCGCACCTGGACGTGAAGATCGTCCATCCGGAGACGGGCGCGGTGCTGCCTGTCGGCCAGAGCGGCGAGTTGTGCACGCGCGGCTACTCGGTCATGCTGGGGTACTGGGGCGACGAGGCGAAGACGCAGGAAGCCATCGACGCCGACGGCTTCATGCACACGGGCGACCTCGCCACGATGGACGAGGAAGGCTATGTGAACATCGTCGGCCGCATCAAGGACATGGTGATCCGTGGCGGCGAGAACATCTATCCGCGCGAGGTCGAGGAGTTCCTCTACCGCCATCCCAAGGTGCAGGACGTGCAGGTGGTGGGTGTGCCGGACCAGCGTTTCGGCGAGGAGCTGTGCGCATGGGTGATCGCCAAGCCCGGCGAAGCGCTGGGCGAGGACGAGATCCGCGAGTTCTGCAAGGGCCAGATCGCGCACTACAAGGTACCGAAGTACATTCGCTTCGTCACCTCCTTCCCCATGACGGTGACCGGCAAGATCCAGAAGTTCCGTATCCGCGACCAGATGAAGGACGAGCTGGGCCTGCAGGACAGCAAGACGGCCTGAGCCATGCGCGGCGCACGCTTCACCCCTCGCTTTCAGCCGGTACGCGGCATGGCCCATGCGTGGGCTTGCGCCATGCTGGCGGCGGCCTGTGCGTCGGCGCACGCGGGTGTCCAGGAGCGCGTGCTGCAGGTGGCTGTTGCCACGCGCAATGCAGAGGGCAAGCCGGTGCAGGGCAGCATCGCGGTGACCGTGTTCTCCGATCCCGCCAATCGGGTGCCCGCGCCGGTGGTGCTGATCAACCATGGCCGCTCGCCCCAGGCCGAGGGCCGGCGCGAGCTGCACCGTGCACGCTTTGCCCGGCAGGCGCGCTATTTCGTGGCGCGCGGATTTGTGGTTGCGGTGCCCACGCGCCTGGGCTACGGCCCCACGTTCGAGGACGATGCGGAAGACAGCGGCAGCTGCAACAACAAGCATTATGCGGACGCCCTGCACGCCGCGGCGGTGCAGATCGACGAAGTGCTCAAGGCCGTGCGCAAGCTGCGCAGCGATGCCTCTCCCGACCGGGCCGTGATCGTGGGACAGTCCTTCGGCGGCGCGGCATCGGTCGCGACGGCCACACTGCAGCCCGAGGGCGTGCAGGCGGTCATCAACTTCGCGGGCGGTGCGGGCGGCAATCCGCGCACCCACGCCGGTCAGCCCTGCGACCCGGAGCAGATGGCGCAGGTCTACCGCGACTTTGGCGCGAAGTCACAGCTTCCCATGCTGTGGGTCTACGCGAAGAACGACCAGTTCTTCGGAGCGGATTGGCCCGTGCAGTGGCATGCGGCCTTTGCAGAGGGCGGAGGCACGGCGGACTTCAGGCAGTTGCCACCCTATGCGCGCGATGGACACGAGTTGTTCCGCACCGGCATCCGGGTGTGGCAGCCGCTGGTCTCGCAATTCCTGGATGCCACGGGCTTCGCTGTGCCCGCCAGGGCGGTGCAGCAGCGCATGCCCGACAAGGGAGGGCGGTGATGGATCGCCCCGTTGCCCTCCGCGCGTCAGCCGGGCACCACGCCGGCTGCGCGGCGCGCTGCCGTCAGGCGCTTGCGCATGGAGACCTCCTGCAGGTCCAGTTCGCTCACGATGTGGCGCAGCGTGTCGTCGTTGATCCGGTGCTGGTGCCGCTCGGCATAGACCGCGTCACGCTCGGCGCGGATGCACCAGATGCGCATCTCGAGCTCGAGCACATAGCGCTGCTTGCGCTGCAGGACGATCTCGGGCGCTTCGCGTGTGCTCTCGAGCGACGTGGCGATACCGGTGCCGTCGTCAAGCATCTGCAGCCGGTTGCGGTATTCCTGCGCGAGATGCCCCATGACCTCCTGCTTCATCGCCACCCATTCGGGCGAGTGCGACTGGACGTCCTCGTCGCTGAGCGTGAGCTGCGACATGGCCGCCATGCAGCTCGCCTCGCGGGCCAGGCGTTCCTCGCGCACGGTCGGCGGCTCGCCCGGGGTGGGCAGGCGCCTGAGGATGATGGGCAGGGCCACGCTGCCCATCACCAGCGTGAACAGGATGGTGCCGGTGGCCAGGAAGATCAGCATGCCGCGCGCGGGGAAGGGCTCGCCATTGTTCAGCAGCATGGGCACGGACAGCGCGCCGGCAAGCGTCACCGCGCCGCGGATGCCGGCGAACGTGGTCGCCAGGTTGAGCAGCAGCGACGGGCGCTCGGCCATCTTGCCGGAGTGGTGGGCGCGTCGCAGTGCGCCATGCACGCCGAGCGTGATCCAGATCCAGCGCATGAACAGCAGGCCGGACGAGATCGCGGCCACGTAGCCCACCAGAATCCACCATGCATCGCCGGCCTGGTGCAGCGGCACGCCGATGATGGCAGGCAGTTGCAGCCCCAGCAGCAGGAAGATCGCGCCATTGAAGGCGGCTTCCACCAGGCTCCAGGTGCCTTCGGTCTGCAGCCGCTCGCTCACGTAGCTGCTGCGGTCGAGATCGGCGAAGTTGGTGGCGATGCCCGCTGCCACCGCGGCAAGGATGCCGGAGACGCCGATCTTCTCGCCCACGATGTAGGCCGCAAAGGGCAGCAGCACCAGCAGCAACACCATCTGCGTGGCCGCCACGTCGCCGAGGCGCCGGGTGATGGTGCTGCGCGCATAGCTGAATCCCCAGCCGAGCACCGCGCCGACCGCGAGGCCGCCAAGGGCCATCCAGATGAAGTCCTTGGCCACCGCGCTCCAGGACAGCGTGCCGGTCAGTGTCGCCGCCACCGCGAATTTCAGCGCCACGAGGCCCGACGCATCATTGAGCAGCGACTCGCCCTCGAGGATGTGCATGGTCTTGTCGGGCATGCCCAGGTTGCGGGTGATGGCCGACACGGCCACCGCGTCGGTGGGCGAGACCACCGCGGCCAGCGCGAAGGCGACCGGCAGCGGGATCTCGGGAATCATCCAGTTGATCAGGTAGCCCAAACCAAATACCGTGAACACAACCAGTCCCAGTGCCAGCAGCAGGATGGGTTTGGCGAGGGCGAAGAATTCTCGCTTCGGAATGCGCCATCCGTCGGCGAACAGCAGCGGTGGAATGAACAGCAGCATGAACAGCTCGGGGTCGAACGCGATATGCAGGCCGCTCTGGGGCCAGGCGATGGCGGCGCCCAGGGCGATTTGGATCAGTGGCAGGGGAATGGCGCGAATGTAGCGGGCAACGATGCCCGTCAGCGCGCCGAGCATCAGGACAAGCAGGACGGTTTCGACGGTGTGCATGCGACATTTTCTGTCGATATGCCGCGGCGCTTCTGTCAGATATTGAAAAAAACCGAGTGCCCGAACCGGGCAAAGTGGAGAAACGAACAATGAGCATTCTTGGAACGCAACTCAATGCGCGCTCGGCCGATTTCCAGGCCAACGCGCAGGCCATGCAGGCCGTGGTCGATGACTTGCGCGCGCAGACCGAGCGCGTGGCCCAGGGCGGTGGCGAGGCCGCGCGTGCCAAGCACGTGGCACGCGGCAAGCTGCTGCCGCGCGAGCGCGTGCAGCGCCTGCTCGATCCGGGCACGCCGTTCCTCGAGCTCTCGCCGCTCGCGGCGCTCAACATGTACAACAACGACGCGCCGGGCGCGGGCGTGATCACCGGCATCGGCCGCGTCAACGGCGTGGACTGCATGATCGTCTGCAATGACGCGACGGTGAAGGGTGGTACCTACTACCCGATGACGGTGAAGAAGCACCTGCGGGCACAGGAAGTGGCGCAGCAGAACCGGCTGCCCTGCATCTACCTGGTGGATTCAGGCGGCGCGAACCTGCCGAACCAGGACGACGTGTTCCCCGACCGCGAGCACTTCGGCCGCATCTTCTTCAACCAGGCCAACATGAGCGCGCGCGGCATCTCGCAGATCGCCGTGGTGATGGGCTCGTGCACGGCGGGCGGCGCGTATGTTCCCGCGATGAGCGATGAGTCCATCATCGTGAAGAACCAGGGCACGATTTTCCTCGGCGGTCCTCCGCTCGTGAAGGCTGCCACCGGCGAGGTGGTGAGCGCGGAAGACCTGGGCGGCGGCGACGTGCACACGCGGCTGTCGGGCGTGGCCGATCACCTGGCGGAGAACGACCTGCATGCGCTGGCGCTCGCGCGCCAGATCGCGGGCAATCTGAACCACAGCAAGGAAACCTGCACGAACGACCATGCGCCGCGCGCACCGTTGTTCGACGCCCGGGAGCTCTACGGCGTGATCCCCGTGGACACCCGCAAGCCCTTCGACGTGCGCGAGATCATCGCCCGCGTGGTGGACGGCAGCGAGTTTGACGAGTTCAAGGCCCGCTTCGGCAGCACGCTGGTGTGCGGCTTCGCACGCGTCGAGGGCATGCAGGTCGGCATCATCGCCAACAACGGCATCCTGTTCAGCGAGTCGGCCGTGAAGGGAGCGCACTTCATCGAGCTGTGCTGCCAGCGCAAGATCCCGCTGGTGTTCCTGCAGAACATCACCGGCTTCATGGTGGGCCGCAAGTACGAGAACGAAGGCATTGCGCGCCACGGCGCGAAGCTGGTGACGGCGGTGGCCACGGCGAGCGTGCCGAAGTTCACCATCATCATCGGGGGCAGTTTTGGCGCGGGCAACTACGGCATGTGCGGCCGTGCCTACTCGCCGCGCTTCCTCTGGATGTGGCCGAATGCGCGCATCAGCGTGATGGGCGGCGAGCAGGCCGCGAGCGTGCTGGCCACCGTGAAGCGCGACGGCATCGAAGCCAAGGGCGGCGCGTGGAGCGCCGATGAGGAAGAGGCCTTCAAGGCACCGATCCGCAAGCAGTACGAAGACCAGGGACACCCTTACTACGCCACGGCGCGCCTGTGGGACGATGGCGTGATCGATCCGGCGGACACCCGCCGGGTGCTGGCGCTGGGCCTGGCCGCCACGCGCAATGCGCCGATCGAGGACACGCAGTTCGGCGTGTTCCGCATGTGATGGACGCCGCAAGAGACAAGCAAGAGAACCAAGAGATACAGGAGATGAATCCATGACACAGGCTCTGACTCTGCAGGTCAACGGCGCGGTCGCGACCATCACGCTCACGCAGCCGGAAATCCGCAATGCCTTCAGCGACGAGGTGATCGCGGAGATCACCGAGGCATTCCGCACGGCGGGCGAACGCCCGGACGTGCGCGCCATCGTGCTGGCAGCCGAAGGCCCTGCCTTCTGTGCCGGTGCGAACCTCAACTGGATGCGCCGCATGGCGGATTACACGCGCGAGGAGAACATCCAGGACGCCGGCCTGCTGGCCGAGATGCTGCGCGTGATCTACGAATGCCCCAAGCCTACCATCGCGCGCGTGCAGGGCGACGTCTACGCGGGTGGAATGGGGCTGGTGGCCTGCTGCGACATCGCGGTGTCCGCAGACCATGTGCACTACTGCCTGAGCGAAACCAAGATCGGGCTGATTCCCGCCACCATCAGCCCCTACGTGATCCGCGCCATGGGCGCGCGTGCGTCGCACCGCTACTTCCTGACGGCCGAACGCTTCCCTGCCGCAGAGGCGCTGCGCATCGGCTTCGTGCACGAAGTGGCGCCTGCCGATGAGCTCGATGCGCGGGTCGACGGCATTCTCAAGAACCTGCTTTCCGCGAGTCCGAATGCCGTGCGCGCCGCCAAGAGGCTAGTGCAGGACGTGGCCGAGCGCGAGATCGATGCCGCGCTGATCCGGCAGACGGTCGAAGGCATCGCCGACATCCGCGCGAGCGAAGAGGGCCGCGAGGGGGTGCAATCGTTCCTGGCCAAGCGCAAGCCATCGTGGCTGCCGGGCTGAGGCTCCCCGAAACAGGACAAGGCACATCAATGGACGCGCTCTGGCTTCAGATCGTGCAGTGGCTGCATTCGATCGGCATGCATGTGGACGCAGGCACCGCCCGCGAGGTGGCGGAAGGTGCACGCCATGTGACCGAGAAGCTCGACATGCCGGGCATGCTGGCGCTGGCTGCGGCGCTCGGCTGGGCAAGCGGCTTTCGCCTCTATGCCGTGGTGTTCCTGGTGGGCGGCATGGGGGCGCTTGGCTGGTTTCCGCTGCCCGCGGGGCTGGCCGTATTGCAGAACCCTGTCGTGCTCGCCGTGGCCGGCTTCATGCTGCTGGTGGAATTCTTTGCCGACAAGGTGCCCTGGTTCGACAGCGTATGGGATTCGGTGAACGCCTTCATCCGCGTGCCCGCGGGCGCGATGCTGGCGGCGGGCGTGTTCGGTGCCGACAACGCATCGATGGCCGTGGCGGCGGGGCTGCTCGGCGGCACGCTGTCGGCCACGTCGCTCGCCACCAAGATGACCACGCGCGCTGCGGCCAACACGTCGCCCGAGCCATTCTCCAACTGGGGCCTGTCGTTTCTCGAGGATGGCCTGGTCGTCGGCACGGTGTGGCTGGCCACCCAGCATCCCGTGGCGTTCGGCTTCGCACTGGTGTTCGCCATCATCCTGTCGGTGATTGTGCTCATCGTGCTGTTCAAATTTCTGCGCGCCGTGTGGCGTCGCGTATCCGGTTTGTTTTCCGATTCCGAGAGGAAGGTGGTTTGAGTATGTTCAACAAGATCCTGATCGCCAATCGTGGCGAGATCGCCTGCCGCGTGGCGGCAACTGCGCGCCGCATGGGCGTGAAGACCGTGGCCGTGTATTCCGATGCCGACGCGCATGCCAAGCATGTCGCGTTCTGCGATGAGGCCGTGCACATCGGCGGCAGCGCGCCCAAGGACAGCTATCTGCGCTGGGAGCGCATCATCGAGGCCGCCAAGGCCACGGGCGCACAGGCGATCCATCCCGGCTACGGCTTCCTGTCGGAGAACGAGGAGTTCGCACAGGCCTGCGCCCAGGCGGGCCTCGTGTTCATCGGCCCGCCGGCCTCCGCCATCCAGGCGATGGGCCTGAAGGCGGAGTCCAAGCAGCTCATGGAAAAGGCCAACGTGCCGCTGGTGCCCGGCTACCACGGCAGCGACCAGGACCCTGCGTTGCTGGCGCGCGAGGCCGATCGCATCGGCTATCCCGTGCTCATCAAGGCCAGTGCGGGGGGCGGCGGAAAGGGCATGCGCGCGGTGGACTCCGCAGCGGGCTTTGCCGAAGCGCTGGCGTCGTGCAAGCGCGAGGCGATCAACAGCTTCGGCGACGATGCCGTGCTCATCGAGAAGTACGTGCAGCGCCCGCGCCACATCGAAATCCAGGTGTTCGGCGACACGCATGGCAACTACGTCTACCTGTTCGAGCGCGACTGCTCGGTGCAGCGCCGCCACCAGAAGGTGCTGGAGGAGGCTCCCGCGCCCGGCATGACCGAGGCCATGCGCCGGCAGATGGGCGAGGCGGCCGTCGCGGCCGCGCGCGCGGTGAACTACCTGGGCGCGGGCACGGTGGAATTCATCGTCGAGCAGCGCGACGGCGGCGAGATGAACTTCTTCTTCATGGAGATGAACACGCGCCTGCAGGTCGAGCATCCCGTGACCGAGGCGATCACTGGCGAAGACCTCGTCGAATGGCAACTGCACGTGGCATCGGGCGAGAAGCTGCCCAAGCAGCAGGACGAGCTAAGGATCATCGGCCACGCCATCGAGGCGCGCATCTGCGCAGAAAACCCCGACAACAACTTCCTGCCCGCCACCGGCACGCTGAACGTCTACCGCAAGCCGGATTGCGTGAGCTTCGAGCGCGGCGATGTGCGCGTCGATGACGGTGTACGCGAAGGCGATGCGATCAGCCCGTTCTATGACTCGATGATCGCCAAGCTCATCGTGCACGGCGACAACCGCGAACAGGCGCTCGCGCGGCTCGACGCGGCGCTTGCCCGGACGCAGATCGTGGGCCTGAACACCAATGTGCAGTTCCTGCGCCTGGTGGTGCGCAGCCATTCGTTTGCGGAGGCGAATCTCGACACCGCGCTCATCCAGCGCGAGGAGGCCGTGCTGTTCAAGCAGGAAACCGTGAGCCTGCCGCTGGCCGTCGCCAGCGTGGTGGCGAACGTGCTGGCCGGCGAACAGTCCGCGCAGGGCGACGACCCGTTCAGCCGCCGCGATGGCTGGCGCTCGCTGGGTGTGTACCAGCGCCCGTTCGATTTCGACTGTGCGGGCCGTGACGTGAAGGCTTCGCTCTCGTATCTGGCGGCGGGCCAGTACGTGCTGAATGTGAGCGAAGGCGGCACGCAGCTTGCCACCGCTGCGCTGGGCTTTGCGCGCCAGGTCGATGGCTCGTTCGACCTGCAACTGGGCAGCGAGCGCGTGCGTTCCGTCGTCTACATGCAGGGCGACACGGCCCACGTGTTCACGCCGGCTGGCGCGGCGCGCCTTGACCTGCTCGACCCGCTGGCGCATGCGGGCGACGCCCATTCCGAAGGCGGGCGACTGACCGCACCGATGCCGGGCAAGGTGGTGTCGTTTGCGGTCAAGGCCGGTGACAAGGTCACCAAGGGCCAGGCGCTGGCGGTGATGGAGGCCATGAAGATGGAGCACACCATTGCCGCCCCGGCCGATGGCGTGGTGGCCGAGCTGCTGTATGCGCCCGGCGACCAGGTCACGGAAGGTGCGGAGCTGCTCAAGCTGCAGGCGGCCTGAGGCCGCCGACGCCTGCCTCTGTCCGGCCCGCAGTTCTCCCGGCTCCCGCCAGGAGAGCTCGGGAGGAGGGTGGTTTTCGGCGAACTCGCTGCGCGGAGCGCCCAAAGGCATTAATCTCCAGCCATGAACATCACTTTCTATGACAGGACATCGGAAGGCGAGCCTTGGGTCGAGGAACTGGCAGAAGCATTGCCCGGGGCCCGGGTTTCCGCGTGGCAGCCCGGTGCGCCGGCGGCCGACTACGCCGTGGTGTGGAAGCCTCCGCAGCAGCTGCTGGACGAGCAGCCGCGCCTCAAGGGCATCTTCAATGTGGGCGCGGGCGTGGATGCGATCTGCCGGCTGAACCTGCCCCAGGGAGTCCCGCTGGTACGCATCGACGACGGCGGCATGGCGGTGCAGATGTCGGAATACGTGTGCCATGCGCTGATCCGCCATTTCCGTGAATTCGATCGCTGCGAGGCGGATACGCGCAATGGCGTCTGGCGGCAGCACGAGACGCTTTCGCGCCGCGACTTTCCCGTGGGCATCATGGGGCTGGGCGTGCTTGGCGAACGCGTGGCGCGCGCGGTGTCGCTGTTCGAATATCCCACGCTGGGATGGAGCCGCACGCCGCGCAGCATCGACGGCGTGACATGCTTCAGCGGCGAGCAAGGCTTTGGCGAGTTCCTGGGCGCGACGCGCGTGCTGGTCAACCTGCTGCCGCTCACCCCGCAGACCGAGAACATCATCAACCGCGAGACGCTTTCGCGGCTTCTGCCGGGCGCCTATGTGATCAACGTGGCGCGCGGCGCGCATGTGGTGGATGAAGACCTGCTCGCCGCGATCGGCAGTGGCCACGTGGCCGGTGCGACGCTCGATGTATTCCGCACCGAACCCCTGCCGGAGGATCATCCGTTCTGGCGCGAGCCGAAGATCAGCCTCACGCCGCACACCTCGGCCCGCACCCTGCGCGCGGACAGCATTGCGCAGATCGCGCAGAAGATCATGGCGCTGGAGAAGGGCGAACCCGTGGCGGGCATCGTCGATCCAGCGCACGGGTACTGACCGCACAGGTACCCGAAGGACATTCCCAAGATTGAAAGAAAGATACGCATCATGGCACTCTCCCCCACATTCCCTCCCGGGTGAAACTCATCGACGTGGGCCCGCGCGACGGCCTGCAGAACGAGAAGACGCCGGTTCCCGCAGCCGTCAAGATCGAGCTGGTGCAGCGCCTGCAGGATGCGGGCCTCAAGGAAATCGAGGTCACCAGCTTCGTGAGCCCGAAATGGGTTCCCCAGATGGGCGACAACGCCGAGGTGATGGCAGGCATCCAGCGCCGCGCGGATGTGCTGTATTCGGTGCTCACGCCCAACATGAAGGGCTTCGAGTCCGCGCTGGCTTCCCGGCCCGACGAGATCGTCGTCTTCGGGGCGGCCAGCGAAGCCTTCAGCCAGAAGAACATCAACTGCTCGATCGCGGAGAGCATCGAGCGCTTCGCACCCGTGGTCGAGGCGGCGCTCGCTGCCGGCATCAAGGTGCGCGGCGCGATGAGCTGCACGGTGGGATGCCCGTATGAGGGCGAGATCGCTCCCGAGAAGGTGGGCGAGCTCGCGCGCCTGATGAAGCAGATCGGCGTGCAGCGCGTGGACGTGGCCGACACCATCGGCGTGGGCACGCCGCGCAAGGTGCAGGCGGCCATCGAGGCGACGCTCAAGCACTTCCACATCGACCATGTCTCCGGCCATTTCCACGACACCTACGGGCAGGCGGTCTCCAACACGCTGGCCGCGCTGGAGATGGGCGTGTGGAACTACCAGTCCTCCGTGGCGGGGCTGGGTGGCTGTCCCTACGCCAAGGGTGCGACGGGCAACGTGTCGACGGAAGACGTGGTGTACATGCTGCAGGGCATGGGCATCGACACCGGCATCGACCTGGACAAGCTGGTGGATGCCGGCAAGTTCATCAGCGATTTCCTCGAGCGCAAGCCGAACTCGCGCGTCTCCACGGCCGTGCTGAACAAGCGGGCAGGATGAAGCGCCATGTGCGGATCTGAACTTCAGGCACTTCCCGAGGGTGTGCGCCGGGTGGCCGAGGTGCTGCAGGCCAGCGGCCATGCGCATGCGCCGGTGATGCTGGACAGCGCCGCGCGCACCGCGCAGGAGGCCGCGGACGCGCTGGGCGTCTCCGTCGGCCAGATCGCCAAGAGCATCATCTTTCGACGCAAGAGCGACGATGCGGCGGTGCTGGTGATCACCTCGGGCGATCGCCGGGTCGATGAGAAGAAGGTGGACTCCATCGTCGGCAAGACGGGCCGTGCCGATGCCGATTTCGTGAAGGCGGCGACGGGCTTCACCATCGGTGGTGTGTCGCCGGTGGCCCATGCGAACAAGCCGGTCACGCTCATCGACCGCGACCTGTTCCGTTTCGACGTGATCTGGGCGGCCGCAGGGCATCCGAATGGTGTCTTCCAGCTGGTGCCGGGCGACCTGGAAAAGCTCACCGGCGCACCGGTGGCCGACGTGGTGAAGGTGGAACAGGCATGAGCGACAACCTGCTGCTCGAAGCGCGCGCGCTGGATGTGGCGGCGAGCGGGCATTTCGAGGCGACGTACGACGGAGTGGTCGATTCCCCTTGCGTGAACGTGTGCCGCATGACACCCGATCGCAGCCATTGCGAGGGCTGCTTTCGCACGATCGACGATATTCGCGCCTGGTCGCGGGCCGATGCGGCCACGCGCCGTGCGATCTGGCTGCGCGCGCTGGACCGCGCGGGCATCGAACTTCCCAAGGCGGTGGCATGAAGCAGATCACGTGCTATATCGATTTCGTCTCACCCTATGCCTGGCTGGCTTTCGAGCAGGCACCGCGCGTGCTGGAGGGCCTGAGCTACCAGTTGCGCTACAAGCCCGTGCTGCTCGGCGCCTTGCTCAAGCAGCATGCCAATCCCGGCCCCGCGGGAATTCCTCCCAAGCGTGAATGGACATACCGCCACGTGACATGGCTGGGCCATGCGCAGGGCTGCGGCCTGCAGATGCCGGCTCGGCATCCGTTCTCGCCGCTGCCGCTGCTGCGCCTGGCGCTGGCCTGCAGCGACGACGGCCATGTCAACCGCTTCACGGCCGATGCGATCTTCCGCCATGTCTGGCTGGGGGGGCAGGACGCCAATGATCCCGCCCGACTGTCCGCACTGCAGGAGCTGCTGGGCGAGCAGATCCGTCCCGATTCGCAGGAACAGGCCAAGGCCTTGCTGCGTGCCAATACCGACGAGGCTCAGGCGCGCGGCGTGTTCGGTGTGCCGATGTTCGAGGTGGACGGCAAGCTGTTCTGGGGGTTGGACGGCCTGCCCATGATGCGCGCCTATCTGGATGGCGATGGGTGGTTCGCGGATGGCGAATGGGATCGCGCCGCGTCCTGCGCGTCCGGCCTGGACGGATGAAGGCTGTCTGCCCAGGGCGCCTCGTCCGCGGCAGGCCAATCGTCGTTTCAAGGTGAAACGCGGGTATGTCCTAGCAAGGGATTTCCCGCGTCGCAGATGGATTCCAAACGCCGGCCCGGATCATTTCTGATGCATTTTTCCTTCGTGGGGGTGTTTATTTCCCATATGGAGAAATCGCCATCAAGGGTTGCCACGGGGTTTGTCAGATCGCCGTAAGCCCGTCGGCTCCCTGTGCCGTTGGCCCTGTCAGTTTTCGGAAAGATGACGCGCGGATATTGCAGCTACCTGCAAATCAGGCAAAGCGTTTGATTTCATTTTCCAACGACAGGAGACAGCAAACATGAGCAGCAATGCACCGACCCGGGCGGGTTCTGCCAACGTGGCAGCACCACGGCCGATGAGCGGCGAAGAAAAGAAGGTCATCTTCGCCTCTTCGCTAGGCACCGTTTTCGAGTGGTACGACTTCTATCTCTATGGTTCGCTGGCGGCCATCATCGCCAAGCAGTTCTTCAGCGGCCTGGATGCGGGCTCCGCCTTCATCTTCGCGCTGCTGGCGTTCGCGGCGGGCTTCCTGGTGCGTCCGTTCGGTGCCATCGTGTTCGGCCGGCTGGGTGACATGATCGGCCGCAAGTACACCTTCCTCGTGACCATCCTGATCATGGGCATCTCGACGTTCATCGTCGGTATCCTGCCCAGCTACGCCAGCATCGGCGTGGCGGCTCCGATCATCCTGGTGGCCCTGCGCATGCTGCAGGGCCTGGCCCTGGGTGGCGAGTACGGTGGTGCAGCCACCTACGTGGCAGAGCACGCTCCTCACGGCCGCCGCGGCGCCTACACATCGTGGATCCAGACCACCGCGACGCTGGGCCTGTTCCTGTCGCTGCTGGTGATCCTGGGCACGCGTACCGTCATGGGCGAAGAAGCCTTCAATGACTGGGGCTGGCGCATTCCGTTCATGGTCTCCATCCTGCTGCTGGGCATCTCGGTGTGGATCCGCCTGTCGCTGTCCGAGTCGCCTGCGTTCCAGCGCATGAAGGCCGAAGGCAAGACGTCCAAGGCCCCGCTGAAGGAATCGTTCGGCGAGTGGAAGAACCTGAAGATCGTGATCCTGGCCCTGCTGGGTTTGACCGCCGGCCAGGCAGTGGTCTGGTATTCCGGCCAGTTCTACTCGCTGTTCTTCCTGACGCAGCAGCTCAAGGTCGATGCGATCACCGCCAACCTGATGATTGCCGCCGCGCTGCTGATCGGCACGCCGTTCTTCGTGATCTTCGGTTCGCTGTCCGACAAGATCGGCCGCAAGCCCATCATCATGATCGGTTGCCTGCTGGCCGTGCTGACCTACTTCCCGGTCTTCAAGGCCCTGACCGCTGCCGCCAATCCGGATCTGGCACAGGCGCAGGCCACCGCCGCCGTCACCGTGACGGCCGATCCCAAGACCTGCTCGTTCCAGGGCAACCCGGTCGCTCGCGAAATCGACTTCAAGAGCTCATGCGACATTGCCAAGCGCTTCCTGGTGGCCAGTTCGGTGAGCTATGACAATGTCGCGGGTCCTGCAGGCTCTCCCGCCGTGGTGAAGATCGGCGAGAAGACCGTCACGGCACCCGAGGGTGTGGTGGTGAACCACAAGTTCGATGAAACGACCGTCAAGGCGGTTGCCGCCTTCAAGAAGGAAGTGGCGGAAGACCTGAAGCTGGCTGGCTATCCCACCAAGGCCGATCCCGCGAAGATGAACAAGCTCATGATGCTTGTCATCCTGACCTACCTCGTGATCCTGGTGACCATGGTCTACGGCCCGATCGCTGCGATGCTCGTGGAAATGTTCCCGACCCGCATCCGCTACACCTCGATGTCGCTGCCCTATCACATCGGCAATGGCTGGTTCGGCGGCCTGCTGCCCACGACGGCCTTCGCAATCGTGGCCTCCACCGGCAACATGTACAACGGCCTCTGGTATCCGATCGTGATTGCCGGCATGACCTTCATCATCGGCACGCTGTTCATCCGCGAAACCAAGGACGTGGACATCTACGCCAACGACTGATCTCCAGTCCTGCCATCCCCATGCGCCCTCTGGCGCATGGGGATGTTCGTTTTCTAAGAGGTTTCTCAGGGGTAACACTTAGATGGAATCACCGCCCTTCTCAATGTGTGGCGGTAATACATCAAATGGTGTTATCCCTGTGACTTTTCTATATGTTAGAGAACGAGTTATCTCTAGAATTCGCCTGCGGAATGACGTTTGGGCACATGACCTACAGGGTTTCAAATCGTTAGGTTTGTCTCAATTGTCATCAATAAATTACATATCGATCCGATCACGCAGGTGATCACTCCCATCAAGGAACCACAATGCAAACATCTAGCCGCGTTCTGCTCGCTACCCTGGCTCTGCTGGGTACCTCCGCAGCTTTTGCCCAAAGCAGCGTCACCGTCTACGGCCGCGTGAACACCTCCATCGAACACCAGAAGACGGGTGACTCGACTGCTACCGTGATGCAGAACAACGCTTCGCGTTTCGGTTTCCGCGGCACGGAAGACCTGGGCGGCGGCCTGAAGGCTGGTTTCGTTCTGGAATCCGGCTTCAACTCCGACACCGGCACTTCCGACGGCCGTGGTTTCTTCGCCCGTCAGAGCGAAGTGAACCTGTCCGGCAACTTCGGTGAAGTTCGCCTGGGCCGCTGGACTGCTCCTTCGTACTTCGCCACTGCTGACTACATCAGCATGCACAACCACGATACCGGTACATCCGCAGACGCGTTCTACGCCTACGTGATGAACGATATCGCCACCAACTCCAACGGCATCAGCTACAAGACGCCTACATTCAGCGGCTTCAACGTCGAACTGGGCACCGGCCTGTACGAGAAGAACGCCAAGTACGGCAACAAGAACGTCTATGACCTGGCTGCCAACTACGAAGGCGGTCCCCTGGCCCTGGGCCTGGGTGCTACCAAGTTCGACCAGTCCAACCAGTTCGCCGTTCGCGGCCTGTACAAGATCGGTTCGCAGTTCCTGGTGGGCGCATACGTGCAGCGCAGCAAGAACTGGGGCTTCGACCAGGTGTCGTCCTCCACTGGCGGCTCGCGCACTGCATACCGTCTGTCCGGCGCCTACCTGCTGGGCGCAAGCGAGTTCCACCTGAACGTCGGCCGCGCCGGCAAGATGAAGAACTTCTCCGAGTCGCAAGCCATGCAGTACACCCTGGCCTACAACTACAACCTGAGCAAGCGCACCAAGGTGTATGCCTTCTACACGAAGGTCAACAACAAGGACGGCGCTTCCTACATGAGCGGCGCAGCTGGCGAAGACTTCAGCTCGTTCGCAGTGGGCGTGCGTCACAACTTCTAATAAAAAGAAGGGGCGGCGTAAGCTGCCTGAAATCCAAGCCTGATGCAATGGCGTCGGGCTTGCTTTCAGACAAGCCTTGCATTTCGGTGCAAGGCTTTTTTGTTGGTGGGCACCGCATCACATCAATACAGATGTTCTGCGGCAAGGGCGTTCCGGTCTGATGCATCGGCCACGCACTGTCTTCGCCGTGGAACTCAATTCATATTCAGGAGATATTCACATGGTGAAGCTGGTGGTTGGATTTGTGATTTTCGCGGCCATTTCCCTTTTCGTGATCATGAAGGCAGGGGACAAGGTCGACATGAGCGGCGAAAAGCATGGCACGGAGACGGTCAGCCCGGGCGCCAGCGGCACCCATTGAGTCGCGGGCAGGGCGAGCGAGAGGCGAGTGGCCGGAACTGGTGGGGCGGCCCATTTGCAATCGACTTTCCGTGGCATGGAGGCCGGGAAGGCAGCATGAAAAAAACCGCAGGAACTTCAGGTTCCTGCGGTTTTTTTCATCGCCGGGCCGCCCCAAGATGAAAAGCGCCCCCTTGGGGGGCAGCGAACCATGCGAAGCAGGGAAGCGTGGGGGCCTTTTTCATCGCCGGGCCGCCCCAAGATGAAAAGCGCCCCCTTGGGGGGCAGCGAACCATGCGAAGCAGGGAAGCGTGGGGGCCTTTTTCATCGCCGGGCCGCCCCCAGGTGATGTGCTGGGGATCGGCTTCGCCTCAGCGGCGGAACTTCCCGTCCGTCCCGATGATGGACAGATCGGCAAAATCAAGGCCCGTGTGGTCATCGGGCGAGTAGTTCACCTCCAGCCCGCCGATGTCGAACTTCTGCATGGACTCCAGGGCCGGGCCCAGCTTGTCGCGGGTGGGCTTGGGGCCTGCACGGCGCAGTGCCTCGACCAGCACCTTGGCCGAGGCGTAGCCTTCCAGCATCGCGGGGCTCACCTCCTTGCCCTTGGTCTTGGCCAATTCGAGTGCTTCGCGCACCAGCGGGGAGTTGCCTGCTCGCTCGCTCGGGAACACCTGGGTGACGATCACACCGCGCGCATTCTCGCCCAGGCTTTTGACGAAGCCGGACGAGGCATTGTTGGACAGCGTCACGAGCTGTGCCCCCGATCCGGCCTTGCGGAAGGCGTTGTAGCCATCGACCACGGTGTTGCCGGACGCCAGCACCAGCACGGCCTGTACATTGGCCTGCACGATCTTGGCGGTGACGGGCGCAAAGTCGGGCTTGGCGCGGTTGACCTTCTCCAGCACCGCAGGCTCCATCTTCGCCTGGTTGAAGCCGCGCATCGCGCCGGCCAGTCCGTCGGCGCCGAAGCTGTCGTCCGCCAGGACCACGCCGATGCGCGTGATGCCCAGCGACGCCAGGTGCGTGATCGCCTTTTCGGCCTCGCGCTGGTAGGTGGCGCGCACGTTGAACACGTTCTTCTGCAGCGGCTTGTGCAGCACCATCGCGCCGGTGGAGGGGCCGATCAGCACCACGCCATGCTTGTTCAGGTGCGGAACGATGGCCTCGTTGTGGGGCGTGCCGCGCGTGAGGAACATGGCGGTGACGTTCTGTTCCTCGATCAGCTTGCGGGCATTCTCGCCGGCGAGCTTGGGATCGAACTTGTCATCCAGCGAGATCAGTTCGATCTTCTGGCCGTGCACGCCGCCGCGCGCATTCACGCTGTCCAGGTACAGCTTGGCGCCGTCGGTCGTCTCCTGGACGCCCGCGGCGACGACGCCGCTGAACCCCGCCGTCTGCCCGATCATGATCTGCGCATGGGCGGTGCCCATACCCATGCCCATTCCTGCGGCCAGCGTCCACAGCGCTGCCGAACTCTTCCAGTTCCTCATTGATCTCTCTCCATCCTCGCAAGTTGATTTTCTGATTGCGCACAAGGGGACGTGCGAACGTAACGCCCATGCGCAAGCGCGCCTTGGTGGCGAACTATCGGCAATGTAGCCAGATAGGCTGGAATTTGTCGATGAAATGTCAACAGTTGTGCATTTTTGTCACAAGGGTTTACGCTTACTGGAAGGAACCGGTGGCACCCATGGGCGATGCCTGAACCGCAATGGCCTACTGAAACGCGGTTCTCCCACCCCGCCTAGAATGTTCCGCCTCAACCGGAAGAGATGGCGTTCATGACACATGGATTGATCCGTATACACGGAGCTCGACAGCACAACCTCAAGAACCTCGACGTGGACATTCGCACCAGCGAATTGACGGTGGTCACCGGACCCAGTGGTTCCGGCAAATCCAGCCTGGTGTTCGATACGCTGTACGCGGAAGGCCAGCGCCGCTACGTCGAAACCTTCAGCGCCTACGCGCGCCAGTTCCTGGACCGCATGGACAAGCCCGCCGTCGACAGCGTGGAGGGCGTGCCCCCGGCCATCGCGATCGACCAGACCAATCCGGTGCGTTCTTCGCGCTCCACGGTCGGGACGATGACGGAAATCAACGATCACCTCAAGCTGATGTTTGCCCGCGCAGGCCAGCTATTCGATCGCAAGACCGCACAGGCGGTGCGCCATGACTCGCCCGACACGATCTACGCCGAGCTCAAGGCCCGCAGCGACGCGGAAGGCGATCCGCGCATCGTCATCACCTTCCCGGTGGAGCTGCCTGCGGGCACGTCCGCCGAACAGGTGGAGCAATGGCTTTCCGCGAGCGGCTTCACCAAGGTGCAGGCTGAGCGTGAAGTGGCTACGCCCACCGGCCCGCGCAAGCTGCTCGATGTGGTGGCCGACCGTTTCCGCCTGGGCAATGCCGAGCGCGCGCGCGTGATCGAGGCCATCGAGGTCGGCCTCAAGCGCGGCAGCGGCAAGCTCATCGTCTATCGGCTGAAGGACGAAGGCGAGCCCGATCTCTGGCGTTTTTCCACCGGCCTGCATTGCCCCGACAGCGACCTGCGCTACAGCGAGCCGATTCCCTCGATGTTCTCGTTCAACTCGGCGGTCGGCGCGTGCGACACCTGCCGGGGTTTCGGGCGCGTGATCGGCGTCGACTATGGCCTCGTCATTCCCAACGACAAGCTCACGCTGCGCGCGGGGGCGATCAAGACCATCCAGACGCCTGCATGGAAGGAGGCGCAGGACGATCTGATGCGCCACGCCGAAACCGCCGGCATTCCGCGCGACACGGCCTGGTACAAGCTCACCGACGACCAGAAGAAATGGGTGATCGACGGCACGCCCGGCTACAAGGAAGGCAACTGGAACAAGCAGTGGTACGGCATCCGGCGCTTCTTCGAATACCTGGAGAGCAAGGCGTACAAGATGCACATCCGCGTGCTGCTCTCCAAGTACCGCAGCTACACGCCGTGCCCGGTCTGCGCGGGCGCACGCCTGAAGACCGAGAGCCTGCTCTGGCGCATCGGCAGCAAGGAGGATGCCGACGCCGTTCTGCCGCCGGCCCGGCGCTTCATGCCGCAGGGCGTGGACTGGACGCGCGAGCAGCTCGAGGGCCTGCCGGGCCTGAGCCTGCACGACCTGATGCTGCTGCCGATTGAACGGCTGCGCGACTTCTTCGATCGCCTCGGCGCCAGCGCGCCGCACCGCGTGCTGGGCTGGACCCGGCCGGGCGAGGCCGGCGAGAGCGGCCAGCCCGACGCCAGCGTGATCGACATCGACATCGACAGCGGCGAGGCGCAGGCCCTGCGCATGCTGCACGAGGAGATCACCACGCGCCTGCGCTATCTGTGCGACGTGGGCATCGGCTACCTCACGCTCGACCGCCAGAGCCGCACGCTTTCGGGTGGGGAAGTGCAGCGCATCAACCTGACGACCGCGCTCGGCACCTCGCTGGTGAACACCTTGTTCGTGCTGGACGAGCCCAGCATCGGGCTGCACCCGCGCGACATGCACCGCATCACCGAAGCCATGCTGCGCCTGCGCGACGCGGGCAACACGCTGGTGGTGGTCGAGCACGACCCGGCGGTCATGATCGCCGCCGACCGCGTGATCGACATGGGACCCGCGCCGGGCGAGCGCGGGGGCGAGATCGTGTTCGACGGTACCGTGGGGGAACTGCGGCGCGCAGACACGCTCACGGGCAACTATCTCGGTGGCCGCAAGACCATCAGCTCGGGCATCAAGCGGCTGGTGACCGATGCCACGCCGCGCCTCGTCCTGGAAGGTGCGCGCGAGCACAACCTGAAGGACGTCACGGTCGAGTTCCCCCTGCAGCGCCTGGTCACGGTGACCGGCGTTTCGGGCTCGGGCAAGTCCACGCTGATCCAGGACGTGCTCGCTCCCGCGCTGCTGCGCCAGTTCGGCAAGGCCACCGAGACGCCGGGTGTGCACGACCGGCTGCTCGGCGCGGACCATCTCTCCGACGTGGTGTTCGTCGACCAGTCGCCCATCGGCAAGACCGCGCGCTCCAATCCGGTCAGCTATGTTGGCGCATGGGATTCGATCCGCGAGATCTTCGCCAGCGCGCCGCTGTCGCGCGAGCGCAGCTACACCGCGGCGAAGTTCAGCTTCAACGCGGGAGACGGCCGTTGCCCGACCTGTGGCGGCTCGGGCTTCGAGCATGTGGAGATGCAGTTCCTCTCCGACGTGTACCTGCGCTGTCCCGACTGCGATGGTCGCCGCTACCGTCCCGAAATTCTCGAGGTGAGGATCGAGCGCGGCGGCCGCATGCTGAACGTGGCGGACGTGCTCGAGCTCACCGTGAGCGAGGCGGCCGAGCTGTTCGCCAGGGACCGCGAGGTGATCCGTGCGCTGCAGCCCATCGTCGATGTGGGCCTGGAATATGTGAAGCTCGGCCAGCCCGTGCCCACGCTGTCGGGCGGCGAGGCGCAGCGCCTGAAGCTGGCGGGCTTCCTGGCCGAGGCGGCCAAGGGCGGTAGTGCCAGCAAGCAGCCTGTGGCGAAGAAAGGCACGCTGTTCCTGTTCGACGAGCCCACCACGGGCCTGCATTTCGACGACATCGCCAAGCTCATGCGCGCTTTGCGCAAGCTGCTCGATGCGGGACATTCGCTGGTCGTCATCGAGCACAACCTGGATGTGATCCGCGCCAGCGACTGGATCATCGACATGGGCCCCGAAGGCGGTGACAAGGGCGGCCAGATCATCGCGCAGGGTGCCCCCGAATCGCTGCGCCACGACCGTGCTTCCCACACCGCTGCCGCGCTGCGCGAGTATGAGCAGGCGCTGGGGGAGAGCGGGCATTCCGTGCACGAGAAGCAGGCCGAAATGCGCCGCGAGAAGCGCAAGCGCGAAGGTGAGGGCGCCCAGCAGGCCAAGAATGCCATCGAGATCATCAACGCCAAGGAACACAACCTCAAGCAACTGAGCGTGGATATTCCGCGCGGCAAGTTCAACGTGGTAACGGGCGTGTCGGGCTCGGGCAAATCGACGCTCGCATTCGACATCCTCTTCAACGAGGGCCAGCGCCGCTATCTCGAGTCGCTGAATGCCTACGCGCGCAGCATCGTGCAGCCGGCGGGGCGTCCCGAGGTGGATGCGGTCTACGGCATTCCGCCGACCGTCGCCATCGAGCAGCGCCTGTCGCGCGGCGGCAGGAAGTCCACCGTGGGCACCACCACCGAGGTCTGGCATTTCCTGCGGCTGCTGTACGTGAAGCTGGGCGTGCAGCACTGCATCCATGACGGCGCGGCCGTGCAGCCGCAGACCGCGGACAGCATCGCGGCGCAGCTGCTCACGCAATTCAAGGGCCAGCTCGTGGGGCTGATGGCTCCGCTGGTGCTGAACCGCAAGGGCGTCTACACCGAGCTGGCCGACTGGGCCCGCCCGCGCGGCTACACACATCTGCGCGTGGACGGCAACTTCCTTCCGACGACCGGCTTCCCGCGCATCGACCGCTTCAAGGAACACACCATCGAACTGCCGGTGGCCAGCATCACCGTCAGCCCGCAGAACGAGACCGAACTGCGCAAGGCATTGTCGAGCGCGCTCGAGCTGGGCAAGGGCGTGGTGCATGTGCTCAGCCACCTCGACGGCCTCGATACGGCGCTGCAACTGGGCGAGCCCACGGCACATATCGGCAGGCTGCAGGTGTTCTCCACCAAGCGCGCATGCCCCGTCTGCGCGACCAGCTATGCGGAGCTCGACCCGCGTCTGTTCTCCTACAACAGCAAGCATGGCTGGTGTCCCGATTGCGTGGGCACGGGCGTGAAGCTCACCAAGGAACAGCGCAAGGTGTTCGACGACTCGGTACAGGGCGAGGACAACCGCGGGCGCGAACAGACCTTCGAGGAGCCCGATGCGGACGACGTGACCGACGCGGTCTGCCCAAGCTGCCAGGGCACGCGGCTCAACCCCGTGGCGCGTGCGGTGCTGTTTGCCGACACGCCGATCACCGACGTGGCGCGGCTGTCGGTGTCCGAGGTGCGCCAATGGATCGAGAACCTGGAGCTTTCGGGCCGCGAGGCGGACATCGCGCGCGACCTGATTCCCGAGATCCGCAGCCGCCTCGAGTTTCTCGAGGAGGTGGGCCTCTCCTATCTCACGCTCGATCGCGGAGCCCCCACGCTGAGCGGTGGCGAGGCGCAGCGCATCCGCCTGGCCGCGCAACTCGGCAGCAACCTGCAGGGCGTGTGCTACGTGCTCGACGAGCCGACGATCGGCCTGCATGCGCGGGACAACCAGATCCTGCTGAATGCGCTGCACAAGCTGGGCGACAAGGGCAATACGCTGGTCGTCGTCGAGCATGACGAGGACACGATCCGCCGGGCCGACCACATCATCGACATCGGACCGAGCGCGGGCAAGCGCGGCGGACGCCTGATTGCGCAGGGCACGGTGCAGGACGTGCAGGCAGCCGAGGAGTCCCAGACGGGCCGCTATCTGCTGCACGCGATGAAGCATCCGCTGAAGCCGCGCCGCGACGTGGCCGATTCGGCGAAGAAGGATGCGCGCGTGCCCGAGCACTGGCTCACCGTGCACGACGCCCAGATGCACAACCTGCGCGATGTGACGGCGCATGTGCCGCTGCACCGCCTCGTGGCGGTGACGGGGGTGAGCGGCTCCGGCAAGTCCACCCTGGCGCGCGACGTGCTGCTCACCAACGTGGCGGCATGGGTTGCTCAGCGCTCGACCAAGGCGGGTCGCGAAGCCATGGATGCCGGCAATTCACCAGCGCTGGTCGGCTGCCGGGGACTGTCCGGTTTCGAGGGCATCGACCGGGTGCTCGAAGTGGACCAGACGCCGATCGGCAAGACGCCGCGGTCCTGCCCCGCGACCTACATCGGTTTCTGGGACACGATCCGCAAGCTGTTTGCCGAGACGCTCGAAGCCAAGGCGCGAGGCTACGCACCGGGCCGCTTCTCGTTCAACACCGGCGAAGGCCGCTGCCCGGCCTGCGAGGGGCAGGGCATGCGCACCATCGAGATGAGCTTCCTGCCGGACGTGAAGGTGCCTTGCGAGGTCTGCCACGGCGCGCGCTTCAATCCCGAGACGCTGGCCGTGACCTGGCGGGGCAAAAGCATCGGCGACGTGCTGCAGATGGAGGTCGACGAGGCCGTCGAGTTCTTTGCGAGCATGCCGAGCATTGCCCACCCGCTGCAACTGCTCAAGGACGTGGGGCTCGGCTACCTCACGCTTGGCCAGCCTTCGCCCACGCTGTCGGGAGGAGAAGCCCAGCGCATCAAGCTCGTCACCGAGCTCACCAAGGTGCGCGACGAGGTGGGACGGCGCGGGCAGAAGGCTCCGCATACGCTGTACGTTCTGGACGAGCCCACGGTGGGCCTGCACATGGCCGATGTGCACAAGCTCATCCGCGTGCTGCACCGCCTGGTCGATGGCGGGCACAGCGTGATCGTGATCGAGCACGACCTCGACGTGATCGCGGAGGCCGACTGGATCATCGACCTGGGCCCGGAAGGCGGAAAGGACGGTGGCCGCATCGTGGCCGCGGCTTCGCCGGAGGAACTGGTGCGCATCGGCACGCATACGGGCAAGGCGCTTGCGCCGGTGCTGGCGCGCTGAGCGGAGGCACCTTGCGGGGTGCCTCTTGAAACGCTCGGGCTTCGGTCGCAGCCTGTCGACGCCTATCGCAGCTGCATGCCTGCCGTTTGAATGGCCTTGGCATACAGCGGCCGCTCCTGCTGCAGGCCCTTCGCCAGCTCGCCCGGTGAGCCGCCGTTGATCCGGTAGCCCAGGTTTTCCAGCTGCGCGCGTACTTCCCTGGACTGCAGCACGGTCTGCATGTCGCGGTTGATCCTGTCGACGATGGCGGGTGGTGTGCCGGCCGGCGCGAAGTAGCCTTGCCAGCTTTCCACCGCGTAGTTCGCCGGACCGCCGGCTTCGGCGACGGTGGGAACCAGGGGCAGGGTCTGCGAGCGGTAGGGCGTGGTCACGGCAAGCGCCCTCAGCTTGCCTGCGCGCACGTATTCGGTCACGGCGGCGAGGGTGATCAGCGTGGCATCCGTATGGCCCGCAAGCACGTCGAGCGCAGCCGGTGCTCCGCCGGGGTAGGGGATGTAGTTCACCTTCGCGCCGGTGGCCTGCGTGAGGATTTCATGGGCCACGTGCGCGATGCCGCCGTTGGTGGGAAGTCCCAGGCTGATGCTTTCGGGCCGTGCACTGGCGCGTGCAAGGTATTCGCGCAGGTCATGGATGCCCGTGGCCGGGTTCACCACCAGGACCTGTGGATTCACCACGGCCTTGATGATGGGGGTGAACGCCCTGTCGGCGTCATACGGCAGGCGTGGCTGCATGAGGCTGTTGAGCGTCAGGCTCTCTCCCTGCTGAAGCAGCGTGTAGCCATCTGCCTGTGCCTTGGCGACGCGCGCTGCGCCAAGCACTCCGCTGGCGCCGGGAATGTTCTCCACCACCACGCTCTGTTTCCAGAGTACGGAGAGCTGATCGGCAAGGATGCGCGTGAGCTTGTCGGCGCTGCCGCCCGCCGAGACCGGCACGATGATGTGGACCGGCTTGCGCGGGAAGTCGTCGGCGTTGGACGCTGTGGCATGCGCTGCCCCCAAGGCCAGGGCGATCAGGGGCAGTGCGAGAAGTGATCTGAAAAACGGGCGGATGCGCGAGCGTGAGGAGGACATGGCGTAACGGGGAGTGAGTCTCTGGAGAGGCTGCAATCTACGGAGCACATGGTGGATCGGGAACAAAGCTTTGCGCATATGCATAGGCGGTTCGTGCAGCGGGTCGCTGCCTGTGCAAGACGCATATGGATAGCCGAAATGCTTTGTTGTGGGTTGCGGGCCCGTGCTCTAACTTGACCGCCTTTGCTTGCGCCTTCTTGGGCGCATCCATCCACCGACGATTCATCGAGCAAGGCCATGACCACCACCGATCTTTCCATTGAGTTCACCGGCAGCGACATCGCCAGCCAACGCGCTGGCGCCGTGGCCGCCTTCATCGCGCAGGCGCGGCGCCTGGTTCCCGATCCGGAACATGCGCAGGCTGCGCAATTGCAGTCCGTTGCGCGATCGCTGGAGGTGCTCGCGGCGCGCAGGGAGCTGTTTCCGGAAGAGCACTTTCCCGCATCCAAGGACAGTCCGGCGGGCGTCTTCCGATTGAGCGAGGACGTGGATGGGCGCTATGCGCTCTATGTGTCCGTCGGATTGCCGGGCAAGTCGCAGCCGCCGCACGATCACACCACCTGGGCCATCATTGCAGGCACGTCGGGGCTGGAGCGCAATGTGTTCTACAGGCGTGAAAAGACGGGTGACCCCACGCGCGACATCCTCACGTGGATCTCCAGCACGGATGTCACCATCGGAAACTCCGTGGTGCTGGAGCCGAGCGATGTGCACACCATCGAGTTGCTGGGCCACGAGAAGGGCGTGCATCTGCACTTCTATGGCCTGGGCCTGGATCGCCTGTCCGGGCGCGTCGTTTTCGAGAACACGGCGGGTGGCCGATTCCGGCACTTCGCCCCTCCCAAGTCCATCCGGCATCCGCTGGTCTCGCCCCTACAGCTGAAGCAGGCGCTGGCCGGCGAAGAAGAGATTGCCGTGCTGGACGTGCGCGAGGCCGGGGTGTTCGCGCGCCGGCACATCCTGTTTGCGGTGTCGGCTCCGCTATGGCGCCTCGAACTGCAGATCGATCGCCTGGTGCCGCGACGCAATACCCGCATCGTTCTGGTCGATGCCGACGAGACGCTGGCCCACGCTGCCGCCCACAAGCTGATCCGCCTGGGCTGGCGCAATGTCTCCGTGCTGGCCGGCGGAACGGATGCCTGGGCCTCCGCGGGCCTGGAGCTTTTCAGCGGAACGAATGTGCCGGGCAAGGCGTTCGGCGAGGTGATCGAGCACGAGAAGAACACGCCCTGGATCACCTCCGACGAACTGCATGAGCGCATCGCCCGAAGCGAGAACCTGGTCGTGGTCGACAGCCGCACCACGGATGAATTCAATGCCTTCACGCTGCCGTTCTCGCACAGCCTGCCGGGTGCGGAGCTGGTGTATCGCATTGGCGAGATCGCGCCCGATCCCGAGACGCTGGTGGTGGTGAACTGCGCGGGACGCACCCGCAGCATCGTGGGCGCGCAGACGCTGATCGACGCGGGCATTCCCAACCGCGTGGTGTCGCTTCGCAATGGCACCATGGACTGGCTGCTCACGGGCAGGGAGCTTGCCTATGGCCGCAAGCCGCAATTGCCCGAGCCGCAGCCCGGGCAACTGGCGCTTGCCCGCGAGCGTGCCGGCCAGGTGGCGCAGCGTGCGGGGGTGAGGCGCATTGACGGCGCGGATCTTGCGCACTTGGAATCCCAGCAGGCAGAGCGCAGCCTCTACCGTTTCGACGTTCGCACCCGCGAGGAATACCGCGCCGGGCATCTGCAGGGCTGGCGCTGGGCGCCGGGCGGGCAGCTGGTGCAGGCCACCGATGAGTACGTGGGCACCCGCGGTGCACGCATCGTGATCGCCGACTGGGATGGGGTGCGCGCGCTGACCACGGCGGCCTGGCTCGCACAGCTCGGAGGCTATGAGGTGTTCGTCCACGCCCCGCCCGCCCGGGCCGCGCGCGTGACGGGTGATGAGCCCGTGACCGTGCTTGCGCTGAACGGCGACAACTTCGCGTCACGGATCGCGCCGGTGCAGGCGGCAGCGCTGCTGGAGCGGGGAGCCGCCACCGTGTTCGACGTGGACAGCCGCGCCGCCTATGAACGGCGGCATATTGCAGGAGCGCAGTTCGCCGTCGCGGACCGGTTGGCCGAGTTCATCGAAGCCCTGCCGCAGGAGCAGGTGGTGCTTCTGACGTCGCCCGATGGCGTGCTGGCCCAGATCGTCGCTGCGCAGTTGAATGAACAGGAAGGCCGCAAGGTGCTGGCGATTGCCGGAGGTACGGCTGCCTGGCAGGCGGCCGGATTGCCTCTGGGGCGGCCTGAAGATGCCAGGGTGCTGACTGCCGACGATGACCATGCATTCAGTCCCTACGGCCATGCGGACCGTGCGCTGCGTGATGCGGGCTTCAACGACTATCTGAACTGGGAGCTGGGACTGGTCGCGCAACTCGGGCGTGAAGGACATACCGGCATCCAGCTGATTTCCTGATCGGCTGGGGTCCGAGGAGACGGTGGGGCCATGTACTTTTCCCCCACCTTCCAAACCTCGTCTCGTTGACCGGGCAGCGCCAGCCTGGATCTAGGCTGCCAGCTTGCGCCGGCTGCTCTGATCCAACCCGTCGAACGACTGCGCCAGATCGGCGATCAGGTCCGCGGGGTCCTCCAGGCCGATGTGCAGCCGGATGACGGGCTGTGTGCCGGTCCACACGCTGTGTTCCCGCAGCCGCTCGGGCGCCGCGATGAGGGCCAGGCTTTCATAGCCGCCCCAGGAGGCCCCGATGGAGAAGTACTTCAGCGCATCGACAAGATCCTCGGCATCGCGTGTATCCAGGCCTGGCGCCAAGGCGAACGAGAGCAGGCCGCTGGCGCCGCTGAAGTCGCGCTTCCACAGCGCATGTCCGGGGTCGGACGGCAGCGCCGGATAGAACACCCGCTGTACCTTGGGGTGCGACAGAAGCCATTGAGCGACGATGGTGGCGTTGTGCTGGTGCTGGGCGAGCCGCACGGGCAGGGTGCGCACGCCACGCAGTGCGAGGTAGGCATCGTCGGCACTGACGGTCAGGCCCAGGGCTTCGTGTGTGGCGGCGATGCGCTTGGTCAACTCGTGCGAGTCGGTGACCACGATGCCCTGCATCACATCGGAGTGGCCCGCGATGTACTTCGTCGCGGCCTGAATGGAAATGTTCACGCCGAGCTTCAGCGGCTGCAGGAACCAGCCGCCGCTCCAGGTGTTGTCCGCCACGACAGGAATGTTGCGCGAGCGCGCAATGGCGGTGAGTGCGGGCAGGTCCAGCACCTCGTAGAGCAGCGAACTGGGGGACTCCAGATAGACGAGTCGCGTGTTGTCGCGGATCTTCGTGGCCAGGTCGTCCCGTGATGGCGAGAAGTACTCCAGGGTGATTCCGAGGCGCCTGAGCAAGGTGTCGTCCACGCGGCGCACGGGCGAATACACGCTGTCCGAGACCAGTGCGTGGTCCCCCGGCGACAGCAGCGCCAACAGCACGAGCGTGATCGCAGCAAGCCCGGAGGGCGCGAGGAACGCGCGATGGCCGCCCTCCAGCGCGATGATCGCGTCTTCCAGCGCACGGTGTGTGTCGAGACCATGCCGTCCATAGGAGGCCACGCGTTCGCCGGCCGCGCGGCGGTGGTGGTGGTCGGCCAGGGCGGCGGCGCTCTCGAAGCGCACGGTGCTGGTTCGAACCACCGGCACGTTGACGGGGCCGGAACCATCGCGCAGAGCGGGGGCTCCGGCGTGGAGCAGTGACGTGGGCGAGCGGGGCGAGCTCATGACGCGGCCTCGCTGCAGCCCTGGGGGGATGTGCTCATGGGATGTGTCCTGGCGTGGAGTGGTGCGTGAAGCTACAGCGCAAACTGCAACTGGTGGAAGTGCAACGGTGCCTCGATGCCTTGCGTGCGCGCATGGGTGTTGCTGCTGTGACTGCCGAGCGCGCGCTGCAGAAACTCGCGGGTGCGATCGCTGCGCGGATGCTCGAAGACCTGTGCGGAGGGGCCGTGCTCCACGATGCGCCCGGCCTCGGTGAAATACACGCTGTCGCTGACCTCGTGGGCGAAGCGCATTTCATGCGTGACCAGCACGCAGGTCATGCCGTCGCTCACCAGTTCGCGGATCACCGTGAGCACTTCGCCCACCGTTTCGGGATCGAGTGCGGAGGTCACTTCGTCGAACAGGATCAGCTCGGGCCGCATGGCGAGCGCGCGTGCGATGGCGACGCGCTGCTGCTGCCCTCCGGAGAGTTCGCCGGGATATGCGTTTTCCTTGTGATCCAGACGCACGCGTTGCAGCAGCACGCGCGCCTCGCGCTCGGCGTCGGCTTGGCTCACGCCGCCCGCCAGTGTCGGCGCGATGGTCAGGTTCTGCAGCACCGTGAGGTGCGGGAACAGGTTGTACTGCTGGAAAACGAAGCCCACGCGCTTGCGCAGGGCGATCAGTTGCGACTCGGTCCGGAGTTCATCGACGCGCGTGCCGCTCACGTGGATCTGGCCGCTCTGGGGGCGTAGCAGGCCGGTGATGCATCGCAGGATGGTGGATTTCCCGGAGCCCGAGGGGCCGATGATGCTCACCGCTTCGCCGCGGCGCACCTGCAGGTCGATGCCCTGGAGCACGGCGTTGTCGCCAAACGCGAGATGGATGTCGCGTAGATCCACGAGGGGTGCCCGCGCCGCATCGCGGGCTTCGTCGGCGGGTCGAAAGCGGATGAAGGATTCAGTAGCGTTCATGTCGGCGCTCCAGCCCGCGCGTGGCATGGGCGATGGGGTAGCAGTAGGCAAAGAACAGCGCGAGCAGCACCAGGTAGATCAGCACCGTGAAGTCGGTGCGGGCCACGGTGTTGCTGGCGATCTGCGCGGTGTCGACCACGTCGTGCACGCCCACCAGCGAGGCCAGCGAGGTGCTCATGGTGATGCTGGCGTAAAGGTTCATCCATGGTGCCAGCATGCGGCGCAGGCATTGCGGCAGCACCACGCGGCGAAAGATCTGCGAGCGGCGCAGCCCCAGCGACTGTGCGGCTTCCCACTGCGCGCTGGGGATGGACTGGATCGCGCCGCGAAAGATCTCCGCGACGATGGCACTGGTCGGCAAGGCAAGGCCGAGCACCACCTTCACCCAGTCAGGAAACGGAACCCCGCCACCGAACAGGCGGATCTCGAACGGAAACACGTAGGTGGTGAAGTAGATCAGCACCAGCGTGGGTGCGTTGCGAAACACCTGCACGTACCAGCGTACGGCGGTGCGCGTGGCCCGCCATCGCGAGAACGACAGGGCCCCGAGCAGCAGCCCGGCCACCGTGCCCAGGGCCATGGCCAGCAGGCTGATGCCCACGTTCACCCACAGCCCGCTCAGCAGCGCCGGGAACCATTTCCACAGGTGCGCGAAGGCGACGGGCGTGGTGCCGGTGGCGCTCCAGTACGGCAGCAGAAGGCCGAGGGCCAGCAATGCGGCCAGTGCGGCGATCCACCTTGCATGCCGCTTCGCGTGAGCGAGCAGGGACGGCAGCGATGGTAGGCCCGGCCCCACGGACCAAGCTCGGGGCGCGGAGCCCGGCGTGATGTCGTTGGCGAACCGGATGACGAACTTATTGACCATAGCCAGGCATCCTCAGGCGGTGTTCCAGCCTGCGCCCCGCCACCGACACCAGCCAGGTGAGCAGGCCGAACCAGAGCAGGATGAGCAACAGCAGCTCCAGAACGTTGTCGCGCTGCGACCAGATCATGATGGACTCGTAGGTGACATCGCCCACGGCGATGGCGGATGCAACAGCTGTCATCTTCACCAGATCGACCACGTTGTTCACCAGCGACGGCAACGCAAAGCGCAGCGCCAGCGGCAACTGCACGCGGGAGAGCAACTGCATGCGCGACAGGCCCAGCGACCTTGCGGCTTCGAGCGTTGTAGAGGGCACCGCCTCGATGCCCGCGCGAAGCGCTTCGGCATGGAACACGCCCTTGTGCAGCGACACCACGACCACCACCCAGATGAAAGGCGTGAGCGGATTGGAGCTCACGCCCCACTCGCGCAGTTGCTGCGTGATGAGCATGTTGAGCACGAGGAAGGCACAGTAGAGCTGCACCAGCGTCGGCGTGCTGCGCGTGATTTCCACGAAGGCGCGCGTCACGCCGGCCAGGGGCCGGTTGCCGGATGTCAGCATGGCGGCCAGGGCGATGCCTGCCAGCAGGCTGCATGGAATGGTCAGCAGGCACAACTCGAGCGTGACGCCCAGGCCCCGGATGAACGCGCCGCGCTCGCTTGCATCCAGCAGGAACTCGTAGTTCAGGCCTGTGGGCTTGAGCGCTTGAACCGCATCGGACAGCAGGGTGTTTTCGATCACGACGCCGTCTTGAGCCTGGTTTGCAGCTCGGGCAGCAGCGGGTTGGGCGGCGTGATGTTCAGGCGCCGTTCGGTATCGATCAGCCAGCCGCTGCGATGCCAGGATCGCACGACCTTGTCCACGGCGGCGATGGTGTCGCTCTCACCTTTGCGGGTCCACACCACGGAGTCGGCAGGCAGGATCTGCCCCTTGATCGGTGTTCCGTATTGCGACCATTCCGGGTTCTGGTTCAGCAGGGGATGGATGAGGGTGCTGTCGTGCACGGCCGCCACGCAGTTGCCTCCCTTGAGCGCGAGCAGCGAGTCCGAGGCGGACTTGTAGCCGTGTACCTGCGCACCATACTCGTTGGCGAGGGGCTTGGCATAGCTGCTGCCCTGCGAGACGCACACGGGCTTGCCGCGCAGATCTTCCCAGCGGGTGATGCCGCTGTCCTTGCGCACCGCGGCAGCGCCGCCCACGCGGTAGAAAGGCGTGGGCGCGTAGCCCAGGCTTTCTGCGCGATCCGGGTTGAGTTCCATTGACGCGATCAGCAGATCCACCTTGCCTGCCTGCAGGAACTGCACGCGTGTGGCCGTCTGAACCTGCACCAGGTCTGCCTGCACGCCCAGGCCCTTGGCCAGCGCCTGCGCGAGTTCGGGGTTCCAGCCCACAAGCTGTTGCGTGGCGGGGTCGATGGAGCCGAACGGTCCTCCGTTGATCAACACGCCGATGGTGACTTTGCCGCGCTCCTTGATCCTGTCCAGCGTGGCATCGGCGTGCGCGGCGCTGCCGCAGAGCATCGCGGCAAGGGCGATGGTGGTGATCAGGCCCGCGCGGTGCGGTGTGTTCAGCGATGCGGGCGCGGCGGAAGAAAATGAAATCACGGGAAAGGAATCCTCTTGAGTTGGAGGCGTGATCTTCCAGCGCGGCGTTTTCCTGAACAACAAAGTTTTTCGCGCATCCTTATGCAGTCTTCAGCGTGGCAATGCCTGCTGGAAGAGACAGTCACCGCGCGTCACCAACGCCGGTACGCGGCGGCAGATCACCTCGCCGGGCGCCGTGAAGGCTATTTCCGAAGGGCTGCGCCCGGGTGTCTGGGGAAAGTGAATGCGTGCGGCGGGCTGCCCGGCCTGCTGCTGCCATTGGCGCAGAAATCTTTCGCATAGGTTGCCTGCAAAGCAGGAATGGTTAACTATTGTTGAAATTCTTTGATCGATTTTTGCTAATGTCCTACAAGGGAATGAGACAACTCATCACAATACTCACGCCAGATTCCGTCAGAATGAAATCCAATTGTCGGACGGCTTCCATGCCACCTCCCGGCGCACAGAATTCATAGGAACCCCTCGCCCCCTAGTGGGGAATTCCGCCCCGGCCCCACTATGCGGCCGGGGTTTTTTTTGCTGCCGGGCCGCCTCGCGGCAAGAGCGGTCCCTGGGGGAAGCATGGGGTTGGCGGATCAGAACTTTCCGGGGAGATGGGTGGATTCCGCCGGGATCGAACGACAATATGCGCCATGAACGCCGCATCCCCCACCTCCACTTCTGCTTCGTCTTCGCAGCCTCGCGTCGATACCCTCACCATCACCCGGCCGGACGACTGGCACCTGCATGTGCGCGACGGCGAGCCGCTGCGCACCGTGGTGCCTCACACCGCCGCCCAGTTCGGCCGCGCGCTGATCATGCCCAACCTGCGCCCGCCCGTGACCACGGCGGAACAGGCTCTCGCGTACAAGCAACGCATCCTGGATGCCGTGCCCGAGGGCGTGCAGTTCGAGCCGCTGATGTCGCTGTACCTCACGGACAACCTTGCTCCCGAGGAAATCGTGCGCGCCAAGGCGGCGGGCGTGGTGGCGCTCAAGCTCTACCCCGCAGGTGCCACCACCAACAGCGATGCCGGCGTGACCGACATCCGCAAGACCTACCGTACGCTCGAGGC
This sequence comes from Diaphorobacter ruginosibacter, assembly GCF_014395975.1. Taxonomy (NCBI): domain Bacteria; kingdom Pseudomonadati; phylum Pseudomonadota; class Betaproteobacteria; order Burkholderiales; family Comamonadaceae; genus Diaphorobacter; species Diaphorobacter ruginosibacter. Next base: position 4,381,358 of record NZ_CP060714.1, on the reverse strand, counting down.
CATGCAGAAGGCCGGCATGCTGCTGCTGGTGCATGGCGAGGTGACCAGCAGCGACATCGACCTGTTCGATCGCGAGGCCGCATTCATCGACCAGCAGCTGATCCCGCTGCGCCGCGACTTCCCCGAGCTGAAGATCGTCTTCGAGCACATCACCACCAAGGATGCGGCCGACTACGTGAAGGCGGCCGACAGCCATACCGCCGCGACGATCACCGCGCACCACCTGCTGTACAACCGCAATGCCATCTTCACCGGCGGCATTCGCCCTCATTACTATTGCCTGCCCGTGCTCAAGCGCGAGACGCATCGGCTGGCATTGGTGGAAGCAGCCACCAGCGGCAGCGAGAAGTTCTTCCTGGGCACCGACAGCGCGCCGCATCCGGCGCATCTGAAGGAACACGCCTCGGGCTGCGCGGGCTGCTACACGGCCCACGCTGCCATCGAGATGTATGCGGAAGCCTTCGACAACGCGGGCGCACTCGACAAGCTCGAAGCCTTTGCGAGCTTCAACGGTCCGGCGTTCTACGACCTGCCGCGCAACAACGGCACGATCACGCTGCGCCGCGAGTCATGGACACCGCCCGCCAGCTTCGCGTTCGGCGAGGCCGAGCTCAAGCCGCTGCGCTCGGGCGAGGCGCTGCCGTGGAAGCTTGTGGGCTGATCCGGCACACGCGCATGGCAGCCATGCAGGTTGGAGAGGGGCGGGAGGCATGGGGGCTGGTGGATTGGCACCGCCCCTGGCTCGCAGGGATGGCGCAGGCCGGCCGGCCCGCTGCGGCGCGCATCCTGGCAGGCGCCAGCGTTGCTCAGGCACTGAACGAAGCGCTGGAAGGGGATCAAGCAGGAACCGAAGCGCGCGGCGCCATGCGCTTCGTCGCGCATGAATCCCTGGAGCATGGCGTGGCCTACGAGCGGTTCATCGACGAGCGGTGCTGCATTCCCACGCGCGATAACCTGCATGACTTCCTCAATGGGCTGATCTGGCTGCACTTCCCCCGCACCAAGCGCCTCTTCAATCGCTGGCAGGCGGATGCCATCCGGCAGCGGGGTGCGGGCGGGACGCGGGGTCCGCTGCGTGACGCGATCACCGTGTTCGATGAGAACGGCGCCCTGCTGCTGGCGTCGCAGCCCCTGTGCGAAGCGCTGCGGGAGCGTGCATGGCACAGGCTGGGCGTGCAGTTGCGGCCGCTGTGGCGCGAGGCACGATTGATCCCCTTCGGCCATGCGCTGCTCGAAAAACTGGTGCAGCCGCGCAAGTCGATCACGGCACATGTGGTGATTGCGGACGAGGGCGGCCGTGTGCAATGCGCCAGCACGGGGCCGGATGCCTGGATGGCTTCGCATTTCACGCAGGAATGGTTTGCACAGAAGCCGTTCAATCCCCTGCCGGTTCTGGGTGTGCCCGGTTGGTGGAGCGAAAACGAGAACTTTTGCTTCTATGATGACTCCATGGTTTTTCGCAGCGACGCCAGAAAAATAATCCAACAGCCCGAAATCGCTGCTGCCGCCCGTTGAAATGAGGGCGGGCCCACCCCATATTCGGGCAAGCGCCGGGTGGCACGGGCGGCATGTCCTCCGCCCCGCACAGCTCCCTTGCCGCAGAACGTTATCCCTTGTGGAGAACCAACGATGAAACGCATTGCATTGTTTTTGTTGACCAACATCGCCGTCGTGGTGGTGCTGGGCATTGTCGCCAACCTGCTTGGCGTGAACCGCTTTCTTACCGCGAACGGATTGAACCTGGGCGCGCTGTTGGGCTTCGCCTTCATCATGGGCATGGGCGGTGCCTTCATTTCGCTCCTGATGAGCAAGCCCATGGCCAAGATGAGCATGGGCGTGCAGATCATCAACGAGCCGCGCAACGCCGACGAGGCATGGATCGTGGACACCGTGCGCAAGTTCGCCGACAAGGCGGGCATCACCATGCCCGAGGTCGGCATCTACGAGGGCGAGCCCAATGCCTTTGCCACCGGTGCGTTCAAGAACTCGTCGCTGGTGGCCGTGTCCACGGGGCTGCTGCAAGGCATGACCCGCGAGGAAGTCGAGGCGGTGATCGGCCATGAGGTGGCCCACGTGGCCAACGGCGACATGGTGACCATGGCGCTGATCCAGGGCGTGATGAACACCTTCGTCGTGTTCCTCTCTCGGGTGATCGGCTATGCGGTCGACAGCTTCCTGCGCCGCAACGACGAGAACAGCTCGGGCCCCGGCATCGGCTACATGATCAGCACCGTGGTGCTGGACATCCTGTTCGGCGTGTTGGCATCGATCATCGTCGCCTGGTTCAGCCGCCAGCGCGAGTTCCGTGCCGATGCGGGTGCTGCGCAGCTCATGGGCCGCAAGCAGCCGATGGTGAACGCGTTGTACCGCCTGGGCGGCATGCATCCCGGCGCCCTGCCGCAGAACATGCAGGCGATGGGCATCACCGGCAACATCGGCAAGCTGTTCAGCTCGCACCCTCCGATCGAAGAGCGTGTGGCTGCGCTGCAGAACCTGCAGCAGGCCTGATTCCGGGGCGGCATGCTGTTGTTTGCCGCCTGACACGAGAACAACCGGCAAGAGGCCGCAGTGGCAGACACTGCGGCCTTTTTTGCGCAGGGGCACAATGGCTGTCATCCGATGGTTGTCGTACCGGCTTTGAAAGGAAGAAGATGTCGTTTCCCTTGCGTCCCCTGGGCCGCTCCGCGCTGCAGGTCTCGCCGCTGTGCTTTGGTGGCAATGTGTTCGGCTGGACCGCCGACGAGGCCATGAGCTTTTCGCTGCTCGATGCGTGGCTCGATGCAGGCATGAATTTTGTCGATACCGCCGACGTGTATTCGCGCTGGGTGCCAGGGCACGCGGGAGGGGAGTCGGAAACCATCATCGGCAACTGGCTCCGGAAAAATGCGGGCAGGCGCGACCGGCTGGTGCTGGCCACCAAGGTCGGCAAGGACATGGGGGACGGCAGGGTGGGCCTGCACCCGAGGTACATCCGCCAGGCCGTCGATGCTTCGCTCAAGCGCCTGCAGACGGACTATATCGACCTGTACCAGTCGCACGACGACGATCCTGACATTCCCTTTGAGGACGTGATGGGAACCTTCAGCGATCTCATCCGCGAGGGCAAGGTGCGCGCGGTGGGCGCCTCCAACTACAGCGCCGGGCGCCTGGCCGCCGCACTCGAATGCAGCGAGAAGCATCGCCTGGCGCGCTATGAAAGCCTGCAGCCGCTCTACAACCTGTACGACCGCGCGGTGTTCGAGAAGGAGCTGCAGCCGCTGTGCGAACAGCACGGGGTCGGCGTGATCAATTTCTACGCACTGGCCGCCGGCTTTCTGGCGGGCAAGTACCGCACGGAGGCTGACGTGAACAAGAGCGCGCGCGGCCCGAAGACGGTGGGGCTGTACCTCAATCCACGCGGGCTGCGCATACTCGGCGCGCTGGATGCGGTGGCTGCGCGCCTGAACGCGTCGCAGAGCGAGGTGGCCATTGCATGGCTGCTGACCCGCAAGGCGATTGCCGCTCCGATTGCGAGTGCGAGCAACCTCGCGCAGTTGCAGTCCCTGGTGCGCGCCGCCAGCCTGGTGCTCGACGATGAGGCGTTGAAGACGCTGGATGCCGCCAGCGCGGAGTGACGAGCCCCCGGCGCCTGGTTCTGCGCCTCGGGGCGTCAGTGCACGCTTCGCCAGGTCAGCAGCCGGAACGGCAGCAGCAACAGCAGCCCCATCGTCAGCTTCACACCGAGGTCGCCGAGCGCCCAGGTGAACCATGGGTCGCTGCCACCCGCGAAGGCGATGCTCCAGAACACGAAGGTGTCGAGGATGGCCGCCAGGATGGTGGCGATGAGCGGGGCCTTCCACCAGAGTCCCTGGCGCAGGCGGTGGAATACGCTGATGTCGAAGAGCTGCGAAAGAATGAACGCCGCCCCCGAGGCTATTGCGATGCGCGGCGGCGCCAGCAGCAGGGAGGCTGCGACGGCGACCGCGAAGCCCACCCAGGCCACGCGGCGCGCGGGGACAGGCCCGTGGCTGCGGTTGATCAGGTCGCTGACGAGGTAGGCCACCGGATAGGAGATGGCGCCCCAGGTCAGCCAGTCGTTGATCGGGTATTGAACAAGGATGTTGGACGCGAGCACGACCAGCGCCATGGCAAGCACGCCGAGCAGCATGCGTGTGGCGCTGGGCGTGCTGAAGTCGGCATGGGGAGAGGGCGGCGTCGGCATGGTGCGGCTGGCAAGAGGGAGTTCGTTGGACATGGGTGCGCGGGGGCAACCGCGTATTGTCCGTGACCTGCCATTTCCGCGCAGTTTTTCGCGCGCATTCCCGTGCGGGGCCCGCGCGAGTCCGTGATCGATCGGCCACGGGGAAGGTGTTCCGGCGTCACTCGCTACACTTGTCTCGCCTGAAGCCGCCGGGCAGGCTTGTCGCGGAGCTGAGGGCTGATATCTCAAGGAGTGTTTCCATGGCGCAGTCGGATCGCGAGGATGCTTTGAAGATGGATTTGCCGCTCGAAGGCGTGCGCGTGCTGGACCTCTCGCGCGTGTTCGCGGGGCCGTTGTGCGGCCAGGTGCTGGCCGACTATGGCGCGGAAGTGATCAAGGTGGAGCACCCCGTGCGCGGTGACGATACGCGCGACTGGGGCATGCGCATCGGCAAGACCGAGACCACCTACTACAACAGCATGAACCGCAACAAGCGCTCGATCACGCTGGACCTGCAGACCCCCGAGGCGCTCGCCATCATCCATGAGCTGCTGCCGCAGGTGGACGTGCTCATCCACAACTTCAAGACAGGCGGCGCCGAGAAGATGGGGCTGGGCTACGAGCAGTTGAAGGCCCTGAAGCCCGATCTCGTGTACTGCGCCGTGGCGGGCTATGACAGCAGCGGGCCCGAGGCCACCCGCCCGGGATACGACCTGGTGATCCAGGGGGAAGCGGGGCTCATGGCGCTCAATGGCTGTGCGGGCGATCCGCCGCTGAAGTTCGGGGTGGCCGTGGTCGACCTGATGACGGGCATGTCTGCAGCGCAGGCCGTCCTTGCGGCACTGTTCCGCCGCGAGCGTACCGGGCGAGGACGCTTCATCGAACTGGCGCTCTATGACCACGGCATCATGGTCACGGGGTATTACGGTCTCGATGCGCTCGAACTCGGGCATGACCCGCAGCGTTATGGCAACGCACACCCCTCCATCGTTCCCTACGGCATGTACGAGGCGGCCGACGGGCCGTTCATCATCACGGTAGGCAACAATGCCCAGTTCGACAAGCTCTGCCGTGTCGTGCTCGAGCGTCCCGACGTGGTGGAAGACCCGCGCTTCAGCACCAACGTGGAGCGCGCGAAGAACCGGAAAGAATTGATTCCGGTGATCACGAACGCGCTGGCGCAGTTTCCGCGCGATGTGCTGCTCGAGCGCCTGACGCGGGCGGGCATTCCCTGCGGGCAGGTGAAGGGCCTGCACGAAGCCTTGACCGGGGAGCGCACCCGCCGCAGCCGGCTCGTGCAGGATCTGCCGCACCCCGTGGCCGGCACCACGCCCGTGTTTGCGCCGCCCGTGCGCATGGACGGCAGGCGCCTGCCGATCCGCCATGCACCGCCGACACTGGGCGAGGGCACGCGCGAGATGCTCACCCGATTGCTGTACATGGACGACGCGCAACTGCAGGCGCTGCGCGACAAGGGCGTCCTGACGCTGCCCGACTGAAGGCCGCGATCAGCCGAGCCCCAGCATCTGTCGCGCCACGGCTTCGCCGACCTTGATGCCATCGACACCCGCGGAGAGGATGCCGCCCGCATAGCCTGCGCCTTCACCGGCCGGATAAAGGCCGCGCGTGTTCAGGCTCTGCAGGTCGTCGCCACGGCCGATGCGCAGCGGCGACGAGGTGCGCGTTTCCACGCCGGTCATCACGGCATCGGGCATGTCGTAGCCCCGGATCTTGCGGCCGAAGACGGGCAGGGCCTCGCGCATGGCCTCGACGGCGAATGCGGGCAGGGCCTTGTCGATCTCGGTGAGATGCACGCCGGGCTTGTAGGAGGGCTGCACGCTCGCCAGCGCCTTGGACGGGCGGCGCTTGAGGAAGTCGCCCACGAGCTGGCCCGGCGCACTGTAGTCGCTGCCGCCCACCACGTAGGCGTTCGACTCCAGCTGCCGCTGCAGCACGATGCCGGCCAGCGGATGGGTCTCGCCTGCCTTGATGTTTTCCACACCGTAGGATTTGCCGAGGTACTTCTCGAACGAGGCCGCGTCGCGGGGAAAGTCGCTCTCGTCGATGGCCACCACCATGCCTGCATTCGCATTGCGTTCGGCGCGCGAGTACTGGCTCATGCCGTTGGTCACCACACGTTCGGGTTCGCTGGTCGCGGCGACCACGGTGCCGCCCGGGCACATGCAGAAGCTGTACACAGCGCGGCCGTTGGCGGCATGGTGCACGAGCTTGTAGTCCGCGGCGCCAAGCAGCGGGTGGCCGGCATGCTTGCCCCAGCGCGCACGGTCGATCACGCTTTGCGGATGCTCGATGCGCACACCGATCGAGAATGGCTTGGCCACCATGGAGACGCCGCGCTCATACAGCATGGCGAAGGTATCGCGGGAGCTGTGGCCGAGGGCGATCACCACGTTGGATGCGGGCTGGAAGCTCTCCTTGCCCGTCTCCAGGTCGACCACGGTGAGGCCCGTCACGCGGCGCTCGCCCTCTGCGTCGGACTCGACGTGCACGTCGCTCACGCGCTGGCCGAAGCGCACCTCGCCGCCCAGCGCGATGATCTGCTCGCGCAGCGTCTCCACCACCTTCACGAGCTTGAACGTGCCGATGTGCGGATGTGCGGTGTACAGGATTTCGGCGGGTGCGCCGGCCTGGACGAATTCCTCCATCACCTTGCGGCCGAGATGGCGCGGGTCCTTGATCTGGCTGTAGAGCTTGCCGTCGGAGAACGTGCCCGCACCGCCTTCGCCGAACTGCACGTTCGACTCGGGCGTGAGAACACGCTTGCGCCACAGGCCCCAGGTGTCCTTGGTTCGCTCGCGCACCTGGCGGCCGCGCTCCAGCACGATGGGCTTGAATCCCATCTGCGCGAGCACCAGGGCGGCAAAGATGCCGCAGGGGCCGAAGCCGATCACCACCGGGCGCTCCTGCAAGCCGGAAGGAGCCTGGCCCACGGGCTTCCAGCGCATGTCGGGCGTGGCGTGGATGTGCGGATGCTTCTCGTTGGCGGCCAGCAGTGCGGCCTCCTTCGACGGATCGGCGAGATCCACATCGACGATGTAGACCGCCATGAGTTCCACCTTGCGTGCGTCGAAGCTGCGCTTGAAGACCTGCAGCGCGGCGATCTCGGCGGGCGCGATCTGCAGCGTCTGCGCGACCTGCTCGCGCAGCGCGGCCTCGGGGTGGGTGTCGGCGTCGTATTCGCCAGCGGGCAATGCTGCCAGCGGCAGCTTGATTTCGGAGATGCGGATCATCGTGCGGGTGGCCCGTATCGATCGGGCTGGGCAGGTGGATGGGGGACGGGATTTTATCCGATGGACCGCTTTTCACGCTTTCACAGCACCGGCGCCATCATCCCGATGAAGTTCTGGATCAGTCGCCGGTGGAATGGGCAGGTGCGCGCCGCATCCAGCGTCACCGGATGGCTGACCGAGAGGTAGCGCCGTTGCCGTTCGCGAATCTGCGCCGTGACCTCCCGGTCGGCGATGAGCAGGCTGTTCTCGTAGTTGAGTTCCAGGCTGCGCCTGTCCATGTTGGCCGAGCCCACGAGGGCCAGTTCGCCGTCGATGGTCATGGACTTGGTGTGCAGCAGGCCGAGCGGATACTCATGGACCTCGACGCCGCTGTGCAGCAGGTCCAGATAGGTGCTTCCGCAGGCATTGCCCACGAGCCACGAATCGTTGCGCGCGGGGAAGATGATGGTGGTCTTCACGCCGCGCCGGGGAGCAGCGCAGATCGCGCGCAGTATGGATTCGTCGGGCACGAAGTAGGGCGTGGTGATCACCAGTTCGCTGCGCGCCGCATAGATGCAGGCCACGAACATGTCCGACATGGCATTGAAGCGCGCGGTGGGGCCGGTCTCGAAGGTCTGCGCGACGCTGGTCCCCGGTGCGGGGTCGCCCGGGACCCGCGCGGGCAGGGTGTCCAGGCCTGTCTCGCCCGTTTCGGGAATCCAGCCGCTCAGGAACAGGTACTGCGCCTGCCGCACGATGGGGCCCTCGCAGCGCAGCAGCATGTCGATCCATGGCGCGAACCGTGCCTTGACGCGGAATTCGGGCGAGGCGAAGTTCTGGCTTCCGCAGAACGCGATGCGGTTGTCGATCACCGCGATCTTGCGGTGATCGCGCAGGTCCACGCGGCTGAACGCCATGTGCCGCATGCGCGAGATATCGCTGAGCGTGGCATGCAGTCTCGCACCGGCTGCTGCCATGGCCTTCCAGGTCCCGCTTCCCACGAATTCGCGCGAGCCGAACGAGTCCACCATCACGCGGCACTGCACGCCGCGTTGCGCGGCCGCCGTCACCGCATCAGCGATCTTGCGGCCCACGTCATCGTCGAGCCAGATGTAGACGGCGATGTGCACGTGTGCGTGGGCCTGGCCGATGTCGGCAATCAGCGCGTCGATGGCGGCCAGGGAGTCGCGCCGGGGATCGTCGGCCGGAGCGGAGGCATCTCCGAGCACGGTGATGCGGTTGCCCCCCGCGACCTCGAAGCCGGTGATGGAGCGGCAGAAATCGAACAGCGATGCGGCACCGGGGGCCATGTCCTGCGGTGCGCACGGTGCGCCGCCGGGCTTGGACAGGCGCTCTTCAGCGCGGCGCATGCGCTGGATGCGTGCCTGTCCGATGCTGGTCTCGCCCAGCAGCAGGTAGCCGATCATTCCTGCCAGCGGCACCAGCATGATTACCGAGAGCCACGCGATGCGCGAGGCCGGCGTGCGGTTGGGGCGCGTGAGCGCGCGCAGGGCCACCAGAAAGTGCGCCACGAACAGGACCAGTGCCCAGGAAAGATTCAGGAAATGGTTCATCTTGCATGCGGGGCTGCCGCCGTTCGTCCGGCAGGCCCCGGGGACCATCGTAGCGGAAGTGAGCGCAAGCAGGCCGCGCCGGAACGGGGCAGGCACGCCGCCAAGGAACAACGCCCGTCCAGCGGCTTCGCAGCCGCCGGACGGGCGTTGTTCACCGGGCCTGGGGCTCCGGGCGGTCAGCTTGGCAGGAATCCGTCCACCGACAGATAACGCTCGCCCGTGTCGTAGTTGAAGCCCAGCACGCGGGCGCCGGCAGGCAGCTCGGGCAGCTTCTGTGCGATGGCGGCCAGTGTCGCGCCGGAGGAGATGCCCACCAGCAGGCCTTCCTCCCGTGCCGAACGGCGGGCGTACTCACGCGCGGGTTCGGCGTCGACCTGGATCACGCCGTCGAGCAGCGAGGTGTCGAGGTTCTTGGGGATGAAGCCCGCGCCGATGCCCTGGATCGGATGCGGTGCGGGCTGGCCGCCGCTGATCACCGGCGATGCCACGGGCTCGACGGCGTAGACCTTGAGCTGCGGGAACTTGCCTTTGAGCACGCGCGCCACGCCGGTCAGGTGGCCGCCCGTGCCCACGCCGGTGATGACCGCATCGAGTCCGTCGGGGAAGTCGGCGAGGATTTCCTGCGCCGTGGTCCGCACGTGCACCTCGATGTTGGCAGGGTTCTCGAACTGCTGCGGAATCCACGCGCCGGGCGTCGTGGCGGCCAGTTCCTGGGCACGTGCGATTGCGCCCTTCATGCCCTTCTCCTTGGGCGTGAGGTCAAAGGTCGCACCATAGGCCAGCATGAGGCGGCGGCGCTCGATGGACATGCTCTCGGGCATCACCAGCACCAGCTTGTAGCCCTTGACCGCCGCCACCAGCGCGAGGCCGATGCCGGTGTTGCCGGAGGTCGGCTCGATGATGGTGCCACCCGGCTTGAGCGTGCCGCGCTGCTCGGCATCCTCCACCATGGCCAGGGCGATGCGGTCCTTGATCGAGCCGCCGGGGTTGCTTCGTTCGGCCTTGACCCAGACGTTGGCGCTGGCGCCGAACAGGCGGTTGATGCGCACGACGGGCGTGTTGCCGATGGTCTGCAGGATGTTGTCGAATTTCATGGGAAGTCTCCAGCAACGATGAATGGAACAAAAAGAGGGCTTTGAATGGACCGTCACCGACGGTAACGGCCCATTGTGTCCTAGTTGTTCTCACTTATCGGTATATGGATATGCAGCCTTTGCTGGCCCACCTGTGGTCCACCTGATGCCTGCCCGGCTCAGGGGGTGTCCATGTTCCCGGGGCGCGCCGCCATGCTGCTGCCCGTGGCTTTCCTCGTGCGGGAGAGCGGGGTGATCCACTTTTCGGCAAGCACCACGCCGGCGATCGTGAGCGCGCCGCCCACCCAGTGGTAGGCGTGCAGGTGCTCGTCGAGCCACAGCGACGCGACGATGGCCGTGCTGATCGGGGTGAGATTGAAGAAGATGCTCGACCGGTTGGGCCCCAGGCGCGAGACGGCCGTCATCCAAAGCGCGGGTGCGGCAATCGAGGCCATGGTTCCGGCAAAGGCCACGAGCGCCCAGTTGTCCGCATTGATGCCGGTCTTTTCGCTGGCCAGATAGACGGGAAGCTGTGCGACCACGGCCACCAGCATCTGCAGGTACAGCAGCTGGAAGGTGGGGATCGCGGGCGACATGCGCCAGCGCTTGAGCAGGATGTTGTAGATCGCATAGGCCAGCGCCGCGACGATCATCAGCACGTCACCGCGGTTGAAACCCTGGGCGAAAAGCACTTGCGGCTCGCCGTTGGTGACCACGTGGACCACGCCGGCCAGCGCGATCAGGCTGCCCAGCGCACCGCCCCAGGTCAGCGGCTGGCCGAGCACGCCCACCGAAATCGCCAGCACCATCAGCGGTGACAGGCACAGGATGATGCCCATGTGCGTGGCGGTGGTGAAGCCCGCGGCGAAGTAGGCAAGCGTCTGGTAGATGACCATGCCCAGCATGCCGAGCACCAGGATGCGCGGCAATTGGGGACGGATGCTCTTCCAGTTGCGGATCACGCCGGGAAGGAGCATGGGTGTCAGCAGCACGGCGGCGACCAGCCACCGGAGGAAGCCGATTTCCGCCGGGTGGATGCTGGTTGCGGCCTGCTTGCTGACCACGGTGTTGACCGACCAGATCAGCACGGCCATCAAGGGAAAGAGGTAATTCATGCTCGTTATGATGCGCTTGGCGGCTTCAAGCTGCATATCTGTTTTCGGACATTTCATACCTTGATTGGGACGAAATCCTCATGACCTCGATCCGTGCCGCACGGCCCCGCCAGACCAAGCTCGTTCCCGTCAAGGTGGACGGGATCACCGCGCCGTTCTACGTGCGCTATGACGAATATGGGGCGGGCACCTGGGCCGATGCGCACAGCCACCGGCTGGGGCACCTGAACTACACCCCGCACGGCACGATCAGCATGGAGACGGCCGACGCGCGCTTCGTGGCGCCGCCGCAGTACGGCATCTGGATTCCACCGGGAGTGGAGCACAGCTGCTACATGCAGCAGGCGGCGGTGTACCGCGCGTTCTACATCCAGCCCGAGCTCTGCGAGGACCTGCCCCGCCAGACCTGCCTGCTGACGATCGGGCCGATCGTCAAGAGCATTCTGGCGGACTTCAACCAGCGCGGAGTGGATCTGCCCTCGTCGCCCGAGGACCTGCGGCTCGCGCAGGTGCTGCTCGACCAGATGCGCTGCAGCCAGGTGCAGGGAAGCTATCTGCCCGAGGCGCAGACGCCCGCACTGCAGAGCATCCTGGATGCATTGCGGATGGAGCCCGGGCACCGCGGTTCGGTCGCGCAGCTCGCCGGCCGGGTGTTCATGACCGAGCGCACGCTGGCGCGGCACTGCCAGCAGGAACTGGGCATGAGCCTGGGGGAATGGCGGCAGCGGCTGCGGTACCTGCGGGCGGTGGATTCTCTCGAGCACGGGGCCTCCGTGCAGGCCATCGCGATGGACCTGGGATTCAGCACCGCCTCGGCGTTCATCGCGATGTTTCAGCGCGAGGCCGGCATGTCGCCCGACCAGTTCCGCAAGGAGGTCCTGATGGGCGCGTCCTCCGTCTGACCGGGCCGCGATTCCCTGACGGCCGGCATGTCACTCCAAACGCGAGATAATCATGCCCGTGAAGCACGCCAGACCGCCGCTGGTGCTAGTGCCGAAAGGCCGCACTGGAGGAACGTCCGGACTGCACAGGACAGCGTAGCAGCTAACGGCTGCCCACCGTGAGGTGAGGATCAGAGCAACAGAGACGAGTCAAGGCGATCCCCGTATTCCGGGTGTTCCATGACATCCAGGCGCAAGCCTGCAATGACATGGCCACCCGAAGCGGCGGAGCCGCCTTGGGTGAAACGGGCAATCTCTACGCGCAGCAATACCAAGTAGGCCAGCGTTGATGTGGTTCCGCAGAGTTGGCGGGTAGGTAGCATTGAGCCGTGGTGGCGACACCCGGCCCAGATTAATGGCGGTCACGCCGTGGGCGACCACGGTGCACAGAATCCGGCTTATCGGCGGGCTTCACACTTTATTTTCGTTTCTTCGCGGGATACCGGGCGCGCGCTGCTCAGGCTGTCGTTCTGAAAGCCTCGCGATCATCCCGGCGTACCGCGAGAATCTTTATCTTTCTGCCGGGCAATGCGGCGATCTGCCCTCTTTGAGCTGCCGGGCCCTGGCCACCGTCTCGGGGTGGGTGCTGAGCAGCGAAAACACGCCTTCGTCACCGATCGTGATGTCGGCGCTCTTGTTGTCCCCGGACTGTGCCGCGGTGCTGGCGGAGGATGCGGGCGGCTGCGGTGCGGCATCGCCGCTCTTGCCGTCCTTCTCGTTACCCTCGTCCTTGCCCTCGTTTTTGCGGTCGCTGGCCATGGCCAGCAGCAACGCGCCCATGGGTGCGGTGGAGAGGCCGGAGCCTTGAAGCACCGCTATCGCGAAGCAGTCGGCCTCGCGTTCGTGGTCGCGTTGGTAGGCCAGGCCCGTCAGCATGGTGCTGCCCATCGAGACGATGGATGACACGTCGCCCAGTGCGAGGCCGAGGCCGGTCTGCAGAACTCCCTGCTCGACCACCATGCGCGTGGTGTGGCGGTGCGCGACATGTCCGATCTCGTGGGCCAGCACGCCGATGATGGCGTCGTCGCCGATCTTCTTGCGGCTTGCCGTTTCGACGAGGCCGTCGGTCAGGACGATCGCGCCCCCGGGCAGCGCAAATGCGTTGGCACCCATGCCGCGGCGGAAATGCAGCGTGTACTGCGGCGCGTAGCCGTGGTAGCGCATGAGCGACGGCGGCATCTTTGCCAGCAGCGATTCGAATTCGCCGCGCAATTGCGCCTGCCGCTCCCTGGCCAGCTTGCTGGGCTTGAGCATGCCCTCGTCCATCTGCGCGATGGCCTCCTGCGACAGCGCGGTTTCCCAGTGCAGGGGAACGAAGCGCGTGATCTGGGTGGCTGCCCAGGGTGTTCCGTAGCGGTAGAACAGGCCCATGCCGATCGCGGCCACAACGAACACCCCCAGAAACACCGGCCAACGCGTCTGCATGCGCTGGGCCAGGCCGGGCCGGAAACCGCCCTGTTCCAGGGCCTGCTGCCAGCCCCTGGTGTCGAGGATCTCCAGGCTGCCGCCGTCGTTCAGGTCGAGCACCAGCCGCTCGGGCATGCGCCGGGCGCTCCAGCGCTCGGGCCAGGTGATGTCCTTGTGCGCATAGCGCCGGGGCTGCGAGCCGGGCGATTGCAGCGAATGCATCAGCAGCGCGGGGCCGCTTCGCCCGGCGGGCTCGAGGCTCACCAGCACCCTGCGGGGCTGGCTGCTCATGCCGTCGAACCAGTGGGCGCGGATCAGGGCAGGGGCCGTGGCGGTCATCGGGTCATCATGCGTGGGCCGGAGCAGGCGTCATCCGATCAGGTCGAGTCCCGCGGCATCCGCGAGTGCGTCACCGAAGCCTTCCTTCTGCGCCTGCTCCAGGCGACCGGCGAGCTGATCCATGCTGCCCTTCACATAGAGGGTGACGGAGTCGAACTTCATGCGGTACTCGTTGACGCGGGCAAATGGACGGTAGAAGCCCAGCGTCAGGATGGTCAGCAGCATGTTCTTCAGGCGCAGCAGCACGAAGCCCCCGACGGACAGCGAGCACTTGAAGCGTGCGATGGTGCTGATGCCGGTGTTGTTCCAGACGAGATGGAACATGCGCGCCTCGCGGTAGGCGCGCGCCGGGCCGCTGGCCAGCAGAAGCAGCAGGAGAAGCAGCACGGCGCCGACCAGGAGAATGACCACGAACATCGCTCCGCCGCCCAGCATCAGGCTCTTGATGAGAAGGGCCGCGCCGCCGTAGGCCGCAAAGCCCAGCGCGACGAGCAGCAGCATCGAGAAAAGGAACATCAGCACGGTGCCCGCCCAGATCTTCACGAAATCCATGTACACCGGCTTCCAGCGGCTCACTTCATTGCCGATGCGTGTGCGCAGCACGAGCAGGCTGCGGTAGTTGTACTCGATGCGGATGAAACACAGGACGGTGAGAAACAGCGACAGCGCCAGCACGCCGAATGCGGCTCCGGGAATTCGGGGCATGCGGCGGCGCAGGGATTCCTCGCCTTCGGCCATGGCGTCCGGGATCAGTGCGTCGATGGCGAAGAATGTGCCGATCCACACCAGCGCCAAGGCGAACACGGGCCAGCTGGCCTTGTAGATTTCCTTCCAGTTGGCGGTGAACACCAGGCGCAGGCCGCGCCAGCGCGTGTTCGACAGGCGAAAGCGCATGGCACTGGCCCAGATGAAGGGCGCCAGCGCCGCGCCGCCCAGCAGGAACAGCGACACGGCGGTGTCCTGCCCGGTGCGCAGGGCGAGCTGGTAGGCCGCGGTGAGTGCGAACACCATCAGGAAGCCCATCACCATGCGCTTTTGCTGGGCCGTGAATTCGAGCGCGCTGCCGGCGATCATCGAGTGCCCATAGAAATACTGGGCCGTGCGCTTTCGGGCAAACGGCGTATAGAAACCCAGGGTGACGATCGACAGCAGCACATTGACGATCCAGACGCGGAAATACTCGCCGCCGCTGCCGGTAAAACGCAGGCGGTGCGCGCGGATCTTCTCCGCGGTCTCGCTGGATGGTGCTGTGCTGAGCCGGATGTCGCTTGCGCTTGTGGCATCCATGGCCGGTCTCCCTCGGTGAATGGTGGGCCGAGTATAGGGGCTGCCGGGGAGAAAAGGGTGGCCGTGGGAGGGGGAAGAACGACGGCGGCTCAGAACCGTTCGCCGCGCCCCAGAAAGCGCCACCCGCCTTCTTCCAGCTTGGCGAGCGGAATGCGGCCGATGCGGATGCGGCGGACGCTCACCGCCTTCAGCCCAACGCTGGCACAGAGCGCGGGGATCGCTCGCACCGCCGTGCCCGGGAGCGCGAAGCGCAGGTGGTTTTCGCTCTGGCGGCTGACCTTGGCGGGTGGCAGCGGCTGGCCCGATCGCAGCGATGCCAGATCGGCCGCAGCCACGTCGCCGCTGACCTCGACAATGCACTCGTGCTCCATCGTCTGCGCGTCGTCGATGAGTCTGCGCGCAATGTTGCGGTCCTGCGTGAAAACAGCCAGCCCATGCGCAGCGAGCGGCAGCGGCGCGCAGTCCTGAAGGCGCCTGAAATGGCGCTGCAGCACGCGGATGCGGCCTGCCTGCGGGTCGCTCGCGCTGTGCGTTCCGGGGTGCAGGCAATCGAGCGGATCGGAGCAGTTGGCAGGCTGGTGGAGCAGCAGCGTGACGGGTGCGAGATCGAGCAGGTTCGCGTCGGCCGCCACCTCGACCCGCTGCGCGTCGAGCACGCGCATGCCGGGCTCTTCCTCGACCTGTCCGTCGACGCTGACCCAGCCGCCCTCGATGTACTGTTCGGCCACGCTGCGCGAGCAGCCCTTGTGCTGCATCACACGCTTGGACAGGCGCTGCCCTTCGGCCGGGTTCGCGGCAGATCCTTTGGCTGGTTCTTTAGCCGGTCCCTTGGGGGCACGCGTCGCGCCATCGGTTGCTTGCTTTTCCACCATTCGCACTTTCATCACGCCGCACGCACCGTCCGGCAGGGCGATGATTATTCACCACGCGCCGAATCCCTGCAGGCAGAACGCCATGTGCGAGACAGTCATGCGGGCTGCGCAACGGTCCCATTTCATTCAGTTGCCGGGCTCCATGGCGCGAATGCGGTCCACATGGGCCTGGAGCGAGCGCAGCGCGACCGGCCACATGCGCTCCGGCACGTCGTCATACGCGATCTTCACCCAGTCGTCGACGTCGCCATCCGGAATCGCCTGCATGGCCTTGAGCACCTTGGCTTCGCGGGCGAGGCGGTGCGCGTGCAGCCTGGCGATGGCTTCGCGCGCCTTCTCGATCACGTAGCCATGGGCCGGCGCGATGAAATTGGCGTCGAATTCACCGCAGGCCGCATCGAGCTTGGACAGCGATTCCAGGTAGTCATCCATGTTGCCGTCGGGCGGGCTGACCACGGTCGTGCTCCCGTTCAGGATGTGGTCGCCCGAGAACAGCAGGCCGTCCTCGCGCAGCATGAAGCAGACATGGTTGGCGGCGTGGCCGGGCGTGTGGATGGCCTGCAGCGTGTGCGTGACCTCGCCTTGGGGGCTTGGTCCGCGCAACTGCAGCAGCTCGCCGTCGGCCAGCTCGCGGTCGGGTGTGAAATGGCTGTGGGCCTGCGCCGTGGGGCGCGACGCGAGACCGAGGATCGGCGGCCGGGGCTTGCCATATTGCTCGACCAGGGTCTGCAGCGGCCTGGCACCGGGCGAGTGGTCCGGATGCGAATGGGTGCAGACGATCTGCCGGATGTCGCCACCCGCCGCGCGCCAGAGCCTCTCCAGGTGGCCCGCGTCGTCCGGGCCAGGGTCGATGGCGATGTAGCCGGTCGATGGATCGCCCACGAGGTAGCTGTTGGTGCCGGGGCCGGTCATCACGCCGGGATTGGGTGCGGTCAGGCGCTGCACGTTCTTGAGCAGGGGCACCGCATGCTCGCTTTGCCAGTCGAGCGGGTGCAGGATCTGGCCGTCGGGCGTGACCAGGGCCAGTTCGCCGAACGCCGGCTCATGGTCCATGAAGCGCGTCTCGCGGCCCTTGACCAGGCCACTGCGCGGGCAGCAGTTCCACAGCGGCGCCTCGTCGCGCGAGATGGCATCGAGAAGCGCCTGCACCGTGGGATAGCGCGTGAGGTGGTCCAGCGTGCGGATGGTCGGAAAGATCATGAAGAACTTGCCCTCCTTGTGCAGCGCCAGCGCGTCGGCCGGGCGCACCCAGACGGGCTCGAACTGCTCGGACTCGTCGGCCACCGGCTCCTGCCCCTGCGGCATGCGGCGCACCAGGAATGGCACGGAAAAGCGCTTGGGCGACGTGCGGTCCGCCGTCCAGTGCGCAAGCACGTGCATGTCGTCCGCCGCCAGGCGCAGGCCGAGTGCGGCGCACTGCGGGACGAAGGGCTTGCTGCGGTCGATCGCGGCGATGTCGGTGGCATCGGCAAAGCGTCCGTCCTCCGCGTGGCGGGCGATCAGGATGCCCAGCTCCTCGAAGCTCTCGCGGATGCCCGCGATCGCCTCCGTCACGCGCTGCGCATCCTGGGTCGGGCGGTGGTCGGTCTGCGCGTGCGAGGCGGGGGATGCGTCCTGCGCGTCGACTCCGCCGCCAGGGAATACGTAGGCGCCGGGCAGGAAGCTGGCATGGGGCGAGCGGCGCGTCATCAGCACCTCGAGCACGGTGTCGCCGTTGCCTGTCGGCGCATCACGCATCAACAGCACGGTGGCCGCGGGACGCGTGCTGGCGGGCTCGCGATGGATATGGAGTTGTTGGTTCGAGCGGGGCATGCACGCATTATGGGCATCCGGGCCGGGTTGTGCTGGCGCGCACGTGACGGCACCGCCGCCGCACCGCTACAGCTTATTACGGCAGGGATATGTGCGGGGTGGCTCTGTGGACGGATAATTGGTGCATGCAGATCCGCTTCACCAAAATGCAGGGAGCCGGCAATGACTTCGTCGTGCTGGACGAGACGGCCGGGCGCCGTGGCCTGACGGCCGGGCAATACCGGTTCATCGCCAACCGCCATTTCGGCATCGGCGCCGACCAGATCCTGACGGTGCGTGCAGCGCCGACGCCGGAGGTGGATTTCGAATACGTGATCCACAACGCCGACGGCGGCGAGGTGGAGCAGTGCGGCAACGGCGCGCGCTGCTTTGCGCGCTTTGTGCGTGACAAGGGCCTGACCGACAAGGACTCGATCCGCGTGCAGACCATGAAGGGCGTGATCGCCCCGCAACTGATGCCCGATGGCCGCGTCACGGTCGACATGGGCCGTCCCGAGTTCACCCCTGCCCTGGTGCCATTCGACGCCGAAGGCCTGGTGGCGCGCGTGCTGGGCGATGGCGTGCAATGGCCCGTGGACGTGCGGGACGCGGCCAGCGGCGCGGATACCGTGGTGTGGTGCGCGGTGGCCTCCATGGGCAACCCGCACGCGGTGCAACTGGTGGAGGACGTGGCCACGGCGCCTGTCGAGATCATCGGCAGGCAGATCGAAAGCCACCGCCGCTTCCCCAACCGCGTGAACGCAGGGTTCATGCAGATACTGGGCCGCGCCGAGGTGAAGCTGCGCGTGTTCGAGCGCGGCGTGGGCGAAACCCTGGCCTGCGGAACCGGGGCCTGTGCCGCCGTCGCCACCGGCATCCGGCTGGGCCTGCTCGACCGGCGCGTGGATGTCCACACCCCGGGCGGCCTGCTCACCATCGCATGGTCCGGCGACCCGCAGGACTCCGTTTTCATGACCGGACCGGCCACCACCGTGTTCGAAGGCCAGATCGACATTCCAGACGACCTATGACCCATCCCCACAACGTGAACCCCGCCGTGCCACCCATCACCGAAGAAGACATCGCGGAATTCCTGCTCAACACGCCGGATTTCTTCGAACGCCATGCAGAGGTGCTGTCCAGCATCACCATCACGAGCCCGCACGGCCACCGTGCGGTCAGCCTGCACGAGCGGCAGGCCGAGATGCTGCGCGAGAAGATCAAGGGCCTGGAGCAGCGCATCATGGACATGGTGCGCCACAGCGGAGAGAACACTGCCATCGGCGAGAAGACCCATGAGTGGGCGCGCCGGATGCTGTCCGTGAAGGAGCCGATCAAGCTGCCGGCCGCCGTGGAGAACGGCATGCGCGAGCTGTTCGACGTGCCGCAGGTGGCCCTGCGCGTATGGGGCGTGGGCCCGGTGTTCGCCAGCGAGACCTTCGCGCGTGGCGTGAGCGATGATGCCCGCGCTTTCGCCTCTTCGCTGACCAGCCCGTTCTGCGGCGCGAACATGGGCTTCGAGCCGACGCAGTGGCTGCCCCAGGCCGCCCAGGTGCAGTCGCTTGCGCTGCTGCCGCTGCGCGATGGCGCCATCGACAGCACCGAGCCCGCGTTCGGCATGCTGGTGCTGGGCTCGCACGACCCGGCGCGCTTCGACGCGGCCATGGGAACGGAATTCCTCACGCGCATGGCCGAGCTCGCCAGCTCCGCGCTGTCGCGCCTGCGTTGACCCGGCGGGCAGCGGATCGCGTCGTGGCAACCCGGGGCAAGGCGTCGAGATCCCGGTCCGCTGCTGCGGCGGAAGCTGCCGACCCCGCGCCTTCCGCAGCGCCCGTGGTGCTGCCCCCCGAGGCGCTGCAATACCTGGAATACGTGCGCGTGCAGAAGCGCCTCGCGGCCCGCACGCTCACGCTCTACACGCTCGATCTGGAAAAGCTGGTGCAGTTCGCTGCCGGCGCGAACCGGCCGCTGCTTGAACTGCAGAATGCGCACATCCGCGGCTTCGTCGCGCGCATGCACGGCGCGGGGCGCTCCGGGCGTGGCATTGCGCTGATCCTGTCGGGCTGGCGCGGCTTCTTCGCGTGGGCCGCGCGCCAGGGGCTGGTGCCGAACAACCCGGTGCAGGATGTGCGCGCGCCGCGTGCCCCCAAGCCGCTGCCCAAGGCGCTGGGAGTCGACGACGCCGTGCGGCTGGCAGAACATGAACAGCCGGGTGCCGATCCATGGCTCGAGGCGCGCGATGCGGCCATCGTCGAGCTGCTCTATGGTTGCGGGCTGCGCGTGGGCGAACTGGTGGGCCTCGATGTGATCGCCACCTCGGCGGCGCATGCCCAGGGCCGGGGCTGGCTTGACCTGCAGGCGGGCGAGGCCCACGTGTTCGGCAAAGGCGCCAAACGCCGCAGCGTGCCCATGGGGGCCGCGGCGATGCAGGCCGTGCGGTCCTGGCTCGAGGTGCGCGCGCAGCCGTTTGGTGGCGCGCAATCCGGCGGCCCGTCGGCCCGGCTCGATTCAGCGCTCTTCGTGGGCCGGCGCGGAGCGCGCCTGACCCCGCAGTCCGTCTGGCTGCGCCTGCGCGAGCGCAGTCAGCTGGCGGGGCTGACCACGCCCGTGCATCCGCACATGCTGCGTCATTCGTTCGCCAGCCACCTGCTGCAGTCCAGCGGGAACCTGCGCGCGGTGCAGGAGCTGCTGGGCCATGCCAACATCACGACGACACAGGTCTACACCCGCCTCGACTTCCAGCATCTCGCGCAGGTCTATGACGCGGCCCACCCGCGCGCGCGACGCAAGTCGGAGGACTGAGCCTCCATCCGCACCCGGCGCATCCTGTCTCGGCTTATTTCGCGGCGGTGGCCTCCGTTGCCTCGGTGCCCAGCCACTTGAGCAGCTCGCGCAGGCGCTGCTCGCCCCCGGCATCAAAGCGCTCGATGCCGATGCCCTTGAGCACGGCCTGGCCGGCGGGAGTCTCCCCCAGGCTCAGCACCGCCTTGCGCGCGGCGGCCACCTGGGCTTCCGGAATCTCGCCACTGGCGATCAGCGGGAAGTAGGGCTGCTCCACGCTCTTGTGGATCACCCGGTTGCCCGCCTGCAGCCATTTTTTGGCGGCGCCGGAATACGAGGCCAGGCCGCCCACGTCGGAGAAGTGGTTGTCCATGTAGAAGGTCACCGCGCCCTGCTCACGCACATACTTGACGTTTTCCTTGTCGAGAAGAATGCCCTGATCGCGGAGTTCCGCGGCGCAGAAACGGCTCATGTAGGAGACCTTTTCCGGCATGACGAAGCGTTTGCCCTTTGCATCAGCCAGCGTCTTGATCGGTGAATCCCTGGGTACGACGATCAGGCATTGCCCGTCGGGCTTGGCGCTCGCGACAAAGCGGTACTTGTAGTCGCGCAGGCCGCGTGCCGGGTAGTCGCTGGGGCGGGCCATCATGAAGTCAAAGCGGTTGGTCTGCATGCCACTTTCGAGCGCCTTGAACTCGCGCACGAACACCACATCGACCTTTGCGCCGATGGCCGCGGCGATCACGTTGGCCAGCGGCTGGTACTTGGCAATCACCTGCGCGTGATCCAGCCCCCCTGAGGTGCCCTCGCTGATCCCCATGGTCAGGTCGGCGGCGTTCGCGGCGCCGGCAGCAAGCCCGGTGGCGAGCACGGTGCCGGCAAGGCCTCGGGCCAGCCTGCGCAGGGAAGACGCGACGAGCGGGCGGCCGCTGGCGTGACCAGGGCTCCCTGGGGTGGCCCATGGGCGATTGGACATGCTTGCTCCTGTATGTAAATTTTTGTTTGCTCGTTAAATTATTAATCCAGACCTCTGATTTGTGAACCAGGCAGCGGCTCATGAACATCCCGGATTGTGGAAACAGGTGAAAAATACTGGCCATGTTTCAGTAATCGCTCTCTTGCAAAGGACATGAGAGCCCTTATCTAGGGGCGGCGTCCCGCATGGCTAAACTTGCCAGGAATATTTCTCGGCACGCCCCCGGACATTCCGGCGGCGTGCCTTGGGCTTTTTGCAGAAAGTGAATCCCATCATGTCCCTGATTCCCGCAACCATCCTCACCGGCTTTCTGGGTTCCGGTAAAACCACCTTGCTCAAGCGTGTGCTGCACGAGGCACACGGGCAGAAGATCGCGGTGATCGAGAACGAGTTCGGCGAGGAGAACATCGATACCGACATCCTGAAGACCGAGTCCAAGGAACAGATTGTGCAAATGAGCAACGGCTGCATCTGCTGCACGATCCGCGAGGACCTGCGCCAGACGCTGCAGCTGCTGGCGGCCAAGCGCCGCAAGGGACTGGTGGAGTTCGATCGCATCGTGATCGAGACCACCGGCTTGGCTGACCCCGGACCGGTGGCGCAGACGTTCTTCATGGACGACGAGATCGCCGAGACCTATCTGCTCGACTCCATCATCACGCTGGTGGATGCCAAGCATGCCAACCAGCAGCTCGACGACCGCCAGGAAGCGCGCCGCCAGGTGGGCTTTGCCGACCAGATCTTCCTCTCCAAGACCGACCTGGTCAGCGAGGACGAAAAGAACGCCCTGATCCACCGCCTGAAGCACATGAACCCGCGGGCACCGATCCGCGCGGTGCACTTCGGCGATGTGCCGCTCCAGGAAGTGCTGGACCTGCGGGGGTTCAACCTGAACTCCAAGCTCGACATCGATCCGGACTTCCTCAAGGCAGACGACCACGGGCACGACCATGATCATGATCACAGCCACTGCGATCACGACCACGGCAAGTGCGAGCACGACCATGCCCATGAAGGCCATGACCACCAGCACGACGAGCACTGTGGGCACGACCACCACGACCATGAGCATGGCGAGCACTGCAACCACCCCCATCACCACCACTATGACGACGATGTGAAGAGCTTCGTCTTCCGTGCCGAGCGCGCATTCGACCCCGTAAAACTTGAAGACTTTCTGGGCGCGATTGTGAACATTTATGGGCCGAGGATGCTGCGCTACAAGGGCGTGCTTAACATGCAGGGAACCAACCGCAAGGTGATCTTCCAGGGCGTGCACCAGCTCATGGGAAGCGACCTGGGGCCGGAGTGGGCCGAGGGTGAGCAACGCCTGAGCAAGATGGTGTTCATCGGCATCGAATTGCCCAAGGACATCCTGGTGCAAGGCCTGGAGCAGTGCCTGGTCTGACGCGGAATCGTTCCTTTTGTGATGAGGGATTGAGAAAGTACACGTGGAATGCGCACCACTTTTCCCCCATCCGATGAATAGATCGCTACAATCGCGCCCCGAAAAACCCGGGATCGTTGTGCCATCAATGATTCCGGCTCCGCCCGTATTGCGAGGAGACAGGAAGTGAAAGCCGTACCCAGCAAGTCCAAGGCGACCGCCCAGGCACCCAGCGCTGGCAAGGCGGTGGGCAACGCGCCGGCCGCTTCGGCCGGAGCACGCAAGCCCGAGGACGCAGGGGAATCCCGGCACACTTCCCGATCCACGCATTCGCCCGTACCATCACCGGCAAAAGCGGGGGCCAATCCGGCCTCCGTCGCCAGCAGAAACGACACTATGCCTACGACATTGCAAGCTACCGCGGCGGCCGCCAAGAAGGATCCCAAGTTGGCCAACAACTGGAAAACGAAGAACGGAGAAGAGCTCTCCGACGCCGAAGTGCTCGCCATGCCCGAGAGCGAGTACATGAACGACAAGCAATTGGCGTTCTTTCGCCACAAGTTGACGCAAATCAAGCAAGATATGCACAACAATGCCGGCGAGACCACCGAGCATCTGCGCGAAGACACCGTCGTCGTGCCTGATCCGGCGGATCGTGCGACGATCGAGGAAGAGCACGCGCTGGAGTTGCGCACGCGCGACCGCGAGCGCAAACTGTTGAAGAAGATCGAGCAGTCCATCGCCAGAATCGATGCAGGAGACTATGGCTACTGCGACGAAACCGGTGAACCGATCGGTGTGGGTCGCCTGATCGCCCGCCCCACGGCCACGCTGTCGCTCGAAGCGCAGCAGCGTCGTGAGCTGAAGCAAAAGATGTACGGAGATTGATGGCGTACGCGCCCGCGGCGGACATGGCTGGTCCATGGACACTGCGACGCGCAAGCCATGCTGCCCCATGAGCAAGGAAGATTCTGCCCGCGGCTTGTTGTCCAAGGTGGTGCGTTTTGTGCGCAACCCGACCGTGCAGTGGTCAGAATTGGACGCGCCCGAAGAGGACAAGGAGGGCCTGTACAGTAAACAGGTGCTCAAGGAGATGATCGAGCGCAAGCGGCGTAACGACTTCGTGCGCCGCAGGGAGTTCGATCAGCTGCGCAAGATTCGCCGCAAGGAGGTCGTGCAGGGGCAGAAGCTCGAGGACGCCACGGGGCGCACGTCGTTTGCCCAGAGCACGCTGCTGCAGCAGCAGGCGGCCACGGCGTCACCCGACGGCCGGGCGGTCACGCTCAAGAAGATCGACGAGATCGAGGCGCAGATGTCGCAGCAGTGGTGGCGTGCCAAGCCGGGCGCTGCTGGCGGCGACGCTCCTGCGGTGCCGCGCGTGGTGCCGCCCATCCATGATGGGCCGGGAACGGCGGAGGTACCCCTGGAGTTTGCTCCTACGGCGCCTTTGACGGCATCGATGGGATTTGCCCCGACGACTCCGTTGGTGGACGGCGCAGTGGCGTCGACCCTTCCGATGGGGCTCCCGGGTGCTCCCGCAGGGGTTGAGGTGCCCACGTTGGGGATGGATGCGGTTGTTTTCCACGAGGAACTGGAGAAATTTGTGCACGAACCTGATCTTGAAGAGGCCGCCATACGCTTCGCCAATGGCGACTACGCGGGCGCCGAATCAGGCTTGCTGGAAGTGCTCGCTCAACACGCGAAGGATCAGCCCAAGGAGCAGATCGACATCTGGATGACCCTGTTCGATCTGTACCGGGCCACGGGCCAGCAGGATCGCTTCGACAAGCTGGCCATCGAATATGCAGGTCGCTTCGGGCGGTCGGCTCCATTGTGGTTCTCGCTGCCCGAGCAACTGGGGCTGAGCATGGCCGCATCTGCCAGCGCAGCCGCCGCGATTCAGCGTGAATTCAACTGGAGCGCGCCCTCGACGCTGACGCAGCAGTCGCTCACGGCGCTGCTGGCCTCCATCGCGCGCAAACCCGCACCGCCATGGACGCTGAACTGGTCGCGCATGGCCGATATCGAGACGGCCGCCATCGCGGGACTGGCTGATCTCTTCCAGCGCTGGGCGGACGAACCTGTCGAACTCAAGTTCGTCGGCGTGCCTGCCCTCAGCGCACTGCTGCAATCGAAGACGCCCTCGGGCGATCGTGCGGTGGATGACCAATGGTGGCGCCTGCGCATGGCGACGCTGCGCCTGATGAGCCTGCCCGATGAGTTCGAACTGGTGGCGCTCGACTACTGCGTGACCTACGAGGTCTCCCCGCCATCCTGGGCCGCCGTCAAGTGCCGGTTCTCCGGGGACGACAGTGCCGCGAACGCGGCCCTGGAACAGGCACGCCAGCGTGAGGGGGATGCTCCCGGCGCGGCAATGGGAGCTTCCCGCGCCGCCGCGCAGGAAAAAGCGCATCTGCCGGGCCTCTCGGGCCATATCGATGGCGATGCCGTCCCGCTGCTGCAGCCCTTCGAGGCAGAGGCCAAGCCGGATGCGCCGCTCATCATTGCCTGCGACAACCTGATCCGCATGGATTTCCCGGCGGCGGGCTCGGTGCTGAACTGGGCCGCCGAGCAGCAGGCCAAGGGGCAGGTGGTGCAGTTCACCAACCTGCATCGCCTGATCGCTGTGTTCTTCAACGTGATCGGCGTCGGCGAGCATGCGTGGGTGGTTCCGCGCCGCAATTGACGCCAGCCCCTCCCTCAAACGCCGGAACCGAAAGCGCGCACCTCCTGCGCGCTTTTTCTTTTTTTGTTGCGGGGTTCAAAAAGACGCAAAAAGAGGGGCCTTGTCGCCTTGAGTTTTCCTCCTTCGGCACCATCTTTCACACCCATGGAACAGTATCACGGCACCACCATTCTCAGTGTCCGACGCCAGTTGGCCGACGGCAGCATCCAGGTCGCCATCGGCGGCGACGGCCAGGTCACGCTCGGCAACATCGTGGTCAAGGGCACCGCGCGCAAGGTTCGCAAGCTCTATGGCGGCAAGGTGCTGGCCGGATTTGCGGGGGCCACGGCCGACGCGTTCACCTTGTTCGAGCGCTTCGAGGCCAAGCTCGAGAAGCACAACGGCCAGCTCACCCGCGCGGCCATCGAGCTCACCAAGGACTGGCGTACCGACCGCGTGCTGCGCCGCCTCGAGGCCATGCTGGCCGTGGCCGATGAAACCGCCTCCCTCATCATCACCGGCAACGGCGACGTGCTGGAGCCCGAGCAGGGCATCGTCGCCATCGGCTCCGGCGGCGCCTATGCGCATTCAGCGGCCAAGGCGCTGCTGAACAACACCGAGCTTTCCGCGGAAGAGGTGGTGCGCAAGTCGCTGGCGATTGCGGGCGAACTGTGCATCTACACCAACATGCATCACACGATCGAGACGTTGTGATCGACGGGCTCCCTTCTTCCCCTCGGGGAGAGGGAGCACAAGCAAACGCCTTCCTTTTCACTCAGCACAGACATTGCCGGGACGCCATGTACTCGATGACCCCTCAGGAAATTGTTTCCGAACTCGACAACCACATCGTCGGACAGAACAGCGCCAAGCGCGCAGTCGCCATTGCCCTGCGCAACCGCTGGCGCCGTCAGCAGGTGGACATAAGCCTGCGCCACGAAATCACGCCCAAGAACATTCTGATGATCGGCCCCACGGGCGTGGGCAAGACCGAGATCGCGCGCCGCCTGGCGCGGCTCGCCGATGCACCATTCATCAAGGTCGAGGCCACCAAGTTCACCGAGGTGGGTTATGTGGGCAAGGATGTGGACTCCATCGTGCGTGACCTCGTCGAGATCGCCGTCAAGCAGACGCGCGAAGCCGACATGAAGAAACTGCGCATGCGTGCCGAAGACGCGGCCGAGGAGCGCATCCTTGATGTGCTGATTCCGCCCGCCCGCGGCAGCGAACCCGCGCCCGACGGCGCGGCGCGCCAGACCTTCCGCAAGAAGCTGCGCGAGGGGCAGCTCGATGACAAGGAGATCGAGATCGACCTGGCCGAGGCGCGCCAGCAGCTCGAGATCATGGGCCCCCAGGGTATGGAGGAGATGACCGAGCAGTTGCGCGGCATGTTCAGCCAGATGGGTGGCGAGAAACGCAAGACGCGCAAGCTCAGGATCGCCGAGGCCATGAAGCTGCTGATCGACGAGGAGGCCGCCAAGCTGGTGAACGAGGACGAGGTGAAGAGCCGCGCCCTCGCCAACGCGGAGCAGAACGGCATCGTCTTCATTGATGAAATCGACAAGGTCGCCGTGCGCCAGGAGTCCTCGGGCTCCGACGTATCCCGCCAGGGCGTGCAGCGCGACCTGCTGCCGCTGGTGGAGGGCACGACCGTGTCCACCAAGTACGGCATGGTCAAGACCGACCACATCCTGTTCATCGCCTCGGGTGCGTTCCATCTCGCCAAGCCCAGCGACCTCATCCCCGAGCTGCAGGGCCGTTTCCCGATCCGTGTGGAGCTTGAATCGCTGTCGGTGAAGGATTTCGAGGCCATCCTCACGCAGACCCATGCGTCGCTTGTGAAGCAATACCAGGCGCTGCTCGCGACCGAGGGCGTGACGCTGGAGTTCGCCCCCGACGGCATCACCCGCCTGGCGCACATCGCCTATGACGTGAACGAGCGCACCGAGAACATCGGCGCGCGCCGCCTGTCCACGGTGATGGAGCGCCTCCTGGACGAGGTCAGCTTCGATGCGGTCAAGCTCTCGGGCCAGACCGTGCGGATCGACGCCGCATATGTTGATGCACGTCTACAGATGCTCAGTCAAAACGAAGACTTGTCCAGATACATTCTCTGACGGTTTTGTCGAATTAGCTCACAAGGCTCAAGTGTCACTTCCACAGCAAACCCTAAGTGCTTAATAAATAAGGGTTTTATCGGGTGGCAAACCTTTGATGGTGAGCCTAAGTCATTGATTTCATTGCAAATTTGTGTTGCTTGACCTCTTGCGTGGTGTTCTTTTCCTGCTACAGTGCAAAAAAGTGCAATTAAGTGGTGAAAAGTGCCGGCGATTTTCGAAAATGCCGGTCAACCAAGCTGAGGTCCAACGGTGTTTCAAGGGGCGTCATCCATCAGTCTCGATGCAAAGGGTCGGTTATCTGTACCGACCCGGCATCGTGACGTCCTGATGGCGACGGCTGCCGGCCAACTCACCATCACCAAGCATCCGCATGGGTGTCTGATGGTGTTTCCGCGCCCCGAATGGGAAAAGTTCCGCGAGCGCATCGCCCAGCTGCCCATGTCGGCGCAATGGTGGAAGCGCATCTTCCTGGGCAACGCCATGGATGTGGAGATGGACGGCACCGGACGCGTGCTGATCTCTCCGGAGCTGCGCCAGGGCGCAGGCATCAGCAAGGACACCATGCTGCTGGGTATGGGCAATCACTTCGAGCTTTGGGACAAGGCGAAATACGACGCCGATGAGGCCGAGGCAATGCAAGGTGAGATGCCGGATGTTTTCAAAGATTTTTCTTTCTAGGGGCCGCGAGTGAACCAGCCATTGCTGCACACCACGGTCCTGCTGAACGAGGCGGTCGATGCCCTGTTCAGTCCTGACCACGACGCTTCGGCGACCTATGTCGACGGCACCTTCGGCCGGGGCGGCCACTCGGGCCTGATCCTGCAGAGGCTGGGGCCGGGCGGACATCTCGTGGCGTTCGACAAGGACCCACAAGCCATCGAAGCCGCAACGCGCATCACTGATGCGCGTTTTTCAATCCGGCACGAAGGCTTTCGCCATCTCGGCGAACTGCCTGAGCGCAGCGTGGACGGGCTGCTGCTGGACCTGGGGGTGAGCTCTCCACAAATCGATGATCCGGAGCGTGGCTTCAGCTTCCGCTTCGACGGCCCGCTGGACATGCGCATGGACACCACCCGTGGTGAAAGTGTGGCCCAGTGGTTGGCAGAGGCTGAAGCAAAGCAGATAGCGGAGGTGATACGTGACTACGGCGAAGAACGGTTTGCTGGCCCCATTGCAAAGGCGATTGTTGCTCGGCGCGAGGAACGGGGTCCAATTACAAACACCTCCGAATTGGCCGACGTCGTGGCTGGCGCGGTCAAAACCCGCGAGCCGGGCCAGAACCCTGCAACGCGCACATTTCAGGCTCTTCGGATTTTCATCAACGCCGAGCTTGAAGAGCTGCAACAGGCGCTAGAAGGCAGCCTGCGCATTCTCAAGCCGGGCGGCCGCCTGGTGGTGATCAGCTTTCATTCGCTTGAAGACCGCATCGTCAAGCAGTTCATCGCGCAGCACTCCAAGGAGGTCTACGACCGCCGTGCACCCTTTGCGCCGCCGACACCGATGCGCCTGAAGGCGCTCGACCGCATCAAGCCCGGTGCCGACGAGGTGCAGGGCAACCCACGCTCGCGCAGTGCCGTGATGCGCGTGGCCGAGCGCACGGAGGTGCCGGCATGATGCTGCGCCTGAACCTGTTGCTGCTGTTGGCGGTGATGCTGAGCTCCATGTACCTGGTGAACAACCAGTACGACGCGAGGCGCCTGTTCACCGAACTCGACCGCGCACAGGCGGAGGCGCGCCGTCTTGAAACCGAACACCAGCGGCTGCAGGTCGAGAAACGCGCACAGGCCACGCCGCTGCGCGTGGAAACACTGGCGCGCGAGAAGCTGCAGATGACTTCCGCCACGCCGGCGATCACCCAATATGTCACCGATGACGGAACGCCCGTCGTATCGGTGACCAGCACGGCCACCGCTTCAGCGCCCGCGGCCGGCGGGAGGCGCCCGTGAGCACGCGCAGCGTCAACTACATCTCCAGCCCGCTGCTTGCGAGCAAGACGCCCGTCTGGCGCAGCAAGTTCATCGTCGCTGTCGTCGCCCTGGGATTCGTGGGTCTGGCGGCGCGCGCGGCCTATGTGCAGGTCATCGGCAACGACTTCTTCCTGCGCCAGGGTGAGGTGCGCTTTGCCCGTACCCTGGAGCTGCCGGCCAACCGCGGCCGCATCCTCGATCGCAACGGGCTCATCCTCGCGTCCAGCGTTCCCGCCGCCAGCATCTGGGCGATCCCCGAAGACGTGGAGCAGGACAAGCCCGAGGTGCAGGCCAAGCTCAAGCAGCTGGCCAAGCTGATGGACATGCCGTATGCATCGCTCAAGGCGAAGCTCGCCGACGAGGACAAGAGTTTTGTCTGGATCAAGCGCCAGCTTGACTGGGGCGTGGGCCAGGAAATCGCCAAGCTCGAGATCAAGGGCATCTTCCAGCGCAAGGAATACAAGCGCGAGTATCCCGAGGGCGAGTCGGCGGCTCACATCGTCGGCTTCACCAACGTGGAGGACCACGGCCAGGAAGGCATGGAGCTCGCATTCGACAAGGAGCTCGCCGGCAAGCCGGGTTCGCGCCGCGTGATCAAGGACCGCCTGGGCCGCATCGTCGAAGGCGTGGGCGTGGAAGTGCCTCCGCTCGACGGCAAGGACATCCAGCTGTCGGTGGACAGCAAGGTGCAGTTCTTCGCCTACCAGAAGCTGCGCGACACAGTGATCGAGAAGAAGGCCAAGGCCGGCAGCGTGGTGGTGCTGGATGCCCATACGGGCGAGGTGCTCGCGCTGGCCAACTATCCCACCTACGATCCGGGCAACCGCAAGAACCTGACCGGCGAGCAGCTGCGCAATCGCGCAATGACCGATGTATTCGAGCCGGGATCGACCATCAAGCCGATCACGATCGGGCTGGCGCTGAACTCGGGCCGCGTGAAGCCGGAGACGACGATCGACACCACGCCGGGCCGGATCAACATCACGGGCTCCACCATCTCGGACACGCACAACTACGGGGCGCTGACCGTCGAGGGCGTGATCCAGAAGTCGAGCAACGTCGGCACGACCAAGATCGCGATGAACATGCCCGCCAAGGACATGTGGGAGACGTTCTCGGCCGTCGGATTCGGGCAGAAGCCCAACATCTCCTTCCCTGGAGCCGTCGCCGGGCGCTTGCGTCCCTACAAGAGCTGGCGCCCGGTGGAGCAGGCCACCATGTCGTACGGCTACGGCCTGTCGGCCAGCCTGTTCCAGATGGCGCGCTCCTACACCGTGTTCTCCAACGACGGCAAGGTGATTCCGGCCACGATGCTCAAGAGCAGCGAGCCCGCCGTGGGTGTTCCGGTGTTCACGCCCAAGACGGCGGCGCAGGTGCGCAAGATGCTGCACATGGCGGCCGGCCCGGGTGGTACCGGCCAGCGCGCACAGACGGTGGGCTACTCGGTGGGCGGCAAGTCCGGTACCGCGCGCAAGCAGATCGGCAAGACCTATGCCACAGGCAAGTACCGTGGCTGGTTCACGGGCATGGCGCCGATCGACAACCCGCGCATCATCGTGGCGGTCATGATCGACGAGCCCACCGTGGGCTCGGCCTATGGCGGTATCTCCGCGGCACCGGTCTTCAGCGAAGTGGTGCAGCAGACGCTGCGCATGATGGGCGTGCCGCCCGACATGGCCGTGCGTCCGCAGATCGTCGCCGACCCCGTGGAGGAGTTGCCCCTATGAGCGTTCTCCTTCACCTCGCCTCTGCCCAGGACGCCGTGCGTTGGCTGCGTGAGCGCGTGACCGGCACATTGCAGACCGACAGCCGCCTGATCCAGCCGGGTGACGGATTCATTGCCTGGCCCGGCGCTGCGACCGACGGCCGGCTGCACGTGGGCAACGCGCTGGCCAATGGGGCCGTGGCATGCCTGGTCGAGCAGGAGGGCGTCGACGCCTTCGGTTTCGACGGCGCGCACATGGCGACCATGCGTGGCCTCAAGGCGACCACGGGCCCGATCGCTGCGGCGTGGTTCGATCTGCCCACCACGCGGCTCGACGTGATGGCTGTGACGGGCACCAATGGCAAGACCAGCACCGCGTGGTGGCTGGCCGAGGCGCTCAATGCACTGGCCGGACAGGCCGACGTGCTGACCTACAAGGGCTGTGCGCTCATCGGCACGCTGGGCGTGGGCCTGCCCGGCCGCATGGAGTCGACGGGGCTGACCACTCCCGATCCGGTGCGGCTGCAGCGAGCGTTCGCACAGTTCATCGAAGAAGGCATTGGTGCGTGCGCGATCGAGGCATCGTCCATCGGCCTGGCCGAGCACCGCCTTGCCGGCACGCGCATCCGCACCGCGCTGTTCACCAACCTCACCCAGGACCACCTGGACTACCACCCGTCCATGCAGGCCTACTGGGAGGCCAAGCGCGAGCTCTTCGACTGGCCAGGCCTGCGCACAGCGGTGATCAACATCGACGACCAGCACGGCGCGCAACTGGCGCAGGAGCTCGAGGCGTCGCAGCTCGACATCTGGACCGTGTCGCTGCGCGGGAATGCGCGGCTGAAGGCGCGTGACATTCGCCACAGCGATGACGGCCTGGTGTTTACGGTGGTCGAGGGCGTGCATGCCTTCATGCTGCAGACACAGGTGATCGGCCTGTACAACGTCTCCAATCTGCTGGGGGTGATCGCCGCCCTGCGTTCACTCGGCATTGCGCTCGAGCATGCGCTGTGGGCCTGCGCGCAGCTCACTCCGGTGCCGGGGCGCATGGAGCGCATCACCTCCGCGGGCCAGCCCATGGTGGCTGTCGACTATTCGCATACGCCCGATGCGCTCGAAAAGGCTCTGCAAGCCCTGCAGCCCATGGCCAGGGAGCGCGGCGGCAAGCTTTGGTGCGTGTTCGGCTGCGGCGGCAACCGCGACCCGGGAAAGCGCCCCCACATGGGCGCGATCGCGCAGCGATTCTCGGACGAGGTGGTCGTCACCAGCGACAACCCGCGCAATGAAGAACCGATGAGCATCATCGAGCAGATACTGAAGGGCACGACGCCCGCGCAGACGCTGCGCGTGCAGGCCGATCGCGCCCAGGCCATCTCCGAGACCCTGGCCGCGGCGGCCGCGCAAGACGTGGTGCTGATCGCCGGCAAGGGGCACGAGGACTACCAGGAAGTGCGGGGCGAACGCCACCACTTCTCCGACATCGAGCAGGCACGGGCCGCACTGGCGCAACGCGGAGGTGCGGCATGAGCGCGCAGAAGAAGGCATTGATGACCCTGGGCGACGCGTTCGCGCTGGTGTCCGAGCGCATGCCGTCGGCCCGCCTGATCGGGGATGGCAGCCTGCCACTGCAGCGCGTGCATACCGACACGCGCACGCTGGCAGCGGGCGACCTGTTCGTGGCACTCAAGGGCGAGCGTTTCGATGCCAACCAGTTTCTCGCGCAGGCGCGCGAGGCCGGTGCCATTGCCGCCATCGCGCACGGCGGGCTGGAGGACGCGGGTCTTGCCGGTATCCATGTGCCGGACACGCTGCGTGCCCTGGGGGCTCTTGCCGCGGGTTGGCGCAGGCACTGGCATGGCCCGCTGATCGGCGTGACCGGCAGCAACGGCAAGACTACCGTGACGCAGATGATCGCGTCCATCCTGCGTGCCTGGAAGGCCGAGGCCGCGTTCGCGACCCAGGGCAATTTCAACAACGACATCGGCGTTCCGTTGATGCTGCTGCGCATGGGCGCGCAGCATGAGGCAGCGGTGATCGAGATGGGCATGAACCATCCCGGCGAGATCGCCTACCTTGCCGACCTTGCGCGCCCGACGGTGGCGCTGGTCAACAACGCACAGCGCGAGCACCTGGAGTTCATGCAGACGGTGGAAGCCGTCGCGCGCGAGAACGGCAGCGTGTTCGCATCACTGCCGCGCGATGGCGTGGCGGTGTTCCCGGCCGAGGATGCCTACACGCCGCTGTGGCGCGAGCTTGCCGGCAAGCGCCGCACGCTCATGTTCGGCGAGCGGGCGGGCGATGTGCAATGTGCCCGGGCCGAGTGGCAGGGCGCGGGCTGGCAGGTGCGGATCTCGACACCGCAGGGCGCATTCGACACGGAACTGCACATTGCAGGCAGCCACAACGTGGCCAACGCCCTGGCCGCCACGGCCTGCGCGGTGGCGGCGGGCGTGCCGCTGTTCGCGATCGCCAGGGGCCTCACGCAGTTCGAGCCCGTCAAGGGCCGCTCGCGTGCGATGGTGCTGCCGCTGGCGGGTGGTCATGCGATCACGCTGGTGGACGACAGCTACAACGCCAATCCTGATTCCGTGCGTGCCGCGATCGACGTGCTTGCCAGTCTCCCCAGGCCGCAGTGGCTGGTGCTGGGCGACATGGGCGAGGTCGGCGACCAGGGGCCGCAGTTCCATGCCGAAGCCGGTGCCTATGCACAGGGGCGCGGCATCGACCGGATGTTCGCACTGGGTCACCTGGCGACCCACGCTGCCGAGGCCGCAGGGCCTCTTGCGCAGCATTTTGAAGACATGGCATCGCTGCTTGCAGCGGTGCAGGCCAGCCTGCCGAAGGACGGCAGCGTACTGGTCAAGGGATCGAGATTCATGAAGATGGAACAAGTGGTGCAGGCGCTGCAGGCGCGGTCGGCCGAAGACACCACCCGCGGGGAAGGTCAACCAACTGGAGGTCGCGCATGCTGCTGACGCTCGCTCAATGGTTGCAGACACTGTCGCCGGAATTCGGATTCCTGCGCGTGTTCCAGTACATCACCTTCCGCGCGGTGATGGCCGCGCTCACGGCACTGCTGATCGGCCTGGCCGCGGGACCTCGTGTGATCCGCATGCTCACCTCGCTCAAGATCGGCCAGCCGATCCGCGAGTACGCGATGCAGTCGCACCTGGCCAAGAGCGGCACGCCGACCATGGGCGGCGTGCTGATCCTGCTGGCGATCACCATCTCCACATTGCTGTGGGCCGATCTCTCGAACCGCTTCGTATGGATCGTGCTCGCCGTGACGCTGGGCTTCGGTGCCATCGGCTGGGTGGATGACTGGCGCAAGGTGGTCAACAAGGACCCGGAGGGCATGCGCTCACGCGAGAAGTATTTCTGGCAATCCGTGATCGGCCTGCTCGCTGCGCTCTACCTGGTGTTCAGCATCTCCGAGAACTCCAACTGGCGCGTGTTCGAGCTGTTCATCTCGTGGGTGCAGTCGGGCTTCTCGCTCGACCTGCCGCCCAAGGCCGGCCTGAACGTTCCCTTCTTCAAGGAGGTGACCTACCCGCTGGGCGTGCTGGGTTTCGTGATCCTGACCTATCTGGTGATCGTGGGATCGAGCAATGCGGTGAACCTGACCGACGGCCTCGATGGCCTGGCCATCATGCCGGTGGTCATGGTGGGCGCGTCGCTGGGTGTCTTCGCCTATGTGACCGGCAGCGTGAGCTATTCCAAGTACCTGCTGTTCCCGCACATCGCGGGCGCGAGCGAACTGATGATCTTCACGTCCGCCATGGCCGGCGCGGGGCTGGCATTCCTGTGGTTCAACACGCATCCGGCGCAGGTGTTCATGGGCGACGTGGGCGCGCTCGCGCTCGGCGCGGCGCTCGGCACCATCGCCGTGATCGTGCGCCAGGAAATCGTGCTGGCGGTGATGGGCGGCATCTTCGTGGTCGAAGCGCTCTCCGTGATGCTGCAGGTCACCTGGTTCAAGTTCACCAAGAAGCGGTATGGCGAAGGACGCCGTCTCCTGAAGATGGCGCCGCTGCACCACCATTTCGAGAAAAGCGGATGGAAGGAAACGCAGGTCGTCGTGCGTTTCTGGATCATCACCATGCTGCTGTGCCTCATCGGCCTCACGACCCTGAAACTCAGATGAGTCCGCTGCCGAACGACCCCCTCCGTCATGAAGCCGCCCAGGCACCCGAAGTGGTGCCGGAGGTGGCTTCGGTCGTTTCCGAACTGCAGGCGTCGAATGCCCTGCAGCAGGATGCTCCGGTGGCCGTACCGGATCCGATGTCGGAACCGTTGACGGAGCTGGCACCGGAACTGGTGCCCCCGACGCCCGGGCTGGATGCCGAAGTTTCGCTGGCTGCCCCGGATGACGGCCTGGCGGCTGCAGACGAGGCAGTGACCGCATCGCCAGACGAAGCGCAGCCCGAGCCCGAACCCAAGCCCGCCTACCTGGGTGCCGCCGAGAACTTTGTCGCACCGGCGAAGTCCGCCGCTGCGGAAGCGGCCGAATTCGTCGCACGCATCTTTGCCGATGTCCAGGGCAAGGAC
This sequence comes from Diaphorobacter ruginosibacter, assembly GCF_014395975.1. Lineage (NCBI taxonomy): Bacteria > Pseudomonadati > Pseudomonadota > Betaproteobacteria > Burkholderiales > Comamonadaceae > Diaphorobacter > Diaphorobacter ruginosibacter. The sequence continues at coordinate 4,345,400 of NZ_CP060714.1, read as the reverse complement.
GAGGCGGAGCCAGCGGCCGATGCCGGCGAGCCTGCCGATGCATCGACATCTGCATCGACCGAAGAGGGCGCGGAGAACGCTGCCCAGGAGCCGCAGGACGAAGCGATTCCCGTGCCCGCATTCGAGCCCTACCTGCAGGGCAAGCGCGTATTGATCCTGGGTCTGGGGGCATCCGGCATGGCGATGGCGCGCTGGTGCGCCCGCAGCGGTGCCGACGTGACGGTGGCCGATACGCGCGAGGCGCCGCCGCAAAAGACCCAGCTGCAGCAGGAGTTGCCGCAGGTGCGCTTCGTTGCTGGCGCCATGGGAGCCGACCTGGTCGAAGGGCAGTCGCTCGATGCCGTGTATCGCTCGCCGGGGCTGTTCCCGGCCGCCATCGCTGCCGTGGTCGAGGCCGCCCACGCAGCGCAGATTCCTGTGGGCGGCGAACTCGACCTGTTCACGCTGGCATTGCGCGAGCTAGCTGCCGAGCGCAGCTACCAGCCTTCCGTGCTGGCGATCACGGGAACGAACGGCAAGACCACGGTCACGTCGCTCACCGCACTGCTGGTGGAGTGTGCCGAGAGGACGGTGGCCATGGCCGGGAACATCGGCCCCACGCTACTCGACACGCTGTCGCAGCACCTCGATGCCGGCACGCTGCCGCAGGTGTGGGTGCTGGAGCTCTCCAGCTTCCAGCTCGACGGCGTCAAGGGTTTCGAGCCCACGGCAGCCACCGTACTCAACATCACCCAGGACCATCTGGACTGGCACGGCAGCCTGCAGGCCTATGCGGCCGCGAAGGCGCGCATCTTCGGCGACCAGGCGCTCATGGTGCTGAACCGCGACGACCAGATGGTGATGGACATGCTGCCGCCGCCCGTGCGCGTCAAGCTGCAGAAGCCGCAGTTGCGCACGCATGTCACCTTCGGCGGCGACATGCCGCAGCGCCCCGGCGATTTCGGCATCGAGATGGTCGGCGGAATGGCGTGGCTTGTGCGCGCGCACGAGGCCGACGAAACCAGCCGCAAGTCGCGCTCGGCGCAGGAGGTTGATCTCTATATCCAGCGCCTGATGCCGGCCGACGCGCTGCGCATCCGCGGTCGCCACAACGCAATGAACGCGCTGGCGGCACTGGCGCTGGCGCACGCCGCGGGCTGCGCACTGGCGCCGATGCTGTTCGGGCTGCGCGAGTACCGCGGCGAACCGCATCGCGTGGAGCCGGTGGGGATCGTGAACGACGTCGAGTACTTCGACGACAGCAAGGGCACGAATGTGGGCGCCACGGTGGCGGCACTGAGCGGCCTGGGGCCGGATCGCCGCCTGGTGGTGATCCTGGGGGGCGATGGCAAGGGCCAGGACTTCTCTCCACTCGCCTCCCCGATCTCCCGCTATGCACGGGCCGTGGTGCTGATCGGGCGCGATGCCGCGCAGATCGAGGCGGCGCTGCAGGACACCGGCGTACCGCTGCTGCATGCGGCCACCATGCCGGAGGCTGTGCAGCTGTGCGCGCAGAACGCGCAGGCCGGCGACGCCGTGCTGATGTCCCCGGCATGTGCCAGCCTGGACATGTTCGACAACTATGCGCACCGCGCGCGGGTGTTCTGCGATGCGGTGCAGGCGCTGGCCGATGATGCCGGCCAGGTTCTGGGAGGACAGGCATGACGGCCGATGTGGAACGCCCGAGCCTGTGGCAACGTCTTGCCAGCCCGTTTGGCGGCCTGTTCGGCGGCCTTCCAGCGAAGGCGGCGGACGTGCTGCCGGTGCGCATCGGCGGCACCGAATACCGTCAGACCGCCGCAACGCCGGCGCGCATGGTGGGATTCGACCAGGCGCTGCTGTGGGTCGTGATCTTCCTGCTCGCATGGGGCGTGGTGATGGTGTACTCGGCATCGATCGCGATGCCGGACAACCCGCGCTTCGGCAATATCGAGCACTACCACTTCGTCAAGCGCCATGTGCTGTCGCTGCTCATCGGCTTCTTCTGCGCATGGTTCACCTTCAAGATCCCGATGAAGCTCTGGGAGCGCTATGCGCCGTGGATGTTCGTCGTCGCTATCCTGCTGCTGGTCGCGGTGCTGATACCGCACGTGGGTACCGTGGTGAATGGCGCGCGCCGCTGGCTGTCGCTGGGTTTCATGAACTTCCAGCCGTCGGAGCTCGCCAAGCTGGCCGTCGTGATCTATGCATCCGACTACATGGTGCGCAAGATGGAGGTGAAGGAGCGTTTCTTCCGCGCCGTGCTGCCGATGGCCATTTCGGTCGCCGTGGTCGGCGCGCTGCTGTTGGCCGAGCCCGACATGGGGGCCTTCATGGTGATCGCCGTCGTCGCCATGGGCATCCTGTTCCTGGGTGGCGTGAACGCCCGCATGTTTTTCCTGATCGCGGCCGTGCTGCTGCTGGCCTTCGCCTGCATGGTGTGGTTCTCCGACTGGCGCCGTGAGCGCATCTTCGCGTACCTCGATCCGTGGAGCGAGAAGCACGCACTCGGCAAGGGCTATCAGCTCTCGCACGCGCTGATCGCGATCGGCCGTGGCGAGATCTTTGGTGTCGGCCTGGGCGGCAGCGTGGAGAAGCTGCACTGGCTGCCCGAGGCGCACACCGACTTCCTGCTGTCGGTGATCGGCGAGGAGTTCGGCCTGATGGGTGTGCTGATCCTGATCGTCGCCTTCCTCTGGCTCACGCGCCGCATCATGCACATCGGCCGCCAGGCGATCGCGCTGGACCGTGTGTTCTCCGGACTCGTGGCGCAGGGCATCGCGATGTGGATAGGTTTTCAGTCATTCATCAACATGGGCGTGAACCTGGGCGCTCTGCCCACCAAGGGGCTGACCCTGCCGCTGATGAGCTTTGGAGGATCGGCGGTGCTGATGAACCTGGTGGCGCTGGCGGTGGTCCTGCGCGTCGACTACGAGAACAAGGTCCTGATGAGAGGAGGCCGCGTATGACGACAGCGACACGCACCGCGCTCATCATGGCAGGCGGCACGGGCGGGCACATCTTCCCGGGACTGGCCGTGGCGGAGGAACTGCGCGCGCGCGGCTGGAGCGTGCACTGGCTCGGCACGCCGGGCAGCATGGAGTCCCGCATTGTTCCGCCCAAGGGTTTCCAGCTCGAGACCATCGATTTCTCGGGCGTACGCGGCAAGGGGCTGGTGACGCTGGCCCTGCTGCCGCTGCGCCTGCTGCGTGCGTTCTGGCAGGCACTGTCGGTGGTGCGCCGCGTCAAGCCCGACGTGATCGTGGGCATGGGGGGCTACGTCACCTTCCCCGGCGGGATGATGGGGGTGATGGCCGGCAAGCCGCTGGTGCTGCATGAGCAGAACTCGGTGGCCGGCATGGCCAACAAGGTGCTCGCGGGAGTGGCCGACCGCATCTTCACGGCGTTCCCGAACGTGTTCAGGAAGGGGCAGTGGGTGGGCAACCCCCTGCGCGCGGCATTCACCCGCATGCCCGATCCCGCCACCCGGTTTGCCGGGCGCACGGGACCGCTCAGGCTGCTGGTGGTCGGTGGCAGCCTGGGAGCGCGGGCGCTGAACGACATCGTGCCGCAGGCGCTTGCCCTGATCCCCGAGCAACAGCGTCCGCAGGTGACCCACCAGAGCGGTGCGACGCAGATCGATGCGCTGCGCACGAACTACGAAACGGCGGGCGTGCAAGCCACGCTCACGCCGTTCATCGACGACACCGCGCAGGCGTTTGCCGACGCGGACCTGATTGTCTGCCGCGCGGGCGCCAGCACCGTGACCGAGATCGCGGCGGTCGGTGCCGCTGCCGTGTACGTGCCGTTTCCCGCCGCCGTCGACGACCACCAGACCACGAATGCGCGGTTCCTGGTCGATGCGGGCGGTGGCTGGCTGGTCCAGCAGCGCGACCTCACGCCGCGCGGACTGGCGGACATGATCATGAATTTGCAGCGCCCTGCGCTGCTGGAGAAGGCGCTGAAGGCCAAGGCTATGGAAAAGATCAACGCCACCCGCGAGGTGGTGACCGCATGTGAGGAACTGGCACGATGAAGCACGCCATCCGTCACATCCATTTCGTGGGCCTCGGTGGTGCGGGCATGAGCGGCATTGCCGAAGTGCTGCACAACCTGGGCTACATGGTGTCGGGCTCTGATCTGTCGGACAGCGCTACGCTGCGCCGCCTGCAGCAGCTCGGCATCCGCACGCATGTCGGCCATGCGGCCGCGAACATCGAGGGGGCGAATGCCGTGGTCACCTCGACGGCCGTGCAGGGCGACAACCCCGAGGTGCTGGCGGCGCGCGAGAAGAAGATTCCCGTGGTGCCCCGTGCACTGATGCTGGCCGAGCTCATGCGCCTGCGCCAGGGCATCGCGATTGCCGGCGCCCACGGCAAGACCACGACCACCAGCCTGGTCGCGAGCGTGCTGGCCGAGGCCGGGCTCGATCCCACCTTCGTGATCGGCGGCCGATTGAACAGCGCGGGCGCGAACGCCAAGCTGGGCAAGGGCGAGTACATCGTGGTCGAGGCCGACGAGTCTGACGCATCGTTCCTGAACCTCCTGCCGGTGATGGCGGTGGTCACGAACATCGATGCGGACCACATGGAGACCTACGGGCACGATTTCGAAAAGCTCAAGAGCGCATTCGTCGAATTCCTGCACCGCATGCCGTTCTACGGCACGGCGATCCTGTGCGTGGAAAGCCCGGCGGTGCGCGACATCCTGCCGCGCCTCACGCGCCCGGTGATCACCTATGGCTTCGGCGAGGACGCCCAGGTGCGCGCCGTCGATGTGCGCGCCGTCGGCACGCAGATGCATTTCCGCGTGCAGCGCAGCGGCCCCGCGGCCGGCCCGGATCTCGACGTGGTGCTCAATCTTGCGGGCATGCACAACGTGCTCAATGCGCTCGCGGCCATCGTGGTGGCTGCCGAAGTGGACGTGTCCGACGAGGCGCTGCTGCGCGGGCTTGCCCACTTCAACGGTGTGGGGCGGCGCTTCCAGCGCATCGCCGACCTGCCGGCGAGCGATGGCGGCACCTTCGACCTGATCGAGGATTATGGCCACCATCCGGTCGAAATGGCCGCGACGATGGAGGCCGCGCGTGGGGCATTCCCGGGCCGGCGTCTCGTGATGGCGTTCCAGCCGCATCGCTACAGCCGCACGCGCGACTGCTTCGAGGATTTCGTGAAGGTACTCGGCGAGGCCGACGCGGTGCTGCTGACCGAGGTGTACGCCGCCGGGGAGCAGCCCATCGTCGCCGCCGACGGTCGTGCGCTCGCGCGCGCCGTGCGCGTGGCGGGCAAGGTGGAGCCGGTCTTCATCGACGACGTGGCCGAGCTGCCAGAGCGCATCCTGAGCGGTGCCAGGAGCGGCGACGTGGTGATGTGCATGGGCGCGGGCTCGATCGGTGCCGTGCCCGCCAAGGTGTCCGAGATCGTATCGGGCAAGGGTCAGTCTGCGCAGGAAGGAAAGGCGCAATGAGCAGCAACAACAAGCAATTGAACATCGATGCCCGCGGCCTCGGCAAGGTCGCCGTGCTGATGGGGGGTACGTCGGCGGAGCGGGAAGTCTCGCTGATGTCCGGCGGTGGCGTACTGCAGGCACTGCAATCGCGCGGCGTGGATGCGCATGCGTTCGACCCGTCGCTCAACAACTTGTGCGACCTGAAGGCGCATGGCTATGACCGCTGCTTCATCGCGCTGCACGGTCGCCATGGCGAGGACGGCACGGTGCAGGGCGCGCTCGAGTTGCTGGGCATTCCCTACACCGGCCCCGGCGTGATGGCTTCGAGCATCTCCATGGACAAGATCATGACCAAGCGGATCTGGCGTGCCGAAGGCCTGCCGACACCCGACTGGAAGCTCGTGTCCAGTGCCGCCGAGACCGCGCAGGCCTTCAAGGACCTGGGTTCTCCGATGATCGTCAAGCCTGCGCGCGAAGGCTCCACCATCGGCCTCACCAAGGTGACGTCGGTCGGCCAGTGCGAACAGGCCTATCGCCTCGCATCCCAGTTCGATCCGGAAGTGCTGTGCGAGCAGTTCATCGATGGCGACGAGACCACCTGCCCGATCCTGGGCCAGGGCCATGACGCCCGTGCGCTGCCCGTGATCCGCATCGTCGCCCCCGAAGGCAACTACGACTACCAGAACAAGTACTTCACCGACGTCACGCAATACCACTGCCCGAGCGGCCTGCCCGAGGCGGAGGAGCGCGAGATCCAGCGCCTCGTCGTCGAGGCCTTCCGCACCCTGGGCTGCCGCGGCTGGGCACGTGCGGACATCATGATCCGCAAGAGCGACCGCAAGCCGTTCCTGCTGGAAATCAATACATCGCCCGGCATGACGGGCCATTCGCTGGTGCCGATGTCGGCACGGGCCGAAGGCATCGACTACCCCGAGCTGTGCCTGCGCATCCTGTCGATGGCCTCGCTCGACGCACGCCAGGGCACCCCGAAGAATGAACCGCAAGGAGCCGGCGCGCAATGAACGACGCACTGCCAGCACCTCTCGACGTCAGAGTCATGAACATGATCGCCACGATCCTGTTCGTGTGCTGCGCCGTGGGCCTGCTGGTGGGCGGCGGCTGGTGGTTCCTGCGCAATCCGGCGTTCAGCATCGGGCGCATCGTGGTGCATGGCGATCTCTCGCACATCAATCCGGTGAGCCTGCGCGCCAACGTGGCGCCGCAGCTGATGGGCAATTTCTACACGCTGAACCTGCAGCAGGCGCGCGAGGTGTTCGAGGGCGTTCCATGGATCCGCAAGGCGCAGGTGCGCCGCGAGTTCCCGAACGGCCTTGCCGTCGAGATCCAGGAGCACCAGGCGCGCGCGTTCTGGGGCGCCGAGGGCAGCCCCACGCTGGTGAACAACTACGGAGAGGTCTTCGAGGCGGATGCGGATGACGACGAGGACTCGCGCCTGCCGCGCCTGATCGGGCCGGATGGCCGCTCGCTCGAAATGCTGCAGATGTATGACCGGCTCGCTCCCGCGGTGAAGCCGCTGGGGTCGGCCATCGACACGCTGGCGCTCAACGGACGTGGCAGCTGGCGCATGACGCTCGAAGGCGGCGCGAGCATCGAGATGGGCAGCGGCAGCACGATCGACGTGCTGCAGCGGCTGGACCGCTTCGTGCGCACGGTATCGAAGGTCGCTGCGCAGCAGGGCCGCAAGGTGGATTCGCTGGAGACCGCTGATCTCCGGCAGATGGATGGATATGCGTTGCGCCTGCGCGGCGTGACCACGGTGAGCGCAGAGACGGCTGCCGCACGCGCGAGGACTGCGGCGGCGCGGGCGACCGCACGGCCGGCGGCGGCGCGCACGACGACAACGACACGCACACCCGGGCGCAACAACTGAGGGCAGGACGGATTTATGGCAAGAGAATACAAAGATGTGGTTGTCGGGCTGGACATTGGAACAGCCAAGGTGATGGCCGTCGTGGCCGAGGTGATGCCGGACGGCAACCTCAAGCTCGCGGGCCTGGGCATCGCGCCGAGCAACGGCCTCAAGCGTGGCGTGGTGGTCAATATCGACGCGACCGTGCAGAGCATCCAGCAGGCCCTGAAGGAGGCCGAGCTGATGGCCGACTGCAAGATCCAGCGCGTCTACACCGGCATCACCGGCAGCCACATCCGGGGCCTCAACTCGAGCGGCATGGTGGCCGTGAAGGACAAGGAGGTCTCGCCCACCGACGTCGCACGCGTGGTGGAAACCGCCAAGGCCATCAACATCTCGAGCGACCAGCGGCTGCTGCTGGTCGAGCCGCAGGAGTTCGTGATCGACGGGCAGGACGTGAAGGAGCCCATCGGCATGAGCGGCATCCGTCTCGAAGCCAAGATCCACATCGTGACCGGCGCGCAGAGCGCCGCCGAGAACATCATCAAGTGCGTGCGCCGCTGCGGCCTGGAGGTCGAGCAGCTCATGCTCAATCCGCTCGCCAGCAGCCAGGCCGTGCTGACCGACGACGAGCGCGAGCTCGGCGTGGCCGTGGTCGACATCGGTGCGGGCACGACGGACGTGGCCATCTTCACCGGCGGCGCGATCCGTCACACGGCCGTCATCCCGATCGCCGGCGACCTCATCACCAGCGACATCGCGATGGCGCTGCGCACGCCGACCAAGGACGCCGAGGACATCAAGGTCGAGAGCGGCTATGCCAAGCAGCTGCTGGCCGATCCGGACGCGCAGGTCGAGGTGCCGGGTCTGGGCGACCGCGGCCCGCGCATGCTCTCCAAGCAGGCGCTGGCCGGCGTGATCGAGCCGCGCGTCGAAGAAATTTTTTCACTCGTGCAACAAGTGATACGCGAGTCCGGGTTTGAGGAAGTGCTGTCGTCTGGCATCGTGCTGACGGGTGGCAGCGCGGTGATGCCGGGCATGGTCGAACTGGGCGAGGACATCTTCCTCAAGCCGGTGCGACGCGGCATCCCGAAGTATTCAAGTGCCCTGTCCGACATGATCGCCCAGCCTCGCGCGGCGACTGTCATGGGGCTTTTGGAGGAAGCGCGGCTCGCACGCCTGCGTGGATTCAAGGTCGCGGCCAAGAGTGGCTCTGTGAAAACAGCGTTCGGTCGTTTCAAGGACTTCATCGTGGGGAACTTTTGAAATGACGGAGCATCTTCTCTGGCTTGCACGCGCGGGACCACCGTCCCCGTTCGTTCGCGACCGATGGCGAAGCACGGGACCTCCACCATCGAGGAACATCACCGACGAGAAATCCCATTCATATTTGGCAATTGCATTTGAAGAACTAGCGTTAGGAGCACCAACATGACCATCGAAATGATCGAGTCCGAAGAGTTCAACCAGGGCACGCAGATCAAGGTGATCGGTGTGGGCGGCGGCGGCGGAAATGCCGTTGAACACATGATTTCCCGCAGCGTGCAAGGTGTGGAGTTTGTTTGCGCCAACACGGATGCACAGGCTCTGACACGCAGCAGCGCACATCGCACCATCCAGCTGGGCGGCAGCGGCCTGGGCGCGGGCAGCAAGCCCGACAAGGGCAAGGAAGCCGCCGAGCAGGCCGTCGAGGATATCCGCCAGGCCATCCAGGGTGCTCACATGCTGTTCATCACGGCGGGCATGGGCGGCGGCACCGGCACCGGTGCGGCTCCCGTGATCGCACGCGTTGCCAAGGACATGGGCATTCTCACCGTCGGCGTGGTGACCAAGCCATTCGACTGGGAAGGCGGCCGTCGCATGAAGAATGCCGACGAAGGCCTGACCGAGCTCGAGGCCAATGTCGACTCGCTGATCGTTGTGCTCAACGAAAAGCTGCTCGACGTGCTGGGCGACGAAATCACGCAGGACGAAGCGTTCGCGCATGCCAATGACGTTCTCAAGAACGCCGTGGGCGGCATTGCCGAAATCATCAACGAGTACGGCCAGGTGAACGTCGACTTCGAAGACGTGCGCACCGTGATGGGCGAGCCGGGCAAGGCGATGATGGGCACGGCCACCGCGAGCGGCCCCGACCGCGCGCGCATCGCTGCCGAGCAGGCGATTGCCTGCCCGCTGCTGGAAGGCATCGACCTGTCGGGCGCCAAGGGCGTGCTGGTCCTGGTCACGGCAAGCAAGGGCAGCCTCAAGCTGTCCGAGTCGCGCCTGGCCATGAACACCATCAACGCCTACGCGTCGCAGGATGCGCACGTGATCTTCGGTGCGGCCTACGACGAGTCGCTGGGCGACGACATCCGCGTGACGGTGGTGGCCACCGGCCTGTCGCGTGCCAACGCACGTCGCCAGCCGATTTCGGTGGTGCAGGGCGGCCTGCGCACCGGCACCGACAACCTGCCCTACACCATGGCTGTTGGCGGCGTGACTGCATCGGGAGGCATCAGCGGTGGTGCTGCACAGCCCGGCTACGACAACATGTCGGTGCCGAGCGTGTGGCGCACCAACCGCACCCATGCGACAGCGCGCGTGGATGCCCTGTCCTCGGGCGGCATGGAGGAGCTGGAAATCCCCGCCTTCCTGCGCAAGCAGGCGGACTGAGGTCCGGCGCGACGCCCTTGCCGCGTGCAGGGGCACCCGTTTCACGAGCGCCGTGTCAGCGCGCGGCGCCCGTGAAACGTTGAATATGAGCTACGTTCGGTTAAACAGAGAAGAGTGGAGGGAGCGGGCGACCGCTTCCTCTTTTTTTTGCTTCCGGCTTTTGTTTTTTTGCTTCCGATTTCGTAGCGCAAGGAGATTCTCTATTGGGGAAATAGAGAGATTGCTTCAGCCGGGTTACACCTGTTCACCTACAATCGAATGATGCTTCAGCAACGTACCATCAAGACTCTGACACGCGCCGTGGGCGTGGGTCTGCACAGCGGCCAGAGGGTCGAGTTGACGTTGCGTCCGGCACAGCCCGATACCGGCATCGTGTTCCGGCGGGTGGATCTTCCCGAGCCCGTGGACATTCCCGTGAATGCGCTGGCGATCGTCGATACGCGCATGGCGTCGACGATCGGCGTGGGCGGTGCCAAGGTCCATACCGTGGAGCATCTGATGTCGGCCTGCGCCGGCCTCGGCATCGACAACCTGTACATCGACATCACGGCCGAGGAAGTGCCCATTCTGGACGGGTCTTCCGCGTCGTTCGTGTTCCTGCTGCAAAGCGCGGGTGTCGAGAAGCAGAACGCTCCCAAGAAATTCATCCGCATCACCAAGCCCGTCGAGATCCGGCAGGGCGAGGGCGCCAACCTCAAATGGGCGCGTCTCGATCCGTACCACGGCTTCAAGCTGCGCTTCGAGATCGATTTTGCACACCCCGCGGTCGACTCCACCGGCCAGTGCGTCGAGTTCGACATGGGCGCGGGCAACTACACCCGCGACATCGCCCGGGCGCGCACCTTCGGCTTTACGAAGGACGTGGAGATGATGCGCGCCAACGGCCTCGCGCTCGGGGGCGGCCTCGACAACGCGATCGTGATGGACGACTACAAGGTCCTCAATTCCGACGGCCTGCGCTACGACGACGAGTTCGTGAAGCACAAGATCCTCGACGCCATCGGCGACCTGTACGTGGTCGGCAAGCCGTTGCTGGCGGCCTACAGCGCCTTCCGCTCGGGCCATGGCCTCAACAATCTGCTGCTGCGCGAACTGCTTGCGCACGAGGATTGCTGGGAGATCGCCACCTTCGACAGCGAGCGCCAGGCGCCCGCGGGCTTCGCGATGCCCGCGCACGCATGGTGAACAGGCACCTGCCGCCAGCGCCCTTGCCGTTGTCACTGCCATTGAGTTGCGCATGCTGATCTTCCGTGCCCTCGTCATGTTCCTGGTGGTGGCCGCGGCCCTGTGCTTCGGCTTCTATGCGGCCACGGGACAGCAGCAGTACAAGCGCTATGGCTTCATCATCATCAAGTGGACCCTGATCGCGGCGTTGGTGTTCTTTGCCGTGCTGTTCCTCGAACGCATTGTCTGAAAATCCGGTTTTTGAGACGGGCGGTTTGATTTTTCGCAATCAGTGATTGCATTTCCCCGCTTTGCACCTATACTCGCGCTTGCTCCGGGGTGCACGTATGGCGTGCTGAGACGGTGGACTTGACCACTGGAACCGCGAACTTGATCTGGTTAGTACCAGCGTAAGAAGAGCTGCAGTTGGATCTGCATGGGTGCCATGTCGCACGCATGCAGGCAATGGTTTGTGATGCCACAAGTCCATGTGCCCGGTCCGGCCGATTGCGGAGCATTCCATTCGAGAAATCCAAGGAGTGCCGCCATGAACGCCATCGACAAGTTTTCCCACCTGCTTTCGCTCACACGCGAACCCTTTCCTGCTTCCACCAAGAACTACCTGATCGGCAGCCAGCCCGACGTGCGCGTGCCCGTGCGCGACATCGCGCTGACCAATGGCGAGACGGTGAGCGTCTATGACACCTCGGGTCCCTACACCGACCCGAAGGTGGGGATCGACGTGCGCCAGGGCCTGCCCAGCGTGCGCGGCAGCTGGATCGATGCGCGTGGCGACAGCGAATACTATGCGGGCCGCCTGCGCGTGGCGCTTGACGATGGCCGCAAGGGCGACGCCGACGACATCCGCCTCGACCAGCTGCGTGCCGAAGCGGCCGCGCTGCAGCGCCAGCCGCGCCGCGCGAAAAGCGGTGCCAACGTGACGCAGATGCACTACGCCAAGCGCGGCATCATCACTCCCGAAATGGAATACGTGGCGATTCGCGAAAACGGCCGCCGCGAGTGGATGCAGCAATACATGCAGGACACTGCGCGCGAGCAGCGCCTGGCCGGCAATCCCATGGGTGCGAACATTCCCCGGATCATCACCCCCGAGTTCGTGCGTGACGAGGTGGCTCGCGGCCGCGCGATCATTCCCGCCAACATCAACCACCCCGAGGTCGAGCCAATGGCGATCGGCCGCAACTTCCTGGTGAAGATCAACGCCAACATCGGCAACTCCGCGGTGACCTCGAGCATCGAGGAAGAAGTGGAAAAGCTGGTGTGGGCGATCCGCTGGGGCGCCGACAATGTGATGGACCTCTCGACCGGCAAGAACATCCACACCACGCGCGACTGGATCGTGCGCAACTCGCCGGTGCCGATCGGCACCGTGCCGATCTACCAGGCGCTGGAGAAGGTGGGCGGCATCGCCGAGGACCTGACCTGGGAAATCTTCCGCGACACCCTGGTTGAGCAGGCCGAGCAGGGCGTGGACTATTTCACGATCCATGCTGGCGTGCGCCTGGCCTATATCCACCTCACCGCGCAGCGCCGCACCGGCATCGTCTCGCGCGGCGGCTCGATCATGGCCAAGTGGTGCATGGCGCATCACCGCGAAAGCTTCCTGTACGAGCATTTCGAGGACATCTGCGACATCATGAAACAGTACGACGTGAGCTTCTCGCTCGGCGACGGCCTGCGTCCCGGCTGCGCATCCGATGCGAACGACGAGGCACAGTTCGCCGAGCTGCACACGCTGGGCGAACTCACGCAGATCGCCTGGAAGCATGACGTGCAGACCATGATCGAAGGCCCCGGCCACGTGCCCATGCACATGATCCAGTCGAACATGACCGAGCAGCTCAAGCACTGCAACGAGGCGCCGTTCTACACCCTGGGCCCCCTGACGATCGACATCGCACCGGGCTACGACCACATCGCCTCGGCCATCGGCGCTGCGATGATCGGCTGGTTCGGTACCGCGATGCTGTGCTACGTGACGCCCAAGGAGCACCTGGGCCTGCCCGACCGCGACGACGTGAAGCAGGGCATCATCGCCTACAAGATCGCGGCGCACGCGGCCGATGTGGCCAAGGGACATCCGGGCTCGCGCTCGCGCGATGATGCGCTCAGCCAGGCGCGCTTCGATTTCCGCTGGGAAGACCAGTTCAACCTGGGTCTCGACCCCGATACCGCACGCGAATTCCACGACGAGACGCTGCCCAAGGACAGTGCCAAGGTGGCGCACTTCTGCTCGATGTGCGGACCGAAGTTCTGCTCGATGAAGATCACGCAGGAGGTGCGTGAGTTCGCGGCCAAGGGCATGCAGGAGAAGGCCGGCGAGTTCCGTGAAGGCGGCGGCGAGCTCTACATTCCGATCCAGCCCGTGGCGTGACGCTGATGCGAAGCCACGGTTCTTGCAATGGCAAAGCCGTGCAACGTAAAGCAAAGCTGACGTAAATCCGCCGCCTGCCGACTTGGCAGGCGGCTTTTTTCATGCAACATGGAATCGTGTGCAAGGCATCGGCTGCAGGGTGTTCCGCCCGTATGTCCGTATTGCTTGCCTGCCTGCCAACACAAGGAGGTTCACATGACTGCAAAGATTCGCATCGCGACGAGGACATTCACGGCGGCTGCCGTGGCGCTGGTGCTGGGCGTCACCACCCTGGGAACGGCCTTCGCACAGCCGGCCCGCCCGGACATCACGCGCAATGATCACCGGGATCACGACCGTCGTGGCCATGATGACCGTCGCGGCTATGACCGCCATGACAACCGTCGCCCGAATCCCCCGGGCCATGTGCGCAATGATCACTATCCGCGAGGGGCAGGCCCGGATCATCGATGGCATCGCGGGGACCGCATCCCGCCGGCCTATCGCACGCGCAGCTATGTGGTGGAGGACTGGCGTACGCACCGCCTGACTGCTCCGCCTCGGGGGTATCAGTGGGTGCAGTATGGGTCGGACTATCTGCTGGTCGCGATTGCGACCGGGGTGATTGCCTCGCTGATTCTCAGCAACTGATAAGAGGAGGTATGTTGTGTCGTCGGGGTTCGGCTTCTGCTTGCTTGTTTGAGGGTGGAGGCCGGGACTGCCCCCGGCGGGGCAGTAACTTTTTGCGCGCGCAAAAAGTCACCAAAAAGGCGTCTTAATACCCACGGCAGAACTCTCTTCGTTCCTTCGTCACTCCGTTCAAACAGCCGCCGTGAGTCAGTTGAAGGGGAGGAGTATTCGGCACGTCGCTGCGCTCGTGCTTTGGGCTTCGGTTGAATTGGGTTGAGTGGTATTTGCCCGCTACTCGTTTTTTGGACGCGCCCTTCGAAACTGGCGTGGCCTGATGCGCGGGCAGCCGTGCAAGGGCCGCCCCGCCGCACCGGCTGCGTCCCCCTTCCCGAATTGCGTAGCAATTCGAGAGAAGGGGGAAGGCGCGCAGCGCCTCAGGGAGATGCCATAAAACCTCGAGCGCGGCCTGTAAAACCGGCGCACCCCAAGGCGAGGGCAGCCGAGCAAGGGCCGTCCCGCAGCGAGGGCTGCGTCCCCCTTCCCGAATTGCGCAGCAATTCGAGAGAAGGGGGAAGGCGCGCAGCGCCTCAGGGGGATGCCTCTTAATAACTTCGTCCAGCCCTGTACATCGCATGCTGCTTGCGCTGCAACTGAGCCACTTCGTTCACCCTGGCCATCGCCATGCCCGCATGGGCATGCGTGATCGCCAGACCCAGGGCGTCGGCCGCGTCGGTGCCGGGCAGGCCGGGGAGTTGAAGGAGCCTGCGCACCATCTCCTGCACCTGGCTCTTGGCGGCGCGGCCGTGGCCGACCATGGCTTTTTTCATCTGCAGGGCGGTGTACTCGGCCACGGGCAGGTCCTGCGAGACCAGCGCGGCCAGGGCTGCGCCACGGGCCTGGCCCAGCAACAGGGTCGATTGCGGGTTCACGTTCACGAACACGATCTCCACCGTGGCCTGGTCGGGTTGGTAGCGCTTGACGACCTCGGTGACGCCCTCGAACAGCACCTTCAGGCGTCCCGGCAGGTCGCCGCGTGCGAGCGCGGTGGTCCGGATGGTGCCGCTGCCCACGTAGCCCAGTCGATGGCCGTCGACGTCCACGACCCCGAATCCGGTGGTCTGCAGTCCAGGGTCGATTCCCAGAATTCTCACGCGCTGTGCTTCCTGTCTTGGGGTATGAGCCTTGCAACTGGCTTGCATTTGGCTCATAGAATGTGTGGAAAGTTCAAAGATTCCGATAGACGGAACATCAAGAATTGTCCAACAAAAGTTTTCGCAAACTTCTAGACTGTAGCCGGAATGGAGCCAAGCCGTCTGGAGACAAGAGGGCGAACTCCTTGTTTGATGAAATGAGGTGATGGCCACGCTTGCCGTGGCTGCTGTCACCATAACAGGCGATCCGGGACGGTGCGAGGTGGTGGTCCGCCGGATTGGCCGATGAAAGAACTCATGAGCACCGAAGTCCGTTCCGTGCAGCGCGCGCTGCAGATTCTCCGGGTGATGAACGAGCGCGTGAGCTGGACGTTGCAGGAGTTGCACCAGCGCACGGGCCTTGCCAAGTCGACACTGCACCGCCTGCTCAGCACGCTCGAATCCGAGAAGTATGTGCGCACCGATCCGCATGTCTACGGCCACTATCAGCTCACCCAGGCAGTCGGCAACCTGAGCTGCGGCGTGACCACGCAGATGCAGCTGGCCGAGCTCGCGGCGCCCATCATGGTGAGCACCACGCATGCGATCAAATGGCCGCTGTCGCTGGGCGTGATCGACCACCACCAGATTCGCGTGGTGTACTGCACCATGCCCTACAGCCCCTATGCGATCCGTCCATCCAGCGTCGGCCGACGCTATGAGTTGACCGAGTCGGCCTCGGGGCGCGCCTACCTGTCGTTCTGCGGGCCGGTCGAGCGTCGCATCCTGATCGAAGAGATGAACAGCCGCGAAGACGATGGCCCGCGCCTGACCGACCTGCGTGCCATGCGCCGCATGATCCGCGAGACGCGCCGGCAGGGGTTTGCCGTGCGCTACGGCCATCACCGCTCGGAGAGTGCCGCGCTGGCCGTGCCGGTGTTCAGCGCGGGCATGCTGCGGGGGGTGCTGGTCTACACGACCTTTGCGCGCCAGATGGATGAGCGCATGCTCAAGCGCGCGGTGCCCACCGTGCTGGGAACGGCCCAGCGGATCGGCGAGGCCCTCGCACCCGTGCTGCGCGCGGCGGGTTCCAGCGAGGGTTTTGCGCCCGCGCGCGCGGAGCCGATCTCGCGCGTGGCCTGAACCTGGGCGCGCTCGGCTCAGGGCAGTTCGGTGCGCCCCATGCGGCCCATGATCACGCGCGTGCGGCCGTTCAGGTAGGCTGACTGCGGCTGCTTTTCAAAGCGCTTGGGCGCGGGCAGCATCACGGCAAGGCGTGCGGCCTCGGCAGAGCTGAGTTGTGATGCGTTCTTGCGGAAGTAGCGCTGCGCCGCAGCTTGCGCACCGAAGACGCCTTCACCCCATTCCACGTTGTTGAGATAGATCTCCAGGATGCGCTGCTTGCTGAGGAACTGTTCCAGCACCATGGTCAGCATCAGCTCCTGCCCCTTGCGCAGCATGCTGCGTTCGCCGGAGAGCAGCAGGTTCTTGGCAAGCTGCTGGGTGATTGTGGAGCCCCCGCGGATCTTTACCGGCTTGATCTGCCGGTCGGGATGGGCTTCCTGGCGCTGCGCGGCCTGCTCGGCAAGCCGGTTGTTGCGCTCCCAGTTCTTTTCGATGGCAGCCCAGTCCACGCCGTCGTGGTTGGCAAAGCCATCGTCTTCCGAGGCGATCACGGCCCGCTTGAGGGTCGGGGAGATCTGCTCGTAGGGCACCCATTCCTGCCTCCAGCGCAGCGTTCCCTGCGATGCCAGCTGCTGCCAGGCCTGCGATCGCTGGAAGGTCGTGGATTCGGGATCGAGCACTGCCATGAGCGCGATGCGCAGCACGAAGAACAGCTGCAGCGCAATGAAGGCCAGCACCAGCAGCGCCAGCCAGCGGATGGTTGCCTTCCATGCCGTTCCCATGCCCATGTCCTTGTTGCGTTACTTGCGTTGCCCGCCCCGGGTCCTTACGCCTTGCCTGAGGGCCGGGCGCCTTGCGCCGCGTCGATTTCCGCACGTAGCTCATTCAGCACCTGAGCCGCCGGTGGCCGCACGCCACGCCAGATGGAGAAGGACTCCGCCGCCTGCTCGACCAGCATGCCCAGGCCATCGCGCGCGATGGCGCCATGCTGCGCGGCCCAGTCGAGGAACCCTTGTGCGGCGGGCCCGTACATCATGTCATAAGCGAGGGCCCCGTTGCGCAGCACGCGGGCCGGCACGGGGGACGCCGCACCGGCGAGGCTGCTGGCGCTGCCGTTGATGACGATGTCGAAATCGCCCGCGATCTCCAGCAGCGGACTGGCCTCGAGCTGCGTGCCGGTGTCCAGGGCGATGACGGCATGCGTGTCCACGAGGTGCTGGGCCTTCTGCACCGTGCGGTTGGCGATGACGATGCGCCGCGGCTTCTCGCGCAGCAGCGGCCCGAGCACCCCGGCGGCGGCGCCGCCCGCGCCGATCAGCAGCACGTCGCGGCCCTGGAGCGGCACCCGCGCATTGCGGGTGATGTCGGCGACAAGCCCCAGGCCATCGGTGTTGTCCGCGCTGATGCGTCCGTCGGCATGCAGCACCAGCGTGTTGGCGGCACCTGCCAGCAGCACGCGCTCGCTTTTCTCGTCGGCGCAGTCGGCCGCCTCGAGCTTGAAGGGAACGGTGACGTTGCAGCCCTTGCCGCCCCGGGCGGCGAACTCCCTGACGGCCTGGGCGAAGCCCTCGATCGGCACGAGCATGCGCTCATAGTGCACGGGCTCGCCGGTGAGTGCGGCGAAACGGGCGTGGATGGCCGGCGAGCGGCTGTGGGCGATGGGGTTGCCCATCACGCAGTAGTGGAGCTGCTTGTCCTGCATGTGGCTGTTCTTTCATGCGTCGCGTTCAGGAGAGGCAGGTGCTGCACCGGCTGCAGGCACCATGGACCACCCTCAGCGCAGGTCGGTTTCCAGGGTCTGGTCGCGCGTGAACTTGAAACGCGAGACCACGGCGATCTGGTCTGCCTTGGAGCGCATCGCGGGGCCGAAATGGCCGAACGGGCCCGAGGCGGTGGCGATGGCTTCGGCGCGGCGATCCAGCTGCTTGTTGCCCGAGGTCTGGGCGACCTCGGTGTCGAGCACGCGGCCGTCGTGGTTCACCGTGATGATCATGATGAGCTCGCCGTAGAGCTTCTTGCCGCCCGCTTCCGGGAAGTTCTCGGTGCCCTTGTCCTCGACCTTGCGGCGCAGCGCATCGTAGTAGACGGCGTACACCTCCTCGCGCGTGGCGGGGCTGATGTAGCGTTTCTTGGGGCGCGCGTTTTCCTCGTTGATGCGCTTCTCGATCTCGGCAAGCACCTTCAGGAGCTGCTTGCGCTTTTCCTCCTGCACCTGGTTGTCGGCGCTCTGCGCCTGCTTGCGCGGATCGGGCGGAGGCAGCTTGGCGAGTTCCTTGCGCAGCGTGGCGAGCAGCTGGGTCTGCTGCTCCATCATCGAATCCATCTTGCGCTGTGCTTCTTCCAGGTCGTCGCCGATCGAGGTGAGCGCCGAGTAGGGCAGCGGGCTCGTCGCGCGGCCGCTGGCGGCCTCGCCGCCGCCGGCCAGCGCGGACTGCGCCACGGCCTGTGCCTTGTCGGGCGCCTCGGTGGATTTGGCATTGACCAGGATGACCTCGAGCGGCGTGTCCTCGAACACGCGATTGAAGCTTTCCGGGTCGACAAAGCGCACCGACAGGACGGCGGCGTGCACCAGGATGGAGGCGCCGAGCGCCAGTTGAAGGACGCTGAAGCGCTGGAGGAAGGCAGGCAGTTTCACGGCGCCTGATTATCTTCGGTGTTGGCGCTTTTGGGCTTGCCTTGTGGCGCATCTGCCGCATCGTTTTCGTTGACATCCACGGCGATCGCGATAGGGCCTGCCACCGAGTCGTCATCGTCCTCGTCTTCGGTGACGTCGCCGTCGTCGCCGGCATCGTCCGGATCGTCGAGGCGCTGCAGCACCGTGCCATGGATGTCGAGCGTGATCTCATCGATCTCGCCCAGCCTCACCAGCGCGCGCGCGCCGCGCGGCAGGTTCTGCGCGCCGAGCACGGAGATCACCAGTGGCAGCGTATCGGCGCGCACAAGCATGTTGCCGGCGCCGTTGTCCTTGATGACGGTGGCCTCGATTTCGGTGATCTGGTTCTGCTCCAGGTACTTCAGCGTCCAGAAGCGCTCCATGCCGGCCTGGTAGCCGTTGTAGGCGCTGTAGGCCGCATCGAAGCTCGAGATGATCGAGAACAGGTCCGCGTCCTTCGGCTTGAACGGTGCGGCGAGCGCGGCCGTCTTGCCATGGCGCGCGCACGCGATGATCTGCCACTGGTTGACCAGGTCGACATAGCGGCGCAGCGGCGATGTGGACCACGCGTAGCACTTCACGCCGATCCCGGCATGGGGCTGAGCCTTGGTGCCCATGCGCACCTTCACGCCGGGCGCGAGGCTGTACTGGCTACGGTAGATGCCGGGCACGTTGTGATCGGCAAGCAGCTGGCCCCAGGTGCTGTTGGCGACGATGGCTGCCTCGGCGACGATCAGGTCCAGCGGCGCGCCGCGCTTGCGCGTGGTGATGCTCACGGTTTCGCTGCCGTTCGGTTCGGCGCCGCCGTTGCCTTCCAGGCGGAAGGTGTAGTCGGGGCGGTTGAAGGTTTCGGGCTTGCCGCGCACCACCTCGCGCTGCGCCTTGAGCTGGCGGGCCAGGCGGTACAGGAACGAGAGTTCGGCGCGGCGATCAAGCAGCTCCTGCGGCGTTCCTTCGACGGTGAGGGAGGCATCGCCCAGCCATTCCTCGGTCACGATGTGGTCGAGCCGGTCGTGGCGCAGGTTGACGGCGACCGGCACGCGCTCGAGCCGGGTTTCGGTGCCGGTGATCTCCAGCGTCTCCTCGTTGATGGTCACATACAGCGAGACGGCCGGATTGGCGCGGCCTTCGTCGAGCGTGTAGATCTGCACGACCTCGTCGGGCAGCATCGTGATCTTGTAGCCCGGCATGTAGACCGTGGACAGGCGTGCACGCCCCACGTGGTCGATGGCCGAGCCCGGGTCGATGGCAAGGCCGGGCGCCGCGATGTGGATGCCCAGCGTCACGGTGCCGGAGCCCAGGCCCTGCACCGAGAGCGCATCGTCGATCTCGGTGGTGGCCGAATCATCGATGGAATAGGCCTGCACGTTCGCCAGCGGCAGATCCTGCGGGGGCTGAGGCGCGGTGAGCGGCGGGAAGCCGGTTCCCTTGGGGAAGTTCTCGAACAGGAAACGCTTCCAGTGGAACTGGTAGGCCGAGTCGATCGCGCCCGCGGCCTGCAGCAGGTCCAGCGGCGCCTTGTGCGTGGCGCGGCTGGCTTCGACGACGGCCTTGTACTCGGGAGCGTTCTTGTCGGGCTTGAACAGGATTCTGTAGAGCTGGTCGCGGATCGGCTGCGGGCAGGTGCCCGCGGCAAGTTCGTCCGCCCAGGCGGTGATCTGTGCGGCGATCTGCTTCTTCTTCTCGATGGCGGCCAGCGCCTGCTGCAGGATCTCGGCCGGCGCCTTCTTGAAGCGGCCCTTGCCCGCGCGACGGAAATAGTGCGGAGCCTCATGGAGCGCCAGCAGCGCGGCGGCCTGCTCGGTGAGCGATGCGGATTCGGAGAAATAGTCGCGTGCCAGGTCGGCGAATCCGAACTCGTCCTCGGGAGCGAATTCCCAGGCGAGGTCGAGCTCGATCGCGGCCGCCAGCTCACGCGCCTTGGCGAGCAGCTCGGCGGGCGAGGGCTTCTCGAACTTCAGCAGGATGTTGGCGGCCTTGACCTTGACGCGTTTTCCAGAGTCCAGCTCGATCTGGGCCGAGCTTTCCGCTTCAGAGAGGATGCGGCCGGCCTGAAACTTGCCGGCTTCTTCGAATAGTGCATGCATGGCGCTATTTTCCCATGGCGCGCCGTCTCCCCCAGGTGGGCCGTGAGAACCAAAGGATTTAACGGCAGGATTTAACGAAGGGATTAGCCCGGGAATCACCCAGGGGCGACGCATGCGCCCGAAGGCCGCTTGCCCGTCTATGATGCAGGGCTTGTCGCATTGCGCACGAGCCTGCGTGCCCAAATGAAAGCAGTCACTCACGTTCTTGCCCTGGCCACCCAAAGTCTGGCCGTGGCGGTTCCATTTCTCTTCGCCTACACGCGCTCGCCGATGACCAATTTCTGGCCATTGGTGGCAAGCGCCATGTGCGGCTGGCTGATCGTCATGCTCTGCATCACGCGCGTCGATCGCCCGGCCGAACTGCGCGAGGACCTGGGGCGCTGCCTGTGCTGGGGCCTGATCCTGGCCGGTGCGCTGGCATCGGTGATCGGGCTGATCCAGTTCTTCAAGGGCGATGCGGGGCTGTCGCCATGGATCTACCAGTCCACACTGGGGCAGGCCATCGGCAACCTGCGCCAGCGCAACCAGCAGGCCACGCTCATCCTGATGAGCGCCTTGGCACTGTTGCTGTGGCTGCCCGCCTTGCTTTCGCCGAACGCGCGCCCGCTGCGTCCGCGCTGGGGACCCTTGCTGTCGATTCTGGCGGCCGCGGCGCCATGGGTCCTGGTGCTGCTGTCCATGGGCAGTGGCGTGACGGCGTCGCGCACCGGTGCCGTGGAGTGGCTGGCGCTGGTCGTGCTGCTGTGGTTCTGGCGCGCCAGTGTGGGGCGGCTGGCGCTGCTCATGGGCGTGGCCGGGCTGCTGGCCTATCTGCTGTCGGCCTGGCTGTTGCCCGAGCTGCTTCTGCGCTGGACCGGCGTGCAGATGGATGGCCTGTTCATGCGCGTGGCAGACACCTCGCATCGCTGCACCAGCCGGCTGACGCTGTGGTCGAACATGCTGTACCTGATCGAGCAGCGGCCATGGCTCGGATGGGGCTGGGGCGAGCTCGACTACGCGCACTACAGCACGCTTTTCCCGGGCGAGCGCTTCTGCGTGCTGCTCGACAATGCCCACAACCTGCCGCTGCACCTGGCCGTCGAGCTGGGCCTGCCCGCGGCAGGCGCCTTCTGCGTTCTGGTGATCTGGGCCGTGTGGCGCGGCAAGCCCTGGCGCGAGACCGACCCCGTGCGCCAGCTGGCATGGGGGGTGCTGGCCCTCATCGGCATGCACAGCATGCTGGAGTTCCCGCTCTGGTACGGTCCGTTCCAACTGGTGGCGGTGCTGTCCATTGCCATTCTCCTGCTGCCGCGCGGCGAGGCACAGCCGAGGCCGCGGACGGTGATCCGGGTGCAGGTGGCGCTGCTCACGGCCTGTGTGGCGTGGCTGGCGGGAGCGTTCATCATCGGCAACGATTTCCGCCGCATGGCGCAGCTGTACATCGATCCTCCGCATCGCCTCGCCCAGTGGCGCGACCTGACCGCGCGCGAGGTGAGCCAGACCACCGGCTTCTTCGTCAACCCGGCCGAGTTCGCCTGGCTCACCACCACGACGGTGAACGAGCAGAACGCCGTGCAGATGCATGCGATGGCGCGGCGCCTGCTGCACTATTCGCCCGAGCCGCGCGTGATCACGAAGTTGATCACCAGCGCGCAGTTGCTGGGCCTCCAGGCTGACGTGCAGGAGCAGACCCAGCTGCTCGAGCGGGCCTATCCCGATGCGAGCAAGACGTTCCGGGAACAGCAAGAGCAGCAAAAGCAGAAGGCGTCGGCGGCATCCCAGGCCGGCAGCAGTGCGAGCCAGGCCACACCCGAGGGCTCCGGCGTCGCGGGGTCCTGAGTTCAGTCGCGAAGCAAGAGGACGCAAAAGGAGGGCGCGCGCGCCCTCCCGTCACACCAGGTCGCAGAAGCGGATCACGTCGCCCACCTGCGAGGCGAAGCTGCTCAGTGCGTGGTCGCCGCCCTCCAGCACGTGCAGCTCGGCGTGCGGATAGCGCTCCACCATCTCGCGCCAGTCCAGCAGTTCGTCACCCTTGGCGATGACGGCCATTTCGGGTGCGGCGGGCGGCAGGTGGCGTACGTCCAGGGCCTTGAGCTCATCGACGAAGTGGGGCTGGAAATAGAAATGCTCGTTCGGGTTGTGCCACGCGGTCTGCTCGCCGATGTGCCGCTGCAGGTCGCGTGCGGGATTCACCGCGGGGTTGAGCATCACGCTGCGGCAGGTTTGGTGCTGCGCAAACCAGCTCGCATAAAAGCCTCCCAGAGACGAGCCGATCACGGCGGTTGTCGCGCGCGGCCAGTGGCTGGTGGCGCTCGCCACCATCGCCATCGCATCCCGGGGAGACGGCGGCAACTGGGGGCACCAGAAGTGCACGTCGGGATGATCCCGCTTCACGGCGGCTGCGGTCAGCTGCGCCTTGGCGGACTGGGGGGATGAACGGAATCCGTGCAGATAGAGCAGATGCGTCGTTGCCATGGGAAGAAAGGAACAGAAGAGGAGAGAGCGTCGTCGAGAGCGCTGTCGAGTTCGATGTCTTGGTGCCCGATTCTGCACCTCGTGCGCAGGGTTGTGCGCCGCGCGGGGATAATCGCCGCCCATGTCCGCCGTTTTCGACAAACCCACCGTTCTGCAGCGCATCCTGCCCATGTTGCGCGGGTTCGACTGGCCGCTCATTTTCCTGCTGTTGGTGCTCACCTCGATCGGGCTCACGGCGATGTATTCGTCGGGCTATGACCACGGGACGCGGTTTACCGACCATGGCCGCAACATCCTGCTGGCGGCGGGCATCCTCTTCTGCGTCTCGCAGGTGCCGCCCCAGAAGCTCATGGCGCTGGCCGTGCCGCTCTACACCTTGGGGGTGGCGCTGCTGGTGGCGGTAGCGTTGTTCGGCATCACCAAGAAAGGAGCACAGCGCTGGATCAACGTGGGTGTGGTGATCCAGCCCAGCGAACTGCTCAAGATCGCGACGCCGCTGATGCTGGCATGGTGGTTCCAGAAGCGCGAAGGGCAGCTGCGCGCGCTGGATTTCGTGGTGGCCGGGGTGCTGCTGATGATCCCCGTGGGGCTGATCATGAAGCAGCCCGACCTGGGCACCTCGCTGCTGGTGATGGCGGCAGGGCTCTCTGTGATCTTCTTCGCGGGACTGCCATGGCGGCTGGTGATTCCGCCGATGGTGATCGGTGCCATCGGCATCGTGCTGATCGTCTGGTTCGAGCCGCAACTGTGCGCGGACGGGGTGCGCTGGCCCGTGCTGCACGACTACCAGCAGCAGCGCATCTGCACGCTGCTCGACCCCACGCGCGACCCGCTGGGCAAGGGGTTTCACATCATCCAGGGCATGATCGCGATCGGCTCGGGCGGCGTCTGGGGCAAGGGCTTCATGGCGGGCACGCAGACGCACCTGGAATTCATTCCCGAACGTACGACCGATTTCATCTTCGCCGCCTTCTCCGAAGAGTTCGGGCTGGTGGGCAATATTGCGCTGATCGTGAGCTTCCTGCTGCTGGTGTGGCGCGGCCTGGCCATCGCGGTGGGCGCGACCACGCTGTTCGGGCGGCTGATGGCCGGCGCGGTGTCGATGATCTTCTTCACCTACGCCTTCGTGAACATGGGCATGGTCAGCGGCATCCTGCCGGTCGTGGGCGTGCCTCTGCCGTTCGTGAGCTACGGCGGTACGGCGATGGTCACGCTGGGCCTTGCGCTCGGCGTGCTGATGTCGGTCGCGCGGGCCCAGAACCAGCCGTCGCAGGCGCCGCAGGAGGCGGCATAGCCGCCCAGGTCGCTACAGCGCTCTTACGCACATGTTGCAGCAGGGAGATGAGGCTCTGCCTAAAATGGGCGAATGATCTCCCGCGAACCCACCATTGAACGTTTGGCCATCGCCCGGCAGCTGCTGCTGGAGCCGTTCGGCCTTGATGAGTCCCATCTGGCCCGTGCGCTGGCGGAAATCCGCGCGCACCAGGTGGACGATGCCGACCTGTACTTCCAGTACACGCGCAGCGAGGGCTGGAGCCTGGAGGAGGGCATCGTCAAGACCGGCTCGTTCAGCATCGACCAGGGCGTCGGCGTCCGTGCGGTGAGCGGCGAGAAGACGGCCTTTGCCTATTCCGACGATATTTCCGAAGCCTCGCTGCTCGACGCGGCACGCACCGTGCGCTCGATCGCCTCGGTTGCCAAGTCGGCCCGCACCCGGGTGGGTGCCCGCAAGATTGCCCAAAGCCGCTCGCTGTATCCCGAACTCGACCCCATCGCGACCATGGACAGCACGGCCAAGGTGCAGTTGCTTGAGCGCGCCGAGAAGCTGGCCCGCTCCAAGGACCCGCGCGTGGTCCAGGTCATGGCGGGCCTGGCCGGCGAATACGACGTGGTGCTGGTCGCGCGTGCGGATGGCACGCTGGCGGCCGACGTGCGCCCGCTGGTGCGCATGTCGATCACCGTGATCGCAGAACAGAACGGGCGCCGCGAGGTCGGCTCGGCCGGCGGCGGCGGTCGCTTCGGCCTGGCCTACTTCGATGACGAACTGGTCCACCAATACGTGAGCGAAGCCGTGAATGCGGCGCTTGTCAATCTCGAATCGCGTCCTGCACCTGCCGGCGAGATGACCGTGGTGCTCGGCCCCGGCTGGCCCGGCGTGCTGTTGCACGAAGCGGTCGGGCACGGCCTGGAGGGCGATTTCAACCGCAAGGGATCGAGCGCATTCAGCGGCCGCATCGGCGAGCGCGTGGCCGCCAAGGGCGTCACCGTGCTGGACGACGGCACCATCGCCGACCGCCGCGGCTCGCTCAATGTCGACGACGAAGGCCATGCCACGCAGAAGAACGTGCTGATCGAGGACGGCATCCTCAAGGGCTACATCCAGGATGCGATGAATGCGCGCCTGATGAAGACCAGGCCCACGGGCAACGGCCGACGCGAGAGCTACGCGCATATTCCGATGCCGCGCATGACCAATACCTACATGCTGGGTGGCGACAAGGACCCGCAGGAAATCGTCGCCTCCATCAAGAAGGGCCTGTATGCGACCAATTTCGGTGGTGGCCAGGTGGACATCACCAGCGGCAAGTTCGTGTTCTCCGCGAGCGAGGCCTACTGGGTGGAGAACGGCAAGATCCTGTATCCCGTGAAGGGCGCCACCATCGTGGGCAGCGGCCCCGAGTCGCTCAAGAAGGTCAGCATGATCGGCAACGACATGAAGCTCGATTCGGGCGTCGGCACCTGCGGCAAGGAAGGCCAGAGCGTCCCCGTGGGCGTGGGTCAGCCGACCATGCGCATCGAGGGCCTGACCGTGGGGGGCACGGCGTGACCAGAACAACCCCCTGAGGCGCTGCGCGCCTTCCCCCTTCTCTCGAACTGCTGCGCAGTTCGGGAAGGGGGACGCAGCCGGTGCGGCGGGGCGGCCCTTGCACGGCTGCCTGCGCATCAGGCCACGCCAGTTTCAAAGGGCGCGTCCAAAAAACGAGTAGTGGGCAGATACCACTCAATCCAATTCCAACGAAGCCCAAAGCACGAGCGCAGCGACGTGCCGAAAATTCCTCTTCCAGACTGACTCGCGGTGGCTGTCTGAACGGAGCGCGTAGCGCGCAGTGAGTTTTACCGCGTGACCCCGTATGCCAAGCGCATTTTTGGTGACTTTTTGGGCAAGACCAAAAAGTTACTGCCCCGCCGGGGGCACTCCCGGCCTCCGCCCTCAACCCAAGAATAGCGACCGCATCAAAGCCCCCGGCACCCATCATCACCCACCCCCGACACAGAGCACCCCGATCAGGCCCCACAGAGGCTGTTGCGAAATCGCCACCAAAATTCTTGGTTGCAGTGCATCAAAAAGTGCTACATTGAACCCCTATGCAAGTACGCAGCGCGTTTTACTTTTACTTTTGGTTCTCGTCCAAGGCGGATGAGAGGCCACTGCGCGCACGTTAAAGACTAGCAAGCAAGTTCTCCCAAAAAACCGCCGAAGCTGAAAAGCCCGGCGGTTTTTTGTTTTTCCAGTCCCCTTTTTTGCCACGTTTCCCTTTCAGACAGTCAACCCGAAATCCACGAGGACGCAATTCAAATGACGACTCAAGCAACTTCTTCCGCTGATGCCTGGTATCGCAACGTCGAAAAAACCAGCAGTACCGACGACAACCGCATCAAGGACATCACCATGTTGCCTCCTCCGGAGCATTTGATCCGCTTCTTCCCGATCCTCGGCACCGAAGTG